>CAYXBQ010000030.1:0-32615 GCA_964463375.1 uncultured Ruminococcus sp. | reverse complement strand
CTTTCTCATGCGTATCTACTCAAGGTCTTCGCTTTTTCGTAAGCGATTGCCGTGACCAAACGGTGTTTTCATGTATACTATTTTTGCAAATGAATAGCAAAGGTGGTAGTACAACGATGCCTGTGTACAGAAGGAGCCGGGATCTGCGAGAAGATCATGATTTGACCCAGCGCGAAATAGCAGTGTTATTGCATATGCAGTTGACGGTGTATCAGCGGTATGAAAGAGGAGAACGAGAGATCCCCTTATGGGCAGCGATCCGGTTGGCAGATTATTATCATGTATCCTTAGACTATTTAGTTGGAAGAAGTGATGATACAAATTGTATATAGAAAAAGACACCGGTCGATTCCAGTGCCCTTTTTCTGTGTATATCGTTTTGCCTAATTATTTCACTTCCACCGCATACAGCCACTGACACCGCACGTCTTCCGGGTCGATGGGTGGGAATACCAATTCCACCTTGCCGCCGTGATCCCGTACCGTGATGGGGGCATCCGGGGCTGCCAGCAATGTAGCTTTCATGCCGGGACGATAGGGGATGTGCGCCAGGGTGCGTGTGCCAAAGGGGAACCGGTTCAGGATCGCATAGGTGGTGTCGCCCTTCTTCGTGTAGTACACGCCGTCCTCGTTTTCCTTGGTGTATACCGCCGTGTCGTAGATCGCCTCACCGTTGACGGACAGCCACTGCCCCATTTGTAGCAGTCGCTCCTCCATGATCACCGGGATGGTGCCATCTGCCGCCGGACCAATGTTCAGCAGGAAGTTGCCACCCTTGGACACCAGAGAACACAGTGTCTCGATACATTCCTTGGGACTCATGTAGTCCTCGGTGGTCTCGATCCGGTTGATGCCAAAGGATTTGCCAATGCCCCGGCATTCCTCAAAGGGTCGATCCAGCACCACATCCTCGATCCGCTGATTGCCGGTGATGTAGCCGTATTCCGTGGTGAAGTTGCCGCCCAGATGTCCTCTGGTCTCCTTGCCCCACCGGTCGTTGGGTACGATGAAGTCCCGGACAGAGGATTCGTTGTACAGCCAGGAGAGAAATTCCGTGGAGTGCCAGGTTTCACTGGGATGATCCCACTCCCCGTCTGTGAACAGGGTCCAGGGCTGGTACCGCTCGATCAGCTCCTTTAGCATGGGATGCAGATGCTCTATGGCATACCGCTCCGGGTTTTCCAGATACAGGGGATTGACCCATTCGTATACCGAGTGATACACGCCAAACTTCACGCCGGTGCCCTCCATGGCTTCCCGCAGCTCCATGCAGAAGTCCCGATGGGGACCCACATCCCAGCTGTTCCAGTTCCAGGCGTACTTGGAAGGATACAGACAGAATCCGTCGTGGTGCTTGGAGACCAGATTGATGTACTTCGCCCCGGAATCCCGGAACAGCTTTGCCCAGGCGGCTGCATCAAACAGCTCTGCCGTAAAGCCGGAGACAAAGTCCTCGTACTTCTTGCCGGGATAAACTCTGTCGTGGAAGGCTCTCACCGGGTGATCGGGATGCTGTAGCTGCTCCCGGTACCATTCGGCGTACTGCCCACGCCCGGTGTAGCCCGGCACCGAGTACAGACCCCAGTGGATAAAGATACCAAATTTTGCCTTGCCGAACCAATCCGGCACCGGACGTGCATTCAACGATGCCCAGTTGTTTTCATACATCATATGGGTGTGACCTCCATGGTGAAGTGGTATATTTTGTGAAAATGTGTAAGACTTAACAATATATCTGTAGTGTTGTCATGCATGACGGTCATGCATAAACGATATACTAGGCAGAAATGCAACGGCGACAACACACAATATGTAGTTGTAACCGACTTCGATATACCTTTGGAGGTGGGGAAAGCACATAAAAACTATACAAATGACGATATCCCACCGCCAATATTTTTGATGTGTACTTTTTATTCAGCAGCCACGTCCTGTAGAAGCTTGATCATATTCTTGGTGTAGCCACTCTCTACGCTCTTCCAGCTGGATGCGAATTCCGTTTTTTGATTTACGATGAGGGACTGGATCGTACCTACCGGAGAATAACCGGAAAGATATCCCAGGTCGTAGGTCGCACTTTTCCAGATGATATCCAGCATTTCTTGGGTCTGGGGGTCACGGGAGAGCTTTCCCTTGAGTACGTTCTCAAAATAGACCGGACGTACATATTCGTGAGAAGACACCGCCAAAGCGTGGAGAATGGCAGCGGTGCGTGCATCGTCGGAAACATTGCTGATCGGGATCACCAAAATGGGTGAAGCACTGCCCACATGGTTATAATACTGTGTCTGTTCCTCGTCGAGCTTGGGATAGGGAATGATCCCAAAGTCGTCTTCCATTTCCCGGATGATCTCAAGTGCGCTGAGGATAATGGCGTAGATGTAAATCTTGCCCTCTGCAAACACATCCAGTCCTTCGTAATATCCGGTTTTTGTATTTGTATTGCTGCCTTTGAGCATGGTCGAAAGCTGTTCCAAGGCAGTGCTGATCCGATCTGGATTTAGACCCCAGTCGTAGGTGTTATCGTCTACCATTTGTCCATGGAGCAAATCGAGGGAAAAGCACCAGTTGATCGCCATGGAATTGGGATCCTGCGCATAGCCAAACAGGTCTGTGCCAAAGGTCATCTTGCCATCGCCGTCCAGGTCCACGGAGATCTGTTCCACCATGTTCATCATTTTGTCCAAGGTCCACGTGCCGTCTTGTACCAGATCGTATATGTCATCAAGGCCGTATTCCGTTTGCAGCGATTTGTTGAACACCATAGCTAAGGTGTCGTCGATCTCGCTCATGAGAATGCTGCCGCTCATCATATACTGTCGTCCCTGTATGCTGAGCTTCTGGATCGCCTCTTGGTTCCACCATGCGCCAGTGAGATCCAAAGCAGATAAGGTACTCCAGTCACGCAGCACACCCTGTTTGAGAAGCGGCATAGCGCATTCGTTTTTGAGTCCACCTACCAGCTGATAGGCATCCTCACCAGCCTGTACCGAACTGAGCACAGTCGTATAGGGGTCTACCGCATCTTCTGCCGTGATCTGCACGTGTAGTCGGTCGGCCATGAAGCTATTGCGTTTCCAGACGGCATCGTTGATGGGTTCGCCGTTCAGCTCCTCAGCATACATTTCACGCAGGAAACGATCGGTGATGGTACCAGTCCAATGTACGGTGATATAGTGAAAATCGTAGTCTCCATAATCCGCTTCCGGAATGGTATCGACCAGTGCTGTTTCTGGTATCGTTTCCACAGGATCTGTCATGGATATATCCGACACAGGTGCCGTTTCTACCACTTTGCCACCACAGCCGGTCAGCAACAGGATCACCATCAACAAACAAAGCATCTTCTTCACGAAACATCACATCCTTTCAAGTTTCTTAAAAATATATACAGTGTATAGTACTTTGGTGCCGTGTACACGGTATGTACGATACGAGCTGTCTGGTGTATGAAATGGTGTTGCAGCGAAGGAACAAACAGAAAACAATGGCAATACCCCAATAGGCATTCCTGCGTACCTCTAACTTCTGACTTCATATCAAACTCTCATAGGGAACAGCCAAGGCAGTTCCCTACCGTTTCGGGGGAGCTTCACTCCACGTCCGGTACTACCTCAGCCGGGGGTTCGTCCAGCTGCCAGGGATTGCGGAAGATGCTCTTCAGATACCGCATGGCAGAGGCGTAGTAGTACCCGTCGCAGATCCGCTCGTCCAAAACGAAAGTATAGTCGATGTAGGATTTGCGCTTGACGACTCCCTGTGCATCCGGCTCATAGACACGGCGCTTGGCACCAAAGGCAAAGAACACCGGGCAGGTACCAAAGTCGTACAGGTGATGGTAGATGGGCGGAATGCCCAAAGAGCCCATGGACGTGATGAAATAGGAGCAGTGGAAGGGGCTCAGGTCGGTGAGGAACCGGGGGATCAGCCCAAAATAGTCCATGGCCCGCAGCAGTGCAATGACCGCCTTGAGCAGCAGCGCCGGGATATAGCTCAGCACCCGTGCCGCACTGTCGAAATTCCCGCCGGGATCCTCCCTGTACCCCACGATCTTTTCGTTTAAGGCATTGTACACGTCTTCGATGGTAGCGTCCGGCAGCAGACTGATCTTCACTACGGTGTCCGGCGATTCCAACGACATTTCCTTCTTGATGGTCAAAGACACATCCACGTGCCGCTTGGTCCATATCCGCTGTCCCCGGATGAACCGGTTCAGGGCAGGGCGAGCCGCCACCAGCCGGATATAGGCCGCGATCATGATGTGCATCATACTGATGTTGGTCATGCCGGCCTGCTGCTTTTCCTTCATATATTTTTCCAGCTTCTCCACGTCGAGAGAGTCGGAGATAAAGTTCTGAGAACCCACCCGATCCACCATGATAAAGGGGATCATCGAGGCCATAGGCGAAATGCTCTTGACACGCCGGGCTTCCTTGAGCTTCTTTTGCTTTTTCGGCTTTTCCGGTGTCGTTTCTGCGCTTTGCGGCACGACATTTTGGGGTGCCTCTTGTTCCGTTGGTACAGCTTCGTTTGTCACAGGGGTTTTCGTGATGTCCATTCGAATACCTCTCCCAAGGCGACCCATGGCGGGCGTGCCTTGTTTTTTCTTATATCGTTATATTATCATTATACCATGGATCGCCCAAAAATGCAACCGGTTTTTCCTGCCTAGGGGAAAAAACAGGAGTTCTTTGTCCTATTTTGGGGGAAGCGGTGGAAATGTTCATAGGTTGGTGGTATAATAATACTGGTAAGCTGTGTCACTTGCTATGGAAAAATATTCGCTGCATATTCGGCAGTATGGGGAGGACAATATCAATGGCGAAAACGATCAAATTCAACCTCATTTGTGACGAAAAGCCTGTGCGCACCATTGAGGATCTACAGAACAATTTCTCGATCGAGGATATTCTGGCATATTATAATAACAAGCTGCTCCACCGTTGGCTGCGGGTACGGGGATATACTGCGGAGCTGGAAAAGGTATCTGCCATCACAAGCGAAGAGCCCCTGGAGATCATCAAGGCACTGATCGGCATTTTTGATGTTACTACGGATATGGAAAAGGCGGAAGAGAGCATCTATATGCTCCGGTATCTGGAAGAACGCAAAGAACAATATGCTACCTATACACAGGAAAACGAGAAGACCACGCAGATCCTTGCGGACTATGAAGCAGGATACCGGAAGCTGGTAGATGGGATCTTAGCCCATCCGGATGATGCGGCAGTGATCAAGGCCAATCTGGCGGAGATCGCAGCGAACTATGCCTGGGTGCTGTCCCTGGACCATAGAAGCCTGTTCAATACGCTGCGAAGCAAATCCCCCCTGGCGATCATGTGTCTTTTGATGCACGAAGAGGTGCGCAAATATTATCTGCCTGTAGAGACCACGACCGAGGACGGCACTACGGTATCCGATACGGAGCTTGATGCAGACAAGAAGACCATGTTCTTAGCGATCTGTAGGATGATCCGGCAGTCGGATTTTGAAAGCGCACTGAAGGGACACCTGACGACCTTTGCCGGTCTGACCGATGGCTACTGGAAGGATCTGGAGCCAAAGGGCAAACGGTATATGATCATCAGCATGGGAGACGGCGACTATGTGCGGTCGGCCGGCCTGTCCGGTGGGGATCTGTCCAGTGCGGATATTTTGAACAAGTTTGTCATTCTGGATGGCATCGACTATAAGAGCAATTCGGAAACCCGTAGGCTGTTCTATATGGAGGTATAACGATGAAGCGAAGCACGGTCAATATTTTGGCTTCCTACATCGATGCCTTGCACCCGATCATTTATATCAATCATTTCGATTTCAAGGTGATCGATGATGCGATCGCACAGGTGGGGGAAGCTGCCAAATGCGTGGAATTCAATAACGCATTGGGTCTTGTGGATTTTCGGACCAAAAGCCCCATGCGGGAATGCAGCTTAGAGCAGTTCTTGAAGCTCACCATGGATGACGGCTTTGATCAAGAAACATTTTTGATCCTGAAGGACGTGCATGGGGAGCTGAATGATCCCAAGATCATTGCGCTGCTGAAAAAAATCGCAGAAAACAACCTCTACAACGACGACTACAGTGCCACGATCCTGATCATTTCCGAGATCACCGTGATCCCCCGGGAGCTGGAGAACTACATCACCGTGTTTGATATTCCCCTGCCCACCATCACCGAGATCCATGCCCTGCTCCGGGAGTTCATCAATGATTTGGAGATCACGGTGGAGGAAGATACCATCAACGACATTGCTCTGTCCTTCAAGGGTCTGAATGAATTTCAGATCAAGCAGATCCTGAATCTGGCATATCAGGATGGTGGCTGCATCGATCAGGAGGACAAGCTGCTGATCCTCAAGGAGAAGGAGCAGTTCATCAAAAAGTCCGGCATGCTGGAGATCGTCACCTTTTCGGAAACGGTGGATGACATCGGCGGCCTGGAGAACCTGAAGGAATGGTTGGGCAGAAAAGCAAAGGTCTTTGCCAATTTGGATAAGGCCATCAAATTTGGCGTGGATATTCCCAAGGGCATTATGATCATTGGTATGCCCGGCTGCGGGAAAAGCTTGACGGCAAAGGCCACGGCCAGCCTCTTTCAGATCCCGCTGGTTCGTCTCGATGTTGGTCGCCTGCTGGGAAAATACGTGGGCGAATCAGAAGAAAATATGCGCAAGGCATTGAAGCTGTCCGAGGCCATCAGCCCCTGTGTGCTTTGGATCGATGAGATCGAAAAGGCATTTGCCGGTGTTGGCGGAGAGGGCGGCGGAAACGATGTCAAGACCCGTCTCTTTGGTCAATTTTTGACCTGGATGCAGGAAAAAGAAAACACCGTCTTCATCGTAGCCACGGCCAACGATATTTCCCGTATGCCCCCGGAATTCCTGCGCAAGGGTAGATTCGACGAGCTGTTCTTTGTGGATCTGCCCAATGGCCAGGAACGCCGCAAGATCTTAGATATCCATTTGAAAAAGCGGAAGAAATGGAACAAATCCATCGACTCCATCGCCTTGATCAAGGAGACCGAGGGCTTTAACGGTGCCGACCTGGAGGCCGTAGTCAAGGATACGATCGAGACGGCATTCCTTGACGGCAGGACCACCATCACCACGGAGGATCTTTTGCGTTCTGTGAAGGATACCAAATCCATTTCCAGTACATTGAAGGATAAGATCACGCAGATCAAGGAAACCGTCAGCAAGATCGATATTAAGCCTGCCAGCATTCCGGATAAGACGAAAGAAAGGGAGGGATCGAAATGGTAGATACCGAAAATGATAGATTCCTTGCCATCGATGCAGAGCTTGCTCCCCCCATCACGGTAGCAGAAGGGCAGGCGCTGCAGCCGATCCAGAAGAAATTCATGGAAAGCTATATCGAACACAAGGATAGCATGCCCCTTTCCGATTGGTTGGAGATGGAAATGGCAGAGAACCTTCCGGAGCGCAGCAACGAAGAGATCTCCCAGATGTGTACGGAGATCACAACGACACTGCAGATACAGGAGGAAAAGAAAGCCTCTTTGGAAAAAGCGATCTCCAATGGCAGAAGCAAGGAATCCTGGTTTGCCAGCGAAGCCAAAGCAGCGACCTCGCACATGCAGACCCAGGAATCGATGAAATATTTGCAGGGATTAGATGATGCGCTAAACAACGCAAACGAGTCTCTGTACCGCACGATCCATACGCAGGCGGGTGTCGTCAGCCAGAATCCGAACCTGGATGGCTTTATTGCGGAACAGTATCATGCGCAGACCTTCAACCTGAATGCAGAGGCGACCGGCAGTCCCTATCGTGCCAAGGTGCTCGAGCCGACAGGCAGCGGCTATAACAAAAATTCTGTGGACATCGTCATCGTCGATGAAAGCGGCAAGGTGGTCAGACGGTATCAGTCCAAATATTGCCAGGATGCAGAGGCAACGGCAAAGGCCTTTGCAGAAGGGGATTATCGCGGGCAGCAGAAGCTGGTTCCGGAAGGCCAGGAGCAGGATATTTCCAAAAAGACAACGACCGTTATAGAAGCACCGGATGGTACGACCAGTAAGCCCCTTACCAAGGATCGTGCCAAGGAAATGCAGGAGGAAGCGCAGAACGGCAAATGGAATGACCTGAACTGGAACGAATACAAGGCCAAAGACCTTGCGATCGGTATTGGCAAGCAGGCAGGGCAAGCGGCACTCATGGGTGCTGCTATCGGCGTTGGCATGGATGTAGCACAAAAGGTTTGGAACGGCGAGGAGATCGAGGGGGGAGAGCTGGTAGAGACAGCGCTTACCTCCGGTGCCGATTTTGCCTTCAAGACCGCCGCTGCCGGTGCCTTGAAGGTGGGCGTAGAAAAAGGGGTCATCAAAGCGATCCCAAAAGGCACCCCGGCCGGCACGGTCGCCAATATTGCCCATATCGCCATTGAAGATGTCAAGATCGTTGGCAAGATGGCAACAGGCGAATTGACGGTAAAGGAAGGCGTGGAGAAGATAGAGCAGACCACGGTGTCTACGGTCGTCGGCATTGCCGCCAGCACAAAGGGTACGGCCATAGGCGCATCCATAGGCTCTGTCATAGGTCCTGTCGGCACGGCCATAGGCGGCTTCATTGGCGGCACCATCGGCTACATGGCTGGTTCCAAGGTAGGAGAATTGGTGACCAAAGGCGTACAAAAGGTTCGAAATGCAGTCAAAGAAGTGGCGAAAACGGTAGTCGGTGGCGTGAAATCCTTCGCCGATGGCGTACGCAACGTTTTCAGCGGTATCAAAAGCTTGTTTTGTTGGTAAGCCCATATCCTGCCAATTGACCAAGCGGCCGCCACCTTTGCTAAATAGGAATTACGAGTGGAAAGTAAGTTGCCTCTCCCTCGACCCGGTGAGTCTGCTCTGCTGGACCAAGCAATGCTTTGGTGCAACAGACGGCTCACCTTTTCATTGCATCATCGTTGAGATAGCCCGGGCCAATACAGCCCCGTTGTGAAAATTTACAATTGCGTCACAAATTCTCTTGTATACTGTGCTATAATGAACCTGTTACAGGCGTTTGTCTGTGCATTTCTATCCCATTCGCTCCATCTCACAAGCGAACGACCGGGCGCAAAATCGTCCGATCAAGCCGCTGTGGTGCCTGCCGACCGTGACCTTCTCAGAGTTGCAGAGGATGCCACGCCGTCTTCCCCACCAAGCACTTGTACCAAGCGGGAACGTTTTTTGTGTGTTGCAGAATTTTCTGACACAGAAATCTTCTGTGAACGAAGGAGGGGATTTTTTCTTTTATGATCGAATGCGAACACATTTCCAAAACCTTCCGGGTCGCCAGACGAAATGGCGGCATGGGAGCAGCGGTGAAGGCGTTGTTCCGGCGGGAATACACCGACCTGAAGGCCCTGGACGACATTTCCTTCACCATTGCCGACGGGGAGATGGTGGGGTACATCGGGCCAAACGGCTCCGGCAAGAGCACCACCATCAAGATCATGAGCGGCATATTGCACCCGGATATGGACGGCGGTATCTGCCGGATCGACGGGCGTATCCCCTGGCAGGAGCGGCGGGCCCACGTGCAGCACATCGGTGTGGTGTTCGGACAGCGGTCGCAGCTGTGGTGGGACGTGCCGGTGCTGGATTCCTTTGAGCTGCTCCGGGACATCTACCAGATCGATCCGGCGGTGTATCGGCGCAACGTAGACGAGCTGACCGAATGCCTACAGCTATCCGACATTTTGCGTACCCCCGTGCGGCAGCTTTCCTTAGGTCAGCGGATGCGGTGCGAGATCGGTGCGTCGCTGCTCCATGACCCGTCCATCCTCTTTTTGGACGAACCCACCATCGGTCTGGATGCGGTATCCAAGATCGCAGTCCGGGACTTTATTCGCCACCGAAACGAGGCGCACGGTACCACGGTGATCCTGACCACCCACGATATGCAGGACATCGAGGCCCTGACCAAGCGGATCCTGCTTATCGGCAAGGGACATATCCTGCTGGACGGCTCCTTAGATGCGCTGAAAAACCAACACGCCGGGGTGCGAAGGATCACCGTCACCCACACCGGCAGCTGCACGGAAACCGAGCCATTACCTGTAGGTCTGACTGTGCTGGAGACACAGCCGGGGCGTACCGTATTTGCCGTGGATACCACCGTGCTGGGCGTGTCGGCTGCCATTGGCGTGCTGTCGAATCGGCTGGAGATCACCGACCTGTCGGTCACCGGTGCTACGGCAGAGGAGCTGGTGGTGTCGCTGTACAAGGAGTTTGCCATATGACAAAGACATCCGTATGGGGCTCTCTCCCAAAATACATCACCTTTTTCCGGATCCGGTTCACGGCGGGGCTCCAATATCGGGCAGCGGCACTGGCGGGCATCTCCACCCAATTTGCCTGGGGCCTGTTCACGGTGCTGCTGTACAAGGCCTTTTGGGAAGGGGACCCGGATGCCTTTCCCATGGGTATGGCGCAGGTCGCCACCTATATGTGGCTGCGACAGGCCTTTCTCAGCCTGTTCAACAGCTGGCAGACCGACGCTTCCATCCTGTCCGACATCACCGGTGGGAACATCGCCTACGAGCTGACCCGACCGCTGAACCTGTATGCCCTGTGGTTTACCAAAACCCTATCCGTGCGAACGGCCAATGCGGCACTGCGGTTTTTGCCGGTGCTGCTGGTGGCGGCTCTGGTACCGGCACCCTATGGGATGCTGCCGCCCGCCGGTGTGGCAGGACTGTTTGGCTTTCTTGTCACCATGGTGCTGGGTACCCTTGTGACCTGTGCGCTGGTCATGTTCATCTATATTTTCACCTTTTACACCATGCAGCCCTTGGGCGTGCGAATGGTGTTCAACGCCATCACGGATTTTTGCGCCGGCAACCTGGTTCCCCTGCCGTTTTTGCCTGCCGGGATCGCTGCGGTGTTGGAGTACACACCCTTTGCCGCCATGCTGAACTATCCCTTTCGGATCTACTGCGGCCATATCGCGGGGGCAGCTATCTGGCGGTGCATGGGACTACAATGCTTCTGGCTCGTGGTGCTGGTGATGCTGGGGAGCTTTCTGCTGCAACGGGCACTTCGCCGTGCCGTGATCCAGGGAGGTTGATGGGATGAAGCTGTATTTTCATTATCTATCCGTTCATCTTCGTGCCCAGATGCAGTACAAGACCTCCTTTGTGCTGACGATCCTGGGGCAGTTTGTCGGCTCTGCTACGGCACTGCTGTCCATCCTGGTGCTGATGGATCGGTTTCACGTTTTGCAGGGCTACACCACGGCGCAGGTGCTGTTGTGCTTTGGGGTCGTGCTGATGGCGTTTTCTCTGGCAGAGTGCTTCTTCCGGGGCTTTGACACCTTTGCCGGTGTGCTGTCCCAGGGGCAGTTCGACCGTATTTTGGTGCGTCCCCGGAACGAGGTGTTTTTGACCCTGTGTACCAAGATCGAGCTGTCTCGCATAGGACGATTTTTCCAGGCGGTGCTGGTGTTTGCCTATGCCATTCCGCATAGCGGCGTGACCTGGACGTGGGACAAAATTCTCACCCTGTGCTTCATGGTGCTCTCCGGCATGGCGCTGTTTTCGGGACTGTTCGTGGTCTATGCATCCATTTGCTTTTTCACCACGGAAGGGTTAGAATTCATGAACATCTTCACCGACGGCGGCCGGGAGTTTGGCTCCTACCCCATGTCCATCTACGGCAAGCGGCTCCTGCGATTCTTTACGTTTGTCGTACCATTGGCGGCGGTGCAGTATTATCCCTTTTTGTATCTCATCGGACAGGCCGACCATTGGTGGTATCCGTTGACCCCGATCGCCGCATGGGTATTTCTCATCCCCTGTGGGATCTTCTGGAAAATGGGACTGCGGCATTATAAATCCACAGGTTCCTGAAAGGAATCCACAGGTTTGTAAAACAAATCCACAGGTTTGTAAAACAAATCCTGATGGGTCGTGAAGCGAAATATTGTGCATCTCATCCAAAAGAATATAGCGACATCTGTGCAGTCAGTGGAAAACCGCACAGATGTCGTTTTCTTGTTGACAATGGCACAAGGGTATGGTACACTGATATAGACATAGATCGGCAACGGTAGTATTTCTATCGGCGAAAGGAGACTTTCCCATGAAACTACGTAGTTGTATTCTGTTTGTTATAGTGTTCTGTCTTGTGTCCTGCACTTCCACCGAGTTGGAGGTAGACCCGGCACGATATACACCACTGACCATCGGTGTGCTGGAATACGATGCAGATACGGATAACTCCCGCATGCACGAAATGCAGATTGGGGAAACCGTGACCACGCAGATGGGTTGTATGTACGGTACGGATGATACGTATAATATCAACCTGTATTTTGCTTACAATGGCGGTACATGTACCCTGATTTCCGATAACGAAGACGTACAGATCAGCAGGGGACAAAATGCGGAGCTGTTTACATAGGAAGATTTCCCGGAATGGGAAAAAGCGTACCTTTGGGTTTGAGGATTCTCTGAACAACGAGGGCTATTTTGCCATCAATCCTTTTGGGTCGGTCTACGGGCACGTCTGGCTTTATACCTATGAAATGGAAATCTTTTACAACGAACTGCGAGATGAACCGGCTGGCAGAGAGCATTGGCTTACGGCTACAGCCTTTGACCAGACAGAGAAAAAGACCATTGTGACTGCCAAACTCAAGATCGTACAACGACCCTATGAAAACAAACCGGAAATTGCAAAATACGATAAATCTACTCTGTTTGACATAACACTTGTAGAATACACCCTGGACGATATGTATCGTATGATGCTGGAATGAGAATAGAAAGGATGTCCCCACAGGCATCCTTTTTCTATTCCCCAAACAAATACCCCCCATCCGCATACCAAACCGACCGTAGCGACCGTCCCGTGTCTCCCCCACCGTAGCCCAGCGCACCACCGGTGGGATCCAGCCCATCTATGGCATACCCCACCGCCGCTCTTGCTTGTGCCAATATTTTCTCCTCCGACGGCCGTGCGATACGCCCCGTATCCGTGCAGGCCAAAAAATCCGCCGACCAGATCACCTGTGCCGCCGTGAGCCCATTTTGCTCCATCCGATGTAGAATCACCGCCGCCAATGCGATCTGCACCCCAAAGGATGCATCCGGACATTCCGCCGCCACCGCATGGGCGATCTCTTCCTTTGCCCTGTCCGATACCGATACCAAAGCCGGTGCAGCACCTGTGTGTGTGGCGCAGAGCAGTACCGCAAGCAGGAGTGTGAGCCATTTTGCCGCCATCGTTTGTTCCTCCCGAAAAAACATTTTTGCACTCATAGGATGCGCCGCACAGGGGGAAACCATACCGCTTCTGAAGAAATCGTAAAATTTATGAAAAAATTTATAATTTCCCTCTACCATTTTGCGACAGAGTAGCGTATACTATAGAGTATGGAGATTATGGTGGAAAGTATGCCTAAAAATGCCCCATAACGAAAGACAAGACCGTTTCCAATGCGAAAATGAGATCCATAAAGAATGGAGTGAACGATATGGAAAAGAATGCAAAACGAAAGATCAACATCGAGATCGCCGGTATGAACCTGACCCTGGTGACGGACGAGACCGACGCTTTTGTAGACAGCGTGGTGTCCCAGGTCAATGGGAAAATGGAATCCATCCTCCGTGGCGGTATCCGCTCCGGTACGTCTACACTGGATGCAGCCCTGCTCTGTGCCATCGATTCCATGAGCGAACGGCTCAAGGCAGAGATCCGGGTGCGCAACTTAGAAGCACAGCTTTCCCTGTACGAAGTGAATATGCAGAACATGAAGGAAGAGCTGACAAAGGCCCGTGCCGCCGCTGCCGAGACCGATACCACGGAGACCGACGGCTTTGCCCAGCTGAGCCAGACCCTGCGGGAAAATGGCGGGGAAGAAGCCGAGGACAAGATCCGCACCTTGGAAAAGTACTTAGATAGCAAAAAGGCCGGGCAGGATGGCGGTATGTCCAGAGAAGATAAGATCCGCTATATCGAGTCTCTGCTCCGGGGCAACGAAGACAAATAAAGAAGACGGCAGCATAGCTATGTTTGCCATCCAGACACCAGCGAGGGTACGATATATTATGGAAGAAAAAAAGCAAAACGGAATAGCGGGGCTTAGGCTGTCTAAGCTGCCGGAGCTGCTGGCACCAGCGGGATCCCCGGAGGCACTGACGGCTGCGATCTCTGCCGGGGCAGATGCTGTGTATTTTGGCGGTGCGGCCTTCTCCAACCGGATGCGGGCACGGAACTTCGACGACGATGAGCTGACCGATGCCATTCGGGAGACCAGACGCTGGGGGGTGCGCTCCTATATCACCATCAACACCCGTGTCCGGGACGGCGAAATGCGGGACGTGCTCAACCTAGTGGAGACGCTGATCCGGGCCGGTGCCGATGGCTTTATCACCGCCGACATGGGTATCGCTGCCCAGATCCACAGCCGCTATCCCGAAGCCCACCTCCACGGCAGTACCCAAATGACCCTGATGCGTGCCGACGATGGTCAAATGTTAGCCGACCACGGCTTCACCCGCATGGTGGTGCCACGGGAGATCTCGTTGCGGGAGCTGACAGAGCTGGTACGTACCTGCCCGCTGGAGATCGAGATGTTCCTGCATGGGGCGTACTGCGTGTCTGTGTCCGGTCAGTGTCTCATGAGCTGGGCTATGGGCGGCAGAAGCGGCAACCGGGGCGAATGTGCCCAGCCCTGTCGGATGGCCTATTGCCTGGAACGAAAGAGCACCTTTGCGGGCGCACCGGACAAGATCACCGATCGAAAACGCCTGCCCAATACCCAGGCACGGGATGCCGCCGCCTATCCCCTGAGCCTGAAGGATATGTGTTTAGCCGAACAGATCCCCAACCTGATCCGTTCCGGTGTAGCGTCCCTCAAGATCGAAGGACGGCAGAAACCGGCACCCTATGTGTACGGCGTGACCCGGATCTACCGCACATTGCTGGACGAAGGACGCAGTGCCACTCCCGAGGAAGTGCGGCAGTTGGATGCCCTGTTCTCCCGCGGCGGCTTTTCCGATGGCTACTTCCGTTCCAGCGAGGACGTGCGTGCCTATCGCCATATGGGCGGGATCCGGCCGACCACGGAAGAACAAATGCAAAACGGCACGGCCCAGCAGGAGACTGTCACCAAATTCGATCTGTCCGGACGGGCCGATGCCTGTGTGGGTCAGCTGACCCTCATGGCCAATGCACCGGCTGCCCTGACCATGACCCACGTTCCCACCGGGATCACCGTGGCTGTGACGGGAGACATGCCCCAGGCGGCCACCGGCAATCCCATCACCAGAGAAGGTGCGCTGAAAAATCTCACCAAGCTGGGGGGTACGCCCTTCTATTGGGAGCAGGATCAGCCGAAGACCCAGATCGGCGAGGGACTGTGGATGCCTCTATCGGCGATCAATGCCCTGCGTCGTGAGGGGGCAGAACAGTTGGAAAACGCCGTATGTGCGTCCCGCTTCCCCTATGACCCAGCGGCACAAAAGGGAACACCGTATCAGCATGCACCTTGCCCGGTCACTGCCTATCCGGGAGATCGGTCTCCTGCCATCGCAGTGCTGACCGACAGACGGCAGTGGTGCGACGAGATGACAAATTTCTTTGAAACCGTATTTATCCCGGCAGCGGACTACCTGCGCTGGGCAAAGGAAGGAGCGGTGCCTGCTATGGTGGGTGCCGACCTGCCGCTCATGTGCTTCGATACGGCACAGATGACCGCTATGGTGCAGGCACTGGCAGAAGCGGGCTGCCGGGAGGTGCGGTTCCATAGCCCCGGTCAGCTATATTTGCTGGAGCAGCACCACCTACACGGCACGGGCTCCTTCCGGCTGAACCTGTGGAACAGCGATGCCATGGACTGGTGGTACCGACGTGGTGCCGTGCGCCTGACCGCCTCACCGGAATTGTCCCTGGGGAATTTGCGTACCCTTGCCGAAAACGGTACCCCCGCCGGTGCCATCGTGTACGGCCATATCCCCCTGATGCGCACGGAGCGTTGTGTGCTGGCAGCTGTACCCAAAGCAGGAATGCCCAAACAAAAGAAGCCGGACATCCCCTGCGGTGGTCTGGGCGGTCGAATGCCAAACATGCCTAACGGAACCAAAAGCTGTGGCGGCTGTATGGGGACATTGGTGGATCGAACCGGCTGTGTGTTCCCCATGCTGGCGAAAAACGGCGAGACCACGATCTATAACACCCTCCCCCTGTGGATGGCCGACAAAATGAACACGCTCCCCCCGCTGACCCACCGGGAATTCCTCTTTACCATAGAATCGGCAGAGGAGATCCGGGCGATGTTGCAGGATACCCAAAAGGCCGTGCGGCATGTGGGAAAACGAATCAAGTAGAGAGAAGCATGGTGGAGATCCACCAAAGGAGACGATATGCAAATCAAAATTCAAAAGCTGCGGGACAATGCCTGTCTGCCGGCCTATCAATCCGAGCTGGCGGCAGGGGCAGATCTGTATGCCGCATTGGAGACCGAACTGACCTTAGCACCGGGCGAACGGGCACTGATCCCCACCGGTATCGCCGCCCAGCCCGATCGTGACGACTGCGTACTGCTGTTGACGGCCCGAAGCGGTCTGGCGGTGAAAAAAGGCGTGACCCTGTCCAACGGCGTGGGCGTGGTGGATGCGGACTACCGAGGCGAGATCTGCGTGGGTCTGGTGAATTTGGGCAGCGAATCCGTCACCATCCAGCCGGGAGACCGCATTGCCCAGCTGCTGGTGCTGCCCATCCTGCGTGCAGATTTTACAGAAGTAGAATCACTGACCGAAACAGAACGAGGCAGCGGCGGCTTCGGCCATACAGGTGCGTGAAATGCGAAGAGGATTCTGGATGACACTGCTGTTTGTCTGCGCCGGGATCGTGGTGGGCTCCATGGTGGGAGAGCTGACCGCCGGTGTCCCCGTGCTACAGTGGCTGTCCTACGGCCTGGATTTCGGCACCGCCGCCCCCGTCACCGTAGACCTGCACGTCCTATCGCTGACCTTCGGCATCACCGTACGGATCACCGTATCGCATATTCTCTTCGTAGTACTGGCAATTTTGGTGGGACGGAGAATGGAATAAGGCAGAAGTGTGGAGAGTTGTGGGATCGTTCGTTAATGAAGAATGAAGAATGAATGATTGCGGTGAAAATAGCTTCGCTATTTCGAATTGTTTCTAACGTGTAGCTGAGACGGAAGATAACCAAACTAACGTAGGTAAATCCTGCACCCAAACAAAATACACCGGCTGGGCGGTGCACGTTGACTACGTCAAGTGCATCACAAAACGAGAGCCGAGCTTGACCGCTCCACTAACCAGCCCAAACAAAGCGTAGCGCCGTACGGACATCCTCCTCTTTTCGCTGCTGTACACCCCACCCTTGCACCCCAACGTACCGACACCGTACGCCACCCGAACCAGATCGGAAACGCTCTGCCTGCACAAACTATATGTCCATGGACAATGCCAAAAAAGTTTTGCCCACTGAGCTACGCTCAGTGAAGCTTTATTTCAAAAAGTGCGTCTCTCCTCCCAAACGATTTGAACTACTAACGTACCCTAAAGCGAACCAAAACCAGAAAGGATGGAAAAAGAAAAAATGGAACGAAAGAATGACAAGCTGGTGCTGGCTTCCGGGTCTCCCAGACGGCACGAAATACTGGATACGGCAGGACTGGCCCATAGCGTGCGGGTGTCGTATGCGGACGAATCGGAAGTGTCGTACTGTGTGGGAAAGCCGGAAGCATATGTCATGGCATTGGCAGAGCTGAAGGGCAGCGTGGTGCCGCCACAGGACGGAGAGGTCGTCTTGTCGGCAGATACCGTCGTGTACGTGCCGGAGACCAAAGAGGTGCTGGGCAAACCAAAGGACCACGACGACGCTGTCCGCATGTTCCACTTGATGTCCGGGAAAACACATAAGGTCATCACCGGCGTGTGCCTGCGGGACTGGACGGGACAAAAGATCACCTTCGCTGCCACGACGGATGTCACCTTCCGCCCACTGGACGAGGACGAGATCGAACACTATATCCAAACCGCCAACCCCTACGATAAAGCTGGTGCTTACGGCATCCAGGAACAGGCCTGCGTGTTCGTGCGGGAGATCCGGGGGGAATATTGCAACGTCGTGGGTCTGCCGATCACAGCCGTGTATGAAGCACTGCGGAAAATGGAGGACAATCGCACATGAAAAGCATCGGGATCGACCTGGGTACCGCCAATACCTTGGTCTATATGAAAGGACGGGGCATCGTCCTGCGGGAACCCTCCGTGGTGGCCGTGGAAGCCAAAAGCCGGAAGGTCGTGGCGGTGGGCAGCGAGGCAAAAATGATGCTGGGGAAAACACCCGGCTCCATCGTCGCTATGCGCCCTCTGAAGGATGGGGTCATCGCCGAATTCGACATCACCGCCGCTATGCTCCACCACTACTTCAAAAAAATCTCCGGCAATACCATCATGAGCCGCCCCAAAGTCATGATCTGTATCCCCTATGGCGTCACCGAGGTCGAACGCCGTGCCGTGGAGGACGTGACCCTGGAGGCGGGTGCCCAGTCGGTGGCACTGATCGAAGAACCTATCGCAGCAGCCATCGGCAGCGGCCTGCGTGTGGATGACCCACGGGGCTGCATGATCGTCGATATCGGCGGCGGCACCACCGAGGTGGCTGTGCTGTCTTTGGGCGGCATCGTGCTGTCTACATCTCTGCGTATCGCCGGGGACGAGCTGGACGAAGCCATCATTGCCTACATCAAACGCCGGTACAATATCCTCATCGGAGACGTGACCGCCGAGATCTTGAAAAAGCGCATCGGCAGCGTCCACCCGGCAGCCGACCGTGGCTCTATGAGCGTGCAGGGCCGGAATCTGCTCAACGGACTGCCCGCCATCGTGTCCATTTCCTCTGCGGAGATCCGAGAGGCCATGAGCGATCAGGTGGAGCATATCGTGGAAAGCATCCGTACCACACTGGAAAATACCCCGCCGGAGCTGGCATCGGATATCTATGACACCGGCATCATGCTGTCCGGCGGCGGCGCTATGCTGGCGGGACTGGATCTGCTGATCTCCCGCATCACCGGTATCCGTACCGTGGTGGCAAAGGGTCCCATCGACTCCGTGGTCATCGGCATTGGTCGGTGCATCGAGACAGAAGGGCTCCACGGCAGCATCCGATACCGGACTCGGTAAGGGTATACGAATAGAATCATGAAACAGTTTTTCAAAAATCGATTTTTCTATATCATGACCGTGCTGGCGCTGCTGGTGACCATCGTACCCATGGTGTTCACCCAAATGGGCGTGTCCTTTGTGTTTCGGGATGCGGTGAACGTGCTGCTGACCCCCATGCAGAAGGTCTTCCAGTCGGCGGTGGATGCCGTAGATGGTTTTGCTGCGTACTTTTACAAATTCGATGCGCTGGTGGAAGAAAATATCGCATTGAAGGAAGAAGTGGCGGAATTGCAGGCGCAGATCTACGACGATCGGGAAATGGAAGAAATGTACGCCTGGATGAGCGGCTTTCTGGAAATGAAGCGGCAGCACATGGACTACAGCATGACCGAAGCCTCGGTGATCGGGCGAGCCAGCGGCACCTATTCGTCGATGCTGAAGCTGGACGTTGGCTCCGGCGTGGACATAGCCATCGGTATGCCGGTCGTGACCTCTGCCGGGATCGTGGGACAGGTGACGGAGGTGGGGTACAGCTCCTCTATGGTGACTACACTTGTAGAAGCGCAATCGGCGATCGGTGCCTATGTGGAGCGGACAGGCGAAGCGGGCATCGCACAGGGGGACATCCAGCTGACGGAGAAGGGGCTGATCAAGATGGAGCTGTCGCCGGACACAACGGTGCAGATCGGGGATCGGATCCTTTCGGCAGGTACGGGAGACGTGTACCCACGAGGGCTTGTGATCGGGTATGTGCATTCCATGGAGGTCAATCCCTACACCCGGACGAAGACGGTGTACATCCAATGTGCGGTACCAACGGGAGACATTGGACACGTGATGCTCATTACAGATTTTACGCTGTCGCTGGAGTGAACGATTTTTTGTATCGTGCATTTACGCTAACTTTACGAAAGGAGGTATGCATCCTATGAAACTGCCGGAGCATTTGTTGGAGAAGCTGCGAGGATGGCGGCTGGGGGCTTCTATCGAGATCGAGTCGATCATTCGGGGGCTGGTCTGTTTGGTGCTCATCTCCTTTTTTGCCCTGCTCCAAACCACCCTTTTTGCCCGCTTCCGACCGTTTGGCGCAGTGCCGGATCTCATGCTGCCGTTGGTGGTGGCTATCGCTATGCTGGCACGGGAAAAATGGGGTGCGGTCAGCGGGATCGTGGCGGCATTTCTCATCGAATCCTTAGGCGGTGCCACGGTGACGGTGCTGGCGCTGCTCTATATGCCGGTGGGCTACATCTGCGGCCTGCTGACGGTCTACTATTTTCGGGATGGCTTTGCCGTGCGGGCACTGTACACGGTGGTGACGGCTGTTGCTAAGGGACTGCTCAATTTGGTGATCTTAGCACTGTCTATGCCCAGCGTCAGCCTGCCCGGTGCGTTTCTCTATGTGCTGATCCCGGAATTCTTTGCCACCCTGCTGTTTGCGCCACTGCCCCATTTGGCGGTACACTATGCGTTCCGGCTGACCGAGGGGAAAAAGAAAAACGAACCATAATGGGTTAGCCATGATTGGCAAGCCATAATTGGCAAGCCATGGTTGGCAAGCCATAATTGGCTAGCATACCCCCCAAAAAAAGAAATTTTCTTACAATAGGTACACACATGACATATGAAAATCAGCATAGCCTCCGTGAACGAAGTCCCCAGGGACAGAGTACCCTACTGGTCTTGGCACCGATGGCGGGGTACACCGATGGTCCCTTTCGCCGGATCTGTGCGGAGAACGGCTGTCGGGAGACGGTCAGCGAGATGATCTCGGCGGCGGCATTGCATTATCGAGATAAAAAAACCGCCACCCTTGCCCGGATCTTGCCGGGAGAGGGAGACGTGACGTTCCAGCTGTTCGGCCATGATCCGGTGATGCTGGCGGAGGGGGCGGAGATCCTGTTGACCGGTGGATATGCGGGTTGCTCCTACGACCATGCACCTGCCGGGATCGACATCAACATGGGCTGCCCGGTGCGCAAGATCACCTCCAACGGAGACGGCAGCGGTCTGATGCGTACCCCGGCACTGGCGGCACAGATCGTGGAAGCGGTGGTGCCGGTATGTCGAAAGTACGGCAAGCCGCTGTCCGTGAAGATCCGGGCGGGCTGGGATAAAAATTCCATCAATGCACCGGAGCTGGCGGTGATGCTGGCGCAGGCAGGTGCCGACCGGGTGAGCCTCCACTGCCGGACAAAAGAAGAATTATACACACCGGGTATCCATTTGGAGGTGCTGGCAGACACCATCGGGGCACTGCGGCACCATGTTCCCACCTGCGAGATCGTGGGCAACGGGGACATCAACACCTGGGCAGATGCCATGACCATGCTGGATATGGGCTGTGATGGGGTCATGATCGGCAGAGGCGCACTGGGGAACCCGTGGATCTTCCGACAGATCGCCGAGGCTGCCGCCGGACAAACGCCCTTCCAGCCCACGGAGCAGGATCGTTTGGATATGGCGGCACGGCTGGTGCGGGATGTGGTTGCCGAAAAGGGCGAGACCACCGGCATTCGAGAGTCCCGTGGCAGAGCGGCCTATTTCATCCATGGGCTGCGCGGCAGTGCCCGGATGCGGGACAGACTGAACCACGCCGACACCCTTGCCGCATTTTTGGCTATATTGGAAGAAGGAAAGACAGAGAACGGAGACGAGCGTATATGAAGACAGAATGGAAGGGCGGGACCCTGCTTGCCCCGGTACCGGCGGTGCTGGTCACGGTGGGAGACGAAGCGGAGGCCAACATCATCACCATCGGCTGGACGGGAATCGTATGCTCCGAGCCGCCGAAGACCTACGTATCCATTCGCCCGGAGCGGCATTCTCACGGACTGCTTTTGGCGAAGAAGGAATTTTGCATCAACTTAGTGCCGGCGGCCATGGCAGAGGTCTGCGACTACTGCGGCATGGTCACGGGACGGAAGGTGAACAAATGGGAGAAATGCGGTCTGACCAAGGAAAAAGCGGCCACGATTGCCACCCCCCGGATCGCCGAAAGTCCCCTGGTGCTGGAATGCAAGGTCACGGACGTGCTGCCGCTGGGTTCCCACGATATGTTCTTAGCGGATATTACAAAAGTAGCACTGGATGAATCGCTGCTGGACGAAGAGGGGCGGCTGGACATGGCGAGAGCGAACCTGTGCTGCTATGCCCACGGGACCTACTATGCAGTGGGCGACATGCTGGGGCGGTTCGGCTATTCGATGGCAGAAAAGAAAAAAGGCAAGGATGCCGTTGTGAAAAAGAAGAGATAAACCCCACACCTATACAAAATACAAACGAAAAGGAGTACCCACTTTATGAAGATCCTGATCCTGTCTGTCACCGCTGGGGAAGGGCATAATTCTACCGCCAAAGCACTGCGGGAAGAATTCGAGCGGCAGGGTGCCGAGTGTACCGTGCTGGATACCTTCCAGTATATCTCCCCCACCTTGGCGAAGTTTTTGTCCGAGGGCTATCTTCTGGTGACGGAAAAAGCGAAGCACGCCTACCGAGTGGGCTACCGGCTGGCAGAAAAGCGCAAGGGCACCGAAACGGCCACCACACACTTAGTGGATATGGCCTTTGCCGGGGACATCGTGGACTTTATCGGCAGCGACGACTACGGCGTGATCCTGTTCACCCACCCCTTTGCCGGGATGATCCTCGATTACCTGAAGGAAAAAAATATGCTGTCTCTGCCCACCGTGGGGATCCTCACCGACTTCACCTTCCATCCCTATTGGGAGGACTGCACCCGGAACGATTATGTCGTCACCCCGGCTGCGGGTCTGTTGCTACAGGGACTGCGCAAGGGCTTCCATAAGGAACAGATCCTCCCCTACGGCATCCCGATCCGACCGGAATTTTTAGACTGCCTATCGAAAGCCGAAGCCAGAGAAAAGCTGGGGCTGGATCCGGCACAAAAGACCATCCTGATCATGGGCGGCTCTATGGGCTATGGCAATATGGCAGCCACCGTCAAGCAGATCGATGCCATCCCCTATAGCGAAGCCTTCCAGATGATCGTGGTCTGCGGCAACAACCGGGAGATGAAGGACGAGATCGATGCCTTAGTGGCCGGCGGTTCTCTGCACCATCGGGTGCTGACCACGGGCTTTGTGAACTACGTATCCCTGCTCATGGATGCGGCCGACTGCATCGTCACCAAGCCCGGCGGGCTGACCACCTCCGAATCCCTGACAAAGGGTCTGCCCATGGTGATCGTGAACCCCATTCCCGGGCAGGAGCAGCGGAACACCGAATTCCTTTTGAACAACGGTGCCGCCTGTGCCGCCTCCATCACCTGCCCCATCGACGAATGCCTGTACCAGCTGCTCACCGCTCCCGAACGGCTGGCGGCCATGGAACAGTGCGTACGACAGCTGGCGGGCGACCATGCCACCGAAAAGGTCTGCCGATTCGCCATGGACCTGACCATGGTGCCCAGCATCGTGAAGAAATAATATACAACTAAGAAAGACGAACAATACCTTGGCATACCCAGTATCCCTACAAAAAACGATCGGAGCCATGCTGCTCGGCGGTCTATTGCTGTCAAGCTGCACGGCTCCTGCTATGCATACCAATACCCACGAAACAAACGAAACAAACGAAACGATCCCGCTCCCGGACCCGATCGAGCAACCAACCATCGAGACCGAACCGGCGCCGATCCAAACACCCATCGAACCCACCTGCACCGGTGCCGAGCTGGCACAGACCATCGCCGCACTGCCGGAGAACGATACCCTGCGGCAAAGTGACGTGGCAGACGTGCTCACTGCCGAAAACCTGGATACCCTGCCGCCGGAGATCCGTGTGCAGCTGGGGGAAGCCTTAGCGGATTGTGATTCCCTGATCGCCGCCCGCAACGCCTTTTATCGGATCACCGGCTACACCTTCCACGCCTGGCGGGATGTGCTGACCGGTGTCGAACCCATCGCCGACTACACAGACGGGCAGGCAAGGCTTGTCTTCACCGGAGACGTGTGCCTGGGGGACCAGTGGTACAATATGCGCTCCTACCACCAAAAGGGCGACGACATCACGAACCACTTCTCCGACACCGTCCGTGGCTGGCTATCTGCGGCAGACATCACTCTGATGAACTGCGAATGCACCCTGTCCGACCGTGGCTCCCCTACGCCGGGCAAGCTGTACACCTTCCGGGGCAAGCCGGAGAACGCCGGTATCTTCACGGAATTGGGTGTGGACATCGTGTCTCTGGCCAACAACCACGCCCATGACTATGGCGAAGAGGCATTTCTCGATACCATGACCGCACTGGACGAGGTCGGTGTGGCCTATGTGGGTGGCGGCACGAACCGGGACGAAGCCATGGCGTACAAAAGCTTTGTGGCAGAGGGCATGAAGATCGCCTATGTGGCTGCATCCAATGCGGAAAAATATCGCCTGACTCCCGGTGCCACCGACAGCTCCCCCGGCATCCTGCTCATGTACGACGAGACCGACGTGCTGACCGCCATCGATACGGCAGCCCGTGAAGCGGATGTGGTGGTGGCCTATGTCCATTGGGGCACAGAAAATTCCACTGCCGTCAACGCCGACCAGATCGCCAAGCGTGACGTATTCATCGAACACGGTGTAGACATGATCATCGGCTCCCACCCCCACGTATTGCAGCCCTGGGAAGTGGTGGACGGTGTACCGGTGGTGTATTCCCTGGGCAACTTCTGGTTCAACATGGAAACGGTGGACACCGCCATTGCCACCGTAGACGTGATGCTGACGGAGAATGGCATCCAGGCAGACTGTGCCGTGTATGCGTGTACACAAAGCGGCGGCGCAGTGGTGGAAAAATGAAAAATGAAGAATTGCGGTAGAAATAGCTGCGCTATTTCCAAAAATATTTTAACAAAAATCAAAAAAGGATAACATATCATGCAGATTTCTGAGAAGATCCGCAAGCTGGGTGACCAGGCTGAGCGGGATATGAAGGATATATTTGACGACATCGACCGGATCGCACGGGTCAATACCGAGCACGTGTTGGACTGCTTCCGGGAGGCCGAGGTCAGCGAATCGCTGTTTGCGCCCTCCACCGGGTACGGCTACGGCGACAGAGGCCGGGATACCATCGATGCACTGGCCGCTAAGATCTTCCGGGGCGACACCGGCTTCATGCGGCCCCAGCTCATCTCCGGCACCCACACCATCACCGTGGCACTGTTCGGACTGCTGCGGCCGGGAGACGTGATGCTGTCCCTCACCGGCGTGCCCTACGATACGCTGCTGGCGGTCATCGGGTTGGACGGCAACCCCGGCGACGGTTCCCTGAAGGACTTCGGCGTGGACTTTGATCCCATTCCGTTATTGGCAGATGGGACGATGGATTATATTGGTCTCCGGGAGAAAATGACCCAGTACGGCAGCCGGGTCAAGATCGTGCATCTCCAGCGTTCTAAAGGCTATGCCGACCGTCCCACCCTCACCGTAGCACAGATCCGGGAGGCCTGCGCCAATGTTCGCAAGATCGCCAGTGAGCTGAACATCCCGGCACCCTATGTGGTGGTGGACAACTGCTACGGCGAATTCGTGGAGACCACCGAGCCTTTGGGTGGCGCAGACGGGGTGGACATCCTCATGGGCTCTCTGATCAAAAATCCCGGCGGCGGTATGGCGGACATCGGCGGCTACATCGTGGGGACCCCCCGTGCCATCGAGCTGTGCGGCTATCGGCTCACCTGTCCCGGCGTAGGTCTGGATGCCGGTGCGTCTCTGGGGCAAAACCGGAACCTGCTCCGTGGCCTGTTCTATGCTCCCCACACGGTGGCACAGGCCATGAAGACCGCCCACCTGACCGCCTACGTGTTCGATGCACTGGGCTACAAGGTCTCTCCGGCGTGGAACCAGAGAAGAAGCGACATCATCCAGGCGGTGGAATGCGCCACCGGCGAGGGTCTGTGTGCCTTCTGCCAGGGGATCCAGGCCGCCTCTCCCATCGACTCCCACGTGATCCCCGAACCCTACGATATGCCCGGCTACCCCGATCCCGTGATCATGGCGGCAGGTGCCTTTGTGGGTGGTGCATCCATTGAGCTGTCTGCCGATGGTCCCATGAGACCGCCGTACACCGCCTTCCTGCAAGGTGGCCTGACCTACGAAAGCGCCCGGTTGGGGATCTTGTCGGCAGCGGACAAGGTTGCCCGTGGACAGGAAAAGTGAGGGATCCCATGCAGCTTGTATTTGATTTAGACGGTACGCTGATCGATTCCTCCCGTGGGATCTTGGGCACACTGCGGCACACCTTCGAGGTGATGGGCTTTGCGCTGCTGCCGGATATGGAAAAGTTCATCGGTCCCCCGCTGGAATGGGCGTTCCGGGAATTCGTAGGCGTGGACGAAAAAACAGCGGTGGAGGCCACAAAGGTGTATCGCAAAGAGTACGCCGTCACCGGTGTGCTGGGAGTGGAGGTGTACGCCGGCATCCCGGACATGCTGGCAGCCTTGCAGAACGCCGGACACAGCCTCCACGTGGCCACCTCCAAGCCGGAGCCCTTTGCCCTGCGCATTTTGGAAAACATCGACCTTGCAAAATATTTCACCCACATCTGCGGTGCCGGTCTGGATGGCACAAGAGCGAAAAAAGCCCTGGTGCTGGCAGAGCTGTTTCGCCGTGGGGGCGTGACGGAGCCAAATGCCGAGACCTTGCAGGACTGGCGCATGATCGGCGACCGGATCTATGACGTGGAAGGTGCGGCAGCCTTTGGACTGGGCACCATCGGCGTGACCTGGGGCTTTGGCGATGTGGCAGAATTCGACAAGGCTGTGGCGGTGGTGGATACTCCGGCAGCACTGGTTGCGGCGGTAGACCGTGCCTGAGCGATATGCGGCGCTGCTGCAATTGTGGGGTTTGAGAGGTGGAATGGTATGAATATGTACATCGATGAATCCGGTTCGATCAACAACAAAAACGATGAGAAGCATAATTTTGTGATCGCTCTTGTGCAGGCTACGGATGACAAAGGTTTGAAACATTCCTATAAACGATATATTACCTCTCGTATGAAGAACCTATATACATATGCGAAAGAGCCAAAGAAGATGTTTGTCGGAGATAGGTTTGTTGAATTGAAAGGCAGTGCATTGACTGCAGAGCAAAAGAAAGACTTTGTTCGTTTTTTCTGTGAAAAGCAAAACCTGTCGCTGTACTACATCGTGCTTCGTAATCCATTGTTGACGGATGCATTTTGCAGCAATACAGCCAGAGCATTTAATTATTCGCTGTACCATGCGATCAAGTACTTTGTGGATCAGGGTGTATTGGAATTGACAGAGGAATGCAACCTGCAATTGGACGAACGCAACGAACGCACCGATGCCAGAAACTTTTTAGAACAGTATTTGAACACACAATTTATCGATAGTGCATTTGCCAATCCGTTTCATGTGCGCTACTTCGATTCCAAGGATAATAAATTGATCCAGCTTGCAGATATTTTTGCGAATATTTATTATTCACAAATGGTAACAGATGCATATACGGATGTGATTACTGTCCTGAAGGAAACAGGCGTTCTGAAAGGCATATACTTTTTCCCGTTGCACGAAAAAATCTGAATCTGTATATTGACAAATCCACCCGCATATGATATAATAAAGCTGTCAACAGTAAGTCCTACTCCCGTGCTATTTTCTTAGTAAGCGTCATGTGCTGGCGTCACCGGTAGGCGATTGGCTTCTTTTGCAAACAGAGCAGGGGCAACACCTCTGCTTTTTTGTTTTTTCCCTATAACAAACAGCACAACAAAAGCCTCTCCGTGTATGCCACGAAAAGGCTTTTTCGATTCCAATATGCTCTTATTTTTTCTGTGCCAGCTTGGCTTTTTCTCGTTCCGGCATGGGCTTTTCCGGGATCTCGCCGGCTTTTTCCAATGCGATCTTGGTCAGCAGGGGACCGACCAGCTCATACACCAGCACGGCAAAGAGGCAGATGTTTCGGATGATCACACCCGCTTCGCCCAGACTCATGGCGGTCAGAGACATGCCCAGAGACACACCCGCCTGGGGCAGCAGCGTGATCCCCAGATACTTCTGGATCTCCGGCGAGCAGTGGGTGAACTTGCAGGAGATGGCGGCACCGCTGATCTTCCCCATGGAGCGGAACAGGATGTATACCACACCGGCTAAGATGATCGCCCAATCGGCAAACACATCGAAGTCCAGATCCGATCCGCTGAGCACGAAGAACAGCACCATCAGCGGCCCTGTCCAGCGGTCTACTCTGTCCATCAGCTCCTCCGAGAAGTCACACAGGTTGCAGAACACCGTGCCCATGGCCATGCACACCAGCAGAGAGGAGAATCCAATGGTCACAGGACCGACGGTGAAGTGCAGCTGCGACAGTGCCACGGACAGGAATACAAAGGTCACGGAAATGCTCAGTCGCTTGCTGCGGGAGTAGAAGAACTGCTCCGACCAATGGAAGGCAAGCCCGATCAGCGCACCCAATGCCAGCGATGCCACCACCTCGATGATGGGGTCCACCAGCACGGATACCAGATCCACCTGCCCATTTTCCAGCGCACGGGCGATGCCAAAGGAAACGGCGAATACCACCAGTCCCACCATGTCGTCCAACGCCACCACCGGCAGCAGCACCCGGGTCAGCGGACCTTCCGCCTTATACTGCTTGACTACCATCAAAGTAGCGGCAGGGGCAGTGGCCGTAGCGATGGCACCCAGCGTGATGGCGGCAGACAGAGGCAGCTTGTCCGGCATGATACAGTGCAGGATGCACAGGGCGATGTCCACGAACACAGTCGCCACTACAGCCTGGAACACGGCGATGACCACGACCTTTTTCCCCACCTGTTTCAGGGATTCCACCCGGAACTCGTTGCCCATGGTGAAGGCGATGAAGCCAAGGGCAACATCCGAGAGGATCTTGAAGGACTCCACGTTTTCCAGAGACGTAAAGCCGATGCCCTCGATGCCCAGCCGACCCAGGCAGAAGGGTCCGATCAGGATACCTGCCACCAGATAGGCGGTGACGGCAGGCAGATTCCATTTTTTAGTCACACGGGACATCATGAGCCCGGCGAACAGAGCGATAGACAGTGCAAGCAGTGTCTGCATAAAATAGTCGATCCTTTCCGCTACATATACACAAGATAATCGGCGAGAAAAAATCCCCGCCGTATACGATTATTGTACACTTTTTTCGGCCGTTTTGCAAGAGGAAGAACAGGGAAAAGGGTACAAAAATCCAGCGGGAATGTAGCGAGTTTGCACAAGATTTGGCGAAACCCAAAAACAGGATCTACCCCATAACGGAGTAGGTCCTATTTTGCTTTGCTATTTTTACCCTTCGATCTTTTCCAGTGCTTCGTAGAACTTGTCGATGGTGTTGTTGGCGGCCTTTTCGTTCTTCGCATACCAGGATGCAAAGTCGGTGCTGCCATTGGTCACCACCAGTCTGCCCAGGGTGTAGAACAGATCGCTAAAGCCGGAGGAGAAGCCAAAGTAGTTGCCGCCCACTTCATAGGCGATGGTGTCAAAGAGAATGTCCATCATGTTGACAGAGTCCTCGTCTCTTGCCAGCTTGCCGGACAGGGTCTTGTCGTAGTAGGCCGGGATGACATCGTTGGCACTTTCCCACGACAGATATTCCAGCGTTGCGCCGACCTTTTCGGGATTCTGGATGGATACCGGCACGCACATGAGACCGCCCCAGTCCTGCGAAATGTAGTTTTCCTGCTCGGTATCATATTTCGGATACGGCAGGATCCCTACGTCCACTTCGCAGTCCCGGAAGATCTCCGCACCGGCGATGGAGGACAGACGGAACAACAGCCGACCGCTGTCCATGGGGAACATATCGGCTTCTTTGTCACTGGTGGGCTTATAGACCGTACCGGGATTGGAGATCAGCTTGTACACCTTTTCCACGATGCTGATGCTCTTTTCGTTGTTCATAGCCAGCTGGATCCTGCCATCCTCTGTGGTGGAGGTGATGAACTGGCCGGCTGCCGTCATGAAGGGGATGTACTTGGAGATCTCGTTGCAGGTAACACCGGCTACGTCGTCCATGGTGTATTGTCCGTCGCCATTCAGGTCCTGGGTCACAGAGACTGCCATGTCAATGAACTTGTCCAAAGTCCATGTGCCTTCGTACACCAGGTCATAGGGGTTGTCCATGCTGTAGTCCGTGACCATGTCCTTGTTGAAGAAGATCACGTAGGGGCAGGGGATCATGAAGTCGGAGATACCGTAGTAGGTGTTCTTGCCCAGCCGCAGCACGTCCATTTGTTTCCGGTTCCACCAATCTGCCTGCATATCCACATGGGGCAGGGTATCCAAATTGTAGATGTACCCCTGTGTCACCATGTCGGATACACCCTGGATACAGTGGAGCAGTGCCAGCGAATACACATCGTCTCCCGCCGTTGCGACCTTTTTCACTTCATTGGCGACATCGGCGATCCCACCTACATCGGATTGAACGATGGTCACGTTCAAAAATTCCTCGGTCTTGATCTTCCGGCTGTAGATGGCGTCGTTCATGGCATCCCCGGTGGCTTCCTCGGCAAAGAAGTAATGTCCGTATCCTTGCCAAGCGGGGTAAGCGATGTTGAAGTCTTCGCCGCCAAAGTCCAAGTCTTCGGCGAGGGTGTGCATGGGTCTGGTCTCTTCCGTCTCGGGTGCTGTTGTGTCGGCAGCGGTGGTATCGGCGGAAGTATCCACAGCTTGTTCGGTATTGCCGCATGCTGCCATAGAAAGGAGCATAGCCATCAGCAGCAGGGCAGCGGTGATCTTTTTCATAAAAATCCCTTCTTTGATTCCAGCAGAATTTGTTCAAACGTCACTATAGCATAAAATTGTGAACGGGCTTAGGGGGGGTGGTGAATAAAAAATGAACAAACGAATTCTTGTGTACTTGAACAAAATTACACCCATATTTTTGTGCAAAAAAGCACCGCCGATCCCCTATAGAACCAGCGGTGTGGGATATGTTAGTTCTCGATCTTTTCCAGTGCTTCGTAGAACTTGTCGATGGTAGACTGTGCCGCCTTTTCGTTTTTCGCATACCAGGATGCAAAGTCGGTGGATTTGTTGGTGATGACCTGCTTGCCCACGGTGTAGAACAGATCGCCAAAGCCAGAGGAGAAGCCGAAGTAGTTACCGCCGATCTCATAGGCGATGGTGTCAAAAAGAATGTCCAGCATATTTTTCGAATCCTCGTCACGGGCAAGCTTGCCAGAAAGGATCACATCATAATAGGCAGGAATGACTTCATTGGCACTTTCCCAAGAGAGCAACTCCAGTACCGCCCCAACCTTTTCCGGGTTCTGGATAGAGGAAGGTATGCACATCAGTCCGCCCCAGTCGTGGGAGATGTAGTTTTCCTGCTCCTCATCATACTTCGGATACGGAACCATACCAACGTCGATATCGCAGTCCCGGAGCGTTTCGGCATAGGAGATCGTGCTGAGATAGAACAGCAGTCTGCCTGTGTCGATGGTGAAGGAACCGGAATCTACATACAGTGTACCGGGATTTTCCACAAGCTTGTACACCTTTTCCAGAATATCGATGGTCTTTTCGTTGTTCATGTCCAGCTTGATCCGATTGTTTGCATCTCTGCTGGTGAGGAATTGGTCACAGGCGGGCAGGATGGAGGTGTATACCGAAATGTCCGAAGCACATACGCCGCCTATGTCATCGGTGGTATATTTGCCATCCCCATTTAGATCGGTCGTGATGGAGGTTGCCATATCCACAAATTTGTCCAGTGTCCACTTGCCTTCATACACCAATGTATAGGGATCGTCCAGTGCATGGTCTGCTACAAGCTCTTTATTGAAGAAAACCAACGATGGGCAGGGGATCACGTAATCCGATACGCCGTAGTAGGAATTTTTTCCCAGCCGCAGCATGTCCATTTGCGCCCGATTCCACCAGTCGGCAGCGGTATCGATGTAGGGCAGGACATCAAAATTGTAAAGCATACCGGTACTGGCCAGTTCGGATACGCCAGAGATCACGTGGATCAATGCCAACGAATACACATCATCCCCGGCTTGTACGGTGGATTTGATCTTGTCGTTGACCTTGTTGTAGTCGGGACGTGCTTCCAGCTCTTGTCCAATGGAAACGTTCAGGTATTCTTCCACCTTGACCTTCCGGTTATAGATGGCATCGTTCATAGCATCCCCATTGGCTTCATCGGCAAAGAAGTAGTATTCAAACGCATTCCACGAGAAGGAATTGACAAGAAAATTTTCTCCCCCAAAGTCTAACGTATCGGGAACGGCGTGCATGGCTCGTGTTTCTTCGGCTTCTGCTACAGTTGTCGTATCGACTGCGGTGGTATCCGCCTGGGTTGTGGTTTCGTCCTGTTCGGTATTGCCGCAAGCTGCCATGGAAAGAAGCATAGCCATCAGCAGCAGGGCAGCGGTGATCTTTTTGTATACCGAAAACCCCCGGCTAGGCCGGGGAGTTCAGGAAAGGTTACA
>CAYXBQ010000029.1:3611-33883 GCA_964463375.1 uncultured Ruminococcus sp. | reverse complement strand
AGTCCAGCGGAAAGCGTGTCCAGCACATCCACATCAAGTATGATGGACTGGGATTCATCCCTCTGGAAGAACTGATGAAACAGGAAACGGCGTGACTTCCGTCACGCCGCCCCTTGAAAACCAATGGTTTTCGCCATTTTTTAATTTTACTGTTTTACGACCACCCAGCATTGTCGGGATCGCTGCTTTTTTCTTTATACATCCTGATCATTCCGCATCGGTCTCATCGTGGAGCGCCGATAACTCCTCCTCGGACAACGGTGCTGCCGCTTTCCATTCGTAACGGCGTATGATCGTCATGGTGATCCACAGAGATGCCGTAAACAAATTGATGCCCCCCAGCAGATACTTGCTCAGAATAAACTGCATCACGGCGATCGATAGATACAGTATGGACAGGATCAGCGCAACCACCCATCTTTGCTTGTTTCTCTTATCTTCCATGTATCTCACCTTCCTTATCTATTTGGTTTGTCAGTTTGATCAGTCAAACGCAGCCGAAATGGTCCTCCCATCTCGCTACTATAAGTATACCACATATTCGTCCCATTTACAAGTCCTTTTGCGTAAATTCATTAGGAAAGGGCAGCGAAACAAAAAACCTCCCACCCAGGTAGGTAAGGAGGTTTTTGTGAAAAGCGAGGGTAGATCAGCCCGTGATACCGGAACGTTCGATACCCTGAACGATGTAACGCTGACCAAACAGGTACAGGATGATCAGGGGAACCAGGATCAGGATACCACACGTGTTACGAATAGCAGAGGTGTAGAGGGCCTGACCGGCATAGTTCGTATCCAGAGACTTGGGGATCTTGATGATGTCGGGCAGCAGGATGTCGCCGGAGGTGGTGTAGAACAGTTCGGAGTAGAAGTTGTCGGTCCACTGCCAGCAGAAGGAGAACATGAATACCGTGATCATCATAGTCACAGACAGAGGAATGATGATGCTGAAGAAGGTACGGAACACGCCGGAACCATCCAGGTAAGCAGATTCTTCCAGTTCGTCCGGGATGCCCTTGAAGAACTGCCGCATCAGGAAGATGAACAGACCGTTCTTGAAGCCCAGACCTGTGAGAGACAGGATGTACAGGGGTGCGTTGGTGTTGATCAGGTTGATGCTGGTGGAAGGTAGGATCTTTACCGCATCGATCACACCGCCGCCTAAGAAGTTGATAATGCCAAGTATGTCGAAATACCGGAATTCCATGAACAGGGACAGCTGCAATGTTGCGTGGGGAACGACCATCGTGAAGATGACCAGCAGGAACAGCAGATCGTTGAACTTGAACTTGAACTTTGCGAAGCCGTAGCCAACGAAGCAGCAGATGAAGGTCTGGATGACGCCGCAGGTCAGGGACAGGATGAAGGTGTTCAGCAGTGCTTCAAAGTACTTGTTGTCCACGATAACAGCCTTGTAGGTGTCCAGGGTAGGATTGCGGGGGATCAGTCGTACCGTTACGTCCACGAAGTCTTCCGGGCTCATGAAGGAGGAGGAGATCTTCGTGAAGAACGGGAACAGGATTACGTAGGAAATACCGAGCAGCAGCAGGAAGCGGAACAGATACCATACCACTCTCTTTAAGGTGTACAGGTTGATGAACTTTGCCTTCAGTCTTTCCAGAAGGGGAGTCCGCTCAAACTCCACACGGATCTTATTCTTGGTTTCTTTCTTGATCGTAGGGGATGTCATATCGTTTTAGCCTCCTTTCTTTAGTCTCTTCTCTGATAGAAGATAAATGTGCTCAGCAGACCGGCGACCGCTGCGATGATCAGGATAACTACCAGGAAGTACATCCAGGACATAGCAGAGGACAGCACGTTACCGTTCGCCTGCTCGTATACCGTAGAGATATACGCCATGACCCTGTTGTCCGATGATGTAAACGCGTCGATGACCGTGTAGATCGAGTTAACAAGGATCATAGGAGATACCATAGGCAGGGTGATCTTCCAGAAGGTTTCCCAACCGGAGGCACCGTCGATGGAGCAGGATTCGTAAATAGCGGGGGAGATGGACTGCAGACCGGACAGGAAGATCAGCATCTGTACACCACAGCGGTTGATGATGTTGAAGATGTTGTTAACCAGCTGTACAACATATTCCACGATCTCGGTACCGATCATCATGTTGGCAAACAGTCTTTCGACGTCCATAACGGACACGATCTCGGTAGCAGCACTTTCCTGACCGGAACCGTCGTCGATACCGGAGCCATTGGACATATATTCGTTCATGGTGTTACCGGCGTCGATGTCGCTGATCAGACCAGTGGTCAGAATAACGGGGATGAAGAAGATAGCACGGAACGCTGCACGACCGGCGATCTTCTGGTTCAGGATGATAGCCACGAACAGGGAGAACAGCACGATGGAGGGGATATCCAGCACCAGCTGCTTCAGACCGGCTACCAGGGTCGTTACGAAGGAGGTATCTACCAGGATAGCATCCGAGTAGTTCTTCCAACCGACCCATTCCAACTCGTACCCCCCACCCACGAGAATGTGGATCTCGTGGAAGGAGTACTTGATGGAGTCAAAAATGATAGGCAGATAGATCAGTACGAAACCGATCAGGAAGGGCAGGATGAAGATCCAACCCGCTTTTGCTTTGCGAGCTTCCAGGGAGGCTACACGTCTTTTCTTTTTACCGGGAGCATTATCGATCTGGATCTTTTGCTTCTTCGGCGCCTTTGCGTCTACGTTCATTCTTGCACTCCCCTTTCTTAATCAATCTTTACAAAGTTCATGGAGTCAACCGTGTAGGTCTTGCCATTTACTTCAGTGGTAACATCGAAGGAGTTGTAGTTCAGGATGAAGCCGGTGCCGTTTTCGTATTCCACGTACACGATAGAACCGCTGGTGGTAGCATACTTAGCGGGAACGACCTTTTCCTCTTCTTCTTCTTCGATCACTTCGCCGAATTCGTTCAGGCCGCCGTTGTCTTCGTCTTCCTCAGCATCGGCTTCCTCTTCCTCTTCTTCTTCTTCTTCTTCGGCTTCATCTGCGTCAGCTTCCATACCGTACTGTTCAGCCAGACGTGCTGCCAGACGTTCTGCTCTTGCTTCCTTTTCAGCAGCCAGAGCTTCTTCTTCTGCCAGGGCTTCTGCTTCCAGTGCGGCGGTGATAGCATCGGCTTCTGCTTCGTCCTCATCGGGGATACGTTCGCCGTCTAAGAACTGGTGGTCTACGATGTACTTGTCCTGAACATCCTTCAGAGCTTCGTTCAGGGTTGTGTAGTACATAGCAACGTCATCCTTCCAGATCTCGTAGTTTACAGAGTAATACTTGGAGGTGCTTCTGTTTTCCTTCAGACGGTTGGTGTTCTGATAGGACAGGATGAAGTACAGGGATGCGCCGTTTTCGATGGAACGCAGGATCATCTCGTTGATATCGCCTTCCATGTTGGCAGCGGTACCGGTGAATACCTTAGAACCATGCATTACCATACCCATGAACGGGATGGATTCGCTGGCCTTTACGAACTGAGAGGATTCCAGGGAAACTTCGGTGATCACATCTACGTAGGGCATAACGAATGCGTTGCCGCCTTCTACCATGATGCTTTCGTAGCTTTCATCCATCTTCTGCATGAAGTCGATGGTGTATGCCTTGTTATCCTCGCGGTGGTACGGTTCGTCCTCGTCAAAGTCGGAGTTCAGGTCTGTACCCATCGTAGACAGGGAGATGGACGTATTGCCAAATCCGCTATAGACGGGATTGAACTTATCAAAGAACAGCTCATAGGACTTGGGAGAGATACACAGAGCGAAGGTCCGGTCGAAGGACTGGGTCGCAGGGTCGTAGGCTCTCCGTACGGTGTAACGGTCATCGATGGTCTTGATAGCGTCTCTCTTACGATATACGCCGTCGAAAGCATCGCTGTAGTTCATGTAGGCAAAGTCGAAGTCGGGATACAGGTTGAAGCCGTTTTCACGAGCGAAGTTCACCAGATCGGTAAAGCCCTCGTCGCCGCCGACAGCCTTGGTCCACTTCAGCTTAGCGGGGTAGGTATAGAAGTCCATAGTACCGTTGGCATAACCGGTGAGCTTGAAGTTGATGTTGCCAATGCCCAGCTCGGTCAGCTCGGTATACATGGTCTTCACATCCTCGAAGGTGGTCAGAGGCGTATCGACTTCCATGGGGAAGGACATGAATCTTTCCAGGGTCTCGATAGCACCAAAGGTCTCCACGTACAGCGGGATGTTTTCCTTGACGTTTTCCAGCTTGGTCAGGGTGCCATTGCCGGTCCAGTAATCCCGGAGCGCCAGTGCCATGCCCTGGTAGGAGGCGTCGTAGGTGTTCTTCAGGTTCTTTTCGGCAGCAACCTCGGGGTCGGTCAGCAGGAAGTAACGGATCCGATAGCTTTCGGTGTACTTCCGTTCAGAGGTAACGGTCCAGGTCGCGGAGCCGGATACGGAAATGGAGTCTGCCAGGTTATAGGTGTCGGAGGGACGGGGGGTAAACATAGCATATACAGTATTGTAGGGATGCAGGGTACCGCCGTGCTCCGTCATCAGGGTCGCCAGGGAGTCACCCTCGGTGATCAGTGCCATATACCCATTGGTATAGGTCACCGGTTCGCCGGGATCCTCGTCGTCGGCGGCAGTGGTGGTCGTCGTGGTGGTCGTGGTGGTCGTAGAAGCGGCAGCATCGGCAGCCTTAGCGGTCACCTTTTCGGGAGCCAGCTCACCGAAGTTGGTCACAACGCCCCATACAGGCCAACGCATTACTTCTGCGTGCTGACCGGAGATCTCATGGTACGCATAGTCTGCGCCATAGACCTGACCGGACACGTTGTAGGTCTGTCCCTTTACGTCTTCGAAACGGATCAGCGTACCGGAGCCGTCGGGGATCATGGTGTAACCGGTGTAGGTATTGGAACCGGCACCGAAGTAGGGCAGGATCTGCACGGTGTCGAACTGGTAGGACGATTCGTCGAATTCGATACCGTTTGCGGGCAGACGAACTTCAAAGCCGCCGTCCACGATCTTGTATTCCAGAGCCAGACGGAAACGGGGCGGAGCAGCGTCGTCGCCTTCGTAACCGGTCATGCTATGGTCAGCGTCCAGCTCTTCGTAGGTGTACAGAGGGCACCACTGCTTGATGATCTCTTCCAGCTCACGAAGCTCTCTGGCCTTGATATCCGGGTCACATACGTATACAGCCATTTCCATGGTGATGGGGAACTTGGACTGCATTTCGATGATACCACGTTCGGTCAATTCCGGCGCGGAGGGGTCCTTCAGGGTGTAGAAGGATTCCAGCTTATCCTTGAGCCAATCGTTTTCAATGTAGTCTAAGATCAGGGTCTGGAACCGGCTGACCTCGATCAGACGGGGAACCAGACGAGTGGTCTGCTGTTCACCCAGGGTGTACTCTACACGGATACCACCCTTGATGTTCTTCAGGGTGATCTGTCCACGGAGGGCAGCTTCCTTATAGGAGTTCATTTCCTTGGATACGTCATTGTCCAAATAGTTGATGATGATCTGCGACATCAGCTCCTGCTTGACAGCTTCGGAGGTGGTGCTGGTGGCAGCAACATCGATGGGGTTGGAGAAGTAGGTCTGACCGGAGGCCATATCTACCACGGCTACTTCACCAGTGAATTCTTCGAACCAAATCTGGTAGCCGTTTTCTTCCTTCACCATGATCATGTCGGCGAGCTTCTTGTCCGGGTTTACATAGACCTTAGTCATGTAGTCGATGATGGGGTTTTCGTCCTCATCGACCTTGTCAGCCCACGCAGCGGAAACGCCGGTGGTACACATGCCAAGGAGCATAACCAGAGCCAGGAATGCCGAAAGAATTCTGCTTTTCTTCATAATATCTTTTCTCCTATCTCTCGTTATACTTACATCCGGTAGCTGATTTCTTCCACGATCTGTACAACGAACATGATGATCTTACCAACAAGGCTGGAGAACAGGATGCCTAAGAACATGATGAATGCCATACCAACGATGGTGGCCAGGCAGGTCAGGATGTTCTTACCAACAGAGTAGTCGTGGGTAGACATCATACCGATCACGACCAGGATACCCAGCCAAATGTAGGCGAAGGAGTTCAGCATCGTGACGATACCACCTTCGTTGGCAGCCAGGAAGTTGGTGCACAGGGTGGTGATGGTAATGATGATCGGCAGAGGAGTCAGTGCGTAGCAGGTTGCGGTGAAGATGTCGCCCATGGAGCCTTCCCCTTCGAACAGGGTGGTCAGACACCAGTTGGCAACGGCCCACAGCAGCAGCGGTGCTACAACAGCGGTGATGGAACCGAACACGTCGGCGTAAGAGGTACGGGGATTGAAGATATAGCCCTTACCGATGGAGGAGTAGAAGTACGCTACGATGGTAATGATCAGGATCACGAAGCCGGAGCGGACGGAGCCTCTCTTTTCGTGCTTCAGGTCCCAGAAGCCATCGAAGGGATGGAAGATGATGTGCATAGCATACAGCAGCTCTTCCTTCAGGCTCTTCCGACCCATCTTCAGAGCGGCTCTCTTGTTCACCTTTGCAGCGTAGCCGAAGAACTTAGCGATCAGCACGCAGGCTACAACGATGACCACAGGGATCAGCCAGAAGTTAGCGGAAGCCCATTCCTTACGGATTTCCTTATATGCGAGAGAGTAGTTGGTGGTTTCGTATGCGGCCTTATAGTATTCCATGGCCTCTTCATACTTACCCTGACGATACAGGGCCTTACCGATCTGGATGTATGCATTATCGAAGTTGTTGTTCCGCTTCAGGATCTCGGTCCAGTCTTCGATGGTCTTGTCATACATTCTGTTGTTATCGTGTTCCAGTGCCTGCAGCAGCATGTCACCATACTCGGTACGGCGGTACACGATGATGTTGTCGTTGGTCTTATCCAGCAGCAGGATCTTATCGCCCTGGTAGCAGATCGCTTCTACGGACTGGGCGTTACCGATCTGGTTACCGATGTCACCGAATACGAACAGCAGGTTACCGTTGTCGTCGTAGGTGAAGACCTTGGAACGCTTTTCGTCGATGATGGACCAGGTGCCTTCCGGACCTACAGCCGCATCGATGATCTTAGAAGCACCGGTGATAGTGGAGGTGGACAGGTTGGAGATGGAAACTTCACCAGACGGGGGCCAGAAGCCGGTACGCTTCATAACGTCGGCACCGGAAGCATTCAGCTTCTTAACAGGTGCGTAGTCAGAGGACGTGGACTTGGACCAGATCGCGTTCTGCTGGTTGGATTCGTCGATAGAGGAGGTGGTCACGTAAATGAAGTTGTCCTCATCGATGGTGATGTTGTTGAACTCAGTAGAAACGTATTCTTCGCTCTGTGCTCTCTGTTCATCGGTCTGGATCTTTCTCCACAGGATCTCCATAGCACCGATCGCTACCTTCTGTGCACCGATAAATCCGAAGAAGTCGGCGTCGTCATTGATAACGATGATACCCTGGTAGGTGGTGGAGGAGACTACGAACAGTCGGCCATACTGGTCAACGGCGCAGGCTACGGGCTTGTAAATGGAGCCTTCTTCAAACAGGTTGGATTCGGGCTTCTTTACGATCTTTACGTAGTTCCCTTCGGTATCGAACATCACGATACGGTTGTTGTCGGTGTCGCACACGTAGATGTAATCGTCGTTTACGAACACACCGGAGGGATTGTTGAAGGAGTCGGGAACACCATGCTCGTTGGTGAATTCCTTGATCTCGAACTGGAACTTGTAGTAGCGGTCGCACACCAGCACGCGGTTGCCGGCAGCGTCTACCAGGTACATTTTCAGGTCAGGCCCGATAAACATGTCTCTCGGATCGTCGAAGGCCACTTCCAGACCCATGTAGGTGGAGTCGATCACCTGGTCCGGCACGTAAGCAGCGGGAGAGGTCAGTACTCTCTGGCTGTCTGCGGCGTAGGTATAGGTGGCGTAGGGAGCGGCGGCGCTGAGCATCGTCGGAACGATGGAGAGAACAGCTACCGTAGAAGCCAGACCGGCAAGGAGTCTTTTCTTGATATTTTTCATGCTATCCTCCTTAATCCTTCATACCGCTGGAGCCCATGGTCTCGATGATGTTGGACTGGGATACCACGAATACGAGGATCGGCACCATCATCATGACAACGGTTGCGGCGGCACTGGAACCGGAACGGGCGATACCACCGGCGTTGATCTGGCTGATGGCGTAGTTCAGGGTCTTGAGCTGTTCGGAGTAGATCAGGTTGGTCTGCCCCATGTTCCACAGGCCCTGGAAGGAGTAGATGATCAGGGTCAGCCATGCGGGCTTTACCATGGGCATTGCGATGGACCAGAAGGTACGCAGCTCGCTTGCACCATCCAGACGAGCAGATTCCAGAACCTCGGTGGTTACGTTGGTTTCCATGAACTGCTTCATCAGGTACAGACCCAGGGTGGAGCCCCATGCGGGAATGATCAGAGCCAGGTAGGTATCGATCCAGCCCATGTAGGACAGGGTGATGAAGTTTACCAGACCCGTTACAACGGCGTTGATCATCAGAGACTTCTGGATGACCTGGAACAGGAACTTGTTGCCGGGGAAGTCGATCTTAGCCAGTGCGTAAGCAGACAGAGAGGAAAGCACCAGGTTACCAAAGGTACCGCCGACGGAGATCAGCACGGTATTGAAAATGTAACGAGAGAAGGGCACCCAGGAGTCTGCCATCAAGTTGAATAAGCTCTTGAAGTTATCCAATGTGGGGTTAGCCACATAGAAGCGGGGCGGGAAGTAGAACAGCTCATCCATAGGCTTCAGAGACTGGATGATGGTGTAGTACATCGGCAGGAACATGAACAGACCGAAGATGGTCAGGATCACGGTGATACCTGCGTCGCCTCCTGCGGAACGGTTCAGGACAACTTCATGCTTTCTGGTACGTAATTTCTTTGCCATGTTACTGTCCTACCTTTGAAATTAGTTTCGTGATCAGCATGTTAGCCCCGATCATCATCAGGAACATGATGAAGGAAATGGCGGATGCGTAACCGACCTCCCAACGAGTACCCTGGTACTCAGACAGGTGGTGGTTCAGGGTGTAGGCTACGTAGTCTACAGAGGGGTTACCGGCCAGAGCGGTTACAACGGGACCGAACCCGAAGGCACCGGTGATAGCCAGGATCGCACCGAACATCAGCTGCGGCTTCATGGAAGGCAGGGTGATGTACCACAGCTCCTGCCAACGGTTCTTTACGCCGTCGATCGCGCCTGCTTCGTACAGGGACTTATTGATACCCTGCAGACCGGCGATGAAGGACAGGAACGCAGTACCCAGAGACATCCACAGAGCTACGATGATACACAGGGGCATAACGTAGTCGGCGTTCTGGAACCACAGGATAGGCGTGTCGATGATCCCCAGCTCGATCAGGATGGCGTTTGCCCAACCATAGGTATCGGAGGAGAACAGGGTGGTCCAGATCAGGTATGCGTTACCGGCGATAGACGGGGCATAGAAGATCAGGGTCACGATGGCACGGATCTTGGGGGGCAGCTCGTTGATAAACCATGCCACCACGAAGGACAGCAGGTAGGAAACGGGACCGGTAACGGCTGCGAAGATCAGGGTGTTTTTCAGAGCGGTCACGAACAGCTCGTCATCCAAAAACAGGGTGATGTAGTTGTCCATGAAGATGAACTTCGGCGATTCCAGCATATTGAACTGGGTGAAGCTCAGGAACAGAGATGCAACAACGGGCACGACGGTGAACAGCACGAAGATGAGCATGAAGGGCAGCACCATGAAGTACGCCGTCTTGTTCTTCTTAACGAGAAACCATGTCCATTCTGCTTTTGTCATTTCACGACGTGTTTTGACTTGCTTTTCGGTATTCTTAGACATGTACGCTCTCCTTTTTTTAAGATTTGGTTTCCTATATAGATAGGAAGAAACGTTTGGATCCGGAGAACTCTACCTTAGTCCAGGTAGGATTCCAGAGCATCCGCTGCGTCATTCAACCAACCGGCGATCTCGGCGGAGGAGGTGAATGCACCAGCGGCCTTGCGGAGAGCGGCGATGTCTTCGCTTTCGATAGCGGCCAGAGCAGCTTCGATCGCGGCAGCGTTCTGCGTCTTCGTGGATTCATCCATAGCGTCGATGGCTTCTGTTACCTGACCCATTCTCTTGTCAGCCAGGGTAGAACCGATCGGCAGGATCTCCAGGTCAAACTCCGTTCTCTTACGGTTGATCTCCTTGTTGATGGTATTGATGTACTGCAGCAGGGAGTCAACGGGGTCTGCATGGTTGTTATAAGCGTCCAGGAATGCGAAGTTGGTATACCGGCCGATGATGTAGGAACCGGGATACTGGGGAACTGCGGACAGGGTGTTCATCTGCTTCATCAGCTGAGAGTACTCTCTGGAGGTCCAGGGCAGCTCTTCCAGGGCTTCGATGTTGGCAGTTGCGTTCTTACCGGCTTCACCCAGGATAGCGACCAGCTCGTTGGAGTAGTCAACCTGGAACTGGGTGTCGGTGTACCACTTCATGAACTCCCAAGAGGAAGCTACGTCGCGGGTACCGGCCATCATAACCAGGGCGGAGGTACCGGACATGGTGGTGTTGTTGACGTTGCCGTTTTCGTCGAGCATACCGGGTACAGGACCGAATTCCCACAGGCCTGCGATTTCAGTACCGAAGATAACGATGTTGTTATATGCGGTATAGTTCTGGATGGCGATGGGCATTTCACCGGTCTTGAAACGGTTTGCAAAGTCGTAGGAGATGGGCAGAGAGTACTGTGTGAAGTAGTTACACATGGTCTCGAATGCTTCCAGAGACTTGTTGGAGTCCAGGTTGATCCGCATACCATCGTCGGCCCACAGGTCCTCGTTCATCTGGTACATAAAGATCTGGTAGTCCTGGCTCAGACCGATTTCCATGTTGTTGAACTGCAGCACGGGAACCAGTGCCATCAGGTCGTCCCAGGTCTTGGGAACGTCTACGCCCAGGTCAGCTAAGATGTCGGTCCGGTAGAACATCATGTTCCAGGACTGGGTATCGGGCAGACCGTATACCTTACCGTACAGGGAGATCGGAATGAAGGCAGCCTCGGTGAACCGAGAAGCCACTTCATCGAAGTCGGCGAATACGGTACGCATTTCGGCGTTGAAGGCTTTTTCTTCTTCGGTAGCATCTGCTTCATCCACGAAGGCTTCCGGGTTCACGGCATATACAGCGGAACGGATAGCGTACTGGATGGGGTCAGCACCGGCGCCGGGCAGTGCCACGTCAGGACCTACACCGGCCAGCACGGAGGGCAGCAGCGTATCGGCAGACACCAGCTTCATGTTGGCGGAGATGCCGCTTTCGGGAATGAAGTAGTTATCGATCAGGTTACGAATGATCTGCGCCTGGTCACGACCGGTAGCGGCCCATACTTCGATGGAGCGGTCGGTCTCAACGTCTTCGGCGTTCACAGAACCCAGAGAGTTATAGTCGGTAAAGAAGGAGCCGACGAACTGCTTGATCTCGTGTGCAAAGGACTGGAAGAAGTTGGCCTCTGCCTTGGGCAGCTCAGCACCGGCCGGCTGGATCAGGATGTAGTCGAATTCCAGGGGCTGCTTCTTGATATCGTTGATCCAGGTACCCAGAGAACCGATGTCGGTCTTCAGGTTGGACAGGTTAGAAGCGATCTCATCTTCATCGGTACCCATTTCTTCCAGACGTCTTGCGATGTTGGTCAGAGTAGCGGAGGTAGAGGACTTCATATCGCCGCTGGCTTCGATATACTTGATAACGTCGTTCAGGTTGATGGACTGGATGACCAGGTCTTCCACGACCTCCGGCATAACACGACCGAAGCCGTAGTCACGATAGGAGTCAGGAGACGCACCGGTCAGCTTCAGGATCTCCAGATAGTCGCTGTTGATGGAGTCCAGAACGTCTGCTACCTGCCGAACCACGCTACCCATTTCGCCCAGGGTCACTTCAAAGCGAAGGGTATGTTCACCGGGCTCCAGGTAGAATTCGAAGGTATCGGCACCGTTGTTCAGCGGGAGCACCTGCCAGTTGGAATCGTAATTGAACTTACAATAGTTGGCTTCCTCGAAGGGTACCTTGCCGTCGATCATAACCTTCCGAGAGACGTACATACCTTCGATCTCGTTCTGACGGAAACGGGGCACGATCTGATACATACCGGCGCTTGTGATGTTGAAGGTGTACTCCACATACTGGCCGGTCTTGTTCCACTTTTCACCGCCGATGGTATTCAGCAGGATCTTGGTGTGGTGCTGGGGCTCTGTGATCGCGGATTTACGGTCATAAACCGGATACACAGTGTAGTCAGAGGTAGCGGCAGGGATCTCGGCGTCCAGGTGGATCATATCGGACCCGGCGCTCTTCCCGGCTGCATATTCCTCATAGGTGAGCTTATCCTCGTAGGGATAGATCGTGATGTTCTGGATGACCACAGGTTCCCGAACGGCACCCAGGGTGATCACATTCTCGCCTGCTTCCAGGTAGAATTCAAAGGGGTTTGCATAGTAGCCGTTGGAGTCGATGAATTCGTATTCCTTCCATACGTGGTCCACGGTGGGGGTAGGACGCAGCTCGTTGCCGTTGCCGTCTACCTTGAACCGACCGTCGGTGTATTCATTGACCCAGTTCTTCTTCATAAGCAGATAACGTGCTTCCGAGAAGGGCACCTTACCGTTTATGTACAGCGTACGTTCGATGGAATTGGTCTTGTCGGAAACGGAGCAGTAGTCGATCTTGATCGCATACAGACCCGTCTTCGGCACATCGATCTTCCAGGATACCTGACCATCATCCTGAATGACCAGGCTCTGGCCGCTTTTGCCCATGTAATTCGATTCGACCTTTACCGTAGCATCGGTCTCGTCTTCCAGATAATCCACAGCCTTTACCGTGACGGTGGATGTGCCTCTGGCTACGCCTTCATGCTGCTTCTGGTATTCGGCGTAATTGATGGACGAAAGGGCTTCGCTGATTTCCTTGAGTCCGGAGTCTTCTGTTTTGGCAGTCGCATCGGTATCGGCCGCATAGGTCATGACCTGCGCCGCGGTACCCAGCGTCATCAGAAGCGCCAGAGCCAAGCTTGTCAGCTTTTTGCTTGTGGTTTTTCTCATAGAACCTTCCTCCTGCTTGATTTTGGATCCGTCTCTCTGCCGTGACCGATGGCAAAGGACAGTCCGACCCACTTCGGGGTGTCGTTCATGCCTCCTGCCGCATGCCGCTCCTCTACCCTTTTGCGTGCTCATAATAATGTAGAGATGCGGTATCCCGCAGAAAACACAATCGTACCGAGAGATCCCCGGAACGCTGCGGGACTTCCCGAAAGAAGCCTCCCACAGCATAGGGCACCGATCTCTGTACAAATGGAGGCGCAAACGACCTGCCCGGACATACCCGTCATTTTCCGCAGCGATGTCGGCAGAAAAGCGACGAGTCCCGGTGGCGTACGTCCCCGAAACAGAGAGAACTGGACACAGCCCGCATCCGACCGACCCCAAAGCCAGCCGTTCTTCGTACCGCATCCCGCTTCCTCTCCGAATTTTATGCCATAATCATAGCATAAGCGCACAAAAAAGTCAAGCACCCTATAGCCCGCACTTGTTCCGTTTGGTGGGAAATCCGGGGCAAAATGGGAGAATTTTCCCGTTTGGACAAAGTTCCGTTTTCTCCCCGTCATCCCCCCTTCAAAATCCCTCGATTTTCCTCAATTTGAAACTCTCACGAGTTGTAAATCGCATTTACTTTTTCTTTCACAAAGACCCGATCAAAATTCTAATTTCATGTCACTATTGCACAGTTTATTCCAGCTTATTTTGGTGACTTTACCTATGCAAAAATTTTATGTAAATTTCTTTTACCCATTTTCTTCCGGAGCAAAAATCGGGCAAGTGTTGTGTCTGTGATGGGGCATAGAAAAAGAACAAAAAATCGTAGGCATTTTGCACAAAAATCGCCCTCAATTTTCTACGTTTCAGCAAATTACACAAATTTTGCTTTTTTCCTGCAAGAAGGTGCCAAAACTGGTATTTTATAGGTTATATTGGTATTTTTTGGGTCTCACAAGCGATAGGCAGCTGCATAACGACAGAGGGGTGCCGACCGTCGGCTATGCGTCGTTCCACGGGTACCGGACCGCCGTAGGCCCTGCGTCCTATGCCCCGCCCTGCCCGACACAAACCCTTGCGAAAACCTCTTGCAAAACGGCGCAGAAGGTGCTATACTATACATAGCTACAATATGCGAAAGCAAAGGATGGTATACGGTATATGAAACATGGATTTGTCAAGGTAGGAGCTGCTTGTCCGGAGATCCGGGTGGGGGCACCGCTATATAATAAGGAAGGGATCTGCTCCCTCATCGATATGGCAGCGGCAGCGGGGGTACAGGTGCTGAGCTTTCCGGAGCTGGCACTGACCGGGGCTACCTGCGGGGATCTGTTCTTCTCGGAGAAGCTACTTGCCGAGACCCAGGCGGCTCTGGAGGAGATCGCTGCCTACACCAAGGGGAAGAGCACCCTTGTAGTGCTGGGACTGCCACGGCGGGAGGACGGACTGCTCTACGATGCGGCGGCTTTGCTGCTGGACGGTGAGATCGTGGACTATGTGTATCGGCAGACCTTCTCGGCCGACGACGAGCTGCACCTGTCCCGGTACTTCGCCGGTGCCGAAACGCTTATGCCCCACCGGTTCACCTGCACCGCACAGCCGGAGCTCTCCATCACCTGTGCCATTGGCGGGGATCTGACCGCAGAGGTCACCGGTACGCTGGTGCTGCATCCCACCGCTGAAGCAGAGATCATCGGTCGAACCGACTATCGCCGGGCGGTCACCAGAGCTATCTCCGGGCAGGCTGTGTGTGCCATCGTGACGGCGGGGGCCGGTGAGACGGAATCCACCACGGACATGGTCTTTGGCGGTCACTGTCTCATTGGCGCAAACGGGGATCTGCTGGCTGAGGCACGCCCCTTCGCCGGACAAAAGCTCACCACCGCCGTGATCGACGTGCAGCACCTGACCCACGACCGGATGAAAAAGCAGCTGCGCCCTGTCACGATGGAGTCGCCGCTGCCGCTGCCCATGGGGGAGACCGACCTGACCGGTGTCATCGAGCCCTGCCCCTTCCTGCCTGCCACCGCCGACCATGCCGCCGTGTGTGCCCACATTTTGGACATCCAGGCACATGGGCTGGCAAGACGGCTGACGGCTGCTCACGCAAACGGTGCAGTGGTGGCGCTCTCCGGTGGTCTGGACTCCACGCTGGCACTGATCGCTACGGTGAAGGCGGCTGACCTGCTGGGCTGGGAGCGCACCAAGATCCTGTCCGTCACCATGCCCTGCTTCGGTACCACCAGCCGCACCCGTTCCAATGCGGAGGATCTGGCAGACCAGTTTGGCACCGCCTTCCGCTGTGTGGACATCAAGGCGGCTGTAGACCAGCATTTCGCCGACATCGGCCACGATCCGGAGAACCACAATGTGGTATACGAGAATTCTCAGGCAAGAGAGCGGACACAGATCATCATGGACATTGCCAATGAGACCAATGCTCTGGTCATCGGCACCGGTGACCTGTCGGAGCTGGCACTGGGCTGGGCTACCTACAACGGCGACCACATGTCCAACTACGGCACCAACGGCGGCATCCCCAAGACCCTGATCCGGCGGGTGGTGGCGTATTATGCGGACACCTGCGGCGTGGACAAGCTTGCCGCTGTGCTGCGGGACATTTTGGACACACCGGTGTCCCCGGAGCTGCTCCCCCCCAAGGATGGAGACATCGCCCAGCGCACCGAGGACATCGTGGGTCCCTATGACCTGCACGACTTCTTCCTGTACCACTTCGTGCGCTGGGGGGAGGAGCCGGAGAAGATCCGCAGAGAAGCCTATGCCGCCTTCGAGGGACGCTTTACCTGCGAGATCATCGATGGCTGGCTGAAGACCTTCCTGCGCCGGTTCTACACCCAGCAGTTCAAGCGCAGTGCCCTGCCCGACGGCCCTATGGTGGGCTCTGTGGCACTGTCTCCCCGGGGCGCATGGGTGATGCCCTCCGACGCTGCCGGTTGGGAAATGGAATGATCGGACAAACCATAGAAAGGATGTGCCTCTATGCCAACGATCCATATCGATCCTGCGAAAGCTGCCGGCAAGATCAAGCCCCTGCACGCTGTCAACAACGGTGTGGTCATGGGACGGCAGAACAACTTTGATACCTACAAGGCCGCCGGATTTCCCTATGCCCGGAACCACGATGCCTCCTACAACGAGGAGTACGGCGTGGAGCATACCGTGGACATCACCGCCATCTTCCGGGACTTCTCTGCCGACCCCACTGACCCCGCCTCCTACGACTTTCCCGTCACCGATGCGTATCTGGCAAGCACCATTGCAGCAGGTACGAAGATCTTCTATCGGCTGGGACAGCGCATCGAGCATACGGTGAAAAAATACAACGTGTATCCCCCGGCGGACTACCAAAAGTGGGCGGTCATTTGCGAGCATATCATCCGGCACTACACCGAAGGCTGGGCAGACGGCTTCCACTACGACATCCCGTACTGGGAGATCTGGAACGAACCGGATCTGTCTCCCCAATGCTGGATGGGCACCTGTGACCAGTTCTGCGACTTCTTCACCACCGCCTTTGCCCATCTCAAGAGCTGCTTCCCACACCTGAAGATCGGCGGTCCGGCACTGGCTGGCAACCTGGATTTTCTCTCCGCTGTGCTCTCGTCCATGGGGCAAAAGAATCTGCGCCCCGATTTTGTGTCCTGGCACACCTACTGCACCGACCCCCACTGGATCGACACCTTAGCCAAGGCTGTGGCAGAACGGATCGCCGCTGCCGGATTCGATGGAGAGATCGAAAGCATCTGCAACGAATGGAACTACGTGGAGGGCTGGGAAAACGAGGGCTTCACACGGTCTGTGGAGACCATGATCGGCATGAAGGGAGCGGCGTTCGATGCGGCCGTGCTTTGCGTGGGACAGAGGGCACCGGTGGATATGCTCATGTATTACGATGCCCGACCGGTGGTGTTCAACGGGATCTTCGATTTCTACACCCTCCGTCCCTTGAAGGGCTACTATGCCTTCTACGGCTGGAACACCCTGTATGGGCTGGGGACTGCGCTGCACACCGAGACCGACGATCCCGATCTGTATGCCGCTGCTGCACGGGATGAAGACGGACACATGGCGGCACTGCTGGTGTATTATGCCAAGGAGCCCGGTGCCACCGCAAAAGAGGTTCGGCTGGACTTTGCCGGGCAATATACCGCATACACCACCGATGAAACAAAGACGGAGCATGAGACCAAGCGCACCTGCCCCACTACGATCACCATGGAACCCAATACCATCGTTCGGCTGCAAGGCTGTGAATGACCCATCATGAATCATGATGCTCCATAGATCCATCAATAAATAAAGGAGAACCCACTATGTTCAAGCTCACCTATGGTACACCGGAGACCCATGTGCCCTCTCGATACTGCAAGGGCTTTGCCTACACCGAGACCCCTGTGTCCTTCCCCACCGAGACCATCCGGTTCCGCACCAATGACCGGGGCTGTGTGCTGTCCTTCCCCATCGAGAACGACACCCAGTTCTACGGCTTTGGGCTGCAGCTGAAGCAGTTCAACCACAAGGGCCGCAAGCTCAAGCTCTCCGTCAATGCCGACCCCGTGGTGCCGACCGGAGACAGCCATGCACCGGTGCCCTTCTTTGTGACCAACAAGGGCTGGGGCATGTACATCGATACGGCACGGTATGCGGAATTCTACTGCGGCAGCCAAATGAATCCTGCTTATAACGGCAAGGCGGCTGCGAACACCATTGATGACGACAACACCAATGCGCCGGCGGATAGCACCAATACGCCAGCGGACAACACCACCGATCTGTACGCCATTCGGGAGGTTTCCGGGCAGGTCATGACCATCCAGATCCCCTCCTGTGCCGGTGTGGACGTGTACATCTTCGAAGGGGACACCATCACCGATATCGTTTCCCAGTACAATATGCTCTCCGGCGGCGGCTGTGATGTGCCGGACTGGGGGCTGGGCGTGCTGTACCGCTGCTACACCAAATACACCGCCGACCGTGCCCTTGCCCTGGTGGACGAGTTCCGGGAGAAGCAGATCCCCCTGCACATCTTAGGTCTGGAACCCGGCTGGCAGACCCACACCTACTCCTGCTCCTATCGTTGGAGCGAGCTGTATCCGGATCCGTCCGCCTTCCTGACCGAGATGCAAAAGCGGAACGTCCACGTGAACCTGTGGCAGCACGCCTTCACCCATCCTACCGCACCCTTCCACGACGAGATCGCACCCTATAGCGGGGACACGCTGGTCTGGGGTGGCGTGGTGCCGGACTTTACCACCGAAGCCCGCACGATCTTCCGGGACTACCAGAAGAAGACCCTGGTGGATGCCGGTGTAGACGGCTTCAAGCTGGACGAATGCGACTCCAGCGACAACACCGGCTCCTGGTCCTTCCCCCTCTCCGCACGATTCCCCTCCGGCATGGACGGCGAACAATACCATTCCCTCTTTGGTACCCTGTATGTCCAGACCATGCTGGAAGCACTGGGAGACAAAAAGACCCTATCCGAGGTGCGCAACATGGGGGCATTGGCGGCTCCCTATCCCTTCGTGCTGTACAGCGACCTATATGACCACAAAGACTTCATCCGTGGCGTGACCACCGCACCCTTCTCCGGTCTGCTCTGGTCTCCGGAGGTACGAGATGCCCATTCTAAGGAGGAGCTGCTCCGGCGGCTGCAGGTGGTGGTGTTCTCCGTCCAGTGCCTGATCAATGCCTGGTACTGTCCCGATGTGCCCTGGCGGGAGCTGGACTGCGAAAAGGAAGTGAAGGAGCTGCTTTGTCTGCGTGTGTCCCTGATGCCTCGGCTCATCGAAGCGTTCCGGCAGTACAAGGAAACGGGCAAGCCGCCGGTTCGGGCTTTGGTCATGGACTGGACGGACGACCCGGCGGTGTGGAATATGGACGACGAATACCTCTTCTGCGACGATCTGCTGGTGGCACCCATTGCAGCCGGTCAGGGCAACTGCCGCAAGGTCTATCTGCCGGCGGGAGAATGGGAGGACTTCTTCACCGGCAAGAGCGTTTCGGCCGGCTGGCATGAAGTGGAAACGGAAGGGATCCCGGTATATCGGAAGAAATAAATGCCGAAACGTGACGAAAAAGTATCCTTGCGTGAGAAATCCGTAGGAGATACTTGACAAATCTGTGCGTATTCTGTATAATATAACAAATGGCGCTTGTTTACTTGATGAAGACGGCGCACAATACGAAAGGTAGGACAAACTATGTATACCATTGGTGTAGACCTTGGCGGTACCAACATTGCTATCGGTATCGTAAATGAAAAATTTGAAATCGTAAAGAAGGGCAGCGTGCCCACCAAGCCGGAACGTGGGGCGGATCCCATCATCGCCGACATGGCCGCTCTGTCCAGACAGCTGTTGGACGAAGCCGGCATTTCTCTGGACGACGTAGCCTTCGTAGGCGTAGCCACCCCCGGCACCGCCAACAACGAGACCGGCGTGGTAGAATATGCCAACAACATCCCCTTCCTGCAGTATCCTCTGGCCGACAACCTGTCCGCACAGCTGGATGGCAAGAAGGTGTATATCGAAAACGATGCCAACGCAGCTGCAAAGGCGGAAGCTATGGCAGGTGTTGCTGCCGGCGCACCCATCTCCGTGATGATCACCCTGGGCACAGGTCTGGGCGGCGGTATCGTCATCGACGGCAAGGTATATACCGGCTTCAACTTTGCCGGTGCCGAGCTGGGTCACATCGTTATCGAAAAGGACGGCAGACAGTGCTCCTGCGGCAGAAAGGGCTGCTGGGAAGCATACTCCTCCGCTACCGGTCTGGTAAACATCACGAAGGATTACATCGTGAAGGCAAGAGAAGAAGGCAAGGCAACCGCTATGGAAGAAATGATCGGCGGCGACCTGTCCAAGGTATCTGCGCGCACGGCCTTCAACGCCATGAAGCAGGGTGACGAAGTGGGTGCTGCTGCGGTTGACGAATACATCAGCTACCTGGCTTGCGGTATCGTGAACATCATCAACATCTTCCAGCCCAACGTGCTGTCCATCGGCGGCGGCGTGTGCAACGAAGGGGACAACCTGATGAAGCCCCTGATGGAAAAGGTTTGGGGCGAGACCTACACCAGAGAAGGCACTCCCCGCACCGAGATCAAGATCGCAAAGCTGGGCAACGACGCCGGTATCATCGGCGCTGCCGTACTGGGTATGTAATCTGCATCGCAATACGAAATACAGAGTGGGAGCGTGGCTATGCTGCGTTCCCGCTTTTTTTGTGCATGAGAAAACCCCCATCCGGGATAGATGAGGGTCCTCGATATAGAGATGCGATTTTAGGATTCCAGCTCCGAATAGCTTTCGATCAGCTTTGCCATGGCTTCCTCTGCCTTGGACTGGATGGACGCCCATTTGGACACGATGTTGGCGGATTTTTCGCCCATAAGGCTCCGCTGCATATACCCGGCGTCGGCGGTCATGGAAGCGTAGGCATAGCCGGTCTCGGTGTAGGCAATATCGTGGATCAGGTCGATCAGCTCGGCGGCCGCATCGGTGGAGTCCCGCATGTATTTGCCCTTCAGCACGATGTCATAATAGGCCGGAGAGGTGTTCTTGTAGCCCTGGAACGCCAGCTCCTCCATGACGGCACTGACTGTGTCCACAATGCCGCAGGTCACCGGCACCGCACAAATGGACACGTCGTTGTGTACCAGCGCACGATAGCCCTCCACGGTCTCGTCGCACTTGGCATAGGGGATCACGCCGTAGTCGCTCTCCATGTCCCGGAGGAAATCGGAGGTGAAGAAATAGCCGAACAGGAACAGCATTTCGTCCTGGGCAAATTTGGCGGTCACTTCGTTGTTGAACACCGTCCAGTCGGAGGCATAGATACAGCAGGCCGGATTGGTGTAGTAGATGTCATACAGCTTCTCCATGGCCTTCACGGACAGCTCCGTCACCGGCTCCAGCACCGGCATACCGTCGGCATCTCGCTTGGTGTAGCTGGCACCGCTGTTCAGGTACATGGAGTCCGCCAGCGCAGAGGTGAACAGGCCATAGCCCAGCATATCCCCCTTGTCGGTCTTGCCGTCCATGTTTTTGTCCACGTACAGCCCTTCCGTCAGCTCGATGACCTTGTCATAGGTCCATTCCCCGTTTTGTACCAGCTCGTACATGGCAGACGGATCGCCGTAGTTGTTTTCGTACACGGTCTTGTTGAAGTAGCAGCAGGAGATCCAGCGCAGGAACAGGGGCGTGATGTCGCCGGTCAAAAAGTACAGCCGGTCGTTGCCGATGTTGATGTTCTCGATATATTCCCCTGCCCACCAGGCTTTGGTGGTATCGATATAGGGTGTATCGATCAGGTTCAGGTACAGCCCATCGTTGATCATCTTCACAAGCTGGTACTGGGCACCGGTGATCAGATCAAAGTTGTTGTCGGCGGCCTGCACGGAGTTGCGGACATAGTCTAGGATCTTCCCGGGGTCCTCCACCAAAAAGCCAAGCTCCACCTCTAAGCTGTCCATAACGGTCAGGTTCCGGCGGTAGACCTCATCGTTCAGCACGTCGCCGGTCTCCTCCTCGGCTGCAAACAGCTTTTCGTCCCCCGCCTGGGTGGGCGCATACAAAATGTTCACCTGCTGACCGCCAAAGACGGTCCCCGTCGGCACACCGGAGCGCTCCTCGGTCTCCGTAGGCGTGGTATCCACAGGTGTGGTGTCGGTGGCGGTGGTATCCGGTGTTGCCTGACCCCCGGCGCAGGAGGACAGCAGCATGGCTAAAAGCAACAGGATCGCAGTGGTGCTATGGCGTAGTCTTGACATGATCGTAGTCCCTTTCTATACGTACTGGACAAAAAATGGTTTTCACGTACTGTTATACCACAAAACGCACATTTTGTCAAGAGAAATTGTATATTTTTCACGCACCATGCGCCGATCCATCCTGCCACCGGATTTCTCCCCTTTGATTTTCCGTCTCCCACTTGACAGCACAACCTTTCCGTGCTATAATAAAGTTGACAAAATTTTGCAATATATGCGAGGTACTTATCATGTCCAATACCGTTCTGGTGGAAACCAGCGCCCGTCACGTACATCTGACGGCAGAACATATCGAGATCCTGTTCGGCAAGGGCGCTACCCTGACCGAAAAGAAGCCCCTGAGCCAGCCCGGCCAGTTCGCCTGCGAAGAAAGAGTTACCTTAGTTGGCCCGAAGAAGTCCATCGCCAACGTGATCATCCTCGGTCCCGCTCGTCCTGCTACCCAGGTGGAGGTTTCCCTGACCGATGCCCGTACCCTGGGCGTAGAAGCACCTGTGCGGGAATCCGGTGACATCGCCAACTCCGGCGGATGTAAGATCGTTGGTCCCTGCGGCGAAGTGGAGATCACCGAAGGCGTGATCGCTGCTAAGAGACACATCCACCTGACCCCCGCCGATGCAGAGGCTTTCGGTGTAGCGGACAAGGAGATCGTTTCCGTGAAGATCGATTCCGACGGCAGAAGCACCATTTTCGGTGACGTAGTCGTTCGTGTAAGCCCCAAGTTTGCGGCTGCTATGCACATCGACACCGACGAATCCAACGCTGCCTGCGCTTTCGGCAAGTGCTACGGCGAGATCATCAAGGGCTAATTCACAGCTTGACAAAAAGAAGCGTTTTCTCACCCTGTCATGGGGCGGGAGAACGCTTTTTGTGTTGCAGCGCAGCAGGGTGCCATGGCAAAATCACTTTCGTTGATTCGCATAATTACAATTGACGAACCGCAAATTCTTTTTGCACAAATTCCAAAAAACTATTGTAATTTAGGAAAAAGTGTGCTATACTGTATAAAGTATTATACTGTATTCATATACCAGCCATATCCCAAATTACAATGAAAAGAGGACAATACCATGCGTAAGCGTATTTTATCCTGTCTCTTTGCTGCCCTATTGCTCCTGCCTACTTTGGTAAGCTGCGGCAATACAACAGAAGAAACCACCGCCGATCCCACCGATGCTTCCACCACCCAGACCGAATCTGTGGAGACCGAAGCGGAGCTACTGTCCGGTGTGCCGGCGGGCAAGACCTTTGATGGGGAGACGGTATCCATTTGGTACACCACTGCCAGTGTATCCGTGGCGGAGACCTATCTGAATCTGGCCGGCGAAAACAATGGGGAAACGCTGGACGATGCGCTCTACTACCGCAATATCGCTGTAGAAGACCTGTTGGACGTAGAGCTGGACTATTTTGATTCCCAGGTGACCACCGACCAGACCGGTGCGACTCTGGAAAAGCTGGTCATGGCGGGGGACACCACCTATGATATGTTCAGCTTGATCCAGTGGAACGCGGCAAAGTATGCGTACCAGAATATGTACTACAACATGAAGGATGCGCCGTATTTGTCCTTTGATCAGCCCTGGTGGAACTATGACTACATGAAGGAAATGACCATCGGTAACGACAAGATCTACTGCATGGTGGGTGATGTTCATGTGGATTCCACCAGATGTATGAACTGTATCTACTATAATAAGGCCATGTACAATGACTACTACCACGATGCAGATGCGATGTACGATGTGGTGCTGGAAGGCAAATGGACCTATGATCTGCTGCAAAAATATGCGGAAGAAGTGTGGATCGATGTGGATGGAGACAATGCTCCCAGCATCGATGACCAGCTGGGCTATTCCCTGAATGACTACAATAATGTAGATGGGATCGTGTACGCTTGTGATGTCAGAGCTACCGAACGGGATGAAAACGATGTGCCGAAGCTGTGCCTACTGTCCGAACGGGCTGTGGATGCGTTGAAGAAGACCTATGATGTATATTACAACACTGTAGGTGGTCTGGGCATGGGCCGAGATCAGTATGCTACGGAATATGAAGAAGATGTTATGTTCCGAGATAAGTTCTCCGAAGGGACTACCATGTTCCTGTTCGGTTTCTTCTACACCGCCGAAAGCCTGCGGGATATGGACGATGCCTATGGGATCGTGCCCTTCCCGAAGCTGGACGAGCAGCAGGAGAACTACTACTCTGTTGCACACGATATTATTTCCGTTATGTGTCTGCCGGTGAACTGCCAGAAGGTAGAGGTATCCAGCGCCGTTCTGGAGTCTTTAGCTTACCTGGGCTACAACGATGTACTGCCGACCTACTATGAGACGCTGCTGAAGGCAAAGTATGCCAGAGACGCCAAATCTGCCCAGATGATCGAACTGATCCGGGAAAACTTCATCACGGATATTGCCTACATATACGGCGACGCTTTCAACCAGATGGGTTACGCCTGCCGAAACATGATCTCTGCCAAGCAGGAGAACCTGGAAGCCTGGTACACCTCCAAGGAAAAGGCTGCACTGACCAACATGGAGGATCTCATCGAGCAGTTCCAGAAGGTGGAAAACTAAAAAATTCCCCCGCACGCCCTTGACAAAACGGGGCTGGTGTGCTATACTGTAGGTGTAACAGAAAAGTTCGATCTGGGTTTCCCAGATACATACACAATCGGAGTGGTTCCCGATCGTGTGTAAAGAAAGTCATCGTCTCGACGGTGGCTTTTTTGTTCCATCCGACACGGATGATCCGACACGGATGATGATGAAAAAATTCCCCCGCACGCCCTTGACAAAACGAGCCCGGTGTGCTATACTGTAGCTACACCACAACTACAAAAAATCCACAGGAGGTATGACGATGTTTGCGTGTGTTCGTATGGTTTCCATGCATCCCCATATGTCCGGTAATGCCGTGCCTAGCGCACCGTATCGGGCTTGCATTGTCATACACTTTTTAGGATGATCCCATACATATCTTCATAAAAATGGATGCAGTGTAGGCGAAGACGAAGGTTTCTCCTGCACTGCTTTTGTATTATCAGATCCGTACAAGACCCAGCTTGGCACCATGGAAACGGCGGAAGACAGTATCCTCTACCGCAGCCAATACATGGACGAAACGGAACGATAACAAATCCGGCTTGCATACAAAAAAACGTCTCCCAGTACGTTGTACTACAGAGACGTTTTTTCTATCCGAATCTTATATCATACCAGCTTAGACTGCGCCAGCATCAGCTTCAGTCGGTTTTCCTGGTTCACGGCTGTGGCACCGGCGTCGTAGTCGATGGCAACGATGTTGATGCCCGGAATGGCTTCCTTGATGGGCTTCATCATGCCCTTGCCGCAGATGTGGTTGGGCAGACAACCGAAGGGCTGGGTACATACGATGCCCGATACACCGGAGTCCGCCAGCTCTAACATTTCCGCAGACAACAGCCAGCCCTCGCCCATTTTCGTCCCCAGACCGATAAAGCCTTCCGTCAGAGAAATGGTGTGGTCAAAGGGGGTCATGGGACGGAAGTGACCGTCCTTCCGAATGGCCTCGATCAGATCCTTTTGCTTGCCCAGTAGGAACTTGTAGCCGATCTTCCAGACCTTGGCGGTGACGGCTTTTTTCAGGTTGCCGGGATACAGCTGCCCATCTACCACGCCGTTGTACGCCACGTACATGAAGAAGTCCAGCAGCCCCGGTATCACCGCCTCGGCACCCTCTCGCACCAGAAACGCTTCCAGATCGTTGTTGCCCAGCGGGGAGAATTTCACGTAGATCTCCCCTACGATGCCCACACGGGGTGCGGTCCGCTTGGTCACGGGGATCTTGGCAAAGTCGGCTAAGATCTTCGTATAATTTTCCTTGATGTGGCTGTAGCGGATGCTGCCGGTGGATAGCTCCCGCACCAGCGTATCCGTCCACCGGGAGGCTAAGTCTTCTGCGTCTCCCGGGTGATTTTCGTAGGGCTTGACCTGATTGACCAGGGTCATGAGCAGGTCGCCGTAGTTTACCGCATACAGCAGCCGGTGCAGCAGCGGTACACTGAGCTGGAAGCCGGAGTGGGTCTCATAGCCCGCCACGCCCATGGGGATCACCGGCACGTATTCCAGTCCCGCATTGGCAAGAGCCTTCCGCAGCAGAGAAATATAGTTGGATGCACGACAGCCGCCGCCGGTCTGGAACAGCATCAGCGCCACCTTGTGGGGGTCGTACTTGCCACTTTGCAACGCCTTCATGAACTGCCCGATACAGAGTATAGCCGGGTAGCAGGTGTCGTTGTGGACATATTTCAGCCCCAGCTCGGCGATCTCGGTGCCACGGTAGTCCAAGATCTCCATCCGGTAGCCTTCGTTTTGTAAGATCTGCTTCACCATTCGGAAGTGCAGCGGCAGCATGTTCGGTGCCAGAATGGTGTAGGTCTCTTTCATTTCACTTGTGAATTCTATGTAATTTTTCATGGGGTCCCTTAAGCCTTTTCCCTATTCTTTTTCCGTTCCGTGCTTGCCTGTTGCACACTTGCCTTCAAGGTCCGCAGTCGGATCTTCACGGCACCTAAGTTGCTGATCTCGTCGATCTTGATCTGGGTGTAGAATTTGCCACGGCTTTCCAAAAGCTGCCGTACCTCGTCGGTGGTGATGGCATCTACGCCGCAGCCGAAGCTGACCAGCTGCACCAGATCCACGTCCTCCTGCGCTCCGGCATACACGGCCGCACGGTACAGACGGCTGTGGTACGTCCATTGGTTCAGCACACGCAGGTCGGTGGGCTCGGCGGCCAGATGGGCTACGGCATCCTCGGACACCACCACATAGCCCAGGCTCAGTGCCAGCTTATCGATGCCGTGGCCGATCTCCGGGTCGGTGTGGTAGGGTCGTCCTGCCAGCACCATGATCCGTCTGCCGTGCTCTCTTGCCCAACGAACAGCCTTTTCCCCTTCTGCCCGGATCTGCTGCATATGCCCCGCATATCGGGCAAAACCGACCTCGATGGCAGCCTTCACCTGTTTTTTCGTGATGGTGGGATAGTCGGCGTGGAGGCAGTCGTACAGCCCTCGGCACAGGTTCTTGCGGTCGTTGATGTCCAAATAGGGATAGTAGAATTTTGTGCCGTGGGGATTTTCCTTTAGGGAATCCATATTCCCCGCCAGCAGCTCGCTGTAGTAGGCCACCACGGGACAGTTGTAGTGGTTGTCCGCTTCCGGCCGATGCTCGTCTACGTTGTAGGTCAGCCGGGGATAGAAGATGGCGTCGCACTGGTCCTCGATGAGGAGCTCCATGTGTCCGTGCATGATCTTGGCCGGATAGCAGGCGGTGTCGGAGGGGATGGAGAAATGCCCCTTTTCGTAGGTCTCCCGGCTGGACAGACCCGAATGCACCACGGTAAAGCCCAGCGCATCGAAGATCCCGTACCACAGGGGTGCCAGCTCATACATCCCCAGTGCCAGCGGCAGGCCGATCTTGCCCCTGGTCTTGGTGGTGTCGGATTGGTTGGTCGTACCAACATTGGTACATGCGGTCAGCAGCTGTCGCTTGACCTCGTACAGGTTGGGGATGGTCTTGTCTTCCTTCATGCCCAGACCACCCTCGCATTTGTTGCCGGAAATGAACTTCTTGCCGTCTCCAAAGGTGTTGATGGTCAAGAAGCAGTGGTTGGCGCAGCCCTGGCAGGTGGCCGTTTTGGAGGTGTGGGTGAAGCTGGCAAGGGCATTTTTGTCTAAGATGGCAGAGGGCGTGTCGTCGTCCTTTCTTTGCTCCATCACGTACAAGGCGGCACCAAAGGCACCCATCAGCCCGGCGATAGAGGGTCGCACCACATCTCGGCCGATCTCTCTCTCAAAGGAACGCAGCACCGCATCGTTGTGGAAGGTCCCGCCCTGCACCACGATATGCTGCCCCAGCTCGTCCGGCGAATGGGCACGAATGACCTTGTAGATGGCGTTTTTCACCACGGATACGGACAGTCCCGCCGAAATATCTGCCACGGTGGCACCGTCCTTCTGGGACTGCTTTACTTGTGAGTTCATGAACACGGTACAGCGGCTGCCCAGATTCACGGGAGAGTCGGCGAACAGACCCAGCTTGGCAAAGTCCGGGGAAGAATAGCCCATGGATTTGGCAAAGGTTTCGATGAAGGAGCCACAGCCGGAGGAGCAGGCTTCGTTGAGCATGATGCTGTCGATGGTGCCCTGCCGGATCCGGAAGCATTTGATGTCCTGCCCGCCGATGTCCAGAATGAAATCCACATCCGGCTGGAAATGCTTGGCGGCGGTGTAGTGGGCGATGGTCTCCACGATGCCGGTGTCGCAGTGGAAGGCGTTCTGGATCAGATCCTCGCCATAGCCGGTGACGGCACTGCCTCGAATGCGGATCCGGTCGCCACATAGGCTGTAGAGGTGCTCCAGCTGCTCCTTGACGATGGCAACGGGATTGCCCTTATTAGAGTCGTAGTAGGTGTAGAGCAGACGACATGCCGGGTCGATGAGCACCATTTTGGTGGTGGTAGAGCCGCAGTCGATGCCCAGCCATGCGTCGCCGGTGTAATCGTCCAGCAGCACCTTGGGCACATCGGCCTTCCGGTGGCGGGTAGCAAAGGCTTCGTATTCCTCCCGGGAGGTGAACAGAGGCTCCATGACCCGGGTCATGGGCGGGGTCACGGCTTTTTCGATGTCGGCACATAGGGAGTCTAAGGTGTAGGTCTTGCCTTCCTGTCCCAGAGAATCGGCGTACAGGGCGGCACCCATAGCACAGGCGATCCGTCCGTATTCCGGGAAGATGGCAGTCTCACCGGGGACAAGGTGCAGTGTTTCCACAAAGCGATCCCGCAGCCCCTGGCAGAAGTACAGGGGACCACCCAGGAACAGGACCTTGCCCTCGATCCGTCTGCCCTGTGCCAGCCCGGCGATGGTCTGGTTGACGACCGCCTGGTAAATGCTGGCAGCCACGTCTTCCTTAGAGGCACCCTGGTTCAGCAGGGGTTGGATGTCGGATTTGGCGAAGACACCGCACCGGCTGGCGATGGGGTAGATCTTCTGGTACCGCAGGCTGATCTCGTCCATTTCGTCGGGAGTCATGTTCAGCAGAGATGCCATTTGGTCGATGAAGGCACCGGTACCACCGGCACAGGAGCCGTTCATCCGCTCGTCGGTGCCGCCCCGGAAGAAGAGGATCTTGGCATCCTCACCGCCCAGCTCGATGACGGCAGCGGTATCGGGTTCCAGGGTCTTGACGATCTGCCCGGTAGCCCAGACCTCTTGTACAAAGGGGATCTCGGCATCGTGGGCCAGCCCCAGCCCGGCAGAACCGGACAGTGCCGCCGTAAAGGGAGCATCCCCCAGCACATCGGCAGCGGCATGGAGCATTTCCAGTATCTTCTCCCGCACCTTGGAGAAGTGTCGTTCGTACTTCGCGTACAGCAGTTCGCCGCCTTTGGTGATGGCGATCTTGGCGGTAGTGGAGCCGACATCCATGCCCACAGCCAAAGTCTGCCCCACAGCGGCAATTTTTTCAGGTATGTTTTTGATCGTTTGCATCATATATACTTATTTTTGGGTAAACCTTTCCAGGATACAAAATACATTCTATTATATCATACCGCATTCTCGGGAAAAATGGAAGGGGATTTTTTGAACAATTTGTGTGTTTTTTTCTCAACTGGCGTTGGGCGTTGCACTACCGTGGGGTATTTGTACTGGCGTACGGCATATGGACGGGTTGTTTCACGAATAGTTTTCGGAAAGAATGCCTTGCGCAGGCAGCGCCCAAAGGGATAGGGAAGGGGAAGATTAAACTTCCTCGGCAGTTTATTCCCCTTCCCTATCCCCCACTCAACCACATTGAGTGAGGGGACTCCCAACCTAACCCTATTAATCGCCTCGAAAAGCTATACCGCAGTTATCCCACGGTTTCTCTGGCATCCCGACCATAGAAAGACGGATTGTTGGTTGCAAACTTCCAGTTTTTTTATCAGGCGAGCGGCGGGGACAAGGTGACGTGCAAAGCTAAGTTGCTTAGTCGGAAATGCACTGTCCTATCGTAGCTATAGCTTAGTAGTTGGTAGCGATTTCGAATGAAGGTGTATAGCAAAACGTACGTTGAAAGCCAAACGATAGCATTCCCCCATGGAGAAAAACCAAAACGATAGTCATAAACCAAACTGATACCGTCCCCCATGGAGGTCAACCGAGAGAAACGCTTTAGACTGCAAACGTTGTCCCTCATGCGGTAGCCCAATCAAAAACGGGACTACTAAGCCGTACTACATTTACTGCGTTATGCTCTGCTTCCAGAGAAAAAGTCTGTTAGGCGCAAGTTGTGCTTTTTGAGTCGATTAAGGGGGTGGGTGGGAGTCGAGCCACTCAACATAGTTGAGTGAGTAGGGAAGGGGGACAAACTGACGAGGAAGTT
>CAYXBQ010000029.1:0-3601 GCA_964463375.1 uncultured Ruminococcus sp. | reverse complement strand
ATCCTTTCACGCCGCACGCCTACTCAACGTAGTTGAGTGAGGCATCCCCTGTCTTGGGCAAGACATAATCCAAACAAGCCCAACGCCAGTTGAAGAAACCCATACGGCAGTATAAAAACCCCTTGCAATTCTATGCAGAATCGTGTATAATAATAGCAAATCTATGTAAAACAAAAATGCGAGGTATATCCATGAAAGAATTGATGCTTGGGAACGCCGCTGTGGCAAGAGGGCTCTATGAGGCCGGGGTGCGGTTCGTGTCCAGTTATCCCGGAACGCCCAGTACCGAGATCACCGAGGAAGTGGCAAAGTATGACGAGATCTATGCCGAATGGGCTCCCAACGAAAAGGTCGCTCTGGAAGCGGCTATGGGTGCAGCCGTCGGCGGCGGTCGTGCCTTCTGCGGTATGAAGCACGTAGGCCTGAACGTGGCGGCAGACCCGCTGTTTGTGGCCGGCTATGTGGGTGTCACCGCCGGGCTGGTCATCGGTGTGGCTGACGACCCCGGTATGCACTCCTCTCAGAACGAGCAGGACAGCCGTCATTATGCCATCGGTGCCAAGCTGCCCATGGTGGAGCCTGCCAACGGTGCCGAATGCGTTGCCTACATGAAGGCGGCCTACGAGCTGTCCGAACGGTTCGACACGCCCTTTCTCTTCCGCATGACCACCAGAGCTGCCCACTCCCGCAGCGTGGTCGAGCTGGGGGAACGGGTGGAAAAGGACATTTGTGCCTACGAAAAGGATCCGGCAAAGCACGTCATGATGCCCTCCAATGCCAAGAAGCGCCACGTGGTGGTGGAAGAGCATCTGGCGGCACTGCGGGAATTCGCAGAGACCACCGACCTGAACACCATCGAAGACAACGGCACCCAGGTGGGTATCATTTCCGCCGGCAATGCGTATAACTATGCCCGAGAAGCCTTTGGCAAGAATGCGTCCTACCTGAAATTGGGTCTGGTCAATCCCCTGCCGGAAAAGAAGATCGCTGAATTTGCCGCCAAGTATAGCACGGTATATGTGATCGAAGAGCTGGATCCGGTGATCGAAGACTTCTGCCGTGCACACGGTATTTCCGTGATCGGCAAGGATGTACTGCCTATGTGCGGCGAATACTCCGACGAGCTGCTGAAAAAGCTGCTGTTGGGTGAAGAACCGGACAACACCATGCTGGGTGATGAGATCCCCGGTCGTCCGCCGGTGCTGTGTCCCGGATGTCCCCACAGAGGTGTGTTCTATACCCTGCACAAGCTGGGTCTGCGTGTCTCCGGCGACATTGGCTGCTACACGCTGGGAGCCGTTGCGCCCCTGTCTGCCATTGACTCGGTGTACTGCATGGGTGCGTCCATCTCTGCCCTGCACGGCACGCTGAAGGCCCGTGGCGAAGGGGACAAGTATGTAGCGGTGATCGGAGACTCCACGTTTATGCACTCCGGCATGACGGGGCTTGTGAATGCGGTATACAACAATTCTCCCTTGACCACGCTGATCCTGGACAACAGCATCACAGGCATGACAGGCCATCAGGAGAACCCGCTGACCGGTACGACTCTGAAGGGACTGCCTGCCAAGAATCTGTCTCTGGAGGCCATCTGCACGGCTCTGGGCGTGGATGAAGCCCATGTTCGTGCGGTAGACCCCAACGATCTGCCGGCACTGGAAGCGGTGATCCAAGAAGAAGTCGCTGCCGACTGCCCCTCTGTGGTGATCTGCCGTCGTCCTTGCGCCCTGCTGAAGACGGTGAAGAAGAATCCGCCGGTGAAGATCGATCCGGACAAGTGCCGTGGCTGCCGTGCCTGCATGAAGATCGGTTGCCCCTGCATTTCCTTTGCCGACAAAAAGGCCAAGATCGACGAGAGCATGTGCGTTGGTTGTGGTCTCTGTCCCCAGATGTGCAAGTTTGATGCGATCATTGGGTGAGGGTTAAAATAGATTTAGGAGAATATACATATGATTAAAAATATCATGATCGTTGGTGTCGGGGGACAGGGCTCGCTGCTGGCCTCCAAGATTTTGGGGAAGGCTGCCATGGATGCCGGCTATGACGTAAAGGTATCCGAGGTACACGGCATGTCCCAGCGTGGGGGCAGCGTGGTGACCTATGTGCGGTATGGAGATGAGCCGGTATACTCGCCCGTGATCGGCGAAGGGGAAGCGGATGTGGTGCTGAGCTTTGAGCTGTTGGAAGCGGCACGCTGGCTGCCCTGTCTGAAGATCGGCGGCACGGTCGTCACGTCCATCCAGCAGATCAATCCCATGCCGGTGATCACGGGGGCTGCCGAATACCCCACGGAGCTGGTGGAAAAGATGCGTGCGCTGGCGGTAGACATTCGTGCCTACGACACCCAGTCCATTGCCAGAGAGGCCGGGAACGAGAGAGCGTCCAATGTGGCACTGATGGGTCTTGCTGCCGACGTGCTGGGCTTTGACGAAGAGCTGCTCAGAGAAGCGGTGGCATCCTGTGTCCCTGCCAAGGCACTGGAGGTAAACATGAAGGCCTATGATGCAGCCCGTGCTATGATCGGGTAAAATTACCAGAATACCAAATGCAGGGGGGAACTTTTTCCTCCCTGTTTCGTCATATGGGAAAACCGGATCCCCATGTTGGTATCATCGTTTTACATACAAAGGAGAACCACACCATGCCCATGACAGACTTATTATCCCTGCAAAAATCCTTTATCAAAGCCCATCTGATGCCGGGGGACACCGCCGTAGATTTCACCATGGGGAACGGCTACGACACGGTGTTTTTATCCCATTTGGTGGGGCCGGCAGGGACGGTATATGCCTTTGATATCCAGCCGGCTGCCCTGCGGTCTACGGCAGAGAACCTGGCGAAAAACCATTGCCCGGACAACTGGCACCTGATCTGCGCCTCCCACCATCGGGCACCGGAATTCGTGCAGGGCAAGATCAAAGCGGGTATGTTCAACTTAGGGTACCTGCCCGGTGCGGGGAACAAAAAGCTCACCACCATGCGCAGCACGACCTTGCCTGCGGTACAAAATGCCATAGAGATGCTTGCTCCCGGCGGTGTGCTGTTGGTAGCGGTATACCCCGGCCATCCGGAGGGAGCGTTGGAGGGAGAAGAGCTGACGGCGTATTTCAGCACGATCTCCCGCTTCCGCTACAGCATCGCCCAATTCCGCATGCTCAACTCCCCGGAAAGCCCGTTCTTCAACGTGATCGAGAAGAAAGAGGAGTGAGGGGGAAGGGCTCAACATTCGCTTACAGCGAAGTTGCCCCTTCATGGGGATCCCACCTTGGTCCTCAACTGGCGTTTGGGCGGGGAACCATTACGCATGGTGCGCACCTCCCGTGGGGGTGATTGTACTGGCGTACGGCGGGGGGACACTGCGTTGGGCTTTTCTACTGCCGTGGGGGTTTTGGTTTCAACTGGCGTTGGGCTTGGATGATTTTTTGTCCTGACCAGGACAGGGGATGCCTCACTCAACTACGTTGAGTGAGGCATCCCCTGTCTTGGGCAAGACATCAAGTAAACCCGCCGTACGCCAGTACAAAAACCACGGGAAGGTGCAAGGCGGCGGAACGGTCAAGACCGTTCCCTACAGGTTTGGGTGCGAAGGATTCACGTGCCG
>CAYXBQ010000028.1:0-34493 GCA_964463375.1 uncultured Ruminococcus sp. | reverse complement strand
GTGGAGAATACCCACGAAGCCATTATCTCCAAGGAAGTCTTTGAACAGGTGCAAACGCAGATCGCCAGCCGCCGCAGACAGCAAAAGGACGCTACCACACAGATATTTGCAGGACTTGTCCGCTGCGCTGATTGTGGATGGTCAATGAGCTTCGGCACAAACAAGCAGAACAGCAAACCGTACAGCTATTTCAACTGTACCTCTTACAGACAGCTTGGCAAGGTCAGCGGTGTCTGCTCCGCACACTATATCCGCTATGACTATCTCTGCACCTACGTTCTATCCAGAATACAGGATTTGTCGAGGCAGGCTGAGTTGGATGAAAAGGAGCTTCTGCATCGGATACTGAAAGCCAGCGAACACGAGCTTGCCGCTGCTGTCAAAAGACAGAGTGCCGAGCTTACAAGAGCAGAAAAGCGCAGAACAGAGGTTGACCGCAAGTTTGCAAAGCTGTATGAGGACTGGTCGGATGGTCGAATCACGGAATACAACTTCAACATGATGTCTCAGAAATACCAGACCGAGCAGCAGGAGCTTGTCGAGAAGATCGAAAGGCTGTCTGCTGAGCTTGAATCTGAAAAACAAACAACAGTCGATGCGGAGACTTGGATTTCTCTTATCAAGCAGTACGCCAATCCCACCGAACTGACAGCGGAGCTTCTGAATACGCTGATTGAGAAAATCGTCATTCACGAAGCAACCACCGTAGACGGTATGCGTGAGCAGGATATTGACATCTACTACCGCTTTATCGGCAAAATTGAGTAAAACAACGAATATGAGTGCCTATGCAAGTAGGCGTAGGCACTCATACATAACCAATATCTTTAATTTAGGGAAACGGGACAGTGCTGTCCGGACGTGAGCCTGCTGCCCACACTGGCCGATATTTTCGCCGTCAGCATCGATACCCTCATGGGCAGGGAAGTGCAGGACGATTACACCGACCTGTACGAACGGGTTCGTACCCATTTTTCTACCATTCCCGAAGACCAGCTTTGGCGGGACGCTTTTCGGTTGTCCATCCTACTCCACGAGTGCCTTTGCACCAATGGGTATCGGGAGGACGTGCCCTGGTCCCTGGAAGAACGGCATGGGTGGGAGACTACGCCGCGCAAGTGGGGATTGTCTGCCCGAACAGAACCGGATGGCACCGCTGTCTACGCCGGTTCCGGGATCTATATGTCCTACCACGCCACCTGGGAAATGCCACCTATGTCCACCCTCCACCACATAGCCGAACGACTCCAAAGCATCGCAGACTTGTCCACCCTGCGTGTGCTGTACGCCGTATTTGACCGGACCCATGGGGATATGGATAGCTATATTTCCGCAGCAGACATAGCCGACCAGACCCATCTGCCACTGGATACGGTGGAGCAGGCTCTTATCCATATAGACGCTTGTGCCTGCGCCGGTCCGGATGGAACACTGGGCTATCGACTGGATGGGCTGTGTGCCGTGCTGCCAACGCTGCTGGAGACGCTGGTGGATCGCTAAGCCGGAGTTTTCTGTGATCTTTTGCCATATGTCTTGACATTCTGCCGCAAAGTTTGTATAATAGAAGAAAAAACGCACTCGTTGCGAAAGTGAGGATACACATATGAAATTAAGAGTAGCAGAAGTAGGCATCGGCGGGATCAGTGCAGGGCATATCGCGGCCTGGCATTCTATGGAGGATGTGGAGCTGGTTGCCATTTGCGACATTCGCCCGGAAATGATGGATCGCTTCGACGGTAAGTTCACCGAGAATGCGCCCCGGAAGTACACAGACTTTGATGAAATGCTGTCCAAAGAGACCTTCGACATTCTGGACATCACCCTGCCCACCTATATGCACGCCGACTTTGCTGTGAAGGCACTGGAAAAGGGCATCCACGTGATCACGGAAAAGCCCATTTCGCTGCACAAATCGGACGTTGCCAGAGTGTATGGTGCTGCGGAAAAGGCGGGCAAGAACTTTATGGTGGCACACGTGCTGCGGTTCTGGCCGGAATATATGTACCTGAAGGACTGCATGGACACCGGTCGGTTTGGAAAGCTGGTTTCCGGTACCATGACCCGTATCGGCGGTATCCCCACATCCAGCTGGGACGGTTGGATGCAGGACCCGGCTCGTTCCGGCATGGTGCCCTTCGATCTGCACATCCACGACCTGGACTTCTTAGTATACACCATGGGCAAGCCGGAGGTGGAGCACATCTTCCACGGTATGGATTATATGCACACCATCTATAAGTTTGGGGACGTGCGCATCGCCTGTGAATCTGCCTGGTTCCATGCACCGGTGCAGTTCCGTGCCACCTTCCGGATGCAGTTTGAAAAGGCTGTGCTGGAATTCGACGGCAGCCGGATGCGCATTTACAAGGAAGATCCCTGGGGTGCAGAATACCTGGATCTGAACAGCAGCGTAGAGGAAGGCAACTACATTCCCCAGTCCGACGGCTATTTCAACGAGCTGCGGTATTTTGCCGACTGCGTAAAGGCTGGCAAGAAGCCGGAGATCATGAAGCCCACGGAGCTGGAAGACGTTCTGGACGTGATCGCACTGATCCAGGCGGCAAAGTAAGATACGATCTTGATGAAAATGAGCCGGAAACAAAACGATTTTTGGCTCGTTTTCCTATGTTTTGTCATGCATAGGCGAAAGGAGACGATCCCATGATCCAGAAAGCATTGACAGCCCCGGATTGGCTCACGGCCGGCGGTCTGTACCAGATCAATCCCCGAACGTTTTCTGCGGAAGGCACCATTGCTGCGGTGACAAAGGAGCTGCCGTATCTGGCATCCTTAGGCTTTGCCACCATCTACCTCTGCCCCATTTTCACCGCCGACAACTCCGAAAACCGGGACAATTGGAGCGTGCGGCAGAAGGCCTCGGAGACCGACAACCCGAAGAATCCCTATCGGATGAACGACTATTTTTCCATTGACGAAGAATACGGCACCATGGAGGATCTGGCCGCCTGCGTGCAGGAATGCCATAGGCTGGGTATGCACCTGCTGCTGGATCTGGTGTATCTCCACATTGGTCCCAACGCCGCCATGCTGCAAAAACACCCGGCATTTGCCAAGCAGCACCCGGACGGCAGCTTCATCAACGGTGCCTGGAACTTCCCCCTGTTAGACTTCAACCACCTCGGACTGCGAGAGACCTTGTGGTGCAACATGGTGTACTACGTCAGCGTGTTGGACGTAGACGGCTTCCGCTGTGACGTGGGAGACGGTGTGCCGCTGGATTTTTGGGCAGAGGGCAGACGACGCATTCATACCGTGAAGCCCGATGCGGTGCTGATCAACGAAGGTTCCTGCGGAGACACACTGCTGTCCGGCTTCGATGCCATCTACGGCTTCTCCTGGCACTGTGCCATCTACGATGTGCTCACCGGTGCCAAAAACGCCTCTGCCCTGCGAAAGGATTGGGAGCGTACCCACAACACATATCCCAGGGGCAGCATCATTCTGCGGGACATGGACAACCACGATACCGTCACCGATTGGAACGAGCGGATCGAAATTATAGCCGGCCACCGGGGCATGGATTTGATCCAGGTCATGAACTTCACCATGGACGGGATCCCCATGGTGTACTGCGGCAACGAGCTTTGTGACGAAACGACGCTGAGTATGTTTGCCAACCGATTCCACCCCGGCAGATTCCACCCCACCGACCGCAGCGATGTAGGCAAGTCCACGCCACAGGCCAAGAGACGGCAGGAGATCCTTGTTACCATGAACAGCCTGCGCCGAGAAGATGCGCTGTTCCGGAAGGGGGAAGTGGCCTTCTGGGATGGAGAGACACCGGCGCTGGTCACAGGCTTTTCCCGCACGTTGGAGAAACGCAAAGTGTGGTTCTTCGGCAACTTCGGAAGCGATACCGTGACCTTTACATTGCCTGTGCCGCCGGAGGACGTGATCCTGTCCGATGGTGCAGAGTGGCAGGACGGCACAGTGACGCTGGCAGACAAGGGTTATCTGCTGTATCGTGCGTGAATATGTTGGATGAAAGGATACAGAAATGAATTATTTACCATATGTATATAACCGCATGGGTACCGCCTCTGTACAGCGGTTCTCCCATGGCAACACCCTGCCGTACACCCAGATCCCCTGGGCCATGGTGGGCTTTGTGCCCCAGACCAATGGCAGAGGCGGCGGTTGGTATTTCCATGCCCACGACCATTCGTTGGAAGGAATCCGACTCACCCACCAGCCCAGCCCCTGGATCGGCGACTACGGCACCATCCTGCTGACGCCCCAATCCGGCACCCGTGGACTATACGAAGACTACGCCGCCGGTTGGTCTGGCTATCGACCGGAGGAGGCCGTGATGCAGCCGGATCTGCTGTCCCTGCACTTCCTGCGACAGAGATGCACCTTCTCCCTGACCCCTACCGAACGTGGTGCCATGGTGCAGCTGCACTTTGACCGGACGCAGAACATGGGCCTGACGATCTACCCCTTGCAAGGGGACAACCACTGGCAGTACGATTCGGCAAGGGGCCTTCTGACCGGCTGGACCACAGGTCACAACCAGGACAAGCCGGTGGACTTCAAAATGCACGTGGTACTGCGCTTTGACAAGACTGCCATCGATGCCGCCGCTTCCCATAGCTTTGCCGTAAACGGACTGGGAGAGGGCTACCATCTGGCCTTTACCGCACCGGATGTAGAGGGCAGCCTGGCAATTTCCTATATATCCCCGGAACAGGCACTCTACAATTTGCAAACGGAAACGGCAGGGAAGACCTTTGCCGACGTACACAATGCCGCCGCCGCACAGTGGGAAGAATATTTGGGTCGTCTGCCCATCGAAGCGGACGAAGACACCCTTGCTACCTTCTATTCCTGCCTGTACCGGACAGCGCTGTTCCCCCACAAGGCATGGGAATTCGACTGTGCCACCGGCGAAAAGGTGCATTATTCTCCCTTCACCGGCAAGAAGGAGCCTGGTGTGCGCTACACCGACAACGGCTTCTGGGACACCTATCGCACTGTGTTCCCGCTGTACAGCAAGATCGCTCGGCAGGAATACGCCGAAATGCTGGACGGCTTTGTGGCAGATTACCGGGATGGCGGCTGGCTGCCCCGTTGGCCTTCCCTTGGCGAAGTGGGCTGTATGCCTTCCACACTGATCGATGCTGTGATCGCCGATGCGGTGGTCCATGGGATCGGGGACAAAAAGCTGTGGCAGGATGCGCTGGACGGTATGCTGAAGCACGCCAACCACAACGGTCCGGAACCTCGCTATGGCCGCAATGGGGCAGAGGAATACTGCCAGCTGGGCTATGTGCCACGAGACAAATACAAAGAGTCCGTGAACCTGACGCTGGACGCTGCCTACGGGGATTACTGCATCGCCAGAGTGGCGGAGGTGCTGGGTTATGACAAGGACTTTGTAGCAGAATACGACCGCCGTAGCAAGAACTACAAAAACCTGTTCGATCCGGAGACCGGCTTCATGCGTGGTAAGGATACCAACGGGCAGATGGCACCGGATTTTGATCCCCTGCGTTGGGGTGGGGAATACACCGAAGGCTGTGCCTGGCAGTCCACCTTTGCGGTACCCCACGATGTAGAGGGACTGGCAGAGCTGTATGGCGGCCGTGAGAAGCTGCTTGCCAAGCTGGACGAGCTGTTCGCCACGGCACCGGAATATACCGTAGACGGCTACGGCTTTGAGATCCACGAGATGACGGAAATGGCAGCGGTAGACTTTGGCCAGTGCGCCATCTCCAACCAGCCCTCCTTCCATTTCCCCTTCCTGTACGCACTGCTGGGCGAGCCGGAAAAGGCAGATGCATGGGTCGAAAAGCTGATCACCGTGTTCCACGCCACACCGGACGGCTATCCGGGAGACGAAGACAATGGCGCCACCTCGGCCTGGTATATCTTTGCCATGCTGGGTCTGTATCCGGTATGCCCGGGTATGCCAAACGAAGCTGGATATGCACACACGAAGCCATTGGTGAAGCTGCTTAGAGAGATATAACGCATAGAAAAAAGAGGATGTTGCGATGGCATCCTCTTTTCGTATGCTCAATACCGGTTATCGTAGATCCGGGTGGATTTCTTTTCGCTTCTGGGCAGCTCACCCATGGCAACGGCTTTCGGTTCGATGAGCAGACCGATCTTGGTCTTGAACACGGAACGGACCACCTCTTCCATGGCCTCCTTGTTTGCATCCGGGTTGATCTCGAAGAACAGGGTCATGATGTCCTTGCCGTTCAGGTGGTCGATCATCACCTGGTATTCGCTGCTGACACCGTGGACATCCCGCAGCACGTCCTCGATCTGACCGGGATAAATATTCACGCCCTTGACCTTTACCATGTCGTCGCTTCTGCCGATGATCCGGTCGATCCGGGGATACCGCAGGCCGCAGGAGCAAACACCGGGTACGATCCGGGACAGGTCATGGGTGCGATACCGGATCAGCGGTGCGCCCTGTTTCCGCAGCGTGGTGATGACGATCTCGCCGATCTCCCCATCCGGTACGTTCTTGCCCGTCTTGGGATCGATGATCTCCAGATAGATATAATCGTCCCAGTAGTGCATGGGTTCGTCCTTGGCGCAGTTGATCCCGATGCCGGGGCCATAGATCTCCGTCAGACCATAAATGTCGAACAGCTCCACACCCAGCTCATTGGCGATACGCTCCCGCATCTTGTCCCCCCAGCGTTCCGAACCAATAACACCCTTGCGCAGCTTGATCTGGTCCCGGATGCCCCGCTTCTTGATCTCCTCCGCCAGCAGCAGCGCATAGGAGGACGTGGCACATAGTACCGTGGAACCCATGTCCACCATCATTTTCAGCTGCTTGTCCGTGTTGCCGGGACCCATGGGGATCGCCATAGCCCCCAGCCGTTCGCAGCCCAACTGGAATCCGATCCCGGCCGTCCACAGACCATAGCCGGGGGTGATGTGGATCCGGTCTTGCTTTGTGATGCCGGCCACTTCGTAGCAACGGGCAAACATGGTGGTCCAATCCTCTACGTCCTGCTTGGTGTAGGGGATGATGATGGGCGTGCCTGTGGTGCCGGAGGACGAATGGATCCGCACGATCTCACTGTCCGGTACCGCCTGGTTCCCCAGAGGATATACGTCCCGCAGCTCGCTTTTTTCGGTGAAGGGCAGAGCGGTAAAATCCTCCGGCGTTTGCAGGTCTTCCGGTCTCAGGTGAGATAGCTTGTCCTTATACAGCGGTGTGCCAAAATCCTGCAGGACCCGGATCCGTTCCCGTACCAGGGAAAGCTGTGTGTCATTGATCATCATAATACTGCTTAGCTCCAATCTGTTATGTGTAAAATGTATATGGTGCGGAGCAAAACCCAAAAAGCAGCCTTTGCCCCCGCTATAGGGACAAAAGCTGCAACACTTCTGCGATACCACCCTATTTCGCCACACCAAGGTGACGCACCTCAATGGTGTACAACACGATACACCTGCCGGGATCACGGTCGGCGGCCGTCTCTCCTACTTTGTTGCACCTACTCAGAAAGTACAACAGTTCAGTTCGCCCTTGTAAGTCCATTCACCGGCACGAGCATCACTGCTTTGCACCATCCGCAGCTCTCTACAGATCCTCAGCCCCCGGCTACTACTCTTACGCAACGGTTTTGTGGATATGTTCATTATAGCACCATGTATTGTGGTTGTCAAGGGGTTTTCGAAAAAATCCGCACGCTGTATCGAAAACGCTCATCCTTCCAGGGCTTGCAGATTCATTTGCTGGAATTTCGGTGCCATGGTGGTTTCGATGATATGGCGCAGGTCGGAGACGGTCATGCCGATGCAGTTGGCACGGTCGGCGGCTCCCAACAGGGCGATGTTCAAAACCTTGGCACTGCCGCATTTGGCAATGATCGCTTCTCCGTCCACCTGGATCAGCTGCAGCTTTTGCCGGCTGAGATAGTCCAGCATCACCTGTGCATCGTAGTCCGTTTTGGCAAGGGCATCGGTCACAGGCTTGACGGCAGTGTTCGATACCACCACCGTGCCGCCTTCCTTTAGGTATACCAGATTCCGCACCGCTTCTGCCGGCTCGAAGGCTACGATCACATCGGCCTGTCCGTGGGCGATCAACGGAGAATAGCAGCCGTCCCCAATGCGCACATGGCTGACCACCGAGCCACCACGCTGTGCCATCCCAATGGTCTCCGCCGTATGTACCGTTTCTCCCCGTGCCATAGCCGATTTTGCCAAGATCTTAGAGGCCAACACCGTACCCTGACCGCCGACGCCACACAATAGAATATTATATCTTTCCATATCACTTATCCTCCCCAATGGCACCAAAGCTGCATACATGGGTGCAAAGACCACAGCTGTAGCATAGGCTCTGGTCGATCTTTACCTTTTTGCCATCCTTGATCAGACCCGGACACCCCAGCTCCCGGAGACATTTCCGACATCCGGTACACTTGTCTGTGTCCACATGATAGGTTTTCGTGGGCTTGAACAGCGCAATGCAGGGCGAACGGAAGATGATGGCAGAGACACCCGGTACCGCCGCCGCTTCTTTGACTACAGCGATAGCAGCCTCCAGCTCCAGCGGATCCACCGTTGCCACGTGGGTGATTCCAATGCCACGGAGTGCCCCTTCGATGTCGATCTTGGCTGCCACCTCTCCCATGGCCGTCTTGCCGGTGTTGGGATTGGGCTGGTGACCGGTCATGGCCGTGGTGGAGTTGTCCAGGATCACCGCCACCATATGGGCATCGTTGTACACCGCATTCACCAGATTGGGTAGCCCCGTATGGAAAAAGGTGGAGTCCCCCGTGAAGGAGAAGCATACGGTATCGTTTTCGGCTGCACCGATGCAGTTGTTGGCTCTGCCGATCCCCTGTGCCACCGTGATCCCGGCACCCATGCAGAGGCAGGTGTCCGTCATATCCAGCGGCATGGCGTTCCCCAGTGTGTAGCAGCCGATGTCCCCGCAGAATACCGCCTTCTGTCCCAGCTGCTGCATGGCCTTCTTCACCGCATAAAAGGACGCACGATGGGGACATCCCGCACACAGTACCGGCGGACGAACGGGCAGCGCAGGGGCTTCCTCCCAGCTATGTGCCGTCGGCTTGTCCAGACCCAGATACGCCGTTAGCAGTGCCACGATCCCATCTACGGTGTTTTCTCCCGCATTGGGCGTGGTGCCGTCCTCTTTTCCATGGATGGTCACAGGCATATGCTTTTTACCGGCAAGGTGTACCAGCGCCCGCTCGATCACCGGATCCAGCTCCTCCAGCACCAGCACTTCGTCTACATCGGCAAGCATTTCCGCCGCCAGTGCATCCGGAAAGGGGAAGGGTGTGGCGACCTTGAGCAGCGGCACATCCACATCCAGCATAGCCAGCGCTTCCTTTGCATAGGCGTAGCTGACCCCACCGGCGGCAATGGCTTTCTTTCCATCTGCCCTGTGATAGTCGTTGTATCCATAGCCCGACAGCACCTCCGTCAGTGCCCGATTTCGTTCTTCGATCTTTTTGTGGGCGGCATAGGACAGGCGGGGGAAGATCACCCAGCGAGAGTCCTTGACAAAGCCCTCCGGCGTGTGGGTCAGCCGTGTCTCCGGGATCTCCATGGAAGCATAGGCGTGACATACTCTGGTGGTGGGACGGAGCAGCACCGGTGTGCCGTATGCTTCGGAAAGGGCAAAGGCATCCATAGTCATTTGGTAGGCTTCCTCCGGCGAGGACGGATCGAACACCGGCAGCTTGGAGAACATGGCAAAGGTGCGTGTGTCCTGCTCGGTCTGGGACGAAATGGGGCCGGGATCGTCTGCCACCAGTATGACCATGCCGCCCTTGACACCCACATAGGCCAGCGACATCAGCGGATCCGATGCCACATTCAGCCCCACCTGCTTCATGGTGACCATAACTCTGGCACCGGCATAGGCAGCACCGGCACCCACCTCCATGGCGGTCTTCTCATTGACGGACCACTCCACATAGATCTCGTTGGAGCCGTCTGCCGCCTTGGGACCATGCTTGACCACATTTTCCAAAACCTCGGTAGAGGGCGTACCGGGATAGCCTGTGACCACCTGTACCCCGGCAGCAATGGCACCAAGGGCTATGGCCTCATTTCCCATAACAAACTGTTTATGCATATATTTTCCTTTCGTGGTGTGCTTTTGGTAAAGTTCTGTGTGAGACTATTATACTGCATTTGTCTCCGTTTTGCAAGAGGAACGTGGTATAAATCGGTTTTTGTGAGATCCTGTCGCCGCTCCCCCCGACAGGCACGAAAAAATTTACGAAATGTTTCTTGCAATCTGCCAAAAAATGTGGTATACTACCCCACAAATCGTTCCAAAACCACACCGGAGGAGACCCATGGAGCTGCACACCATCGCACATATCTACAATGATTACACCGGCAAGTTCGGCATTCCACGGCAGAGTGGGCTGGCTGCAGTGGAGTCCGTGATCGTCTTCGAGACGGCCTATCGGGATCCGGATGCGCTGCGGGGGATCGATGGGTATTCCCACCTATGGCTCTTGTGGCAGTTTTCGGAGAACACCAGGACCACCGCCGAGCAAAACGGACACTGGAATCCCACGGTGCGGCCACCAAAGCTGGGGGGGAACACCCGCATGGGCGTGTTTGCCACCCGTTCGCCCTATCGCCCCAACCCCATTGGGCTGTCGTCGGTGTCTTTGGTGCAGGTTCAGTGGGATACACCGGAGGGGGCTGTGCTGGTGGTGCGGGGAGCAGATCTGATGAACGGCACGCCCATCTTCGATATCAAGCCCTATCTCCCCTATACCGATGCCCATCCGGAGGCAAAAGACGGCTTCGCCCTCACTACCACACCACTGACTGTCCAGTGCGCCGATGCTTTTTTGTCCCGCCTGCCGGAGAGGATGCGTCCGGGACTGCTTTCGGCATTGGCACAGGATCCACGGCCCGCATACCAGAACGATCCCACCAGGGTGTACGCCATGTCGTTTGGAGCTTACACCATTTCCTTTGTGGTGGCTGACGGGATCCTGACGGTCGTACAGGTAGAAGGGTAAATTTGGCTTACTTTTTGAAAAACTTTTTTGCGTAAACTTTGGTATATCATGGCAAAGCTGGAAAATAAATGGTAAAAATTTCGTTTTGTTGTGGGAAAACGTACAAACAAGCGAAAAAAAACTGCATTTTTTATAAAAAATCCTTATTTCCCTATTGAAAAACCACAAAAAATCATGTAAAATATAGTGTAGTATATACAATTTCTTATTTTATCAGGAAGAACGAAAGGGGCATCCTATGTCAAATCGGCTGTTTCAAGGAATCATTCATCAAATGAGAGATGCGGTAGACCGTGTGATCGGCGTGATCGACGACAATGGCGTGATCATCGCATGCAGCGAGCTGGTCAAGATCGGAGAAATGAGACAGGGGGTACGGGATGAGCTGGCTTATACCTCGGATACAGTGACCTCCGGCGGCTACACCTACAAGTCTATCGGCACCGGTTCTAAGTGGGAATACATCGTATTCATCGAAGGGGAAGATAAGTTCGCTGAAAAGATGGCCACCGTGCTGTCGGTTTCCCTGTCCAACATCAAGAATCTGTACGATGAAAAGTACGATAAGAGCTCGTTCATCAAGAACATCATTTTGGACAACATCCTCCCCAGCGACATCTACATCAAGTCCAAGGAGCTGCGGTTCAACGCCGAGGAAAGTCGTGTGGTATTCCTCATCAAGTTCCATACCAAGTCCGACGTGCTGTCCTTCGATATGGTACAGAACATTTTCCCGGACAAGAACAAGGACTACGTGATCTCCACCGGCGAGCAGGACATCGTACTGGTGAAGGAGATCAAGCCCAACACGGATGTGAAGGATATCGAAAAGATTGCCCGTGGCATCGCCGATACGCTGAACTCCGAATTCTACACCAAGGTCTCCATCGGTATCGGTACCGTGGTGGACAACATCAAGGATCTGGCCAAGTCCTATAAGGAAGCACAGGTCGCTCTGGAAGTGGGCAAGGTGTTCGACACCGAAAAGAGCATCGTCAGCTACGAAAACCTGGGTATTGGCCGTCTGATCTATCAGCTGCCTACTACCCTGTGTGAAATGTTCCTGCAAGAAGTATTCAAGAACGGCAGCCTGGACGCCCTGGATCGTGAGACCCTCATGACCATCCAGTGCTTCTTCGAGAACAACCTGAACGTATCCGAGACCTCTCGGAAGCTGTTCGTACACCGGAACACGCTGGTGTACCGTCTGGAAAAGATCCGCAAGCTCACCGGTCTGGATCTGCGGGAATTCGACCATGCCATCACCTTCAAGGTGGCGCTCATGGTCAAGCGGTACCTGACCACCAAGCCGGTCAAGTATTGAGCTCGAAATACAGCGACCTTTTGATTCAACTTTGTCTTTTGTCTAAAATGGGGTGCATCTGCGTCTGTGATGTGGGTGCTCCCTATTTGTGCATTTATGCGAAAAATTCACAGAACAGACACGCATTCGTTACAACAATTGTGAAAGGTGCCGGTTTTGTGCAGGAGAACGACCAATAGCATGGTGCAGATGGCATACTTCTGTCTTTGCGCCTATAAGGAATTACTATGATCGATTTTGTAAATGTAAAAAAAGCGTACCCCAATGGGACACTGGCACTGAAGGGGATCAACCTCCACATCGACGACGGCGAATTCGTCTTTGTGGTAGGCCATTCCGGTGCCGGGAAAACCACGCTGATGAAGCTGCTGCTGCGGGAAGAAAAGCCCACCTCCGGCAAGCTCATCGTCGGGGACTACAATCTGGCGGAGATCTCCAACTTCCGGGTGCCCTATTATCGCCGGGAGCTGGGCGTGGTGTTCCAGGATTTCCGCCTGTTCCCGAAAAAAACCGTATATGAAAACGTGGCCTTTGCTATGGAAGTGGTGGGAACGCCCCGGAAAATGATCCGCCGCCGTGTGCCTGCCATCCTGAACACCGTGAATCTGGCGGGCAAGCAGGATTCCTTCCCCAATGAGATCTCCGGTGGCGAACAGCAGCGTGTGGCACTGGCACGAGCCCTTGCCAACAATCCCAAGGTCATCATCGCAGACGAGCCTACCGGGAACATCGACCCGAAAATGTCTCTGGAGATCATGAATCTGCTGATCAAGATCAATAAGCTGGGCAAGACCGTTATCGTTGTCACCCATGAAAAGAATCTGGTGGACTACTACAACAAGCGCGTCGTCATTCTGAAGGACGGCCTGATCACGGAGGACCGTGTGGGAGGTATGTTCGAATGAGACGATACAATATTTTCTACTTCATTGGACAGGCACTGAAGGGCCTGTGGCGCAACGGGGTCATGACCTTTGCCTCCATCGCCGTGCTCATGAGCTGTCTGGTGGTCATCGGCGGCTTTTCCCTGCTGGTGTACAACATCGATGTGAACCTGGAACAGTTCGGACTGATGAACGAGCTGGTGGTGTTCGTGGACCGGGAGCTGAGCGAAGACGAGATCGTGTCCATCCAAGGCACGCTGTCCTCGCTTGACAACCTGGATTCCATAGAACGTGTGACCAAGTCGGAAGGGCTGGCGCAAATGAAGGAGCAGTACGACACATACGACGATGTGCCCGAGGAAAGGAATCCCCTGTCGGATTCCTTCATCCTAACGTACACCAGCACCGAAAAAGTGCCGGAAATGAAGTACCAGATCAACCAGATCGAGGGCGTGACCAAGATCCGAGACAGACTGGACCTGGCGACCTCTATTGAAAGCTTCAAATCCGGGATCATGATGATCTTCATCTGGTTCCTGGTGATCCTTGCCGTGGTGAGCATTTTTATCATCGTCAACACCATCAAGCTGTCCGTATTCGCCCGGCGGCATGAGATCAGTATCATGCGATACGTAGGTGCCACAGGCTGGTTCATCACCCTGCCGTTCCTCATCGAGGGTATCATCATCGGGCTGTTAGCCAGCATCGTTGCCTTCTTCGTGGAGTGGTACTTCTACGGCTACGTGGAAACGCTGGTCATGAGTGACTTGAAAATGATCACCATCGCCGGCTTCAGCGCCATCCAGAAGTATGTGCTGGGCGGCTTTGTGGGACTGGGCATTTTCACCGGTGTGATCGGCAGCTCCATCTCCCTGGGCAAGTACCTGCGGCAGTAAGGAGCAGCATACTGAGGAGCAGCATAAAAAATGAGACATAGCGGAAAACGATATATAGCGGCAGCACTGGTGGGACTTTTGCTGGTCACCAACACCGCCGCCGCACCAACGGATGCCACTGTACAGTCCTACGAAAAGCAGATCGCAGAGCTGGCGACCCAACAGCAGGAGGCACTGGACAGGCTGAATGCGGTACGAGGCGATTATGCCGATGCCGCATTGACCAAATCCTACTATGACGAGGTCATTGCGCTGTCGCTGAAAAAGAAGGATCTGGCGCAGCTACAGCTGGATGCCATCACCCAGCAGATCACCGAAACAGAAGCTGCCATTGCCAAGGCCGAAGCAGACATCGACAAGCAGGAAAAAGCCTTCGATGCCCGGATGATCACCCTATATGAAGAAGGCGAAGCTTCTGTGCTGGAGCTGCTGCTGGGTGCCCAGAGCCTGACGGATCTCTTGACCCGGATCGATATGGCGTTGTCCATCCAAGCCTATGACAAGCAAGTGATCACATCTCTGGAAGACGCAAAGGCGGCGCTGGCAGAGAATAAAGAAAAGTTAGAGGATGCCTTGCAGCTGCAACAGGAAGCACAGGCCACACTGGAAGCGGACATCAAAACCGCCCAGACGTTGGCTGACGAATCCCTTGCCTATATGGAAAGTTTGCAGCAAAACGAATCGGCACTGCTGATCCAGTACTATTCCTACCGAGAAGCGGAAGAAGCACTGGACAAGGAACTGACGACCTATCTGGCCGAGCTGCAAGCCAAGCAAAAGACCGCCTATGTGGGTGGTTCCTTAGGCTGGCCACTGCCGATGGATGTGCAGTACTACGTCTCCTCCGAATACGGCTATCGGGTGCTGAACGGTGTGCAGGAATACCACTACGGCATCGACCTGGCCTGTGCCTGCAATACCGCCATCTACGCCGCCAATGCCGGGACCGTTGTCACCAGCGGCACCCATTGGAGCTACGGCGAATACGTGGTGATCGACCATGGCGGCGGACAGGCCACTCTGTATGCCCATATGAACCAGCGCAAGGTTTCCGTGGGCGAAACGGTGGAAAAGGGACAGCTTATCGGTCTGGTGGGTATGACCGGCTCGGCCTCCGGGTATCATCTTCATTTTGAGGTGCGGCTGAACGGTGCCCATACGGAACCCCGAAATTATATCGTACTGCCGTGAGTCTATTCATAATATAATAAGGTAAAGAACATGAAAACAAAAAGGAATACAAAGATCGCAGTGCTGGCTATGCTGCTGTGTGCGGCGACTTTCGTGATGCCGGTACAGCATACCATGGCGGGAGAAGCCACCGATGCTACGGTAAAATCCTATGAACAGCAGCTGGCAGAGATCGCCGCTAAGCAGCAGGATGCCTTGAACCGGCTACAGTCGGTGCGAGACGACTACTCCAATGTGCAGACCACCAAGCAGACCTACGACGAGATCGTGGAGCTGTCCATCAAGAAAAAGAACCTGACCATGCAGCAGCTGGATGCCATTACCCTACAGATCGAAAACAAGCAAAACGACATCGAGGTCGCCAAAGCCAATATCGAAAAGCAGGAGACAGCCTTCTTAGAGCGAATGGTGACCCTGTATGAGGAAGGCGAATCCAGCTACATCGGCCTGATCTTAGGGGCAGAGGACATCGTGGATTTCCTCACCCGGGTGGACATGGTGACTTCCATATTGGAATACGACCAGTTCGTCATTGCCCAGCTGGAAGAGAACACCGCCAACTTAGAGGTGGCCGTGGATGAGCTGGAATATGCGCTGGAGCTGCAAACCTCTGCCATCGAGGATCTGGAGGACAATATCAAGGAAGCCCAGAAAAAATCCGACGAAGCGCAGGATTATATGCAGTCTCTGGAACAAAACGAAAGCGCACTGCTGCAAAACTATTACAACGCCAAAGCACAAGAAGACGAACTGAATGCCAAGCTGGAAGAACGGCTGAGACAGCTGCAGGAGCAGGAGAAAAAAGCCTACGTTGGTGGTAACCTGGGCTGGCCGCTGCCGGTGGATGTGCGCTATCAGGTGTCCTCCGAATTTGGCTGGCGTACCCTGTGGGGGGCAAGCGATTACCATTTAGGCATCGACCTTGCCTGTGCCGCCAACACCAATGTGTACGCTGCCAACGCCGGGACCGTCATCGAATCCCAGTATCACTACAGCTACGGCAACTATGTCCTCATCGATCACGGCGGCGGGATCGCTACCCTGTATGCCCACATGAACGAACGGTGGGTGTCTGCGGGCGATACCGTGGTGCAGGGACAGCAGATCGGCCTGGTGGGAACGACCGGTTCCTCCTCCGGCTACCATCTACACTTTGAAGTCCGGGAAAACGGTACCGTTACCGAGCCGAGAAACTATATCAATTTGCCGTAAAGCGAACGTAAAGAAGGAAATGCAATGTCAAAGAAAATTTCCATAGGAGCAACCGTAGCGGTGACGCTGCTGGGCTGTCTTGTGACCTTTCAGGCGACCTATATCAGCCTGTATAACCGATATGAGAAAAAATATGCCTCCGATGCCATCCAGACCGTGAACACAGTGTACCAAAACAACGGCAACACGGACACGGAAAGTCAAGAGGCATCTAGCGATTTCCTGAACCGGGCACTCAATAAGCTGGCAGAGGTGGACTACATCTACCGCAACTACTACATTGGGGATCTGGACGACGAGGAGCTGCTGGATATGATCACGGCAGGGTACGTGGCTGGCACCGGCGACGACTATGCAGCCTACTACAATGCCGAGGATTTTGATTCCTTCATGACCGAAATGGAAGGCGAAATGGCCGGCATCGGGATCAGCGTGATCTACAACACCGAATATAAGGTGATCGAAGTGATCAACGTGCTGCCGGATTCCCCTGCCTTAGAAGCCGGTGTCATGGCGGGAGACCTGATCATCACCGTTGGGGAAGAACAGGAATCCGTGCAGGCACTGGGCTATAACACTGCCGTGTCCAAGCTGCAAGGGGTCATCGGGACCGAGGCGGTATTCACCGTAGCCAGAGGGGAAGGATATACCGAACAGGTGGACTTCCGCATCACCCGCGCCAAGGTGAACACCCAGACCGTGACCTACCGTGTGTATGAACCGGACAATACCATCGGCGTGATCAAGATCAGCGAATTCGATACCAAAACACCGGAGCAGTTCGTAGCCGCTGTGGAGGATCTGACCGGCAATTTGGGCTGTGATAAGCTCATCGTAGACCTGCGGTACAATCCCGGTGGGGAGCTTTCCTCCATCGTGACCACCCTGGACTACATCGTGCCGGAAGGGCCCATCATCCGGATCTTCGACGCAGACGGCAACCAGGTGGACGAATACACCTCGGAACCAACCGAACTGAATATCCCCATGGCGGTGGTCGTCAATGGCAGTACCGCCAGTGCCGCAGAGCTGTTCACCAGCACCGTCCGGGACTACGAGAAAGCCACCATCGTGGGGACTACCACCTATGGGAAGGGCTGTATGCAGACCACGGTGCCCCTGACCGACGGCGGTGCCGTATCGGTGACCTATCGGATGTACAACCCGCCCTTCTCCGACAACTACCACGGCGTGGGCATCGTACCGGATATCGAGGTGGAGCTGGACGAAAGTTTGGCTGGCAAGAATATCTACAAGATCACCGACGAAGAGGACAACCAGCTGGCAGCAGCGGCGGCCTCCTTCTACGCAGAATAAACCCCATATACAACCGCTTAAAATTTTATCATGATATAGTGAGGTAAACAAAGTTATGGATCAGTCTAAGATGATCAAGTATACCCAAGATGGCTATCAGGCCATGGTAGATGAGCTGACCTATCTGAAAAGCGTAAAGCTGGAGGAAGTCAAGGTCAGCATCGCAGAAGCCCGTTCCTTCGGGGACCTGTCCGAGAACAGCGAGTACGATGAAGCAAAGAACGAACAGGCCAAGGTGGTCTCCCGGATCGCCGAGCTGGAAGGGCTGATCGAGCACGCCATCATCATCGACGAAGCCGACCTGAAGGCAGACGTGGTGAACCTGGGTTCCACCGTAAAGGTGCTGGATCTGGAAGAAGACGAAGAGCTGGAATACAGCCTGGTGGGTACCAACGAAGCCAACCCCATGCTGGGTCGTATCTCCGACAGAAGCCCAATTGGCAGCGCCATGATCGGTGCGACTGTGGGAGACATTATCACCGTAGAGACCCCCAATGGAGAGATGAAGCTGAAGATCCTTTCCGTTGCCCGTACCAAGAACAATGCAAACTGACAGTAGAAAGGCAGACAAAGATATGGCAAACGAAAATAGCACCAATCGGAATGCGGAGCAGGTCGCCGCAGAGACCAATGAAAAGGAAATGCATGAGCTGCTGAGAGTACGCCGGGAAAAGCTGGCCGACCTGCAGGCAGCCGGTGCCGACCCGTTCCAGATCACCAAGTACGATGTGACCCACCACGGTCAGGAGATCCGGGACCACTACGACGAGCTGGAAGGGCAGAACGTGTCCGTGGCCGGTCGTATGATGTCCAAGCGGATCATGGGCAAGGCGTCCTTCTGCCACGTGCAGGATCTGTCCGGCAATTTGCAGATCTATGTAGCCAGAGATGCCATCGGCGAAGAAGCCTACGCCGGTTTCAAGAAGCTGGATATCGGCGACATCATCGGTGTCAAGGGGACCGTGTTCAAGACCAAGACCGGTGAGATCTCCCTGCACGCTACAGAGCTGACCCTGCTGACCAAGAGCCTGCAGCCCCTGCCGGAAAAGTTCCACGGCCTGACCAATGTGGATATGCGGTATCGGCAGCGGTACGTGGACCTGATCACCAACCCCGAATCCCGGGATACCTTCATCAAGCGTTCCAAGATCATCAGCACCATTCGCCGGTTCTTAGACGAGCAGGGCTTCATGGAAGTGGAGACCCCCATGCTGGTCGCCAACGCCGGTGGTGCCGCTGCCAGACCCTTCAACACCCACTTCAATGCGCTGGACGAGGATCTGAAGCTGCGTATCTCTTTGGAGCTGTACCTGAAGCGGCTGATCGTCGGTGGTCTGGAACGGGTATATGAGATCGGTCGTGTGTTCCGGAATGAGGGTCTGGACACCCGCCACAATCCCGAATTCACCCTGATGGAGCTGTACCAGGCCTACACCGACTACCACGGCATGATGGATCTGACGGAGAATATGTTCCGGTACGTGGCAAAGGAAGTGCTGGGCACCACCACCATCACCTACAACGGCGTGGAAATGGATCTGGGCAAGCCCTTCGCACGGATCACCATGGTGGATGCCGTCAAGCAGTACGCCGGCGTAGACTTCCACGAGATCCACACACTGGAAGAGGCCAGAGCGGTGGCTGACGATAAGCATGTAGAATACGAAGAACGCCACACCAAGGGCGACATCCTGAACCTGTTCTTTGAGACATTCGTAGAAGAGCATCTGATCCAGCCCACCTTTGTGATGGACCACCCCGTAGAGATCTCCCCGCTGACCAAGAAGAAGCCGGAGGATCCCAACTATGTGGAACGGTTTGAGATGTTCATGAACGGTTGGGAAATGTGCAATGCCTATTCCGAGCTGAACGACCCCATCGACCAGAGAGCCCGTTTTGCCGAGCAGGAGAAGCAGTTTGCCGCCGGGGACGAAGAAGCCAACCACACGGACGAAGACTTCCTGAATGCGTTGGAGATCGGTATGCCCCCCACAGGCGGTATCGGCTACGGCATCGACAGACTGTGCATGCTGCTGACCGACTCCGCAGCCATCCGGGACGTACTGCTGTTCCCCACGATGAAGACCCTCGACTGAGATAAACACGACCATAAAACCTATGAACACTTCTTAAAGCTACTTTAGGAAGTGTTCTTTTGGTAGAATTTGAAAATATTGCCACATTTTTTTAGAATCCCGTTGACAAAACGTTTTATTTGGTGTATAATAATGGAAGAAAGCGAGGTGCGAATGAATGAAAAAACGAATATGCTATATCCTGCTGACGCTGTGCATGGTGGTGCTGCTGCCGTGCGTGGTGTTGGCGGATGGAGAAGTGGCGATCCTCACCATCGATGCAGACGGAAAGCTACTGTGCGACAGTACGGCGGTGAATATCACTTCGGTCACGGTGGATGTGGGTGAGGATGCTGCATCACCAGGTGATTTCTTTAACCAGAGTGTTGAGGGCTATGTTCTTACCAACGGAGCTTACAAATTAGGTTCCGACGTGACCGTGGGTGCGCCGATCATCATCGATGGTGGCACGGCGGATGCTCCCATTACCCTAGACCTTTGCGGTCACGTGCTGAAATATGAAAACAGCGCAAGTTCCGGCAGTGTTATCGTGGTGAACAGCGATGCCTACTTTACGCTTACAGATAGCGCATCCCACACCGAAAACGGCTACAGCTATACCGCAGGACCCGATGCCGGGGACTTCACGCTGTACACGCCTGACATGGAAGAATCCGGCACTACGGCTATCACCGGCGGTATCATTACCGGTGGCACCGGAACCGCTGTAGACCTTGGTGGATATTATGAATATGACGGCGGCGGCGTATTTGTGGGCTGTAAAGCGACATTTACCATGACCGGCGGCAGCATCGTAGGCTGTAAAGTTGATAGAAGTATTGCTTATGGCGGTGGAGTATTTGTGGCAGGCGGACGGAGCGGTGAAGATCCGATGGATACCATCTTCAATATGACCGGTGGCAGTATCATTGGCTGCAAAGCCAAAAGCGGCGGCGGAGTGTACGTGTCCAGAAACTCCGAATTCAATATGACCGACAGCAGGATTATCGGCTGCACTGCAACCGACAATGGCGGTGGAATTTATACTTCCGTCTCCTTTAGTGGTGGTGTTTATATGAAGAACAGCACTGTATCCCAATGTGCAGTAGGCAACGATGGCGGAGGTGTTGCTAACAATTGTAACTTTGTGATGGAGAACAGCTCCATCACCGGCTGTATTGCCATGAAAGGCGGTGGTGTTATTACTGAATCAGAAATTAGCCGAGAAATGTTTATTATGAAGAGTGGCAGCACCATCTCCGGTTGCGTGGCAACTGCTGACTACGACAGCTCGTGGGGCGCTGGTAGCGGCGGAGGTATGTACATTGGTCGTGGTGATGTTGGTCATGTTATCATAGAAGAGGGAAGTGCCATCTCCGACTGTACGGCTAAGCCCAACTGTGGTGAGAGCATTTACATAGCCGGGTACGGTCAGTTCGATGCCAAAGGTGGCAGTGTGCAGGGTGTTGCGATCATTGGAAAAACGATCAAGAACAGCTCCATGACCGGCAGTGCACTGTTTTATGACGGTATTGAGAAAGGCAAACAGTCTCTCGGCTATATTATCGGCAAGCTTGTCACCTTTATGGATGGTGGCACTATGTACGCCCAGACCCTTGCCGGTACGACCCAAAATCAGGATGTTTACACCTGTGGCGGAGGCAAGATCACCCTTCCTACGCTCACAAAGGACGACTATCGGTTTACCGGTTGGTATAAGGACAGCGCTTGCACGGAAAAATGGGACCCCAACAAAACGGACGGGGAAAACGATGCAAGCTTCAATGTGACGGGCAAATTGAATAGTGACTACGGCACCTACACTCTCTATGCCGGATGGGCGCCGATCACCTACGCCGTCACCATCACCTTTGATGCCACCGAAGGCACCGTGGACACCAAAACCATGGCCACGGATGAGAACGGCAAGCTGCCCACACTGCCCACGCCCATCCGCCAAGACTACAACTTCCTCGGTTGGTTCACCGAGAATGGCGAAATGATCACCACCGACACGGTATTCGTAGTGGACACCACCGTGTATGCCCAGTGGCAGATCAAGTCCAGCAGTCCCCAGTCCAGCAGTTTCCTCCCCACGTGGCAAGGCTGGGAGCTGATCGACAAGATCGTTGCCGCTAACAAAAAGAAAGATGAGCCTGTGGAAGTAGAACCGGAGCCGGAAGAAACCGAACCTGTCGCAGAGCCGTGGAACAACCCCTTCTCTGATGTAACGGAATCCGATGCATTCTATGATGCAATCAAATTCGTCTACGAAAACGGCTACATGAACGGTATGTCCAACGATACCTTTGCACCGGATGAAGGTCTGACCAGAGGTATGTTGGTAACGGTTCTGTACCGTGCCGCCGGTTCGCCTGTGATGGATGAAGCAAATCCGTTCGTGGACGTAGCGGAAGATGCATGGTATCACAATGCCGTGGTATGGGCAAAGTCCATTGGTCTGATCAACGGCATTACCGAAAACGAATTTGCACCGGAAAGCTTGCTCACCAGAGAACAGCTTGTGACGATCTTCTTCCGGTATGCAGAATTCTTAGGCTACGACCTGAGCATTGGCGAGGATACAAATATTCTCAGTTGCGAAGATTTCGCAGATATTGCAGAATACGCCATCCCCGCTATGCAGTGGGCGTGCGGTGCCGGTTTGATCGAGAATATCGACGGCAACATCCTGCCCAAGGATAACGCCACTCGTGCGCTGGTTGCCATGGTGCTGCTGGACTTCTACGCATAATCCAAAAATACAAAGGACCATGTGCGACCGTGTACATGGTTCTTTTTAATGCGCAGACCATTGCAAATCCCGCAAAATTGTGCTATAATGAGATACACAAAACACGCAGGAAAGGATCTTCCTATGCTCCACCAAGCGATCCGCACCATGACCGAACGCCTGACCACCATTCTGGCACCACAGCAGCCGTCTATCTACCTATATGGCTCCGTACCGCTGGCCGATTTTCGACTGGGCTGGAGCGACATCGATCTGCTGGTGCTGACCGAGATCCCGATCACCGCGACCCAGGCAAAGACCCTCGTTGACCTGCGGCAAACCATGTTGGCTGCCGAACCGGACAACCCGTACTACCGCTCTTTCGAGGGGGGAATGCTGACACGGCACGCCTTTTGCACCGGTGAACCCGATAAGGTTATCTATTGGGGGACCAGCGGCCAACGGATCACCGACCACTATGTCTTCGACAGCCTTTGCATGGCAGAACTGCTGGACAGCGGTGTACTCTTGGCGGGCCCGGACATTCGTGCGCAGCTGACAGCCCCCACGTTTGTCCAGCTGTATACCGACGTACAGCGGCACTACGAAACGATCCGGCAGTATGGACAGGGGAGCCGTAGCTTGTACGCCTATGGCTGGCTGCTGGACATCGCCCGGTGTTTGTACACCCTGCGTACCGGCAAGATCATCGCCAAAACAGCCGCCGCCAAATGGGCACTGGAAAACGAACTCTGCCCCGACCGGGCGGCACTTGAAGCAGCACTCCGTGTGCGGCTGGATCCCCTGCGGTGGAAAAAAGACGCAACGACCATGGACTATGCAGAGACGCTGATGACACCGGTACAGCAGTTTGCGGATGTGCTAGGGAGAGAACTGGAAGAAAAACGATAAGGAGACCATATGAAAACCATACAAGTAGTCGCTGCTGTGATCCGGGAGGGGGATGCCGTGTTCGCAACCGCCCGTGGATATGGGGAATACAAGGGACAGTGGGAGTTTCCCGGTGGCAAGATCGAGGCTGGCGAGACTCCAAAGCAAGCTCTGGCACGGGAGATTCGGGAAGAGCTGGATACCCAGATCCGGGTGGGACAGCGGATCGGCTGCATCGAGTACGACTATCCCACCTTCCATTTGTCCATGGAATGCTTCTGGTGTACCATTGTATCCGGTGAACTGGTGCTGCGGGAAGCACAGGACTGCCGTTGGCTGCGGGCGAAAGAACTGCACAGCGTGGATTGGCTCCCGGCTGACAGACTGCTCCTGGACACGATCGCCCAAGGACTGCACAACTGAGGAGGAAAGTATGGAAACGATCTCTATTTACGGCGACAACCGCTTTCCGGCATACGACAAGACCCGTGTGGCGTGCCGTGGCATCGTGGTGCAGGATGACAGGATCTTACTAACCTACGAAACGAACACCGATCAATTGTTCACTCCCGGCGGTGGTCTGGAAGGTGCAGAAACCAAAGCGGATTGCTGTCGGAGAGAATTGGCAGAGGAGACCGGCTATCTGGTCCAGGTGGGGCAGCTATATGCAACGATATACGAATATTACGAGGATTGGCTGTTTAACACCCATTATTTTGTCTGCCAGATCACCGGCGAGACCGAACGCTTCCTGACGGCACGGGAAAGGGAAGTGGGGCTGGAACCACGCTGGCTCCCGCTGGAAGAAGCCGTGACGCTGTTCTCGAAGCACCAGGAATATGCCTACGACGAAATGAAGCGTGGCTCCTACCTGCGGGATTACAAAGCATTGGATGCCTATTGCCGCATTCTATAAACCAATAGCCGTCGTACCTGCTGTATAGCGGTACGGCGGCTTTTTCTTTGTAACAATTCTGTGAACCCTATTGCAATTTCTTGTCTACTGTGATAGACTATACATAACGTCTAATGCGTTAGACAAGTCAAACGCATTAGACAGGCTTAATGCATTCGCCAACCACACAGGAGGAAAACCACATGGAAATGCCGAAGATCTACGAAAGTGAATACCAATTTTGCCTGGTGCTGTGGGCGCATGAACCCATCACAAGCCCGGAGATCGTCAAGCTGTGCCAGGAAAAGCTGGGCTGGAAACGCACCACGACCTATACCGTCATCAAGCGATTGGTGGAGCGTGGGGTACTGCGGAACGAAAACGGGGTCATCACAGCGGTGTTCTCCAAAGAGGAGGCACAGACCCACGAGATCGATGAACTGGTGGAAAAGCGGTTCGAAGGCTCTCTGCCGGCGTTTTTGGCTGCCTTTTCCCGCCACAAGTCCTTGTCCGCAGCAGAACTGGCAGAGGTGCAGGACATGATCGACCGGATCCGGCAGGGGGAACAGCCATGACCACATTCTTTTTGCAGCTGGTGAACCGGAGCATCACGGCGGGCTGGCTGGTGCTGGCGGTACTGCTGGTGCGGCTGCTGCTGTCCAAAGCTCCCAAGTGGACCCGGTGTATCCTGTGGGGGATGGTGGCACTGCGGCTGCTCTGTCCCCTTGCGCTGGAAAGCCCCTGGAGCCTGATCCCCAGCACCCAGACCATTCCCCCATCGATCGTGCTGGCAGATGAACCGGCGATCGACAGCGGCATTCCCGTCATCAACGCCATGGTCGATCCCCTGATCCAACATACGAATACCCCCATGGTGGGAGACAGCATCGATCCGTGGCAGGTGGGTGTGGCAGTCTGCACGGCGGTATGGCTCATGGGTATGGCGATCCTGCTACTATATACGGTGATTCGCTATGGTCGTCTGCAACACAAGCTGCGTACTGCCGTTCGACTGCGGGACAATATCTACCAAAGCGAACACATCGACTCCCCCTTTGTCATGGGTATCTGCCGCCCGAAGATCTACATCCCCTACAGCCTGGACGACAAAACGCTGCCCTCGGTGCTTGCCCATGAACAGGCGCATATCCACCGCAAGGACCATTGGTGGAAGCTGCTGGGGTTTGTGCTGCTGTCCGTGTATTGGTTCCATCCGCTTTTGTGGGTGGCGTATATCCTGCTGTGCCGGGACATCGAGCTGGCCTGCGACGAAAAGGTGATCCGCAGTCTGACCCCGGACGAGCGTGCCGATTATACCCAGGCCCTTGTGACCTGTAGTGCCCCCCGCCGCACCATCACTGCCTGCCCCATTGCCTTTGGCGAGATCGACGTAAAAGCCCGTGTGCGCTCGGTGCTACACTATCGAAAACCGGCGTTTTGGATCGTGGGAATAGCATTGGTGGCCTGCGTGATCGTGGGACTATGCTTTTTGACCGATCCTGCCCCAGCCGATGATGCCGAAGACGACGCACTGACCAATGAGTCCATCCAATGGTTCGACTACCTGACCGATACAGGCGATATGTACCAAGGCCTGACCACCACGCTGCCTGCCTTTCCCGGCGAGACCTTCCTGTATACCGGTGATCAGATCGTGGTGACCAAGGATCTTGCCGATATCAAAGGCCACACGATTTTGGTCAGCGGCACACCCATCTGGAATGCGTACTTTTGTGACCTGACCGGAGATGGTCTGCCGGAGCTGTGTGTCACCGCCAACTTTGGCTTTGGCATGATCGACAGCCGCATCACCATCTGCGACTACGCAAACGGTGCCAGCTACACCTTAGCGGATCGAGGAAAATTTGACTACGCCCTGCGTATGGATACAGAAAACCAGCTGTATGTAGATAAGTCCGACTATACTACCGGAGAACAGCTCACCACCGGTCTGCTGTGCTATAGCGATGGCTGCATACAGATCCAATGGGAAAACGGCGAGACTATGACTGCCGAAACGGAATAACAAGGACACCACCAGTGGTGCCACCACCAGCGGTGCCTAAAAAATGCCACCTGTTGTGATCAGCAGATGGCATTTTCTATATGGAATCAAGCAAATTGGCTGTTGTACAGTTCGGCGTAGGCACCGCCTATTTCCAGCAGAGACCGATGGTCCCCCTGTTCGATGATGTTGCCGTTTTGCATCAGCAGGATCGTGTTGGCATCGACGATGGTGGACAGACGATGGGCGATCACAAAGCTGGTGCGACCGTGCATCAGAGCCTGCATAGCCTTGCCGATCTCGATCTCCGTCCGGGTATCCACAGAGGAAGTGGCTTCGTCTAGGATCAAAATGGCTGGGTTCACCAAGAATACACGGGCGATGGTGAGCAGCTGCCGTTGTCCAATGGAGATGTTTTCCGCATCGTTGGTCAGCACGGTCTCGTAGCCGTCGGGCAGGGTGCGAATGAAGAAATCGGCTCTGGCTGCTTTGGCTGCTGCACGGATCTCGTCCATGGTGGCATCCGGCTTGCCATAGGCGATGTTTTCCGCAATGGTGCCTTCAAACAGCCACGTGTCTTGCAGTACCATACCGAAATAGCTGCGGAGCCGGCTGCGGGTCATATCTTTGATGGGCACACCGTCCAACAGGATCTGTCCACCGTTTGTTTCATAGAATCGCATGAGCAGGTTCACCAGCGTCGTTTTTCCGGCACCGGTGCTGCCAACGATGGCGATCTTCTGTCCCGGTTCGGCACGGAAATTCACATCGGTCATCAGCAGCTTGTCCGGCGTGTACCCAAACTGCACATGGGCAAAAGCGACACAGCCTTCCACATGATCATGATCCGCATGGGCCGGCAGAACCGGCTGCACAGGCTCCGCTTCCATTTCCGTGGCATCCAGCAGCGTGTAGACCCGTTCCATAGAAGCCAGTGCCGATTGCAGGGAGCTGACCATGTATGCCATTTCCGCAATGGGATCCCCCGCCTGGTTCATGTATTGGAAGAACGCCTGGAACACACCGGGGGACATCTGCCCGGTCAGCAGCATATTGCCACCCAGCATGGCGATGGCCACCATTCCAAACCGGTTCACCAGACGGGTGGCAGGCATGACGGCGTTCATGAAAAAGTCTGTCTTTTCAGAGGTGCGTGCCAGCTCTTCTGCCGTGGCGTGGATCTTGCCGGAACTGGTCTCTTCGTAATGGAAGGCTTTGATGACCATCCGTCCACTGTAGGATTCTTCTACCAACCCATTCATCTTCCCTACAGCCTCCTGCCGTTTCAGGGCATACCGCAGGGTACGCTTGGAGATGACATAGGTGATCCCGGTGGACATAGCGACAAAAGCCAAAAATACAAGCGTCAAAAGCACACTGAACCGCATCATCATGATCACGGAGCCTACCACCGTCCCAATGGAGGTGAAAAGCCGAACCAGCCCCGTTTGTAAAGCTTCGGAAACCTTGTCCAGGTCGTTTGTGACCCGGCTCATGACCTCCCCGACCTGGTGCCGGTCGTAGAAGGATAAGGGCAATCGATGGAGCTTTTGGGCGATCTCGCTGCGGAGCTGGTAGTTCATTTTTTCCGCAAAGCTGGCCATCAGGAAGTTTTGCAGCGTATAAAATACGATAGAAAACAGATAGATCGAGGTCAGGGTCACAAGCTGCTTGCCACCGTATGCCCAGGTGATATGGAAGCTTTCTCCCAATTCCCGCACCGTCTGGATCCGATTCCAAATGGTGTCCACCACATTGGCGCTGTACAAGGGAGCCATGATGTTGGTGGCTGTGTAGATCACAACGGACAAAAACACGATGATCAGCCGTACCTTTTGCTTTGCCATGGTATGCAGCAGCCTACGTGTGGTCTTGCCGGCATTTTGTACCGTATCCATTTCTGCACCGTAGTTCTCATCCATTCTGTCCACCACCTTTCATCTGGGAATTGACAATATCTACATATACCGGGCAGTTTTCCAGCAGCTCCTCATGCCGCCCCTTGCCCACGATCTTGCCGTTGTGCAGCACTAAGATCTGGTCGGCGTGCAAAATGGTGCTGATCCGTTGGGCAATGATCAGGACAGCCGCATCCTTTACTTCTGTAGTGAGCGCATGGCGTAGAGCCGCATCGGTCTTGAAGTCCAGGGCAGAAAAGCTGTCGTCGAACACATACAGGTCTGCTTTTTTGGCAAGGGCTCTGGCAATAGACAACCGCTGCTTCTGTCCACCGGAGAAGTTGGTGCCGCCCTGTGCCACCGGTGCGTTCAGCCCATCCGGCAAAGACAGCACGAAATCGGACTGTGCCACGTGCAAGGCATGGAGCAGCTCTGCATCGGTGGCATCCGGATTTCCATACCGCAGGTTTTCCGCAATGGTGCCGGAGAACAGCCATGCTTTCTGAGGCACATAGGAGATCGATCTACGCAGTTCGTTTTGCGAGAGGGAGCGAATGTCCTGCCCATGCAAGGTGATCCGGCCGCTGGTCACATCGTGGAACCGCAGCAGCAGCTTGGTGATGGTGGATTTCCCACTGCCGGTACCACCGATCACAGCCGTAGTCTGTCCCCGTTTGCAGGCGAAGGCGATCTGGGACAGAGTCTCCTCATCGGCATCGGCAAAGCGGAAGGATACGTCCTCAAACGCCAACACCGGTACCTCGGCAGAAGCCATGGCCAAAGTTGCCGTGCCATCGTGGATCTCCGGTGTATGGTTCAGCACATCGGCCAACCGGCGCATACAGGTCATGGCACGGGGCAGCATCAGAATGGTCATTTGCGCCATCATGATATACAGTAGGATCCAGACGGCGTATTCGGTCACAGCCGTGATGTCCCCGATCTCCATGCCGCCCACACCCACCGTGTTGCCGCCCAAATACAAAATGGCAACGACCACCAAATTGATGGTCACGGTAGCCAAACAATCCAGCCCGGCAAATAAGTAGTTGGCCTGGATGGAGGAGGCGGCGTAATTGCCAAAGGTCTCGTTCATGCGGTCTGTCTCGTGGTTTTCTTTGTTGAAGGCACGAATGACCCGTACCCCGGTGAGATTTTCCCGGAGCACCACGTTCATGCGATCCAAAAACCGTTGCAGCCGCTCAAAGATCCAGGTGGCCTTTCGCATGATGAGCAGTGCCACAAGCAGGACGAATACCACGCCAATGAGCAGCACCAGTCCCATGGTAGGATGGATACGGAAGGACAGCACGATCCCCAGTATGCAGATCAGCGGTACCGGCAGGATCATTTGGATAAAGCTGACAAAAGCCTGCTGGATCACGTTCACGTCGTTTAGCGTACGGGTGATCATAGAGGCTGTGCCAAAGTCTTCAAAGTCCGTGGCAGAAAATTGCAGAGAGTGGTCATAGACAGCGTTGCGCAGATCCCGGCCAAGATCGGCAGACAAACGGGCACACAGCCAGCTGCCGGTCACTGTTAGCGCACCGGACAAAAATGCAATGCCCAGCATCAGGATCCCCTGTCGCAGGATCTGGGATAAGGCAGCACCGCCCATGGCATCGTTGATCATTTCGGCTGTGATGGTGGGGATCAGCAGGGAACCGCCCACGTCTGCCAGCGCAATGAGCAGGATCCAGAAGCAGGACAGCCGATAAGGACGCAAAAAGGGTAAAATGGTTTTCATAATTTTGTAGTAGTAGTATCTCCTGTGATCTGTCGGATCTCTTCATCCAGATAGGCACATTTTTTTCGGGAAAGCTGCAAGAGAAGCTCCTGTTCCTCATCGGTCATGCGAGAGAAGGAATGCTCCTCAGCCTGCATCAGGGGCAGGATCTTGTCGGTGCAGAAGCGTTTGCCCTCTGGGGTCAGTAGGATCGTTTTGCTGTTGCCGGAGCCGGGACGCTGTTCTAAGGTGACAAGGCCTTTTTTGGAAAGTCCCATGACGGCATAGTTGATGGTCTGCTTGGGGTAGTACCAGGTGGCGACCAGCTCGTTTTGGGTATACTGCTTTTCGCTGCCGGGATCCAGCGTGGCCTCGTACAGGGTATACAGTACCCACATAGCCGGGTCGGACAAGCCGCAGTACACACTGTACCGGCTGTACAGATCGTCCTCCCACTTATACAGCTGGGTCAGCTCCATATTGCGGATGCGGATCTTTTCATCCATGGATGTTCCTCCTTAGGTGAGGTGATATCCCATATTGGTTTATAAAATCCCAAATAGGACAAGTGATATTATAAATCCAATATGGGATTTTGTCAAGGGGATAGAGGCAGGACGGTTGTAACATTATTGTGAACGATTGTGGAAGCTGTATAGAGATACAGAAGCACGTGGCTGAAAAAAAGAAAAAACCACCAGACCGTTGACAGAGCGGGTGGTGTGTTGTATAATGAAGAAAAAAGGCAAAAAGGAGATACAAGACATGACGGAGCTGGATACCGTAAAGCGGGCGAAAATGTACATGGAAAAGCTGTCCATGGGCATCGATCCCCTGACGGACAAGCCGATCCCCGATGGCGAGGTGGCCGTTTCTCCCCGGATGCGCAAGTGCTTTCGATATGTGACGGGCCTATTGGAGCAGATCGTAGCCAACGGCGGTACGGTGGGAGAGGATCGGAAAGGGAAGATCCCGCCACTATGGACTGCGGATGTGTTGGCAAAATATGTGTTCCCGGACGTGCCGCTGACCATGACAGAGATCGTCAAGCAGCTCAACGCCGTGGCAGGGATGTCTTTTTACACAAAGCTGTCCTACCGCAATGTGGTGCAGTGGCTGGTGGCGATCGGTGCATTGGAGATCGTGGAACGGAGCGATGGCAAGCATACCCATGTACCTACGGAGCAGGGGAGAGCACTGGGGATACAGACACAAAATCGTGTCGGACGAAATGGCAGGGTCTACAGCAACGTGGTGTACAACGAGGAAGCCCAACGATTTTTGCTGGATAATATGGAGACCATATTGACCTTTGCCAACGCTATCCACTTAGAGGGAAAAGACGACCCGGAGGAGAAAGAAGAAACGGAGTGATGCATCTATGTTAACAAAGGAAAAGCTATGGCAGATCGCCTTGCAGCAGTCCGCCTACGACTGCAACTGTACCCCAGCCGATTTTCAAAAGAACGAGAACGTGCTCACGATCTCCCAGAAACACCCCAAAGCCCGAAAGTACCTGGAGCTGCCCTTAGCCTGTGACCTTGTTTCCTACGGCAGCAATATCGTAGCCCAGGTGGACGAAAGCCTGCGTCCCGCCGTCCAAGCCTATCTGGATGCCTATCCGGTCTCCCACTGCTTCGAAACGCCCCATCTGCACGAGCTGGACAAAGCCTTAGCCCCCTATGGTCTGCAAACCTGCTTCATGGCAGAATATTTCCTACCCGATATAGATGCCATCCCAGACCTGCCATGCCCCTACGAATGCCGTGTGCTGCACCAACCGGATTTTGCTCCCCTGTACACTCCCGCATGGAGCAACGCCTTATGTGACCACCGCCGAGAGCTGGACGTGTTGGGCGTGGGTGCCTATGACCACGGGGAGCTGGTCGCCCTTGCCGCCTGTTCTGCCGACGGAGAAGAGATGTACCAAATCGGCGTAGACGTGCTGCCGGCCTACCGGAGACGTGGGCTTGCCGCTGCCCTGACGACCCGGCTTGCCAAAGAGATCTTAGCACTGGACAAGGTGCCGTTCTATTGCGCCGCCTGGTGCAATATTGCCTCGGTACGCAACGCGATACGATGCGGCTTCCGTCCGGCATGGGTGGAGGTCACGGCGAAAGAGGTGACATTTGTGGAGAGGATGAATCATAGGGGGTAAAAAGAATAAGAAAGCACCTTGAAATGTTGGTTTGACGGCATATTTCAAGGTGCTTTCTTCATTTGTAAAAATGAACACAGAAATTGCGTGGATACATTTGTTCTTTATGCACAAAAAATACCCTATAATTTGGTGAGTATATATCTTGACGAGAAGCCATAGGTTTGCTATAATATATGTGAAAACAGTATAATATGCATAAGGAGTGGAGGTGACCGGAAAATATGCAAATTGCACATATACGTTCTACGGACAAACAAATACAGTCCTTGTCAGAACATACATGGAACACTGCGAAATTATGTTCTCGAAACTGTGAAAAGATCCATTTGGAAAACACAGGCTATCTGGTGGGACTGCTGCATGATATGGGAAAAGCCAATCATCGATTTGAAGCCTATCTGCAAGATAGTGTACGCCATGGCCGTGGTGCCGACAAAGGATCGATACACCACGCACCGGTGGGTGCTATTTATGCATACGAAACATGGTATTATGCGGAAGATACACCGGCGAAACGAAGGACGGCACAGATCGTTGCTATGGTCATATTGGCGCATCACAGCGGCTTGCCGGATGTATTTTCGCCGGACAAATCGTCACCATTTCTGCGTTCTATGACAAGGGACAAAACAGAGCTGTGCTATGCAGAATCTGTGCAGAATTTTTTGACAGAAGTATGCGATGCAGAAACTTTGCAGGACTATTTTACCAAGGCTGCTGCGGAAGTGGAAACAATATGTACACAGATGAAGGACTTGCCCAAAAAGCCACAGGAACAGAGCGAAATCAAACTTCCAGATCTGGAGAAAAGTGTATTGTACACATTGTTGGCACGTACGGTCCTCAGCAGTCTGGTGGATGCGGATCGGTGGGACAGCGCTTGCTTTGCATATGCAGTTTCTCCCTTTGAAAACTTTGAACCGTCCGCGCCGGATTGGCAGCAGGCCTATCGGAATTTGGATAAACATATTTCCGCTTTTTCTCATGCCAGCGCCATCGATACCATACGCCAGGAGATCTCTGATGCCTGTGCAGAGGCTGCCAGGAAACCGGGAAAGCTATATCGGTTGACGGTCCCCACCGGTGGCGGAAAAACTTTGGCCAGTTTGCGCTTTGCTCTGTTGAAAGCCATGCAGGATCCAACCATCGAACATATCTTCTATGGCATTCCGTATAACACAGTGCTGGATCAAAATGCAAAGGACATACAAGAGGCCGTGGGAGATGCAGTGCCGATTTTAGAGCATCATGGCAATGTTTCTTACGATACCATGTCCGATACAGAGATCGAAGAACACGAAAAACTGACCGAACGCTGGGATACACGTGGGATCATACTCACGTCGATCGTGCAGTTCATGAATGCCATTTATCGTGCAGAAAACACCGCTGCCAGAAGGATGCACAATCTATCCCATTCCATTTTAATATTCGATGAGATACAGGCACTGCCCAAGACGTGTACAAGGCTGTTCGAGATCGCCATAGACTTTTTGACCCACTTCTGTGGTAGCACCGTTGTGCTGTGTACAGCCACTCAGCCAAGCATGGTTTTCCGTACCGCACCGCAGGACATATTGCCGGATTATAGTATGTACTATACACGGTTAAAACGGACGAAGATCATAGATGCCTCCCGTAACGCTATAACCAATGCAGAAGCCATTGAACGGATCGTGACTATGGTGGACAAATACCATGCGGTGCTGATGATCGTCAATACAAAAAAAGAAGCGGCACAGCTTTATGAAGGCGTAAAGCTGGCTGGGATCCCTGCGATCCATCTCAGCACCAATATGTACCCACAACACCGTTTAGGGCAGCTTCAAAAGATCAAAAATCGAGACCCGGATGCAAAACTGTTTTGTGTATCGACAGCTTTGATCGAAGCTGGGATCAACATCAGCTTTCCCTGTGTGATCCGCAGTTTGACGGGACTGGGTAGTATCCTACAGGCAGCAGGACGTTGCAATCGCCATGCAGAGCTGCCGGAGGGTACACTGGGTGACGTGTATATCTGGAAATTGGCTGATGAAAAGCTGACCCATTTGGAAGAGATCGAAAAGTGTGCCGGTATCACCGAAGGAATATTATGTCAAAATGTCGAGCCGGATTCGCTGCGATTTATAGAGAAGTATTACGAAAACGAACGAAAGACATTTGAAAAAGAGCTATCGTATCCAATAGAAAATGGGAAAAATAATTTAGTAGCGCATTGTAAAATGAAGTTGCACTACCGATAACGGTAACAAGAAATCAAAAA
>CAYXBQ010000027.1:22355-36321 GCA_964463375.1 uncultured Ruminococcus sp. | reverse complement strand
TTTCTCATGCGTATCTACTCAAGGTCTTCGCTTTTTCGTAAGCGATTGCCGTGGGTTTTGTTTTCCATTCTCTTGACATTTCTCCCCATTCCCTGTATAATATAAGATGTATGCGTATGCTTGTAAATCATAGCGGGTTCTCGCCGAAACGGCACCGGTCGGTGGGGGATCTGCTGGTACTTTTGCTGGCGGTGCTTGGTGGACTGGTGCTGCTGCTGTGGCGACCCGGGGAGACGGGGCAGGTCTGCTGTATTTCCTGGGACGGCGGAGAGACCACCCTCTCTCTTTTGGAGCCTACGACCCTCTCCTTGGAAAGCCGTGGTGTGCAGCTGACCATCGTGGTCGAAGACGGCGGCGTGCGGGTGGCAGAAAGCACCTGTCCGGATGCCCTTTGTCAAGCGGCGGGAGAACTGCGGCAGGCGGGAGATATGCTGGTGTGTGTACCGGCGGGTGTTGTGATCCGCATTCCACAGGCGGCAAACGAAAACGGGGAGGATGCTATCGTTGGATGACAAAAAGGTTGCCCGGCTGTCCATGGATGCCCTGTATCTCTGCGCTGCCCTGCTGCTGTCCTTTGTAGAAGCACTGCTGCCGCCCTTGCCCCTGCCCGGTGTCAAGTTAGGTCTTGCCAATTTGGCGATCCTGCTTTGCGCCATCACTATGCGGCTTTCCGATGGGGTCCTTGTGGCACTGGCTCGTTGGCTGCTCACCGGACTGCTATTTGGCTCCGGCACCTCGCTGTTGTTTGCCCTGTCCGGCACGGTCTGTATGCTTTTCACCTTATTTATCCTGGTGCATATCCCCCTTGTACGGCAGCTGAGCTGTATCGGCGTGTCCGTTTTGACAGCGGCGGCACACAACTTGGGACAGCTGCTTTGTGCTTCCCTGCTCTACGGCTGGGGCATGGGACTGCTTCGGGTATATGGGGGCATGCTGTTGCTTTTGGGTACCCTATGCGGTGCCTTGACCGGGGCCATCGGCAATGTGCTGCTCCGGCGGCTCTATCCCCAAAACACCTGCAAATAGAACGGAGGCGATCTTGTGCGTTTGAGAAAATGGCACCTGTGGCTGTCGCTTGTCCTATGTATATGGCTCCTGTGCGGCTGTCAGGATACGGTATCTCTGTATGCCGACACGGTGTTCACCGGCATGGATACCGCCATCACCCTGCGCCTACCGGCAGATACCGACAAGGACCTGCTCCGGGACGCTACCACATCCGTCGAAGAATTGGTGGCGGCGTTGGAGGACAGCTTGTCCTGCCATGCTGCGGGGAGCGAGCTGTATGCCCTCAACCAGGCACCACAGCTTTACTTGACAAGGGACGAGGTGCTGTTGTCTGTGCTGGACACGGCATTGTCCATCAGCGATCTGACAGGCGGTGCCTATGATCCCACCTTAGGTCAGCTCACCGATCTGTGGAATATCTCCCGTGGGGGGCCGGTGCCTAAGGAAAATGCCATTGCGGAAGCTCTGTCCCACCATGGCACCGATAAGCTGACCATCGATGGCTCTACCGTTACCAAAAGCGATCCGCTGTTGCAGCTGGATCTGGGCGGGATCGGCAAGGGCTATGGGCTGCAAGCCACTGTGACGATGTTGGCCGACAAGGGGATCGATTACGGGTTGGTCTCCTTTGGGGGCAATATAGGCGTATTCGGGGAAAAGCCGGACGGCACACCCTTTCAGATCGGCGTGAAGGATCCCCACGACACCAGCGATGTGGTGGGATATTTGTATATTCCAAACGGCTTTGTGTCCGTCTCCGGGGACTACGAACGGTTCTTCCGGCAGGATGGCGTGATCTATCACCACATCTTAGATCCGGACACCGGTTATCCGGCAGACACGGGACTGTCCAGCGTGGTGGTCTATGCCCAAAACGGTGCGGCAGCCGATGCCCTGTCTACGGCCCTGTTCGTCATGGGGATCGAGGAAGGACTACAGTTTTACGAATCCGGGCAGATCTCCTTTGAGGCACTGTTCATCACAGCCGATGAGCGGATCGTGGCAACACCGGGGATCGGCGACAAATTCAAGCTGACCGCACCCCGCTATATTTTAGAAAAATAAAATCACGAGATAGATCAATATGGAACATAAAAACGAAAACAAACCCGGTGCATTTCTTTCGCCGGACGCAGTACAGACACAGCTGACGGCGGCAGAAGCCGTGCGGCTGCATTTTGCCGGAGCCGGTAAAGTGGGAGAGAGCGCACCCGGTTACTACATCCTCACCTTTGGCTGTCAGCAGAACGAAGCGGACAGTGAGCGTATGGGCGGTCTTTGCGTGGCCATGGGCTACCGGCGGGTGGACACCATGGAGGAGGCAGAGCTGATCTTAGTCAACACCTGCGCCATCCGGGAGCACGCGGAGAAAAAAGCCCTGTCCATCATTGGCTCCTGCAAGCGACTGCGGGAAGTCAATCCGCATTTGCTGGTGGGGATCGGCGGCTGTATGGTGACCCAAAAGCATCGGGCCGACAAGCTGAAAAACAGCTATCCCTATGTGTCCTTCACCTTTGACACCGGTGCCCTGCATCTGCTGCCTTCGCTGGTACAGAATGCGCTATGCGGAGGCAAGCGGCAATTTCTGCACAGCGAAAGCTATGAGATCGCCGAAGGACTGCCGCTGGATCGCACCACCAAGCACATGGCGTGGCTGTCCATCATGTATGGCTGCAACAACTTCTGCTCCTACTGCATCGTGCCCTATGTCCGTGGACGGGAGCGGAGCCGCCGGATCGAGGATATTTTGGACGAGGCAAAAATGCTCATTGCCGACGGGGCCCACGACATCACCCTGCTGGGACAAAACGTGAACTCCTACGGGAAGGATCTGTATCCGGTGCAGGAGAACGCAGAGAACATCGATTTTTCAACGGTGGTACGAGAGGTATGTGCGCTGGAGGGCGATTTTCGGCTGCATTTCATGACCTCCCACCCCAAGGACGTGTCCGACCGGCTGATCGCTGCCATTGCGGAATGTCCCAAGGTGGTGCGCCACTTCCATCTGCCGGTGCAGTCCGGGTCTGACCGTGTGCTTGCCCGGATGAATCGCAAATACACCGCTGCCCACTACCGCACCATCCTCGACAAGCTGAAGGCAGCTGTGCCGGACATCAGCCTGACCTCGGACATCATCGTAGGGTTCCCCGGCGAAACAGAGGAGGATTTTGAAGCCACACTGGACATGCTCCGGTATGCGCAATACGACATGGTCTTCTCCTTCATCTATTCGCCCCGGATCGGAACGCCGGCTGCGGAAATGCCCGACCAGATCCCCCACGAGGTATCCACAGAGCGGTTCGAGCGGCTGCTGGCACTGCAAAACGAGATCTCCACCCGCCGGAACGAACGGTTCATAGGCCGCACCCTGCGGGTACTGGTGGAGGACGTGAGCAAAACCGACGAGACCATGCTGACCGGCAGAGGTGACCCGGTACGTCCGATACACTTCCCCGGCGACAAAACGCTCATCGGTCAGTTTGTGAACGTGCATATCGACAAGGTCACAGCCTTCACCCTGGAAGGAAAGCTGGTCTGATACAACACACCTTGCTAAAAAATAATTATATATACAGGAGAACAACACCATGGAAGAAATTCTGACCCCCTCTATGAAGGAAGCCATCGCCGCACTGGGTGAGCTGCTCAAGGCCGACAGCCGCAACACCGCCATCCAGGCTGCCATCGCCGATTACGAGCACAGCGAAGAGCTGAACAGCCTGATCGCCGAATACAACACCCAGCAGAACCTGCTTGCCGATCTGTACGGGAAGACGAATGGGGAAGCTGCCAACGAAGCCGGCGAAGATATGCGGGATGCCATCCAGAACCGGATCGACGCACTGTACGACCAGATCACCGGCCATCCGGTATACAACGCCTATGTGGAGGCCAAGGAAGCCTTTGATGCACTGACCAACGAGGTCTATGCAGAATTGCAGTTCGTGATCACCGGGCAGAGACCTTGCAGCCACGACTGCTCCTCCTGCGGCAGCGACTGCGGGCATCACCACTAATTTGCACCGTACCACAGCGGGGGATATCTATACCGACACCGGGATGGGTCTCCCCCCTTTGGTTTTTCTATACGGTTTTTGCCGTATGATCCTGTAGCCCTACAGGCGCATCGATGTATCGATGTTCGGTCTGCGTTCCCGGCCGGATGAAATTTGCGTAGTCTCTTTTGTCCCACCGGGAATGCAGATACATTTTCCCTCCCATACCTGTAACGCAGATACGTCTGCGTTGGCAGATATGCCTGCGTTTCAGATACCGGGAGATTCTAATAAAAAGCGAGGTTTCTCTTCATGACACCCATGATGCGGCAGTATTTCGAGGTCAAGGATCGGTATCCGGGGTATATCCTGTTTTACAGACTGGGCGATTTCTACGAAATGTTTTTTGAGGATGCCCAGCTTGTCTCCGCAGAGCTGGAACTGACACTGACCGGCCGGGACTGCGGTGAGGAGGAGCGTGCGCCCATGTGCGGCATTCCCTACCATTCCTGCGAGCCCTACATCGGCCGTCTCATCGAAAAGGGATATCGTGTGGCCATTTGCGAACAGGTGGAGGATCCCAAGACCGCCAAGGATCTGGTCAAGCGGGAGGTCACTCGGATCATCACCCCCGGTACCCTTATCGAGACCGATCTGCTCAACGAAAAAGCCAACAACTACTTAGCTACCCTATATGTGGATGGCAATGCCATGGGGATCTGCTTTGCCGACATCACCACCGCTTACCTGTGCGCCACGGCCTTTCCGGTGGATGCCGCCGAAGCAGAGGATGCCATTGTCCGGGAGCTTTCCACCTACGATCCCCACGAGCTGCTTTTGAACCTGCCTCTGCGTTCTCTGCCCAAGGTCGCTGCCTTCTGTAAGGAACGGACGGGATTGTTGGTCTCCGAGGGAGTGCCCCGGTATTTTGGGGAGGAGGAGACACTGGCACGGACGGAAAAGCAGTTTGGTGCCGATGCCATCGAAGGCAAGCCCCGGTCGGCACAGATCGCCGTGGGAGCAGCCCTGCGGTACATCGAGGAGACCCAGATGCAGGACATCTCCTACCTGCAAAGCCTACACTTCTACGATGCCACCCAATATCTGGAAATGGACATCGCCACCCGCCGGAACTTAGAGCTGTGCGAGACCATGCTGACCAAGGAGAAAAAAGGCTCTCTGCTGTGGGCACTGGACAAAACCGAGACCAGCATGGGGGCCCGTATGCTGCGTTCCTGGCTGGAGCATCCGTTGACCAATGCCGCCCAGATCTTAGCCCGACAGCAGGCCGTGGAGATGCTGGCGGAGAACTTCATGCTGCGAGAGGAAGTGCGGGAGTCGCTGCGGTCGGTGCTGGATCTGGAACGGCTCATCACAAAGGTCACCTATGGCACTGCGGGAGGACGAGATCTGCGTGCCATCTGCCAGACGCTGACGGTGCTGCCTGCCCTGCGGGAACAGCTGCGGGACATCGAAAGGGGCGAGCTATCCACGATCTACCGGGATCTGGATCCGCTGGAGGATGTGTGCAGCCAGATCGACCGGGCCCTGGTGGAAACGCCGCCCTTTATCATTCGAGAAGGCGGGCTGATCCGGGATGGATACAACGCAGACGTAGACAAGCTGCGGTACATCATGACCAACGGCAAGGACTGGATCCAGGATACGGAGCGGGCAGAGCGAGACAAGCTGGGGATCAAGAATCTGAAGATCGGCTACAACCGGGTCTTCGGCTACTACATCGAGGTGCCCCGTTCTGCCGCCGACCAGGTGCCGGAGGGATATGTTCGCAAGCAGACCCTGTCCGACAAGGAGCGATACATCACCGATGCCCTGAAGGACATGGAGGCCACGATCTTAGGGGCTGAGGACAAGCTGAAAAATTTGGAATACGATCTGTTCGTGTCACTGCGGGATATGGTGGGCAGCGAAGCCACCCGGATCCGCCAGACTGCCGATGCCCTGGCTCGTTTGGATGTATATGTGTCCCTGGCGGAGGCGGCCATGCAGAACCAATATGTGTGCCCCACGGTGGACTACAGCGACGAGATCCGGATCGTAGAGGGGCGGCACCCGGTGGTAGAGCAGTTCGTACCGGATGCATATTTCGTACCCAACGATGCCCTGCTGGACACCGGAGACAATCGGCTCATGCTGATCACGGGACCCAATATGGCGGGGAAATCCACCTATATGCGGCAGACGGCCCTGATCGTCCTGATGGCGCAGATCGGATCCTTTGTACCGGCAAAGGAGGCGCACATCGGGATCGTGGACAAGCTATTCACCAGAGTGGGAGCCTCGGACGATCTGGCATCGGGGCAATCCACGTTTATGTTGGAGATGAAGGAAGTGGCGCACATACTCAACAATGCCACCCGCCGTTCCTTCATTATATATGATGAGATCGGCCGTGGCACCAGCACCTACGATGGCATGAGCATAGCCCGTGCGGTAGCGGAATACACGGCCGGCAAAAAGATCGGCGCAAAAACCATGTTCGCCACCCACTACCACGAGCTGACAGCATTGGAGGACACGCTGCCGGGGTTTGTGAACTACCACGTAGCGGCAAAGAAAAAGGGGGAGGACATCACGTTTTTGCGCAAGATCGTGAAGGGTCCCACCGACGACAGCTACGGGATCGAGGTAGCCCGGCTGGCAGGGGTACCCAGTGAAGTGACGAAGCGAGCCCGGGAGATCCTGAAGGAATTAGAAACGGACGGCAAGGTCACCGAAAAGCCCGGTCGTCAAAAGCAAGCACCTGTTTTCACCGAAGAGACCTTAAGCTTTGCGGATCTTGCCGCAGACTCCATCAAAGAAAAGCTGCAAAAGACGGATGTGAACACGCTGACCCCCATTGAAGCACTGAATCTGCTCTACGAGTGGAAGAAGCTTTTGTGAGGGCAAGGGGTGCTTGGCTTGGTGATCTCGATACGGATCGAAAAACAATCCGCCTATACGTCCAACGCCACCACAAAACACAACCTGAAAGGAGGATCACGATATGCCCAATATCCATGTGCTGCCCTTTGCCGTAGCGAACCTCATCGCTGCCGGGGAAGTGGTGGATCGGCCTTCTTCCGTCATCAAAGAGCTTTTGGAAAATGCCATCGATGCCGGTGCCGACCAGATCACCGTGGAGATCCAAAACGGCGGTGTCCGGTTCATGCGGGTCACGGACAACGGCTGCGGGATCGCTCCCGATGACCTGCCAACTGCCCTCAAACGACACGCCACCAGCAAGATCCGCACTGCCGCTGACTTAGACGGTATCGCTACCTTAGGCTTCCGGGGTGAGGCATTGGCGGCCATATCCTCTGTTTCCCGGGTGCGTCTGCTCTCCAAACAGCCGGAGAACGAAATGGGTGCGCTGCTGGAATGCCACGGCGGTGAGATCGTCTCCCAAAATGAGGCCGGTTGCCCCAATGGTACCACCATCGTGGTGGAAGACCTGTTCTACAACGTCCCCGCCCGGCGCAAATTCCTCAAAAAGGATGCCACCGAAGCCATTGCGTGTGCTACAGTTGTCGAAAAAATCGCCCTTTCTCACCCGGAGATCGCCTTAAAATATATCTGCGACGGCGAGGTCAAGTTTCGGACCGTGGGCAACGGGGAGCTTTCCGGGGTGCTGTATGCGCTGTTCGGTCGGGACATTGCCAAGCGTTCCCTGTGGACGGACCGGACGGAAAACGGCATCCGGGTCTACGGATATGTGTCCGAGCCGGATCTGTTTCGACCCAATCGCAACTTAGAGAATTTCTTCATCAACGGTCGGTATGTGAAAAGCCGTACCGCCAACGCCGCCGTGGAACAGGCCTATTCCTCCAAAATCCCCCACGACAAATTCCCCATCTGTGTGCTGAACATCGGGATCGCCCCCGGTGCCGTGGATGTGAACGTGCATCCCACCAAGCTGGAGGTCAAGTTCACCAACGAAAAGCTGGTGTTCGATGCGGTGTACTACGCCGTGCTCAACGCCTTAGAAGCCGCCGCCAGCCGACCGGAGCTGACCGTGACCCCGGCAGAACAGCTTTCCATCCCGGACAAACACCGGGATGCCACGCCCAATGTGCCCTTCACCGGTACCCCCAAAAAGACCGACAAGGATCGCTTCTGGGTCAGCGGGGACGAAGCCAGACGGCTCCTGAACGCTTTTGTGCCGGTAGATGCGCCACGGGAAAAGGCCAAGCAGATCCCGTTGGGAGACGCACAAAAGGATCCGCCGCCCCGCAAGACGACACCGGAGCCAACAAAGGATTGGCAGCATTGGCGGGACATGCTCCACTCCATTGGAACGACCGAGCCGGCGCCGACCGATGTGCCGCAGCCCCCACCGGAAATGGACATCCCACCCATCGAGGATGCACCGCCGATGGAGCCGCCGGTAGCCGATACGCCTATCGAGCCGCCTGCACCGGAACCATTGCCGGAACAGCTGGATATTCCGCCCTTTGCACCGGAGGATGTTCCCCAGACACAGGACGGCATCCCCGTCGGCGGTATCCCCATCGAGGCAGCTGCCACACCAGCGGAAGCGGAGCCGATCGCCGATCCTGCCCCTGTGCCGGAGAAGGATCCGCCGCCGTACCTGATCTTAGGCGAGGCGTTCAACACCTATATCATCGTCCAGCTGGAGGACCGGCTGCTGCTCATCGACAAGCACGCCGCCCACGAACGGATCATTTTCGACGAGCTGTGTCAACGGCTCCACGACAGCGGACACTCCGGTCAGATGCTGCTTGCCCCCTATCCCTTGACCCTGCTCCAATCCGAGGCGGACATGCTGACCGAATACGGGGACAGCCTCCACGCCATCGGGTTCCGGTGGGAATGCGAACCGGCGACACTATCCACCGTCACCATTCAGCTTACCCAGATCCCCGATGCGCTGACCATCCCGGAGGGCACTACCCTGTTCACCAATCTGCTCTCCCGCCTGGCCGATGCGACCGCCACCGTAGAATCCGCTTCTGCCGCCTATTTTGAGACCCGGCTGTGGCAGGCCTCCTGCAAAGCTGCCATCAAAGGGGGACGGATCTACGACAAGGTGCATTTGGAATGGCTCTGCGACCGGTTGCTGGTGAAGCCGGAAAAGGAAGGCGCATCCGTGATCCGTACCTGCCCACACGGCAGACCTGTTGCCTTCGAGATCAAAAAGACTTCTATTGAACGACAATTTGCACGACTTACGTAAACGCTGATCCAGGTTGAAAACACGCCAAATCTTGCTTTTTGGCTCGTTTTTCTCGGATTATCAGCGTTAACATACATTAAAAATACAAACCCAAAAAAGGAAGCCATGCTATGTTTATTCTCATCAAAAAGGAAGAAGAATCCAACGCCCGACGGGGACGATTTGTTACGCCCCACGGCACCATCGAAACGCCGGTATTCATGAACGTTGCTACCTGTGGTGCCATCAAGGGCGGTATTGCGGCGGAAGACCTGCGGGACGTACACTGCCAGGTCATGCTGTCCAACACCTACCACCTGCACATCCGTCCCGGCGATGCACTGGTGGACAAAATGGGCGGGCTGCAAAAGTTCACCGGCTGGAACGGCCCCATCCTCACGGACAGCGGTGGATTCCAGGTGTTCTCGCTGGCCGGACTGCGCAAGATCAAGGAGGAAGGGGTATATTTCAATTCCCACATCGACGGCAAGCGCATTTTCATGGGGCCGGAGCAGTCCATGCAGATCCAGTCCCACTTAGGCTCCACCATCGCCATGGCCTTTGACGAATGCATCGAAAATCCCGCCGAATACAACTACACCAAAAATTCCTGTGATCGCACGGTACGCTGGCTGCTGCGGTGTAAGGAGGAGCTGCGTCGGCTAAACGAAAGCGGCAATGCGGTCAACCCGGAGCAAATGCTGTTCGGCATCAACCAGGGCTCCACCTACGCCGACCTGCGGATCCGCCATATGGAACAGATCCGGGAGCTGGATCTGCCGGGGTATGCCATCGGTGGTCTGGCTGTGGGAGAAGAAGCCGAGGAAATGTACCGCATCATCGAAGCCGTGGAGCCCTATATGCCCACCGACCGGCCCCGGTATCTGATGGGTGTGGGTACGCCCCAGAACATCTTAGAAGGCGTGCACCGTGGTATCGACTTCTTCGACTGTGTCATGCCCTCTCGAAACGCCCGTCACGGCAACCTATTCACCTGGCACGGCAAAATGAATCTGCTGAACGAAAAGTACTTTGACGACCCCCGTCCCATCGACGAAAACTGCGGCTGCCCGGCTTGTCGGCTCCATTCCCGCTCCTACATCCGGCACCTGATCAAGGCCAAGGAAATGCTGGGTATGCGGCTGGCGGTGCTGCACAATCTATATTTCTACAACGACCTGATGCAGAAGATCCGGGATGCCATGGACGGCGGCTACTTCGAAAGCTTCTACCAGAAATACCACAATTTGCTGGCAGAACGAAGCCAAGATTAACGAGCGTGATGTCGGCAATTTCCCAAGGTTTCCAAACCTGGCAAAAAGTACCACACGCAATTTCTCTATATTTTGAAAAAAACTGCAAATTTCCGGGAACTTTTGCCGTTTCCGGTGCGTCTTATATCCTAAGTTAACGCTGATTGATCGAGATTTTGATTTGCGTTAACTTACCCGATCGCAGTGCATTTTCGTTCGTCTCCGTCATTTCGGCGATCGGATACAAAGTTGTTTATCATTACACATGGAGGTACATATGAAAAAATGGAAATCGATCCTGTCTGCCGCTTTGGCAGGGGTCATGATCCTGTCCACCGCTGCAAGTATCGGCGTGGGTGCGGCCAACGTCACCTTCACCGACACATCCAATCACTGGGCTAAGGATCAAATCAATTATCTGGTCAGCAAGGACGTTCTCAACGGCTACAAGCAAAACGACGGCACCTACCAATTCCAGCCCAACGGCACCGTGACCCGGGCGGAATTTATCAAGATGCTGGACGAGACCTTTGGTCTGACCGCCACCACCACCATCAGCTACAGCGACGTAAAGAGCACCGACTGGTTCCATCCCTACTTCGCCAAGGCTGCGGCACAGGGCTATCTGCTGAATTACGGTAGTAGCGTGTCCCCCAATGGCAAGCTGACCCGTGAAGAGGCCACCACCCTTTTGGTACGGTATCTGGGTCTGCTGGGCGGCGAAAAGGAATCCACATCCTATTTCTCCGACTACAGCAAGATCAGCGACCATTACAAGGATGCGGTGCTCATCGCTGCCAAGGCGAATATCATCGATGGCTACAACGAGGGCGGCACCAAGGTATTCAAGCCCCAGGGTACCCTGACTCGTGCAGAAGCGCTGAAGATCCTGTATCAGGCTGCCGGTGCTATCTATAAGGAAAGCGCCTACACCAAGGATCCCGCGGCTCCTGCCACCAATGCCGTGATCACCAAGGGCGGCGTGACCCTGTCCGGTATGGAGCTGGCCGGCCGTGTGATCATCACCGAGGGTGCGACCGGCGGTACTGTGACCCTGTCCGGCTGCAACATCACCGGTACGCTGGAGGTCCGGGGCAATGTGACCCTGAACATGGACGGCAACACCAAGGTCAATGCCCTGACCCTGTGCGACAAGGCAAGCCTGACCATCATGACCGGCTGTAAGGTATCCACGCTGACCGTGAACTACGGTGCCAACAAGGTGGAGATCCGAGGCAATGGTACCATTGGCAACGCCATCGTCAATGCAGATGGTCTGACTACCACCATGACACCCGAGGAATACACCATCGGCTACGGTCTGACGGCCAACTTCGGCGGTACGGTGTTCTCCGGTTCTTCTGCGGACGACAACGGCTTCACCAGCGTACCCTATATGTCTGCTGACGAGACCTACAACTACGTGAACATCACCCCCAACGTGAGCGGGCAGGTGTACTACTACTACACCAACGTGAACTATGTTCCCTCTGCCGGTGAATTCGAAAGCATGTACGGCATGGCCAATTACAGCGGCAGCTTCAGCGTAGCAGGCAACAAGACCTACATGGAAAAGGCCAAGGAATTCGATTCCGTCAAGAGCTTTGACTATGTGGTGGTGCAGCTGGTATCCGGACAGCGGAACTATGCACCGGTACAGATCAACAACAATCCTGCCACCGGCTCCGGCTTCCTGACCGACCCCTACTTCAACGGCAGCGAGATCCGGTTCCAGGCTGACCTGGCCGGTACGGTATATTACTACTACAGCGAAGCCGTAGAGACCATCAACATCGTGGAATTCCTGAACGGCTATGCAGATGCCGGCTCTTCCCTGCGTGGTTCCATGAACGTGCGGGCTGACGAAAACGGTACCATCTCCCTGAGTGCCAGCAGCCTGAACAACTATCCCTACGTGATCATCGCCATGCAGAACAGCAGCGGGCAGTATTACGCACCCGTGATCGTATCGGCCGGGGACAACGGCTTCACCGATGTGCCCACCATCACCACTCTGGGTACCATCGCCTACAAGACCAACACCAACGGCACCATGTACTATTACTACACCGACGACGACAAGCTGCCTACGCCCACCGAAATGGTGTCCAATTACAAGAGAGAGGCTGGCTACGGTACAGTACGGGTCTACAAGAACACCGCCGCTACCCTACAGTACGATCTGGATCTGGCAGACAAGTACGAATACATGGTATTCTGCATCCAGGACAGCGAAAACAATCTGCTGACACCCTACCTGCTGCAGGTGCATATGGAGACCGGCTTCAGCGTGGATCCCTATGTATCCGCCACCAACGAGATCTCCTTCAAGCCATACTCCAACGGTACGGTATATTGGTACCTCTCCAAGAGCAACACCAGCGTTTCCGCCACGGACTTCATGTCCAGCTACAACAGCTCCGGCAGTGCCCGCTGCGGCAGAGTATCCGTGACCCGGAACAACTACGGCAGCATTACCTTTAATGCCTCCTATGCACAGTCCTATCCCTACATCGTTGTGATGCTGCAGAACAGCGAAGGAGATTCGTTCCAGCCTGTTGTGGTAGACATCAAGAACACCACCAACACCGGCTTCACGCTGGCTCCCTACTGCGACCTGACCAACAAGAACGTGTCCTTCATGGCCAAGGGTACCGGTCGTGTGTACTACTATTACTCCATCGCCACCAGCGCCTACAGCGAGACCATCGATGAGTTCTGGGCCAGCTACAACCGCAACACCGGTTCCTCTACCGCCACCTACGGCTCCATCGACTCCATCTCCTTTGACAACATCAGCACCTCTACCTACCGTGGTATGATGCTCCTGTTCGTGGACAGCGACAACAACGAATACTACCCGGTATACGTACCCCTGACCACCGATGGCAGCGCCGGTCAGTCCGTAAACGGCTTCACCGTGCTGTCTGTAGCAGAATCCACCTCTTACACCGATTCTGTGGAAGTACAGCTGTACGTACAGGTAGACGGTCTCCTGTCCTACACCATGTACAACAGCAAGAGCGATGCCTACACCAGATCCTCCGCTGTTTCCAAGGGCACGACCACTTTGGTGATCTCCAAGGATTACAAGTACGTGAACCTGTCTCTGGGCAACTATGAAGAAATGGTGATCGACCTGACCCAGTCCTACAACAGAAACGACACCGTTACCGATGGCTCCACCGTAGCCGGTACCGGTCTCTCCAGTGCGACCTGGGGTGTCATGGACGGTAAGCCGTACTTCTACGGGAAGGCCGCTGTAGACGGAGAGATCACCTGCTCCGTAGACGGCTTCCCCACCTCGGCTGTGACCCAAGCTGTAAAGAAGGATGATGACTTCTTCTTCATCACGCTGGATTTCGACATCAACGAATATGCCGACAACAGCATCATTGGCACCATCTTAGGCAACAGCTTCACCTTCTCCGCCCAGCTGACCGGTACAGACGGCAACGTATACCAGGCTGTGACCTCCAGCGCACAATAATATTGCGGCTGCAATAATGTACCTGCAACAATGCACCTGCAAC
>CAYXBQ010000027.1:0-22255 GCA_964463375.1 uncultured Ruminococcus sp. | reverse complement strand
AATGCACTTGCAACAATGCACTTGCAACAATGCACTTGCAACAATGCACTTGCAACAATGCACTTGCAATAGGCACAAGTCCAACCAAAGCAACAAAAAAATCCCCCGGAGTCGTAACCTTCCGGGGGGTTTTGTTATGTAAGGATGCATGTACAATGATGCGCCTGCAATACGTCACAAGTCCAACCAAAGCAACAAAAAATCCCCCGGAGTCCGTAACCTTCCGGGAGATTTTGTTATGTAAGGAGATACAGCTAAAACCATGACCACCCTATGTAAAACTTTGGAAGAATTTTCCGTTAGGGAAATTCTTCAGAGCGAGAAAGTTATCTTACAGTTTCAGCTGCACAAAATCCTCACCCCATATATCAAAGCCATACTTTGGAAGAATTTTCCGTTAGGGAAATTCTTCAGAGCGAGAAAGTTATCTTACAGTTTCAGCTGCACAAAATCCTCACCCCATATATCAAAGCCATACTTTGGAAGAATTTTCCGTTAGGGAAATTCTTCAGAGCGAGAAAGTTATCTTACAGTTTCAGCTGCACAAAATCCTCACCCCATATATCAAAGCCATACTTTGGAAGAATTTTCCGTTAGGGAAATTCTTCAGAGCGAGAAAGTTATCTTACAGTTTCAGCTGCACAAAATCCTCGCTCAGTGCTTCTTAGAAACAGCGTAACCAGCAGCGGACAGAACAGCAGCTACAGCAGCTACAACAGCAGCGTCGAAGGTAGCGGGAGCGGTCGTGGTGGTTTCACCAGCAGCACCGTCAACTACTTCTTCAGCAGCAACAGGAGCCGGATCAGCTTCTGCGAAGTATACATAGGACAGAGAACCGGTTTCGTCCAGGAACTTGAAGTACAGAGAATGAACGCCGCCTTCGATGTCCACGGGAACGGAGATGTAACCGGAGGGTGCGATTTCCCAACCGCCAGTCCAACCGATGGACATGGTAGCAACGGGATCAGAATCGGGATCGTCCAGCATCAGAGCAACATTGGTAACGGTACCGTTGTCGTTGCCGTAGCCGAAACGTACGGTCATGAAGTCAGCGCCGTTTGCACCGAAATCAACGTCGTCGAAGATAACCAGGTCGCCCTTGGTGGAGTAACCGCAGCCGTAAGCATCCATCAGCTGGATGGGGTTGCCATTGTTGGTGGATTCATCGTCTTCGATAGAAGCTTCGTTGAATACATCCAGGGTCATCAGACCACCGGTAACCGGAGCAACGGTAGCTACAGGATAGTTAGCGTTGTCCCAGGGACCAAAACCATTGATGGTGATGTTGGCCTGAGCGGTGCCGTCGGAGAATACGTCGTTGATCTGGTACTGCATACCGATGTCGGTACCGGGAGTAACGCCGAACTGCTTCATGTTCAGAGCCATTTCAACGGTGTAACCGCCGTCGATTTCACCAGCAGCGCATTCCTTCACTTCCGGATAAGCATCGTCACCAGTCTTGGATTCGATACCACCTTCCATGTACCAGGTAGCCCAACCGGTCCAGTCCAGACGGGTCTGTGCCACGTCAACGGCATCCTTGTTAGAACCATCGATCATCAGTTCCAGGGAGTCGCAAACCCAGGGCTGAGAGGTCTGGTCGTCAGCAGAAGGCTGAACCATGTCAGCATCCTTAATTTCTGCATACAGATACAGGTTTTCACCATCGTGTACCAGATAGCAGGTAGCGGTAGCGTCGCTGGCATTGTTGAATACCTGACCAACTTCGGTCTTCATACCGGTAGCATAGATCGCATCCATTTCACCATCGATCACGATCTCTTCGGTAACATAGGGGATAGTGCCCAGCTTGTCATTGCCTTCCATAGCGCCAACGGTGGCAGCCAGAGAAACGGTCAGCAGAGAAGCCAGAGCCAGAGAAAGTACTTTCTTCATCATGTGCTCCTTTTCAGAATTGGTTTCCGTTACGGCGGAACACCACTGCATGAAATTGTCATATATGCTATCGGGCATATATCAAGGATATTATAACGCAATTTCCCGGGGAAGTCAAGAGTTTTTGGGAAAGTAAAGCTGTAGAAAATGCACAGTTTTTTGTCGCAGGAGACGCATGCCTTTTATTTGTCGTATGTACGTTTGTAGTTTGCGCAATATGTATAATTTTCGGTTGTGATTTTGGCTAAAATGGCAAAGTGACGTAGATTGGCCATTTTTGGCCTATTGACGGGAACTTATCGATATCCTGCATCGTCATACGAAATACCCGAAAAGTACAAGGAGAATGTTACATGAAAAAACTGACCGCTATCTTTTTCATTCTTTCGCTTTTGCTTCTCTCCTGCACCGCCTCCGATACTGCCGACGACCCCAAAGATATGTACGATCTACTGAAGATCAATACCTATCTGTTGGATGCCGATTTAGAGGGTACAGGTCGTTGGGGTTACATAGGATATAAAGAAAAAACGCCCCCCTACAAGCCGGATGGCGACGGCTACTGGATCCCTGACGATGATACCACACAGGTAGCCAATGAAGATGTTTTTGTGTATGAAGCGTTGCAGCCGGGTGAAGTTCGCACCATGGCACCCATGGGTCTGCATCTGAGCGGTGACAGCGGAAAAAGGATCGGGTACTCCAATCTGATTTTAGACATCGAGTTCGAGGGTATGGTCAAGGTCAAAAAGGTAGAACCGGCAGACAGCAGCATCCGACTGGTCGCATTTGACACCCACGGCTGGACGGACTTAAGCGAAGCGACCCTATCTCCACCTTGCACCCTCAACATTTGCCCGGTCGGCAAGATCATGTCCACCGAAGCCACACAATATCTTGTTGCCACGGATACCTTGGTAGACAAGGAATACACCCTCGAGATCCAGGGCTGTACCCTGGGTGGGCAACCGGTGGTCACGGCTGTGGTCAAGATCACTTCCATCCCCGACCCGGAATACCCCTGGGAAACGGTACATGATGAACAGTACAGTGAGCTGCACCAAAAAGGCGAAGAACGCACCCGGTTTTGTACCATTGAGCTTGTGTCGTATACCTATAGTGAGATGTACCTGATGCAGGAAGGCAATGGATAATATAGAAAAGAGAGACGTGGGGTCTCTCTTTTTTTAGGCATGGTGCCTTATTCTTCGATGATATGCATTTTCTGCGGCAATGTAGGGTCTGCCTGAAAAATAGATAAGATCCGTTTTGCCGAACCATTGGGAATGTTTTTTCCAGATTCCCATGCTTCTACGGTTTTGGTAGAAACACCCATGACCCCCGCAAACAGCGCCTGTGTCATTCCCATTGCTTTGCGGATGCTTTTGATCGCGTGGGCATCATATTCCGGCAAAGGGGAAACAGAGATCGTTTTGGTCCTCGCCGTGATCTTCCCTTGGTTGTATGCTATCGCTTCTTCCAGTCCCTGCATGATTCCTTCATATACGTTCATGGTGTTTGGCTCCTTTACAAAGTTTCTTCTATTCGTTCGATCATTTTCTTGATGGCATTTCGTTCTTCGTCTGTCAGATTATCCTTTTCATTTTTAGGATATGCGAATATCAAATAAATAGTTTCCGCTATAACAAAGTCCACATAGAGAACACGACTGGAACCACTTTTCCCCCTGTGGGGAAGCGCAAATCGCATTTTGCGAAGTTTTCCAGTTCCTCGCATTACACTACCGATCTGCGGATTTTTCAAAAGTTCTTCCTGCAAACATCGTAGATCATTATCATCCAGTCCCATATCTTTCCATTGCTTATCGAAAATGGGCATCATAACAAATTTTCTTTTCATGTGTCCTATCCCTGATCACACATCACGCTGTCATACGTACATTATACCCTATTCAATCGGGTTTGTCAAGCCCCCATAAGTAAAAAAAGCTCCCCTGCCATGGCTAACCAACTTGCTTAGCCCAAAACGGTTGCAGGGGAGCGGCGCCTTTTCCCATAAGGAGCAGATGGGATCCGGCTGTATCCATAGTATATGCACCTGCCACGTTCCCCATACCACGGCCGCCGGGAAAACCTGTGGGAAATCTATCGGCGCGTATGCCGGCATACACTACATATCCATCGTTTCTTTGCATAAAAATTTCCCCATGGTTCACCACTTGTCTTTACTTCCCCCGAAAAGTGTGGTATAATGTAGGTGTGCCCGATATGGTCGGGTGTTTCCCTATCGCATTATAAAAACAGAAAGGATATATTACACTATAATGGAAGAAAAAAAGAGATCCCGCCTAGGACTGGTGGGCGGGCAGGCGGTGCTGGAAGGTGTCATGATGAAATCCGGCGACGACGTGAATCTGGCAGTCCGCGGCGAAGACGGCTCCATCACCACCCATGCCACCGTGTTTACGTCCCTGCGCAAGAAGTACAAGATCTGCCGTGTTCCCCTGATCCGGGGCTGCGTCAACTTCGTGGAATCCATGATGCTGAGCATGAACACCCTGACCCACTCTATGGAAATGCTGGGCATCGAGGAGGACGAACCCGAAACCAAATTCGATAAGTGGCTATCCGAAAAATTAGGAGACAAAATGTTCCAGATCATCTCTGCCATCGGTATGGTGTTAGGTCTGGTGCTGGGCGTGGGGCTGTTCCTGCTGTTGCCCACCTATGCCACCAAGGGTCTGGACCTCCTCACCGGCGGGCACTTAGGTGCTTTCCGCAGCATCATCGAGGGGCTCATTCGTATGGGGATCTTTGTTGCCTACGTTTGGGCGGTGAGCCTGATGCCGGAGATCCGCCGTACCTACGAATACCACGGGGCTGAACACAAGTCCGTTGCCTGCTTTGAAGCCGGACTGCCCCTGACCCCTGAAAACGCCGCCAAGTGTACCCGGTTCCATCCCCGGTGCGGCACCAGCTTTATCTTTGTGATGCTGATCATCTCCATCATCGTCAACTCCTTCCTGACCTGGGACAATATGCTGATCCGGGTCTGCTCCAAGCTCATCACCCTGCCCCTGATCGTAGGTTTGGGCTTTGAATTCATCATGTACGCCGGCAAGCACGACAACCTGTTCACCAAGATCGTCTCCGCACCCGGCCTGTGGATGCAGCGGATCACCACCAAGGAGCCGGACGAAAAGCAGCTCTCCGTAGCCATCGAAGCCATTTTGGGTGCCATTCCCGTGGACTTCCGGGAAGAAGTACAGGCACAGCTGGACGAGGTGGGCTACGTGCGGGAAGCTACCACCCCCTGGGTCGATCCCAAGGCCGCTGACAACCAAGAGGGAGAAAAGCAGGCATGACCGTTCGGGAGATCACAAATCGGCTGTCTGCCCATGGGATCAAGGAAGCCGACTGGGAAGCCTTGCTGCTGGCCGCACACTATACCGGCAAAAGCATAGCCTACTGGCGTGCCGACAAAGATACCGACATTGCAGACACCGACCTGCACGAAGCGGTCGCCAAACGCTGCGATCGGATTCCCCTGCAATATATTTTGGGTACGTGGGAATTTATGGGACTGCCCTTTCGGGTACGGGAGGGCTGTCTGATCCCCCGTGCGGACACGGAGATCCTTTGTGAAAAAGCCATCGAGCTGCTAAAGGAGCTACCACATTCCGCCCATGTGCTGGATCTGTGTACCGGCAGCGGGTGTATCATAGCCTCTGTGCTGCACTACACCAAGGCTGCCACCGGTACCGCCGTGGAGCTGTCCCCGGATGCACTGGCCATCGCCCAAGAAAATTTCGATGCCCTCCATGTGTCCGACCGGATCCAGCTGCTGCCGGGGGACATTCGAGAGGATGTGCTTGCCGTGGACGACCGGTATGACCTGATCCTATCCAATCCACCGTACGTGACCCTGGACGAAATGGATACGCTGGCACCGGAGCTGTCCCACGAACCGGCCATGGCGTTGACCGATGGTGCCAACGGACTGACGTTGTATCAGGCGATTTTCGAGAACTATCTCCCCCACCTAAAGCCGGATGGCAAGCTTTTGCTGGAGCATGGGGACAAGCAGGCAGATGCCGTGTTGACCATGGGAAAAGCATACGGTCTTGCCGGAACGGTGCTGTACGACTACGGCGGCAAACCACGCTGCACCATGCTGTGGCGAGGGTGAATATATGCGCATCCCCTACATATCGATCGAGTGACCATACAAAAAACGATACACAACAAAGAATCGAAAGGAATGAACATCATGACACGTGAAGAAGAAAAGATCATGGCTGGGAAGCTGTTTTGTCCCGGCGACCCGGAGCTGAAGGCCATCAAGCTCCGTTGCCACAATCTGTGCAGCGAATACAACCGCACCTTTGAGGATGAGACCGAAAAGAGAGCGGAATTGGTGAAGCAGATCTTTGGTTCCTTTGGGGAAAAGAGCTTTGTGCAAGGGCCGCTTACCGTCCATTACGGCGTACATACCCACATCGGTGACCGGTTCTTTGGCAACTTCAACCTGACCATCCAGGACGACGCGACCGTCACCATTGGCAACGACTGCAACTTTGGTCCCAATGTCACCATCGTCACACCTATCCATCCCATGATCGCCAGCGAACGGAAGCTCATGCGCAACGAAAAGGGCGAGCCCACCCGGTTCTGCTATGCCAAGCCCGTGACCATCGGCAATGACTGCTGGTTCGGTGCCAATGTGGTGGTCTGCCCCGGCGTGACCATTGGCGATGGCTGCGTCATCGGTGCCGGTGCCGTAGTGACCCGTGACATTCCCGCCAACTCCTTTGCCGCCGGGAACCCCTGCCGTGTGATCCGGGAGATCACCGAAAGTGACTCTATGATCCACAAGCCGGACATCATGGGGGACAATCAGCTGTTCTAAAACGACATTTGTATCATGACAAAAATTGAAATTTGCGATACCACCCTTCGAGACGGCGAACAGACCCCCGGCGTGCATTTTGGGATCCGGCAGAAGCTGGACATTGCCCTGCGGCTGGAGGCTCTGGGCGTGGACGTGATCGAAGCTGGGTTCCCGGCGGCCTCCGAGGGGGATCACGAAGCGGTGCGGCAGATCGCAGATAAGGTGCAGGACAGCGTGGTCTGTGGCTTGGCACGGTGCGTGAAGGACGACATCGATGCCTGCCACACGGCCTTGTCCGACGCTGCCCACCCACGCATCCACATCTTCATTGCCACCAGCGACATCCACCTGACCCACAAGCTGCACATCACACGGGAGGAAGCCCTGCGCCGTATCGCAGACAGCACGACCTATGCGGCTTCGCTGTTCCGGGAGGTGCAGTTCTCCTGTGAGGATGCCACCCGGACGGATCGGGATTTTCTGGTGGAAGCCGTCTCCTGTGCCATCGAACATGGGGCAACCATCATCAATATCCCCGACACGGTGGGCTACACCACGCCGGAGGAATTTTACGCCATTCTCTCCCGCCTGCGGAACCGGATCCCCCAGATCGATGCGGGGCAGGTTCGCTTGGGTGTCCACTGCCACAACGACCTGGGACTGGCAACGGCCAACAACCTTTCTGCCATTTCCGCCGGTGCCACACACATCGAATGCACCATCAACGGACTGGGGGAACGGGCCGGAAATGCGCCGCTGGAGGAGCTGGTGATGGCTTTGTCTGTGCGCCGTGATGCCTTTGGGCATGGGGTGGAAACGGGCATTCGTACCCAGGAGATCACGGCGACCTCTCGCCTTGTGGCCTCTTTATCGGGGGTACCGGTATCTCCCAACAAGGCCATCGTCGGTGCCAATGTATTCACCCACGCCAGCGGGATCCACCAGCACGGGGTCATGCAGGACAGGCGCACCTACGAGATCATGGCACCGGAGGACATCGGGCTCACCGCCAACACCATCCAGCTGGGCAAGCTGTCGGGTAGACACGCCTTTGCGGAGCGGGTGCGGCAGATGGGCTACACCTTCAGCGAAGGTGGGATCGATGCCACCTTTGTGCGGTTCAAGGACGTAGCGGATCGCAAGGCGGTGATCACGGACGACGACATCCGTGCCATCCTCAGCGAATATTTGGATTCTTTAGAGGGGCGGTATCGGCTGTCCACCTTCCAGATCCAGTCGGGGAACCACATCCAAGCCATGGCGCTTGTGACCCTTGCGGACAACCGACATATGGTGCGGGACGAAATGGGCGACCTTGTGCCCACCCAGATTACGGAGGCGGCACCGGGCGAAGGACCTATCGATGCGGCTTTCAACGCCATCGGTCGGATCGCCGGTGCGGAGCATGTATCCCTGACCAGCTATGAGATCCGTGCCATCACCGAGGGGACTGACGCACTGGGAGAGGCCATCGTCAAGATCCAGGCCGGTACCTCTTTGTTCACCGGTCGTGGGGTGTCTACGGACATCATCAAGGCCTCCATCAAAGCCTACCTGAACGCCATCAACAAATGGGACAGGACCCAGTGAACACATGAAAATTGAGATCTATGATACCACGCTGCGAGACGGGATCCAGGGCTGCGGCGTGGATTTTTCGCCGGAGGACAAGCTGTCCGTCCTGCACACACTGGATCATTTGGGCGTAACCTATATCGAGGTGGGGATGCTCACCGATGCCGAGACCGCCGCCTATTGTGCCCGGATCGCCACAGAAACGCTGACCCATGCCATCCCTGTGGTGTTCGGGCAGACCTGCCGGCCGGGGGAAAGCTGCCCTGACAATGCATCCCTCTGTGCGCTGGCAAGCTGCTCTCTGCCGGTGGTCACGGTGTACGGCAAAAGCTGGCTGTACCAGGTGGAGCAGGTGCTGCATACCACCAAAGACGAAAACCTGCGCATGATCCGGGACACCATCGTGTTCCTGAGACAGGCCGGCAAGCGGGTATTTTTTGATGCCGAGCATTTCTTTGACGGTTACAGCGACGACGCTGCCTATGCCATGGATGTGGTGGATACAGCGTTTGCGGCGGGAGCGGACCGGGTGATCCTATGCGACACCAACGGCGGTATGCTGCCGGACACCATCGGGCTTGTGACCAAGGCGGTTGCAGATCGGTTCGGTGGGAACAGGCTGGGGATCCATTGCCACAACGACATGGGCATGGCTTCGGCCTGTACGGTATCGGCGGTGCTCAGCGGCGTTTGTCAGATCCAGGGCACCATCTCCGGCTATGGGGAACGGTGCGGGAATGCAAACCTGAACACGCTAATCCCGGTGCTACAGCTGAAGCTGGGCTTTGACTGCATTGGGGAAAATCTGCCCCGCCTGACCGCCTGTGCCCGACAGATCAGCGAACGCGCCAATCGTGCTTTCAATGAAAACGAACCCTTTGTAGGCGGCTATGCGTTCACCCACAAGGCGGGGACCCACATCGATGGCGTGACCAAATCCCCCCGTTCCTTCGAGCATATGGATCCGGCAGCGGTGGGGAATCGGCGGAACATCGTCATCAGCAGTCTCAGCGGACGGGCGGCGCTGGCGGACAAAATGCGTACCTATCTGCCGGCTACAGAAGCACTCACCAAGGATTCGCCCCGGCTGCTGGAGCTGTCTCGGATCCTCAAGGAGCGAGAGGCCATGGGGTATGATTATGAGGATGCGGCGGCATCGCTGGCACTACTGATCGAAGAGGTGCTGAACCAGCGAAAGCGGTACTTTGATCTACTACATTTCAAGGTCATGGTGGAAAACCAACCGCTTTCTGCCGATACGGCCGTGGAGGACATGAGTGCCATTGCCACCATCAAGATCGCTGTGGGCGGCAGTGAAGAGCTGACGGCGGGGGAAGGCAACGGTCCTGTAAATGCCATGGACGAAGCACTGCGCCGGGCTCTGGTGCGGTTCTACCCCCAGATCTCCCAGATGCGGCTGTCAGACTATCGGGTACGGGTACTGAATTCGGGGGCAACGGCCTCTGTGGTACGGGTACTGATCGAATCCACGGACGGGGTGGAGGTCTGGCGCACGGTGGGGGTATCCCCCGACATCATCACCGCCAGCTGGCAGGCCCTGCGAGATTCGGTGGAATATATGCTGTCCCTTTCAGAAACTTAATATTGGGAGTCAACTGAACATGAAAACCATTTGTGTACTTTTTGGCGGGAAGTCTTCGGAATATGAAGTCTCCCTGTCCTCTGCTTATGCGGTGCTGTCCAACATCGACCGAGCCGCCTACCATATCGTCTGCATTGGCATCACCAAGGACGAGGGTCACTGGTACCGGTACGACGGGCCTCTCAGTGCCATTCGGGACAACAGCTGGTGTGCCCATCCGGAAACGCTGCCCACGGTATCTCTGGATCTCTCTGCGGGAAAGCTCCAATGCTTTGCCCCGGACGGCACGGTGACAACGGTGGCCTGCGATGCGGCGTTCCCGGTGCTGCACGGCAAATACGGCGAAGACGGCACGGTACAGGGTCTGTTTGCGGTAGCGGGGATCCCGGTGGTGGGCTGCGGCTGCACCTCCAGCGGCGTCTGCATGGACAAAGCCTTCACCAAGTCCATCATTGCCAACGACACGAGCATTCGCCAGGCCAAGGCTGTGATCGCCCGGGTCGAGGATGCGGCAGACATGGACACACTGCGGGCAACATGCGAGGCGGCCTTTGGGTATCCCATGTTCGTCAAGCCCAGTGCGGCAGGCTCTTCCGTGGGTGTGAGCAAGGTCAAGGATGCGGCTGGATTTGCGGCGGCGGTGACCAAGGCGTTCCGGGAAGACAGCAAGGTGCTGATCGAGGAGACCATTGTGGGCTGTGAGATCGAGGTCGCCGTATTCGAGGACCATGGCAAGCTGTTTGCCGCAGAGGCCGCCGAGATCGACATGGGTGGCAGTGAATTCTACGATTACGACACCAAATATGTCAGCGACACATCGGGGTATTATCTCCCCGCCCGGATCACGCCGGAGCAGATGGCAGAGGTACAGGCATATGCCAAGACCATATTCCACGCACTGGACTGCCATGTCTACAGCCGTGTGGACTTCTTCCTGACCAAGGATGGCTTTGTGTTCAACGAGATCAACACGATCCCCGGCTTCACGCCCATCTCCATGTACCCGAAAATGATGATGCACACCGGCATGACCTACGCCCAGCTCATCGACCGTATGCTGGCGGCGACGGTGTGAGGACTGTAGAATACGCTTGAGAAAGAGAGATCACCATGGAACTATTTCAGAATGCAAAATATATCTGGTGTGCCGGGATGGAGGACACACCCAATAGCTACATAAACTGCTACGAGACCATCCATGTAACTGCCGGACGCAAGTATGTCCTGTACATCACCGCCCACACGGACTATGCGGTATGGCAGGGGGACACACTGCTTGCCTGCGGACAGTTTGCCGATTATCCCGACCAGGTGAAGATCTACGACACCATCGACCTGACCGACAAGCTGAACCCCGGTGAGAACCGGCTGACTATCACCGGCTACGGCCAGCGCACCGACAGCTCCACCCAGCGTGGCGAAGTTTCCGGGATCCTGTATGTGCTGACCGAGGATGGCGTGGACATCTGCCATTCTTCCACCGATACCAAGATCGCACCCCATCCCCACTTCATCAGCGGCGAAATGGAGCACGTGTCCGGGCAGCTGGGGTACTCGTTCCAGTACGATGCCACCGCTTGTCCGGCGCCGGCCTATGGCAAGGCCATCGAAGTGGCAACGCTGCCGGCTCTCTCCCCCCGTCCCATTGAAAAGCTCACCATCGGCGAACCCTGCCCCATGCGACTGGTGGCGCACGGCTGCTTCACCGACGGTACACCGAAGGATACCTTAGGCCAGCGGATGCAGTATGCGTCTTTGTCCTTCCGGGATCAGGCTGTACCGGATTGGAACGCCGGGTTTGCTATGCCCAAGGCTGCGGGTGCTGACGGTACCTGGTGTGTCATCGATTTGGGGCAGGAGGAAGCCGGGCTGTTGTCCATCGACATCGAAGCGGATACGGACACCGAGCTGCTCATCGGCTGGGGCGAACACCTGGACGATATGCGTGTGCGCTCCTACATCGGTGGCAGAAACTTTGCCTGCCGGGTGGTGGTAAAGGCTGGGCGTTCTACCTTTGTCAATCCGCACAGACGGCTGGGCTGTCGGTATCTGGAGCTGCACGCCTATGGCAATGTCACCCTGCACCGTCTCTCCATCCTGCCTACGGACTACCCCACCACCGCCGACATCGACTTCCACTGTGCCGACCATATGCACAACACCATCTACGAGGTCTGCAAGCGGACCCTGCGTATGTGTATGCATGAGCATTACGAGGACTGCCCGTGGCGGGAACAGGCGCTGTACACCATGGACTCCCGGAACCAGATGCTCTGCGGCTACTACACCTTCCAAGAAACCAGATTCCCCAAGGCATCGCTGCGGCTCATCGGTCAGTCCATCCGGGACGACGATCTGCTGGAGCTGTGTTCTCCCGCCCGTGTGCCCATCACCATCCCCTGCTTCTGCGCCATCTATCTGGTGCAGCTGTGGGAGTATGTGCTGTTCTCCGGTGACACGGCCTTTGGTGCAGAAATGCTGCCGGTATGCGAACGGATCTGTGGTGCTTTCCGGAAGCGGATCATCGAAAACGGGCTGATCCCCCTGCTGGTGGAAGGACAATACTGGAACTTCTACGAATGGCAGGCCGGTCTGGAGGGTGGTATCGGTCGTGTCGAGGGCACTGCCACCTGTGACCTGCCGCTGAACGCATTTGTTTCCCTGGCATTCCAGAGCATGGACAAGCTGTACACCGCGCTGGGCAAGGATGGTTCCGCCTACCGCACCATGGCAGACCAGATCAACGCAGCCTGCCACAAGGCGTACTACAACGAAGAAGGCGGCTGGTACTACACCAAGCTCGAGCCCGACACCGGTGCCCGCTCCCACAAGGCACAGCTTTCGCAGGCATTGGCGGTTTGCGCCGGCATTTGTCCCGAAACGGAGCTGGATCGGGTGCTGGAAAATCTAGCCTACGACAAGGAGCAGCTGGAAGTGACCCTGTCCCACAGCGTATTCCGGTATGATGCCCTGCTGCGCCGTCCGGAAAAATACGGCCGGTATGTGTTCGACCACGTTGCAAAGCAGTTTGGCCATATGCTGCGGAAGGATGCCACCACCTTCTGGGAGACCATGGACGGCGGCGATGCCTTTGGATTTGCCGGAAGCCTGTGCCACGCCTGGTCTGCCATCCCGTCTTATCTCTACTTCCGCTATGCCGTGGGTCTGTATCCCGATGCACCCGGTCATATGGGAGATGCCGCTCCGCTGCCCACTGCCTACACGGGGCTGTACGAAGTAGAAACAAACTATTGAGGTACTACAACATATGATCCAACTGAAACCCATCCGCAGCACGGAAAAGTGCTTCTATGATGAATCCCTTGCCGACAAACGACCACTGTCTGCCATGTGCGCCCTGCGTGGGGAGCAGATCAGCTTTCAGTTTGCCTGTACGGCCGATACGGCTCCCGGCTGGGGCAATGCGTATCCGGTGCAGTGGAAGCTGGACTGTGCCCTGCCCTGCACCCTGTCATCGGTAGAGCTGATGCCCAACCGGGAACCCATCTTCAAGCGGAAGGCAGGAGAAAATTATCTGCGCACCACGCCGGGGATGTACCCCGATCTGCTGCGTAAGCTGACCCCCGGCAAGCCCTACCATGTGCCCTACGGCGGTCTGCGTGCCCTGTTCTGCGTGGTGGAGATCCCCACCTATGCACTGCCCGGTGTCTATCCGGTGACGCTGACCTTGACTTTGGGAGACGAGGTGGTCTCGGCTGCGGTAGAGGTGGAGGTGCTGTCTGCCGTGCTGCCGAAGCAGGAGCTGACCGTGACCCAGTGGTTCCACGCCGACTGTCTGGCAAGCCTGTACGAGGTGGACGTATTTTCCGAAGCACACTGGGCGATCCTCGAAAGATACGTGGGTCTGGCGGTCAAGACCGGTACCAATGCCATCTCCACGCCCCTGTTCACGCCCCCATGGGATACCGAACCCGGTGCAGAACGGCCTACGGTACAGCTGGCCGATATGTGGTACGACAGCCGCACGGACACCTGGCGCTTTGCCTTTGACAAGCTGGAACGGTGGGTGGCCATGTGCGACCGGTGCGGGGCAGAATATTTCGAGATCACCCACCTATTCCACGGCCGCTGCGATTTGATCGTGCCCAAGGTCATGGCGAATGTCACCGAAGCCGATGGCACGGTCGTATACCGCCAGGTCTTCCCCACCCAGACCGATCCCCGTAGCGATGGGTACCGGCATTTCCTCCGTTCTCTGCTGACGGCGTTCCTTGCCAAAATGCGGGAGCTGGGTGCAGACAAGCGGTGTATCTTCCACATTTCCGACGAACCCTATCTGGAACGGATCGACATTTATAAGGCACTGCTGGCCGAGGTGGCAGACCTGATCGAGGGATACCGCCGGATCGATGCCATTTCCGATGTGGAATACTATACAGAAGGTCTGACCACGGTACCGGTGCCGGAGACCATGTCCATGGAGCCGTTCTTAGCCGCGGATGTGCCGGAGCTTTGGACCTACTACTGCTGCGACACCGTGGAAAACATTTCCAACCGGTTCATGTCCATGTCCGGCGACCGCACCCGGATCATTGGGCCCCAGCTGTGGCGGTGGAAGTGCAAAGGCTTCCTCCATTGGGGCTTCAACTTCTGGTACTCCAACGGCTCCCGGGAAGTGGTGAACCCGTACTTTGTCACGGAAGGCAACTTCTTTGGTCCGGCGGGGGATGCGTTCCTGGTCTATCCCGGCAAGCACGGACAGCCGGAAGAAAGCATTCGTCTGCACTATTTCGCCGAGGCCTTGCAGGACGTGCGTGCGCTGCAATTGGCAGAATCCTTATGCGGACGAGAAGCAGTGGAGGCACTGGTGGATCCATATGGCGAGCTGACCTTCAAGACCCTGCCGGATGCACCGGACTACTGCCACGAGCTGCGGCAACAGGTCAATCGACTGATTGAATCCGCTACACATTGCCAATGACAAACGGAGGAAAACCCCATGCCCATATATCTAAAACCCATCCCCAGCACCGAAAAATGCTTCATGGAGCAGTCCATTGCCGCCAAGCCTACGCTGTCCTATGACACGGCACTGCGAGGGGAGGAATACCATTTTCAGCTGGCCTACACCACCACCGAACCCGGTCACGATCCGAAGACCATTTTGTGGCTGGACTGGGACAGCGACCTGCCCTGCACCATGGAGACCGTAGAGCAGATCCCGGTGCGGGTGCCCTGCTACCATACGCCCACCAACCAGGACGACAACTACCTAAAAAAGACCCCCGGCCTGTACCCCGACCTGCTGTGTCCCATCGAAAAGGGTGCCCGTGTGTTCGTACCCTATGGGGAGCTGAAGGCACTGTATGTGACCGTGAAGATCCCCACCGATGCACCGGCCGGGGAACACACCATCACCGTGCGCTTCACCGATGCCCCCCATGGCAACACCGTGCTTTCCACCACCTTTACCCTGCGTGTGATCCCGGCGACTTTGCCGAGGCAAGAACTGAAATACACCAACTGGCTGTACTGCGACTGTGTGTCCTCCGTATATGGTCTGGAGGTGTTCTCGGATAAGCACTGGGAATATCTGGAAAACCTGATCCGCACTGCCGTGGAAAACGGGATCAACACCATTCTGACCCCCATCGTCACCCTGCCCCTGGACACCGACGTAGGCTTCGAGCGGCCCACCTTGCAGTTAGCCGACATCCAGCGGATCGAAGAGAATGGCACCGTTCGCTGGCAGTTCGGTTGGGACAGGCTGGAGCGGTGGGTTGCCATGTGCGACCGCTGCGGTGTGGAATATTTTGAAGTATGCCACCTGTTCTCCCAATGGGGACTGGCCCATGCGCCCAAGATCGTAGCTTGTGTCAACGGGAAAGAGGAAAAGGTCTTTGGCTGGGACACGGAGGGGCTGTCGGAGGAATACCTGACCTTCCTGCGTGCCATGCTGACCTCGTTCATCACCAAGATGAAGGCTCTGGGTCGAGCCGACAAGCGGTGTCTGTTCCACATTTCCGACGAACCCATTTTGGATCATCTGGAACGGTACCAGAAGGCCTACGATGCCCTGTCCGATATTTTGGCGGACTATCCCACCATGGATGCCCTGTCCAACTTCGATTTCTATACCCATGGTCTGGTGAAGCAGCCGGTGCCGGCCTCCAACCACATCGAACCCTTCTTAGAAGCCCACGTGCCGAACCTGTGGACCTACTACTGCTGTGGACAGAACGTGGACGTGTCCAACCGGTATTTGGCCATGCCCGGCAGCCGCACCCGGATCTTAGGCGTACAGCTGTGGAAGTTCGAGCTCACCGGATTTTTGCAGTGGGGCTACAACTCCTGGTATGCGCTGGGCTCTCGGGAAGTGATCAATCCCTATCTGGTAAACGACGGCAACCGCTATGTACCGGCGGGTGACTGCTATGGCGTATACCCCGGTCCCCACGGACAGCCCTACAATTCCCTGCACATGAAGGCCGTCACCGAAGCCCTCCACGATCTGCGGATGCTCCGTCTGGCAGAGTCCCTGTGTGGGAAAGAGGCAGTGCTGGCAGCGGTAGAGGATGGCATCTCTCCCATCACCTTCGCGGTCTATCCCCATAACGACAGCTATATCCCCACCGTCCGCAGCCGTGTACATCAAATGATCGAAGCGGCACTGGGCGATGGTCAGTGAAAATCAACCATACACAAAACCTGAAAAGGAGTTATACATCATGCCTGTACGAATCAAAGCGATCCCTGCCAGCGAAAAGTGCTTTATGGATCAGTCCTTCGACGAGAAGCCGATCCTGCTCAGCGACACCGTGCTGCGGGGGGAAGAATACCATTTTGAGGTGGCCTATATCACCGACGATCCCGGTCACGACCCCAAGTGTCAGCTGATCTTAGACTACGACGGCGGTCTGCCCATGACCATCGAGACCGTGGAACAGGTACCGGTGCGGGTGCCCTGCTACCACAACGCCAACGACGACAACTACCTGCGGAAGGAACCCGGCCTGTTCCCGGACCTGCTGTGCCCCATCGAAAAGGGTGCCAGAGTCTTTGCTGCATTCAACGAGCTGCAAGCCCTCTTTGTCACCGTAAAGGTACCGGAGCACGCTGCCGCCGGCGAATATCCCATCACCATCCGGTTCAACACCAATGCGGGACAGACCATGGTGGAAGCACGTGTCACCCTGCGGGTCATCGCCGCCACGCTGCCCAAGCAGGATCTGAAGGTCACGGAATGGTTCCACTGCGACTGCCTGGCATCCTACTATGAAGTGCCGGTGTTCTCCGAAAAGCATTGGAGCATCATCGAAAACTACATCCGCACCGCTGTGGACAACGGCATCAACATGATCCTGACCCCCGTATTCACCCCGCCGCTGGATACCGCTGTGGGTGGCGAGCGACCCACGGTACAGCTCATCGATGTAGAAAAGACTGAAAGCGGCTGGAAGTTCGGCTTTGACAAGCTGGAAAGATGGGTGGAGCTGTGCAACCGCTGTGGCGTAGAATATTTTGAAGTGTCCCATCTGTTCACCCAGTGGGGTGCCGGGCATGCGCCGAAGATCATCGCCAAGGTGAACGGTGTGGAAGAAAAGGTATTTGGCTGGGACACCGACTCCCTCTCTGCCGAATACACCGCCTTCCTCCGTGCGTTCCTGTCTGCATTCCTGACCAAGATGAAGTCTCTGGCCGGGGCTGACAAGCGGTGCATCTTCCACATTTCCGACGAGCCCTCGCTGGATCATCTGGAGGCCTACAAGGCAGCCAAGGCAAGCATCGCCGATCTGCTGGAAGGCTACACCATCATGGATGCCCTGTCTAACTTCGAGTTCTACAAGACCGGTGCCCTGACCAATCCCATCCCGGCCTCCAACCACATCACGCCCTTCCTGGAAGCAGGCGTCAAGGGTCTGTGGACCTACTACTGTTGCGGCCAGTGCGTAGACGTATCCAACCGGTTCCTTGCCATGCCCATGGCACGTACCCGGATCATTGGTGCGCAGATGTGGAAGTACGGTATTGAAGGATTCTTGCAGTGGGGCTACAACTTCTGGTACTCCCAGTTCTCTGTTGAGGAGATCAACCCCTTCTACATCACGGACGGACAGTATTTCTTCCCGGCTGGGGACGGTTATGCGGTATATCCCGGACCGAAGGGGCAGCCATACACCTCTCTGCACATGAAGGCATTCACGGAGGCGCTGATGGACAACCGTATGCTGAAGCTGGCAGAGGCACTGTGCGGCAAGGAAGCGGTGTTGGCGGCGCTGGAAGAAGGCATCGAGCCGATCACCTTCGCAAGCTATCCCCACGAGGATACGTACCTGCCTACCGCAAGAGCGAGAGTGCATGCACTGATCGAGAACGCTGTAGTAAATGCTTAACAGCATGAACTACGGCGTAACGACATAAAGGAAAAGGATCTGGAAACTCTACAAGCAAATGCTTGGAGGTATCAGATCCTTTTTTGACTCTATCCTTTTACGGTTCTCCCTCTATCGCCACAACCACATCCGGGGGTTCTGTTTCTTCTGTATTCGCTACGGCTATTTCGATTTCTTCTGACACGTCTGTAATCCGCATTACAGAAACAGCGTTGCCTTCGTCCAAAACAATATGCACGTATTGTTTTCCGTTGTTGATTTTTTCTACGATCTGTTCGATTTCTTCGCTGATTGTATCAGTGCTGATCGTATCAGTGCTGATCGTAGAAGACAGCTCTGCCAATGCCTGTTCATATTCCATGAGACACTGCTTTTCTTCCAATCGGATCGCATTGTCTTCTCCCTTGCGATACCATGCTTCGATCTCCTCTTTTGTGCCATGATACATCAGTTCCGCATCGGGATGGTCATACATATAGTAGGCAAAGGCATCCTCGTAGAGTTCCTTGTACACTTCTTCCGAAATGGAGAATGCTTCCAGAAAATCCGGGAAACCATATCCAAAGAGACACTCTCCGGTACCCAATGTATCCGTCTGGGCATCGATCCATGCAGAAAATGCTTCCTCTCCTACATATTCGATGAATGCAGAATCGAAAGAATGATAATCGATAGAATGGATCGGGCACTCCACTATACCACCATAGGAAACAGGCTCTGCCCCTTCCTGTATTTCACTCGATCCCATCGTATCGGGTTCCACTTGTGTCGTCTCCGGTATGGTATCCTTGGAGCAGGCACACAGAACAAGCGATAGCAATACAAGTGCATGAATACATTTTTGCATAGAGACCTCCTGGATGTGGTGTATCTTCACATATACTATACCATATCTTGCGTGGAAAGTCAATACAATATCCAAAACGGATCTGGTTCATCTACATGTAGAAACAGATCCGTTTCGGGATCATTTATTCATCATCCGTTTCGATGGCAATATCACAACCGAAAATACCGTGTACTTCACAAAAGTCTCCTGCTACCACTGCTTCTTCGTAGGTGTGCTCTGTACCATCGGGTACCTGTTCCGCAGATGCTCTCATCTGTTGCAATTCCTCTGCTGTTGGCAAACCTTGTTCCTTTTTACAATTTCCCTTGAGAACGCACAGTCTTGTCAGGTGACAATATGTGTTATCCTTGCACTTTGTATCACAATTACACATATTGTGATCATAAGATTCAAGATGTTTATCATCTGGTGCAGTTCCTCTCGTATTGTGTCCACAATTCTTACAAAAATAATAATTCCAACACCACGTTTGTATATTATCGCAATTATCAGGATGCGTTTTCACATTACACGTTGTGTATATTTCTTTATCTGCCACATCCTCGTCACAGCATCGCGTCATCACTGTCCCACACATAGGGCATTCCCTTGTATACGTTGCACGCTCGCATTCCTCACAGTTCTGCAAAAGATGTTCTGCACAAACATCCCCTGCCACCAATGCCTCTGCATACGCTTCTGCTTCAGTCGTATCAGGCAATATCTCTACGGCATATACCACACCGCAGGATACGATCGTCAGCACCAGTACGAGCCACAGGATCCATTGTTTTTTCATTTTCGTTCCTCCATGTTTCAATATTTTTCCGTAGCGTTTACTTTACTATAACCGTCGTAGCAAGATGTCTTCACATAGATGTCTGTTATCATTTTCCATATATCACCTCCCGAATTTAGTATACCATATTTTTCATGCAATTGCAATGCGTATTTATATGATTTGTTTTTTCTCTACAACTGTAATTATTATGTGTATATTGCATAAATTCGCTTTGTAATCTTAGCTACTTATACCAAATAATTCCGTTATTCTTACAACAAATACTTTTCCCACCAAAAAAGCCCCCACCTTGGTAGGAGCTTTTTTGTATATCATGACCCCATAAGGGATCCATTTATCTTACAGACCTCTCGGAATGTAGTGGGTGTGCAGCAGCTCGTGAGCCTTGTGGCTGTTGGGTTCGCCCAGGAATTCTTCGTAAACCTTCTTGATGATCGGGTTTTCGTGAGACTTCCGGTATTCCAGCAGCTTGGCATCGGCGTTGTACAGAACGGAGGCACGAACCTTACGCAGGTCGATGTTGTTCCGCACTACAGCAGGCTGGATGGGCTGACCACCACCGTTGACACATCCGCCGGGACATGCCATGATCTCGATGAACTGTACGTCGTAGGTACCGTCCTGTACGCCCTTCAGCAGCTTGTTGGCGTTGGCCGTACCGGAAGCAACTGCCACCTTCACGGTCAGATCGCCGATCTTGTAGGAAGCGAACTTGATACCTTCGGTACCACGAACTTCTTCAAAGTCCACCTTTTCCAGGGGCTTGCCGGTCAGCACTTCGGAAGCGGTACGCAGAGCAGCTTCCATAACACCACCGGTAGCACCGAAGATGGCACCGGCACCGGAACCGATGTCGATGGGCGTATCGAAGGCAGCGTCATCCAGAGACTTGAAGTCGATACCGGCCTGTTCGATCAGACGACCCAGCTCACGAGTGGTCACAGCGATGTCTACATTTGCCAGACCGTCGTTGGACTGACCGTCTCTGCCCACTTCGAACTTCTTAGCGGTGCAGGGGATAGCAGATACGAATACGATGTCCTTGGGGTCGATGCCCATCTTTTCAGCGAAGTAGGACTTATACATAGCGCCGAACATCTGCTGCGGAGACTTGCAGGAGGACAGGTTTTCGATCATATCCGGGAAGTAGTGTTCGCAGTACTTGACCCATCCGGGAGAGCAAGAGGTGATCATGGGCAGCACGCCGCCGTTCTGTACACGGCTGATGAACTCGTGCGCTTCTTCCATGATGGTCAGGTCAGCGGTGAAGTTCATGTCGTATACGCCGTCGAAGCCCAGTGCCTTCAGTGCGGCAACCATCTTACCCTGGGTATCGGTACCGGGTTCGTAGCCGAAGCATTCGCCGATAGCGGTACGTACAGAGGGAGCGCAGCAGATCGCCACGTGCTTGGAAGGATCGTGGATAGCGTCCAGGATCTTCTGGGTGTCGTCCTTTTCGTACAGTGCGCCAACGGGACATGCCACGATGCACTGACCGCAGTTGATACAAGAGGTATCTGCCAGAGCCTTTTCGAAGGAAGGAGCGATCTCGGTGTCATAGCCACGGTTGGTAGCGCCGATCGCACCGATGCCCTGCATCTTGGTACAAGCAGCTACGCAGCGGCGGCACAGGATGCACTTGTTGTTGTCCCGGATGATAGAGGGAGAGGACAGGTCCAGGGGCTTCTTTTCAGCCTTATCGGTGTAGCAGAAGCGATCCTCGTCAACCTTGTATTCCTGAGCCAGCTTCTGCAGTTCGCAGGTGGTGGAACGGATACAGGTCAGGCACTTCTTTTCATGGGCAGACAGCACCAGCTCCAGGTTGGTCTTTCTGGCAGCACGTACCTTGGGGGTGTTGGTCTGGATCTCCATGCCATCGGCGGCGGGATATACACAGGCAGCCACCATGCCTCTTGCGCCGGTCACTTCCACCAGGCACAGACGGCAGGCACCGATCTCGTTGATGTCCTTCAGGTAGCAAAGGGTGGGAATATCGATATTGGCGTACTTGCAGGCTTCCAGAACGGTGCTGCCGGCGGGTACGGAATATTCCACACCATTGATCTTCACGTTAATCATGTTCATACTGTGTATCCTTCCTTATTTCTTAGAGATTGCGCCGAACTTACACTTTTCCATACAAGCGCCGCACTTTACGCACTTCGTCGTATCGATAACGTGAGGTTCCTTGACCTTACCGTTGATGGCACCGGCGGGACATACTCTGGAGCACAGGGTACAACCCTTACACTTGTCGGGATCGATGCTGTAGGACAGCAGCTTCTTGCACACGCCGGCGGGACACTTCTTTTCCACGATGTGGGCGATGTATTAATCACGGAAGT
>CAYXBQ010000026.1:0-37692 GCA_964463375.1 uncultured Ruminococcus sp. | reverse complement strand
ATAGGGCTATGCCCGGTAACTGTAAAACCCCCGGCTGAGCCGGGGGATACTTATTCATAAAAATCCCTTCTTTGATTCCAGCAGAATTTGTTCAAACGTCACTATAGCATAAAATTGTGAACGGCTTTAGGGGGGGTAGTGAATAAAAAATGAACGAAAGAAATATTGTGTATTTGCACAAAATTACACCTATATTTTTGTGCAAAAAAACACCGCCGATCCCCAAATAGAATAAGCGGTGTGGGATATGTCAGTTCTCGATCTTGTCCAGACCCTTGTAGAAGGTGTCGATGGTGGAGATGGCCGATTTTTCTTTCTTGGCGTACCAGGAGGCAAAGTCGCCGGAATCGCTGTTGATCACCAGCTCGGCAATGGGGTTGTACATGGAGCTGAAGCCGCTGGAGAAGGCGAAGTAGTTTACACCCACCTCATAGGCGATGGTGTCAAACAGAATGTCCATCATGGCACGGGAGTCCTCGTCTCTGGCCAGCTTGCCCGCCAGCAGCACATCGTAGTACGCCGGGATCACCGTGTCGGCACTGTACCAGGACAGCAGCTCCAGTACGGCACCTACCATTGCCGGATCCTGTACCGTAGCCGGTACTGCCATCAGACCGCCCCAGTCCATGGAGATGTAATTCTCCTGTTCCGCATCGTACTTGGGGTAGGGCAGGATCCCTACGTCGATCTCGTAGTCCCGGAAGAGCACGGCACTGGCGATGGTGTCCAGACGGAACAGCAGTCTGCCGGAGTCAAAGTCGAACTGGGCAGATTCGTCCTCGGCGGTGGGCTTGAATACAGCACCGTTCTTTTCCGTCAGCTTGTGCATCTTCTCGATGATGGAGATGGTCTTCTCCGTGTTCAGTGCCAGCTCCACCCGACCGCTGTCGTTCTTCCGGGTCAGGAACTGGTCACAGCCGGTCTGGACGCTCAGATACTTGGAGGTCTCCGTGGCGGACAGGCCGTAGTTGTCGGTGTCCGGATCCATCTGCCCGTCCCCGTTTATATCTCTGGTGAATTCCAGCGCCATGTCGATCATGGTGTCCAGGGTCCAGTTGCCTTCGTACACCAGCTCATAGGGATTGTCCATGCCATAGTCCGTGACGATATTTTTGTTGAAATATACCGCATAGGGGCAGGGGATCATGTAGTCGGACACGCCAAAGTAGGTGTTCGAGCCCAGCCGCAGCACGTCCATCTGGTCCCGGTTCCACCAATCGGCGGTCAGATCCACGTTGGGCAGGTCGTCGTAGTTGTACAGCATCCCCCCGGTGACCAGCTCCGATACGCCCTGGATGCAGTGGAGCAGAACCAGCTGGTACACATCGTCTCCGGCACTGATGGCCTTTTTGGCTTCGGCTACCACGTCGGCGATGTACCCGGCATTGTACTGGGTCAGGTCCACGTTCAGGTATTCCTCGGTCTGGATGGTACGGGTGAAGATGGCATCGTTCATAGCGTCCCCGGTGGCTTCATCGGCAAAGAAGTAGAACCGATAGCCCTGCCATTCCGGATAGGCGATGTTGAAGGTGGTGCCGCCAAAGTCCAGTGTATCCGGGATCTGGTGCATGGCACGTGTTTCCTCGGTCTCGGTGACGGTGGCGTCGGTGGTGGAAGCGGTGGTGTCTGCGGTGCCGGTGGTCTCAGCCTCTGTTTGTCCACAGGCAGCCAGCGAGAGGAGCATCGAGAGCAGCAGCAGGGTGGTGGTGATCTTACGCATGAAAGGATCCTCCGTAAAAATAAGAATTCGATAGACGGACAAAAAACTCCCGCAGGAAAAACGGGAGCTTTTTGCTATCAGAAAGGAGATGCATTTATCTCTTCTTGGAAACTGCATAACCGGCGGCAGATACGATAGCAGCAACAGCGGCTACGATACCAGCGTCGAAGGTCTGGGGAGCAGCGGGCGCTTCAACAGCAGCGTCTACTACTTCAGCTTCGGTTTCGGCGGGAGCTTCGGTCTCCGGTTCGGGATAGGAAACCTCTTCGTCGGAGAAGGTCAGGGTGATGTCAGCAGCCTGAGAACCGGAAGCGTAACCGGTACCGGGGTGAGAATCGTGGGTGACCATATCGTTGACCTGCATGGACATGTTGATGGTACCACCAACTTCCAGGTTGGCAACGGGCATAGCGTACTCTACGATGTAACCGTCAGCGGTCTCGGAGGTAGCGTACTTGCAGTCAGCGGATTCGAAGGAAGGCGTGCCGTCTACGTTCTGTACAAAGAAGGTCAGACCGGTACCTTCACCATGGGTCTTCCACTTGCCGGCGCCTTCGTCGAACCACAGCTCGGTGGCATCAGCCTGCCAGTTGGTCGGGTTGTCGGCATAGATGTCAGCGCCAATGCTGATCACGTCGGAGTCGGTAACAACAACAGCAACATACAGATAGTCGTCGTCCCACAGGAAGTAGGAGGTAGCGGACATATCTACGTCACCGTCCCAATCCCACTTGTAGAAAGCAGGGTTGCCCAGGGTCTGGGTAGCAGACTGGGTGTAGATCTCGTCCAGTTCACCGTCAACAACAGGGGTGCCCATCAGAACATCGGTGGTGTCGGCAGCGGCAACAGGAGCGATCATGGTAGCGGCCAGCATAGCAACCAGCAGCAGGGAAGCAAGCTTTTTCATAATAGTTGTCTCCTAATACAAATAGACATTTTTGTATGGCAGGACAGACAGCATCCACCCTGCTATGTCAGTATTATATCATTTTTGTGAACGTAAATCAATGGACAGATATACCAATAAATCCAGGGTGGTTTTGGCATATATGACAAAATAATGCAACAAACAAATATATGAAACCAATAAAGCTTGTTTTACACCAGGAAACGCTTGATCTTTTTGGCAGAGGTCTTCTCAAATTCGGTCTTGCGGAACTCCAACTTGTGGATCTGCTTGAAGGAGGGCAGCCGCTTGTTCAGTGCCGTGATCTCCTTCTGGATCTCCTTGTAGATGTCCGTATCCACGCCGGCGAACTTTTCCGCAAAGGCCTCCTGGTTCGGGAAGATCACGGCGGTCAGCTTGGTGGAGCCGTCCTCTTCCACCCGTCCCACCACCACGGATTCGGCGATCAGGTCGATCTTGCCCAGGTATTCCTCGATCTCCTCCGGGAACACATTCTTGCCGTTGTCCAGCACGATCACGGACTTCATTCGGCCGGTGATGGTGATGTAGCCGTCCTTGTCCATGTAGCCCACGTCTCCGGTCCGGAACCAGCCATCGTCCGTGAAGGCAGCGGCATTGGCTTCGGGTGCGTTGTAGTAGCCCAGCATCACGTTGTCGCCCTTGACCTGGATCTCGCCGGTGATGTGGCCGTCCTCGGTCAGATCCGACCCGGTGATCCGCACCTCACAGCAGGGAACAGAGGGCCCAATGGAACCGCACTTCCGCTTGAAGTAAGGCGTAACGGCAAGTAGGGGCGCACATTCGGTGATCCCGTAGCCCTCGTACAAAGAGATCCCGAAGGCTTCAAAGGTGGGGATCAAAGCGGGATCCAGCGCCGCACCGCCGCAGATGATCTTGTTCAGTCGTCCACCGAAGGCCGCACGCACGTCCCCAAACAGCTTGTCGGACACATCGATACCCACCCGGTTCAGCACGCCCGCCAGCTTGATACCGCCGGAGAGCGCCTTGTCCTTCCCGGACCGCTTTGCCTCGGACAGGATCTTTTTGTACATGGTGTTGACGAACAGCGGCACCAGCACCAGCCCGGTAGGCTTGTATTCCTTGAAGCTGCTGAGCACATGCCGCAGAGAATCGTTGATGCAGATCATGCAGCCCAGGTTCACGGCAGCCATCATGCAGCACAGCTCGTAGGTGTGGTGGATGGGCAGCACGGATACCAGCACGTCGTCGGAGCTGAAATCCACGGTGGCATCGGCAGAGGTGACGGCGGCAAAGATGTTCTTCTGGCTCAGCATCACGCACTTGGAGGAGCCGGTGGTGCCGGAGGTGAACAGCATTTCCGCCAGCCGCTCCTGGTCGATGGGCAGCGCAAGCAGTGCCTCCCGCATAGCCGCTACGTCCGCGCCGGCGCTCGTTCCCATGGTCAAAAGCGTATCAAAGCCATAGCAGGTCTCCGGTGCATCCTCAGCCGGATCAAAGGAAACGGTGAAGCGCACGGAGGGATGGTCAGAGGCCAGATCGTGGAAGACCTCGTTCATAGAAGCGGAATGGATCAGGCACATGGCATCCACGGAGGAGAGAAAATCCCGGGTCACAGCGGGATCCAGCTCCTTGTCCATGGGGATCGCCACGCCGCCCGCCAGCAGGGTACCCAAATAGGAGGCCACCCACATGGGCGAGGTCTCTCCCACGATCCCGATCCGGACGTTCTCGTTCAGACATACGGACAGGGAGGGGTCTATTTTGCCGCAGACCCGCAGCAGTCCATCGGCAAAGCGGTAGACCATATGGGTGAATTCGGTGTAGGTCAGGGTCTTTTTCTCGCCCTTTTCCTTCCAAACGTACATGGTCTTGTCTCCCCAGCTTTCCAGAGACTGGCAGAACTGGGATATATTTTCAACGGTATTGTAGATCCGCTCCCGCTTTTTGTGGCTGCGGACGGTATGTTGCTTCTTCATGGCAGTATCTCCCATTTTTATGTTTGTATTATAGTATAAGGTAGAGAATCGGTGTATCACAGGGCGGCCTTTGTGGACACGGCATCCGTGCGCCCCTCAGAGAATCGGCTCAGGCCATTGTCCAGCTGCTCTAAGATCTGGTAAAACTGCAATAGCTGCTCATCGGTGATCCCGGCGGTGATCTGGGTGACAGCGTCCTCTAAAATGATCCGGATCTGTCCCATAGCAGCCTTGCCGGCATCGGTCAGGATGAATTTGTTGTTGTATCGGGAACCCTCCCGGTCACTGTAGGAAATGTAGTCGGCCCGGCACAGCTCGCCCGTCACACGGGACACAAAGGCTTTATCCACCTGGCAGTTCCGGGACAGCTCCGCACCGGTGAGCCCTTCGGGATGCTTGTCTAACTGGAACAGGCACATCAGGTGCATGCTCCGCAGATCGAACCGGGCCAGCTTCTCGTTTTTGATCCGCTGGAGACTTTTGGCGATCCGGTCGATGGCAAAGGAAAACCGCAGGAAGCGGTCGTCATAGGATAACATTGGAGAAACCTCATTGGGAAAGTAAATAGTGAATAATGAAAAATGAATAATGTTTTTTGAATCGAAAAAAGGTATCTGCGCTTGTACCCATGGGGGCACTCACGTAGATACCATTGTACCATAGAAAAGTTGACTTGTCAATGATGAAATTGTAAACAGTATGGGAATAAACGATAGGGGATGTGCCGGCAGAAGGGATACCTGGTCATGGAACATACCGGATAGGTGTGTATGTACTGGAAGGATTGCTCCGGTTGCATACAACCAACAAAAGTACGCCCATATCCTGCAATACAAGCGTACTTTTCCATAAATATTATCCTTCCCACAAAATCCGGTCGTACCCACAAAGGGCAGCGTTGCCATACAGCGTAGCATAGTCTTCGCCCAGATAGCAACCAAAGGAAGTCACGGAGTCAAAGCCCAACTTCCGGTATGCTGCCACGTCTGCCTGACATACACCTTCCCGGAGATGGAATTCCTTAGGTGGTTTTTGCCAGCCGGAGAAGAGGGAATTGTCCATCCAATAGTCCAGCACCTTGGCATCCGCTTTGCCAAAGAGGTCGAGCAGTGCCGGTAGTGTGGCCGTTTCTGCCCGGTTCAGGTCGCAGCCTTCGTCAAACAGCGGTCGGTCGTGATCCCGGTGGATGGGTGCGTATTCCAAAAATACATTGTGCCGGGGTGCGATGGTCGGTGGTACCAGGGTAGCACAATACGCCAGATAGCTCTGACGGGCACCGGGTCTGCCGGCTTCCAATCCCTCTGCAATGGCGTTGGTCAGCAGCATACACTGATCCGACGGGGTCAGCCCGCGGCACCTTTCGCACATACACCCGGCAGAGGCCACGTCGTCGATCCAGAAGTGGTACTTCCCGGTGGTGGGCACGAAAATTTTGGCAAGCGCACAGGCCCGTTCTCGGATATAGTCCAGCACATCCGGTTCGCTGACACAGCAGTTGAACTGGGGTGTGCGCTGTCCGCTTTCGTCCATGCGGAACCAGTGGGGGTGCGTGGCAAATTTGTCCCGTTCCAGCATCCAGGACAGGGCGTGCATCTCAAATTCGATCTCGATCCCGGCTACCTCCATACGACTTTGGAACCTTGCCCATTCTTGGGTGTCGAGCATATGGATGGCTTCCTCCATGGTCTGGTGCGCATCGGTACCGCCGGCGGGATGGATCCCCACCACATTCAGGTGCAGTCCTTCGCCGGTGAGCCGATCTGCCCAATAGTCCGTCAGCGCATCCGCCGCATGGATCACGATCCCACGATGTGTCAGCATTTATTCTGCCTCGTAGCCCAGCTCGTCCATTTCGGCCCGGAAGAAGTCAAACATATGCACGCCGTCGTCGGTCTTGTACCGGCCTACGGAGTCGGGGCGCATCTCGATCTTCGCCATGGGGATGCCAAGGAACTTTTCCAGTCTGGCTAAGGTCTCGTCCTGATGGAACACCATATCCTCGAAGCGCACGGAGATCAGGTTCTTCGGAGCGGGGGTGGCGTGCATGATCTCTCTCTGGTAGTACCAGCTGATGGCACGATTGGTGCGGATATCGTCGGTCTTGTCGTACTGGATGCCAAAGGTGTTCAGGTCGTCCGTCACGTGTGCGCCTAAGATGCAGTCACGGGGGTCACGTACCCAATGGATGTACTGGATGTCGGGGAACATCCGCACGATCCAGGGATAGACCAGCGTGGTCTCCGGGATCTTCCAGCCCTTGTTTTCCGCTTTGGATTCCAGCACGGAATGGAGAAAGCCCTCGATCAGGGTCTTGAATTCCTGGGGGATCTCGCAGGTCAGGGCACGGGAGAAGTCCCATTTGTTGTTGCCCAGATAGTCTACATAGTGTGCGAATACCCGGCAGGCATCGTACATCTGCTCCGGTGGGATCAGGTCGCCGGACTTGTTCAGGGGTTCGCCCATAAACACGCCGCTGGCCGTTAAGGTGTGGGACATAGACCGGGTGCCGCCATGTCCTCTGCCGATCACAGTGATCATCATATGTGTAGTCCTCCAATACGTTAAGGTAGGTTTTTGTACGGTATCAGTGTATCATGTTTGGCGGGATTTGTCAAGAGGGGATTTTGGAGAAAGCTTTAATGCTACGGGAGCAAAAAAAGCCTATCTCCATTTTTATGAAGATAAGTTTTTGATACAGAGTGTTTAAGATACTTCCTTCACATAATCCAATCTATCGTGATAGTAACATCCAAGCATATTCGATAGAGCGTTGCAATACCAGTAGTCCGTTACATATGTGACACCATCGATGGTAACGGTTCCCAGTTCTCGTCCGAAAAAGGAGGTCGATCTACCAGGGCAGATCGTGTGTATTTCCCCATTTGCCATATATACTTTCAATACCTGGTTTCCACCGCCCAATGTCATTTCATCTTTCCAGGAGATCCAGCTATAGGGAAAATACAATCGCAATCCGTATACGCATGAGAAGAAATCCATATCAGAGGAAGGCAACTCATATTCCACCTCGTGTACCCCCAACGTATAGGTATATTTTTCAATATCATTACGCTTTTCGATGGAACGAAATGATTCATAAGTAAAACCGGTAGTCATGTAGACTTGCAATGCAACAACCACGGCAAGAAGCACGATTACAATGATGCATAAGGTTAACGTAACTTTGTACCGTTTTGCCATATGGAATCTCCTCAATATATGGAAATATATTTCTCCAGAATCAACAAATTACCAGAGCTGGGACTTTCGTATGTATATTCACCGTAATAATTTTGGTATTCATCGGTTGTATTTCGGTATACGTAAACTCGTCCTGCAGAAGGGTCACACACACGAATGTAACCGGAAGTGCTATACGCATCTATTACCGTTGCATGGCCAGTTGTACTGCTTCCAGCCAATCTAAAACAACCCACAACAGGACTGTAATTAATCATATTTGTTTTGATTGTACTGTCCGTAGGAGAATACGATTTCCCATAGTAATTACCACATGAATAATCTGAACGAATGATTGTAGCCAATTGAATGTAATTGGGAGCGGTTGAACTGTCATAATTGTATGAATCAAACACATCTTGCGTGCTATAAGATGTGTTAGTCATATAATTGGTTACCATGGCAACAGTTGCAGCCCAACAGTCATAAGAATAGTTTTGATACAAGAAATCGACTGTACAAGAATAATATGCGTTTGTGCTTCTGGTAGATAACACATCCGAAACAGCAGAATAGTTCAGTGATTCTCTGTCAGATGTATTTGTTACAATAAATACAGGACTTTCTTGAGACATCATTTGAATTGTGTTGCTATCAATGAAGTCATCCAAAGTTACCCTGTCTTCGCTTTCGTCTTCGTACTCGTTCACCAGTATCCATGTTATACCATCATACAAGTACATATCGTCAGCTGCGTACACCAGTGCAACGCTATCCAGTTCATGCTCTCGAATCACATCTGCTTCATAGGTGCTGATTTGAATCTGATTACTTTGATCCTTCGTAGCAACCATTACGATTTCATCATCGTAAAAGATAGGATATGAATATCCTGTTTGTTCTGCACCTTCATCGGTCAAAGCATACCGATAAATTTTGTTACCGATTTCCAGCATCTCAAAATCGGTATCACCTAAGCCAATTGCTTCCTTGTCCATCTCTACGAAAGAAAGCATTTCGAGGATGGATTCTCTCTCAGCTGTCAAATCTCATGATGCTACAATATCGTCTTCAAGAGAAGGAACGTCTGCCAATACAGTATTGGTGAAACATACTTACAACATCAAGATTGCCAGAACGTACGTAAGAACTCTTTTCATATTGAGCCTCCATGAAAATAAGATTTATGTAACAATGGTTTGCACGATCAAGTTTGGATGCAGAATTCCTCTCGACTGTGTACGCCATGTATTACCGTTTCTTGTAACTCTATTGTACACGATTTATGTTGTGCTGTCAACATCTGTTCAAAAGAAAAATTATATTTATATAGATGCGGAAAAATCCATGCCTGAATTTATGTATTTTAGCTGAAACAAATTTGCGAACAAATTATTGCGGCGTGTCAATCGTATTTCTAACTTTGCATCTCCCCTCTGCATATACTGTCCATAGACGCAAATGTGTGTCAATAGCACGCTATAGCGTGTCTATCTCGTACCCCAAAAGCAGGAGGAAACAAAAAATGGCAACCTTTCAAAACCGGGCGACCCTGTCTCTTGGCAATACCGTGATCAACTCCAATGTGGTACAAGGAGAGATCACCGAGGTTTTGCAGCTGACCAAAACCGCAGTCCGTGGGGCCTATGTGCCGGGGGACACCGTGACCTACGCCGTCAGCATCCGCAACGCCGGCACCGCTCCGTACACGAACCTGACCCTCACCGATGACTTAGGTGCCTACACCTTTGGCGAGACCACCCTGACCCCGCTGACCTATGTGGAGGACTCCGTGCTGGTATACGAAAACGGCACCCTGCAACAGACCCCCACCGTCACCGCACCGCTGACCATCGCCGGGCTGACCGTGCCGGCCGGGGGAAATCTGCTGGTGATCTACAGTGCCGTGGTCAACCGCTATGCACCACCGGCCTCCGGTTCCACCATCCGCAACACAGCGACCCTGACCGGCGGCGGTATGACCACCTCGCTGACCGCTACCGAGACCATCACGGCAGAGGACAGCCCGGCACTGACCATCACCAAGGCCATTTGCCCCGCTGTGATCACGGACAATGGTACGGTCACCTACACCTTTGTGATCCAGAACACGGGCAATACACCGGTGACAGCCGCCGACGAAGCCGTGATCGCCGATACCTTTGAGACCACCGCCACCGGCCTCACCGTCACCTACGCCGGTCAGCCCTGGACAGAAGGCACCGACTACACCTACGACAATACCACAGGCCAGTTCACCACCACCGGCACCATCGCCGTTCCCGCCGCCACCTACACCCAGGACACCACCACCGGCGAATGGAACCTGCAACCCGGCGTGGCAGAGCTTGTGATCACAGCCACCGGTGTGCAAATGCGATAAGCAATAGCTCCCCCATCCCCCGATCCCACAAAATCGGGGGTACATTTTTGCATGAAAAAAGCGGCAGAGCATGTTCTCCACCGCTTTTGGCAGGCTTTCGTCTGTTATACAGTTTGCAAAGGGGCAAAGGTGATCCGGCCGCTGGCAGGGTCGGCTTCCACAAGGCGTGCCTGCATCTTGGTGCCCAGCGTATACAGCGCACCGCAGGATCGCAGGGTGCAGAAGGCCTCGTTGACCACCGCATCCGGGAACAGCGGCGTGGGGATCATCCCCTCCACCAGGTTTTCGCACTGGACGAACAGCCCGAACTTCATCACGGATACCACCGTCACATCGAAGATCTGCCCCACCTTGTCGGCCATGTACAACGCCATGTACAGATCCTCGATCTTCCATTCGGCCTGCTGGGCATTGATCTCGGTCTCCGACGAGGATATACCACGCTCCGGTGCCGCTGTGGCTAAGGTCTGCGGGAAGGCTTCCGGCGGCAGGCTCGTATCTGCACGGAGCCGACCATTGTCGGTGTAGGGCAGCACGGCCGTCAGCACGTTGTGGACGAACAGGTCCGGGTACCGGCGAATGGGGGAGGTGAAGTGGCAGTAGGTCTCCGCACCCAACCCAAAGTGGGCACCGGGCGTTGCCACATATTTTGCCTTCATCATAGACCGCAGCAGCATGGAGGACACAATGTCCCCGATCCCCCGGCGGTTGGCTTCGGCAATGATCCCCATGAGCTTCTCCGTCAGCCCCACTTCCTCCGACCCGTTGTCCGCCGTGAGCCCGAAGGTGGGCAGCCCCAGGTTGTGGGCATAGATGGCAAAGCCACGGAGCTTCTCTTTGTCCGGCGTATCGTGTACCCGGTACAGGCAAGGCAGCTCCAGCTTTCGCAGGGTCTCTGCCACCGCCATATTGGCTTGCAGCATACACTGCTCGATGATCTTTTCCGCGTCTCCCCGTTCCCGGCGCAGGATCTCCACCGGATACCCATCGGCACCCAGCACGATCTGTGCTTCGGCATCGGCAAGCTCCATGGCACCCCGGTCACTGGCTCGCTTGTACAGCACCCCATATAGGGTGTGCAGCTCCCGCAGCATGGGCAGCACCAGCCGGTATTTCTCCACCAGAGCTGCCTCCGGTTCACCAATATCCAGCAACTGGTTACCCAGTGACTGGTTACCCAACAACGAGGCGTTGTCCAGCAGCCGATTGACTTCGCTGTACACCCCACGGACGGCACTGCGCAGGATGGATTTGTAGATCTCCACCTTCTTGCGCTGGCCGTTTGGATCGAGGGTGATCTCACAGGTCAGGGCGTATTTGTCTGTCCCGGCGTTCAGGGAGCAGGCACCGTTGGACAGCTCCTCCGGCAGCATGGGGATCACCTTGTCCGTGAAGTACACGCTGGTGCCCCGGACTCTGGCCTCCTTTTCCACGCAGGAATCGTAGGGCACATAGTGGGACACGTCTGCGATGTGTACGCCCAATACCCAGTCGCCCTCTGCATTCTTCCGCAGGGAGATGGCATCGTCCAGGTCCTTGGCATCGGCGCCATCGATGGTCATGATGATCTGATCCCGCAGATCCACCCGACCCACATAGGTCAGCGGCTGTTCTGCGGCTGCCTTGGCTGCACGCTTCACATAGGGAGGGAATTCCGTACGGATCCCGCTGGCATGGAGGATGGAGGCATAGTTGGCCTCCCGGCTGGTGCCACTGCCGAACAGTGTCGCAAGCCGTCCCTTGGTGTCAAAGAAGGGCATTTCTTCCTCCGGGAAGCCCTTGGACTGTCTCCGGGTGATGGTGATGGAGCGGGAGCGGGTGAAGCAGGGTTCGCCGTCGGGCACGACCTCCACCTTGTCGCCGTTCTTGGCACCGAGCATGTCGCAGTCGGCCAGCGGCACATACACCAGCACCCGCAGCTTGTCGTTGTCCGGCTTGACCATGGCATAGTCTGCGGCGACGGTCAGCTTGCCGGTGATGGCCTCCACGGTGCGTTCCCGGAACCCGACCACTTCGCCCTCCACGCTGTGTACAGTAGACCCGTTTTTGATCCCCGGCCGCCGGATCAGCCGCACCAGCACCACATCCCCGGTCATAGCACCCTGGGTGGCACGGGGGGAGATAAAGATGTCCGACCCCACGCTGTCTGCCGGATCTACGGGAACGGCAAAGCCAAAGCCACGACCGCTGTAGCTGAACCGACACTCGATCCCCTTGTCCCCGTTTTGCGCCTTCTTGGTGGGCTGGGGAGCAGGCTGGGCTGCTTCGTCCGGGATCGTGGCGGCTTTTTTCTTCTTCTTTTTCTTCTTTGCCTTGGCCTTTTCGGTGGTATTGGCGACCAGCTCCTGGATGGTCTGCTCGATCATCTCCTCACCGTTTTCCAAAGGATCCACAGCAGGTGCTTCTTCTACAGGTGTAGTCTTCGTCGGTTCTGTATCTTCAACCGATCCCGCTTCTGTTACGATCGGTTCCGCCACGGGTGTGGTCTTCTTTTTCTTCTTTTTCTTGGTGTTTCCGGCAGTCGCATTTTCCTGCGCCGGTACAGCAGCTGCCTGGGGGACTTCCGTGGCGGTCACATCCATCTGCATCGGGCGCACCTCCGACACCGTCTCGGCGACAGCCTTTTGCGTGCTGACCTTCTCCTGCACCTCCACCTTCTCCGGTGCTTCTACGATGATGGGGGCGGGCTTGCTTTGCTTTTGCTTTTGCTTACTGGGCTTACTGGGCTTGCCGGGCTTTTGCGACGGATCCGGCATTCCATCCGCCGGAGTGCGCTTGGTCTTCTTGCGCTTTTCGAGGGACTCCGGGGTCAGCGTGTTGGTGTGGGTGAGTCCATGCCCATGCTTGCCTTCTACGATGATGGCATCTCGCCCGGTGCTTTGCCGCTTGCGAGCCGGTTTTTCGTCCGTGTCGGGTGTGGGAAATGCGAAGCCGCCGCCGGTGAACCGTACCTTGCGGGTGCGAATGCCGGTGGTGTCGTCGTCCAGCGGCTCTTTTCTTTTGAGTAACGTATTTTTCTTATTTGTCAAATGCTGCATCCTTTCTGTGGTTTTTCTCATTTTCTTCACAAAAAAGCGGAACCCACGTGAGTCCCGCTTTCGGCATGTTTCGATCTTATTCTGCGTCTGCGCCTTCGCCTTCGCCTTCCGCTGCGTCAGCGTTTGCATCTGCATCGGCATCCACGTCAGCGGCATCGTCTACAGCGGCGATGTCTTCACCGGCAACGGTCTCGGCAGCACTGGTATCCAGAGCCACGTTGCTCATCAGGTTGCCGAAGTCGGTGGTATCCTGCATCAGGTAGGACACCAGCACCAGCACACAGAAAACGATAGCAACGATGGTGGTCAGCTTGGACAGCTTCTTGTCCAGGGTAGAGCCCTTGGTCTTTCCGAAGAAGGTCTCAGCCCCACCGGCGATGGTACCGGACAGATTGTGGTCTTTGCCGTTCTGCATCAGTACAGCAACGACCAGGAAGATAGCGGCGATGATCAGAATAATACCAATTGCGACTTGCATAATAGCCTCCATACTCTGCGTTGTGTTTTTGGGACAATAGAATGGGCACAAAAGTACCCTTATAAAACCACTTAGCCTATCTATTGTACCATATTCTCTCCGTAAATGCAATAGCATTGGGCAAATTCTTTCGAAAAATTTTTTGTTTCGGAAAAAAGGGAAGGCAGCAGGGTACGGATCACGGCAATGCCATCACAGTTCCCCAAAAAACAGACCCTTGCAAAACCGGGACGATCGTGGTATACTACATACGAGCAAACGAAAAGGAAGGTATCAGAGCATGCAAACGAGACTGTATACACCGGCGGACGTGGCCGCTATGACACAGATTTGGAATATCGTTGTCCGGGACGGCATCGCCTTTCCCCAGACAGAGCCCCTTTCTATTGCAGAGGCAGAGGGATTTTTTGCCTCCCAAACGGCTTGTGGTGTGGTGGAAGAAAATGGTACGATTTTGGGGATGTACATCCTGCATCCCAACAACATCGGCCGGTGCGGGCATATCTCCAACGCCAGCTATGCGGTTTCCCCCGATCACCGTGGACGTGGCGTAGGGGAGGCACTGGTGCGGCACTGCATGACCACGGCAAAGGCGCATGGGTTTCGGATCCTGCAATTCAATGCGGTGGTGGCCACCAATGCACCGGCACGGCATCTCTATGAAAAGTTAGGCTTTGTCCCCTTGGGCACCATCCCCGGCGGCTTTCGCATGGGAGACACACCGGCGCATACCCGCTACGAGGACATCGTGGTGTATTACCACACGCTGTGAGAGCCGAAGCGAAAATTTTCTGTAAAAATTCCCAAAAGAGCATTGCAATCCGGCGGCATATATGCTATACTATCCATGGAATACCTTCGACGCTTCTCCCAAAGGGGACATTTCTCCTGCAGGAGAGGGTCGTAAACTTCTCATGAAAAAGGAAGGAATACATATGGAACAGGTACGTTTTGGTGTCGTCGGGATCGGTAACATGGGTTCCGGACACGTGAAAAACCTATTTGAGGGCAAGGTGCCCGGCGCGGTTCTGGCAGCAGTCTGCGACCTGAAGCAGGATCGTCTGGACTGGGTCAAGAGCTTCTGCGGTGACGATGCAGATATTGCGTATTTCCGGGACTACAAGGAAATGCTGGCCTCCGGCAAGATCGACGCTGTGATGATCGCCACCCCCCACTATTTCCATCCCATCATCGGTATGGACGCATTTGACGCCGGCATCCACGTGCTCAGCGAAAAGCCCATCGGCGTATACACCAAGAAGGTATACGAATTCATGGCAAAGGCAGAGGAGCATCCGGAGCTGACCTTCGGGATCATGTACAACCAGAGAACCGACCACTTCTACCAGAAGATGCGTGAAATGGTACAGAACGGCGAGCTGGGTGAGCTGAAGCGTTGCATCTGGATCATCACCGACTGGTACCGCACACAGGCCTACTACAACTCCGGCGGATGGAGAGCGACCTGGGCAGGCGAAGGCGGCGGTGTGCTGATGAACCAGTGCCCCCACAACCTGGACCTGTGGCAGTGGATCTTTGGTATGCCCAAGCGGATCTTTGCAAACTGCGCACTGGGCAAGTACCACGACATCGAGGTAGAGGATGACGTGACCGCCATGGCCGAATACGAAAACGGCGCAACGGGCGTGTTCATCACCACCACCGGCGAATATCCCGGCACCAACCGGTTGGAGATCACCGGCTCCAAGGGCAAGCTGGTATACGAAGCCGGCAAGCTGCGCTACACCAAGCTGGGCGTAGACGAGAGAGAATTCACCTTCTCCACCGACCAGGGCTTTGCCTCCATTCCGCTGGAAACCACGGAGCTGGAGATCGAAGGTGGTCACGGCGAACAGCACGTTGGCATCCTGAAGAACTTCACCAACCACATCCTCCACGGTGAGCCCCTGCTGGCCCCCGGTAAGGAAGGCGTGAACGGTCTGTCCATCTGCAACGCCATGCTGATGTCCTCCTGGACGAACCAGTGGGTAGATGTCAAGAACGACGGCGAAGCCTTCTGGACAATGCTGCAGGAAAAGATCAAGACCTCCCGTGCCAAGGAAGACTCCGGTGTGGTATTCGACACCGAAGGCACCTATGGGAATAAGTAAGAGATAAGAAGTTAGAAAAGCGGTATGGGCGTACATGGGTACGTTCACACCGCTTTTTTGCTTTGTGCATATGTCACCGATTCATTTCGGGATTGTCGGTTCGTTCCAGCAAGTAGTCTATAGATACACCGAAGTAGTCCGCAAACCGGATCAGGGTGGCATAATCCGCTTCCCGTGCTTCGGTCTCGTACCGGGAAATGCTGTTTTGGTTCATCCCCAGATCCATCGCCAGCTTCAGCTGGGAGATCTTCCGCTTTTGTCGTAATTCTTTCAGGCGCATATTTTTCTCTCGATTTTTTTTGAATTTGGTCTTGACAAAATTATACCAAAATGGTATAATGGATTTATCCCGAATTGGTATATGCACGGGAAATATGCGTGAACTTTGGAGGAAAATATGGTGAACAGGGAAGAACTAATGGAGAGACTGGATTTCTGCGAAACTGCAATTCGCAAAATGATGACTTTTGGCAATACCATAAGCCAATGTAATGCGGAAGTGGAGGAACAACAATATTTGATTACGCTCTGCAGTAATGAGAAAGTATGGAAAGAAATTGTCACAACGATTGTTAAAACAATAATTGCTGGCATTGTAGGGCTGATAGGCAGTGGATTCGTTGTTCAAATATTAGCATATATATTCCATATTCCGGGTTCGACACAAGATGGGATTATGCTGATTATTAGCGGTGTAGCGAGTTTGATCGCTTTGTTAAGAGGTATAGGCGATATCAACGATGCAAAAGATGCACCGCAAAGGATTGCACGGCTTGAAGAGGAACTGGCTGAGAAAAAACAGAAATTGGATTCTGTAAAAAAAGAGTTGGCAGAGTATAGGGGTTCTGCGGAATGGAGCAAAGCGGTGAGTTATATTCCGAAAGACTATTTCTATCTTTCTGCCATCGAAAAGCTTTTGTCGTTTGTGAAAAATGGACGTGCCGATACCATGAAAGAAGCGTTGGACTTATACGAAGAGTATCTGCATCGGGAGAAAATGGAATATGAAGCTAAGAGAGCAGCGGATAATGCGGAAGTGACAGCTATTGCTACACAAGAAGCAACGGAATATTCTAAGATCATAGCAGAGAAAGCGCAGAGTATAGAATACTTAACGCAAATGAATGCATACAGAACTACTGAAATACAGAACAATATCGATATAGATATTATGATTGAGTGATTATACCCATCACCAAAGGAGGAACATTCATATGAAACCGACATCCATTTCCAAAACCGTCGCAGCTGCCCTTGTGCTGACCACCGTTGCCACAGTCAGTGCATATGCCGGAGCCAACCGCAAGGAGATCAAGGCATACCTGGACTACGATGTGAAGCTCCAGTACAACGTGGAAGAAAAGACCATGCTGGACGCAAACGGCTCCCGTGTGTACCCGATCTTCTACAACGGTGAGATCTATCTGCCCGTGAGCCAGTTTGAAAACCTCATGGACGTGCCTGCCAAATACGATACGGCAAAGAATACCGTTCGGCTGGGCATCACCGGCGATGCAGTGGACTTTATCGATACCTACAAGCCGGTGTATATTTCCAATGGTGGGACAGCCAATCAGCATGTGATGTCCGGCAAAGGAAAGACGTTGGAGATCGGCAGCCAGAAGTATACCCACTATATCCAATTCTATCCGGGAAAGGCAAAGTATAACGAAACCTACCATACGTATCTCTCCTATGATATAGGCAAGAAATACACCACATTGCAATTTGACATCCACTCCAAAGCCAACCGAGACGATTCTATCAGCGTTCTTGGCGATGATGATAAGCTGCTCTGCAAGATCGACATGAAGCAGGGAGATATTTTGCAAACAGTCAAGATCGACGTAACCGGCGTTTCCCAGATCAAGTTTGTTTCTACAGCTGATACGGTTTCCAACGCACACTATGTCTACATCGTAAATGGCATCCTACAGTAAAAACAGGTCTGTATATCATGCAAGCTTTCACTTGGAGATATACAGACCTGTTCCTTGATATCCAGATCGTCCCAGGCCAGCATACTATGGTGTGTTCGGTCGGCTTTTTAGACGGAGAAACAAAAAATTTATAAAAACCACTTGTACCCAGCCGGGTTTTGTGCTATACTGAATATAGAAAAAAGACCCCGGAAAGGAGGATGCGGCGGCATATGGAAAGGACAAACTATGACCCGCTGTTGTGGGAACAGGACCAGGACAGCGGACAGCCATCGGTCTTTGCCCAACATCTGGAGCGGACACCGGAGGAGATCATCTATGACGAATCGTTCAAAAACTTGTTGTCTACACGCTACTTCCTGGCGTGGATCCTGAAGGGCTGCGTGTGGGAATTCAAAGCGGTCAGTGTGTCGGACATTGCGGAGATCTACATCGAAGGCGACCCACAGGTATCGGATACGCCTGTGCATCCGGGTCAAAAGGGGGAACGCATCCACGGTTTGGATACCGCAGACAAAAGTCGGGATGAACGCACCACGCTGTACGACATCCTGTTCTATGCCACACTGCCGGGCTCTGCGGAAAAGATCGGGCTGTTTATCAATATCGAGGCACAGAACCGCTACAATCCGGGGTATCCGCTGACCAAACGAGGGATATACTATTGCAGTCGGCTCTTGTCTGCCCAATTCGGTCGTGATTTTGCCGATGGACAGTACGACAAGCTGAAAAAGGTGTATTCCATTTGGATCTGCACCAATGCGCCGGACAGCCGAAAAAACACCGTCACGCTATATGAACTGGCTGAGCGGCAGCTGCTGGGGCAAGCGGAGGAGAAGCGGGAAAACTATGATCTGTTGTCGTTGGTGATGATCTGCTTCAACAACAAGCGACCGGAGGTTTTCGGCGAGACCACGATGACGGGAGACGATCCCACGGATATGCTGCGCCTGCTGCGTATGCTGTTGTCCGCCGATCTATCTCCATCGCAGAAGCATCAAATGATCATGGAAGATTATCATATTCCCATGACACAAAAAATACGTGAGGAGGTATACCGTATGTGCAACGTAAGCCAAGGGATAAGAGAACAAGGGATCGAACAGGGGCTCAAGCAAGGGCTTGAACAAGGCATCCAGCAAGGCATCCAGCAAGGGATTGAAAAAGGCATCCAGCAAGGCATCAAGCAAGGTGTTGAAAAAGGCATCCAGCAAGGCATCAAGCAAGGTGTTGAAAAGGGCATCCAGCAAGGCATGGAGCAAGGGAGAAATTTGGAAAAAGCAGAGATGGTGCTGACCATGCTGAGGAAGAAGTATCCGGTGCAAATGATCCTGGACTGCACAGGTTATCCTATGGAAAAGATCCAAGCCATGGCGAACGAACACCATATTTTCCTCGTATACGAAGCATAACACAAAAGCAGCCTACCCCCGATCATATCGAGGATAGACTGCTTTTTCTATATGCTATCGAATCATTCTACCGTACGGATCTCCAGGAACATATCCCGGTTGGCTTCGATCTTTTCGGCACTGCCAACCGCACACAGGTATTCCTGGGACAGAATGCTGTCGATCACATCTCCGGCACGGCGGAAGTCGGCTTCGGTGATGTCCAGCGTTTCCTTCCGGGCAGCCAGAATGTCTTCGTAGGTGCGGCCCGTCATGTAGCACTGGAAGGAACGGTCGATCTTCCCGGCAGGAGAATACGGACGCTCCGTGGACGAGAAGGTACCGATCACGTACCGGTTCAGCTCCTCCTCCGGCAGGTCTGTGGTGTGCAGATACTTGCCCGTTTCCTTGTATACCCCATCGGTCTCGGCCAAGCGGGGGTCACGGTAGGAGTAGAAATATACCGATGCATCGTCAAAGCCACAGCCACAGCCGTAGGCACCGCCGGATACACGGATCTTCTGGTACAGGTATTCGTAGCTTGCTGCGGTACGCGCCACCAGCAGAGAACCATGGTAGCTCTGTCCGGCTGCTGCCAGATCCCCACACCGTGCCAGATAGGTCACCTGGGAGGAAATGGCCAGACCTTCGTTCTTCTTCACCGGTACCAGCGCTTCCCCGGCACCAACAGAATCGTGGGCGATCCCGTCAAAGGAGATGCAGAAGGCGGGCAGACCGGCTTCCATAGCGGCATAGCCTGCTTCGTCCGCACCGATGCTCACCAGCAGCTTGGCCGGGTCAAACAGATACTTCGCCAGCTTCGTGAGCTTTTCGGCAGCGTCTGCACCCTTTTCGTCAAAGTTCTTCAGCAGATCCTGCAAGAACCAATAGTAGTCCATACCGCCGGTCATTTCGCTGAACAGGGCAGAGGGCAGATAGTAGGACTGGGCACGGGCGATCGATACGCTGTGACCGTTGTTCTGGATCTGCCGCTGCTTGCCGGAAATGGTCTCGGCAATGATCTCCCGCAGTCGCTTCAGGTCGCCAAAGTGGGTGGTACGCAGGATCTCCGACGCGGTATCCAAAGCATATCCCACCTTGTCCGCCAGTACCCGGAAGTATACGGTGAACAGGGCACTATATTCCTTGCTGTTCCATTTGCGGTATATCGGCAGGCCAAAGCTCAGAGAACCGGTGTACATCTTCATTTCCACCACAAGATCACTAAAGGCATGGCCATCCGTATCCATCTTGCCCAGTACTTCCGTCAGAAGACCCAGGTAGGGCAGATATTCGGTGGGCAGAGACGGTACCGGGAAGCACAGTCTGCCATAGGTGATGCCGCTGGTATCCACTTCATGGACCACAGCCGGTACGCCGCCCACTTTCCGCTCCGTGTTGTACAGAGGCAGCGTTTCGTAGGGAATGTCGTGTCTGTCCAGCACGGGGATGCAGTGCAGCTCTTCATAGGTGGGCTCGTGGCTCTGGTATTCCCGGAGAGCATTGGTCTCGGCGATGATGGCATCCACCTGTTCCGGGGTCAGAGAAGCTTTGTAGGCCGCTAACTTTTCGGCAAGGGCAGCGGTGGTCTCCTCGTTCATGCCCGGCTTGGGTGTCAGATGCAGCCACAGACCATGGGTGCTGTTCAGCAGATACTTCCGCAGCAGGTCCTCGAAATACCCGGTGCCTACCTTTTCCCGCAGTGCGGCATATACGTCCAGCACGTGGAGGTTGTCGAAGATCTTGTCTTCGTCGTAGAGCCAGCTTTGCAGCATGCTGATGGCGTAGTGCAGACCCTTGGGGCTTCCACCGTAGTCGGCCTCCCGGAACCGGAATTCGCTGCGGTTCAGAGCAGCCAGCAGTGCCTTTTCGGAGATACCGTCGTTCACCAGCTTTTCGATGCTCTCCCGGATCACCTGCTGGAACCGGGGATAATCCTCTGCCTTGCAGTCCTTGGCAGCGATGATGAACATCCCCTCGATCATGTGGGTCTCGATGCCGCCGTATACGTCCGAGCCAATGCCGGCATCCAGCAGCGCCTGCTTGATGGGTGCGCCGGGTGCATCCAGCAGCACTTCGCCCAAAAAGTCCCATGCGGTGTTGGCCATCACGTCGCCGCTGCCGCCACAAGCTGCTGCATAGGCAAAGTAGGACTTGCCTGCCGGATCCTCATCCTTGCCGATGGGATAGCATTCGGTGATCTCCTTCACGCAGCCAAAGGGCTTCTGGGGTTCGATCTCGGTCTTGGGATCGATGGCAGAGAAGGCGGAGAGATAGTGCTCGTCCATCCACGCCAGCCGTTCTTCGATGTCCATATTGCCGCACAGGAAGATGTAGCTGTTGGAGGGATGGTAGTAGCGTCTATGGAAGTTCAGGTAATCCTCGTAGGTCAGAGAGGGGATCACAGCCGGGTCGCCGCCGGAGTTGACGCCGTAGGTGGTTTCCGGGAACATCTGCTGCTGCAGGGTCTCAAACAGCACGGAGTCCGGTGAGGACATAGCCCCCTTCATTTCGCTGTACACAACGCCGTTGATCTTCAGCTCGTCGTCGGCGTTTTCCAGCTCGTAGTGCCAGCCCTCCTGCTGGAAGATCTGCTTGTACTTGTAGATGTTGGGATAGAACACGGCATCCATGTACACGTGCATCAGGTTTTCGAAGTCCGTGTCGTTGCAGGAGGCCACGGGATACAGGGTCTTGTCCGGGTAGGTCATGGCGTTCAGGAAGGTGTTCAGCGAACCCTTCACCAGCTGCATAAAGGGATCCCGCGCCGGGAAATTCTTGGAGCCGCACAGAACGGTGTGTTCGATGATGTGGGGCACACCGGTGGAGTCGGTGGGGGTGGTGCGGAAGGCGGCGCAGAAGGTCTTGTTCTCGTCGTCGCTGGATAGCACACAGATCCGGGCACCGGACTTTTCGTGCCGGAAGATCAGACCCAGAGAGCGCACGTCACTGAGGTATTCTTCTTTCAGCAGCGTATACCCGGGCGTTGCACCCAGTTCAGCCGCAGAAGTGATAGACTTAGACATATATAGGGTATCCTTTCGGAGAAATATAGTTGTATAGATATTATACCACACTTTGTCGCTATGTGCAACATTGTTTGGGGAAAATCCATGGAAATCTGGATTTCTTTTTTGTGTTTTGCAAATAGGGGAGATATAAGGAAAGAAAGCATCAACAGATATTGACAACTCCATCTAAACTGTGCTATAATACTGGCAAGGAAATCGATAGACAAAGACGGCCCGCCTCGATACATATCCATATGTACACCTGTAAAAGATGTTGATATGGAGAGGAGGCGAAAAACATCTCAACCTCTTTTTGACAGGGATCTCTTGCGAAAGGAGGAAGTGATATGGAAGCTTTTATGTTTATTTCGAGCTTGTTTAGTCTCATTGCTTCGATCATAACCATCGTGGATAAGATCGTAGATATGTATGAGAAGCACAAAAAGCATCGCAAAACAAAAAGTGAGCCGTCTGCGCAACCAGATGTGGCTCACTGGGTCGTCGTCGAAGTAACCAGCTTCGATGACGTATTTCCGGTATAAGTACATGTATCGAGGTGGCCGTCTTGTCGGTCTCCCCAACCAGGGGTGTGTTTCGCATCCCTAGTTTTATTATACACCAAATCCCCACGTCTGTCAAGGCTTTTTCCAAAACTAAATACGACTTCTTTTTTTTCGCACGGAATTATTTCCGGGATTCCCCTTGCATACAGCACAAGAATATGGTATAATAAAATACTAAAGTTTTTGTGAAGAGGAAACCAGAATGCCGAAATACAGACGAAACCGGATCAATGAATCCGTGACCGAAGAGGTCTCTGCGATCCTGCGGGATGTGAAAGACCCCAGAGTGGCCGGGACCCTGATGACCATCACCGGTAGCGATGTGACTGCTGACTTAAAATTTGCCAAGATCTATTACTCCATATATGGTGAGTTCTCTGCCGAAGAGGAAAAGGAGCTGAAAAAAGGTCTGCGCTCCGTGTCCTCCTTTATCCGCAGCCAGCTTGCCAGCCGCCTGAACCTGCGCATCACACCGGAGCTTTCCTTTGTCCGGGACGACGGTGCCAAGCACGGTGCCGAGATCGCTGCCATTTTGAAGACCCTGGAAATGGATAAGCCGGCTGCCGAGACCGCAAACGATGCCGCAGAGGAGGTCGAAGACGATGATTGACCAGCCCTGTACCCCGGCGGCAGAAGAAGCTTTTCCCACCATCTCCGTGGAGGAGATCTGCGACATTTTGGAGGAATGCCCCCGGATGCTCATCCTGACCCACGTCAATCCCGATGGGGACTGTATCGGGTCGGCCTTTGCCCTGAAGCGCATGGTGGAAGCGGTCGGCGGGACGGCCCATTGCGTCTGTCCCAGCGAGCTGCCCCGGCGGCTCCAGTTTCTCATGACCGATCAGGACGATATGCACCTTGCCATGGAAGGGATGTCTCTGTCCGAGGCACTGGACGGATATGACGTGATCTGCTCCGTGGATGTGGCGTCTCCCATGCAGCTGGGTGAGCTGTCCTGCCTCAGTGAACAGGTGGATTTCATGATCGACCACCACGGCGTAGGCACTCGCTTTGCCCCCTATCTGCTGGACGAGACCGCCTCTGCCACCGGGGAAATTTTGTACGATGTGTACGCCACGTTGGCTGGCAGACAGGTGTTCGAGAGCCTGCCCGATGCCGCACGCCGGATCTATGCCGCCATGGTATCCGACACCGGCAGCTTCAAGTTCTCCAATACCACGCCCAAGACCCACCTGATCGCCGCAGATCTGGTGAACATCATAAACACCGCAGGCGATGGTGGTATGGATACCGCAGACGTGTGCCGGAGCCTGTTTGGTCAGCGTACCCTGAAGGAGCTGACCGCACAGATGCTTGCCATCCAGAATCTGCACTTTTACGAGGACGGCTCTTTGGGCGTGGTGACCTTCACCCAGCAGATGCTGGCCGATGCCGGTCTGACCGAAGAGGAGATCGGCAATGTGGTAGATACGCCCCGTGGGGTAGAAGGGGTACTGGTGGGTCTGTCCATCCGACAAACTGCCGCCGATCCCCGTGCCTATAAGGTGTCCTCCCGTGCCAATGTGGAATGCGACGTGTCGGCGGTATGTGCATCCTTTGGCGGTGGTGGTCACGTGCGTGCGGCCGGCTGCACCATCGAAGCCGATTCCATGGAAGACGCCGAAAATATGGTCGTAGGTGCCTTTTGCGAAGCCGTGCGGGCGTATAAGGAAAAGTAAGAAATATAGGCGTGGGTATTTGTGGACCTTTTGCAGATTTGCCCTTGCCATACCAAAAATCAACAAAACGAGGAACAGAAGACTGTGTCAAAATCCAGACCGGCGGAGGTGTCCGGGATCCTGATCGTGCATAAACACGCCGGATGCACCTCCCACAATATCATATCCATGTGCCGGCGACTGTACCAGACCACCCAGGTGGGGCATACCGGCACGCTGGATCCCATGGCTACCGGGGTGCTGCCGGTGCTGATCGGCCGGGCGGTGAAGGCCTCCGACTACATCATGGCAGAGGACAAACGCTATATCGCCGAAATGGAGCTGGGCTACACCACCGATACCGAAGACAGTACCGGCACGGTGCTCACCCGCTGCGAAGGCGCGCTGCCCACACCGGAGACGGTCCTGGAGACCTGCGCCCGCTTTACCGGCAGGATCGCCCAGGTGCCGCCTATGTATTCTGCCCTGAAGGTAGGGGGACGCAAGCTGGTGGATCTGGCGAGAGAGGGCGTGGAGGTGGAGCGGGAGAGCCGCATGGTGGAGATCCTTTCGCTGACCTGCGAGCCACTGCCTGCGGAGGACGGTACGGTGCGGAAATATCGCCTGGACGTGAGCTGCTCCAAGGGGACATACATCCGGACCCTGTGTGCCGATATTGGCAAGGCACTGGGCTGCGGTGCCGTCATGAGTGCCCTGACCCGTGTCCGCACCGGCAACTACACGATAGACGAAGCCTACACCATCGACCAACTGAACGAGATGACCTACGAAGAACGGCTAAAGCTGCCCCGACCGGTGGAGACGCTGTTCACCGAGCTGCCGGAGGTTCACGTATCGGACTTTTATGCCAAGCTGGTTCGTGGCGGCACGGAGCTGTACCAGAAGCGCATCCACGTGGATCTGGAACCGGGGCAGCTGATCCGACTGTACCACAGAGACACGTTTTTCGCTCTGGGCAAAGGGAATGTGATGGACGGTGAAAAGGTCGTGCGGCCGGAGAAGCTGTTCGTGCTGTAAGAGGGATGACCGATGAAAAAGCGTCTGTATGCAGCGATTTTCGCCGGACTGCTGCTTTGCGGCTGTGCCAATGCCGCTGACGAGACCTTCGACGACCGGTATGCGGCAAGCGGCGATACCGTGGCACAAGCGGCGGCAGTGGAAACGGGATCGATAGCCATCCCAGAATCGCTCCCGGAAACCGAAGCTGTGCCGGAGACGGAGAATACGCCGGAGACCCTGCCCATGGTAGAGCCGGAGCAGCCTGTTGTGGTGCTGGAAACAGAGCCTGTCACGGAAACGGAAACCACACCGGTCATAGAAACCGAGCCTGTACCGGTTGTCGTGGAGACGGAGCCTGTCATAGAAACAAAACCGGAGCCGGTGGTCATAGAAACGGAGCCGGAAACTACGCCGATCGTAGAAACCGAACCCATGCCGGAAACTACACCGGAGACCGAACCGGTACCGGAGCCTGCATCGGTTGTCGTGGAGACGGAGCCGGAGACAGAGCCTGCACCAGAGATACCGCAGGAGGTCACCTATGTGCTGAACACCAATACCAAAAAGTTCCACCTGCCCGGCTGTGCCAGTGTCAAGAGGATCAAGGAAAAAAACTACAAAGCCTTCACCGGTACCCGAGAGGAAGCCATCGCACAGGGCTACGACCCCTGCAAAAACTGCAAACCATAAAGAGATCCCCCACCCGAAGAAAAACCTTTGGATGGGGGATATTTGTATGCGCAGAACCGCAATTTTACAGCATATGGGCCAGCAGCTCTTCCATAGGCAGGAGAGACAGATCGGCGGGAGCAATGTCGAATACGGTCTTGCAGCCGATCTCGCCACGCTGGTTCAGGCGGTAGATGGCTCGGGCATAGGCCACCAGTACGCTGGCGGTGAATTCCGGGTTAGAGTCCAGCTGGAGGGAATACTCGATCCGGTGCTTGTTTTCGCCGTGCAGACCCGTCTTGCCGGTGCGGATCACGAAGCCACCGTGGGGAATGCCCTTGTGGTCACGATCCAACTCTTCCTGGGAGATAAAGTGTACCGTGGTATCGTAGTCGGCAAAATACTTGGGCATGGTCTTGATCTCGTTCTCGATCCGTGCCTTGTCTGCCCCATCCTCCACCACCACATAGCACAGTCTGGTGTGCTTTTCTCTTGTGGTCAGTTCCGGATTGGAGCCCGAACGCACCGCTTCCAGAGCCGCCTCCACCGGGCAGGTGTACTGTCTGGCATCCACCACGCCATCGATCCGGCGAATGGCATCGGAGTGACCCTGGCTGACACCCTTGCCCCAGAAGGTGTAATCCTTTCCATCGGGGAGGATGCAGCTGGCGTACAGGCGGTTCAGGGAGAACATACCGGGGTCCCAGCCTACGGAAATGGCAGCGGTCTTGCCGGCTTCTCTGGCAGCCTTGTCCACGTTGGCAAAATGCGTGGGGATGTCCGCATGGGTGTCAAAGCTGTCGATCACGTTGAAGTGCCGAGCCAGAGCCGGGGTCATGGTGGGCAGGTCGGTAGCACTGCCGCCGCAGATGACCAGCACGTCGATGTCGTCCTTGTACTGCTCAATATCTTCTGCTCTGTAGGCCTTTGCACCCTCTGTCATCAGCTGCAGTGTGGCAGGGTCCCGTCTGGTGAACACGCCGAACAGCTCCATATCGGGATTCTGCCGGATGGCCAGCTCTACGCCCTTGCCCAGATTGCCGTAACCGTAAATACCAATTCTCATATATATTACATCCTCTCTCAGGGAAATCCCCGTATATGTACTATTATACACGGTTTTGGTAGGAATGTAAAGTCCTTTTTTTTCGGCAGATAAAACAAAACTACGGCATTTTGGTACCGTAGTTTTTGAAAGAAAGGCATTCTGTATCTGCTTATCTGCGTCCCAGTACATGCTCGATCCGTGCCAGCTTGTCGCCATCCTTCTTCTGCCGCACGTGGATGCGATACCCATCCTGCATGGAGGCTTGGTACACACGCCGATACTGCTCCAATGTCGACAGGCGAAAATCTATGCCCGCGCAGGTTACCACCTCGATCTCCTCTTCTGGGATCCCGGCAAAGGGGGATAGCGATTCGATGGCGGCATAGGAGAAGGCGATCCCGTCCCGCACAAAGGTATGCTCATGCACATCCACCAAGGTGTATCCTGCCGCCGCCAGATCGGTGCAAAACAGCTCCCAGCCTTCCGTGAAAAAATATTATGGAATCAAAATGTCGATGTCGTCCACCGAAAGCGGTTCGTTCAACCGTAGGGATAGTCCCAGTGAGCCGTACAGCAAGGGGACGAATGCAAATCGGTCGTGCAGAAATGCCGCATTTTCGAGAAAAGCATTGCGTTTTTGTATCATTCCCCCACTCCCATGGTCGCCAGCAGCACCATGGCATACATCCGTGCTAAGAAATCGTTGGGATGGTTCACGTTGTTGCCGGTCATGTGGTAGTAGGCCTTCCGGGACAGCACGTGCTTGTGCAGGCTGGTCATGGGTGCCACGGCGATCCTGTCACTGCCGGAAGCCAGCTTGGCAAGAGCCGGTTCGTATTCGATCTGGTGCCCGAAGAACCCGGCGGCACGGAAGTGGGGCAGCATGGTGGAGAGCAGGATGATGTCCGCATGGGTGTTTTCTTCCATGGAGACCACGGTCTGCTCCGTCAGTGCCATGTACCGGTCCTTGGTCTTGCCGCCGTCGTTCATGCCAAAGGCTAAGATGACCAGATCCGGGTCGTAGTCGTTTACGTGGGTCTGTACGTTCTGCAAGCCCCAGTTCGAGTCCATGCCACCTACGGCGGTGTTCACATAGTGCAGCACCTTGCCGCCGACCTTGTCGATCTTCTTCATGTCCTCATAGGGCTGTACGTCCCAGGACACGGTGTAGCCGTATTTTTCCGCAATGGCAGCGGTGACCATTTCCGGGAAGGTCTGTGCGTGCGGCTCGATCCCCACTCGGCCGGAGGAGTTGGCACCGGTGGTGATGCTGTCGCCGAAGAACAGGATGGTGGCCTCCTCGCCCCTTGCCAGCTTATCAAAGAACCGGGCGCACTTGTCACGCTGTGCCGTGGGGATCGGACCTGTCCATTTGGCGCTGTGCTTGTAGGAGATGACCACCTGGTGCTTGATCATGGTGTCCCCTTCGCCAAAGCCTAAGTAGGGTCTGCCGGCTTCGGTACAGCCAAAATCGTGGCCGTCCTCGTGGTGATCGGGATAGAACTGCGACAGGGGCATATAAGGCATCGTCGAGCCGGGCAAGCGCACAAAGCAGCCGTATTCCACTGCCCAGTCGGTGCCTTCGACATATTCGGTACCAAAGTCCGCAGCGTACACGTGCAGCACCGTGTCGATGGGGTAGGTGAGCTGTACAGCGTGTTCGTCCTCCCGGAACATAACGGATTCATACAGCACGGTATCGCCTTTCCAAAGGGGACGGATGTAGTCGTGCAAATTGTAGGTGGGTTTCATGGTGATGGTATCCTTTCTATATATAGGAATCTATATAGACCATATAGATTTATCAGTTCCAAATGGGTGCCAGCCGGTGTACCGTTGCGCCGGGTAGCCGGACGGTATCGGGCATATCAGGTCGCATCGTTCGAGCAAGCCGAACACCCTGGACCGTGTAGATCCTGCCACCGTCGGCAAACACCTCTAAGCTGATGGTGTCCACGAGCATACGCACGTCGTAGACCTCCTTCGCCGTATATGCCAGTGGGATCACTCTGCCGCCGGGCAAAACGATGCGGTTTTCCACAGGATCGATGGTGATCGGCAGCCCCAAAATATCCCCGGTGATGGGCGCAGCATGGGCAGGAATGGTCAGCGAAATGTCGAATGCCGCTGGTTCCGCGGTATCGGTATACAGGGTTTCGATCTCGTCTACGGGATCGGTGGCGAGGCGGTAGATGCCGTCCGGGTCCTTGTGCAGCACTACCTCTGTAGGGAACAGCATTTGTCCGCAGAACACATCTCCACCGGTGCGCCCCCAGGCGATCTTGATCCGGCGGTCGGTACCAAAGAAGGTTTGCGCCGCATAGCTGTCTGCACCGCCAAGCTGGTACCGCAGATTCTCTTGGATCGGCACAAAGCCACCCTCGGTCAGGCGACCCACGATGTACGTGTCCGATGCACCGGAGTAGACCCAGAGCCGTTCGTTTGTCTCTATACAGGTCAGCGGATAGAAGTCCGGGCATTCCGCATCCATGGGTAGAGTCAACCGCTGGAACTCCGACCAATGCAGCAGATCGGGGGAGCGGAACAGCGCATATTCGTTGCCATCCAGATACAGTGCCAACAGCCAGCAGGAGAGCTCCTCTGCCCAAACCACCTTCGGGTCCCGGTTGCCGCCAATGATATGGGGGATCATCCCATCCGGGTATTTGTGGAAGGTCACGCCGCCGTCGGTGGAATACGCCAGCCGCTGGGTGAAGGGTTGCCCATGGGACAGAAGCGAATTTTCGCCGGCGGCCGTGTAGTACAGCAGAATGGGCGTATGGGTGCCGTCACCCAAGCCGGATAGGTTGTCCATATCGGCGACCGCACTGCCGGAGTACATGGTGCCGGTTTTATCGGGGTAGAGCGCTTCGTCCTGCTCCGTCCAATGGACCAGATCGGGGGAGGTGGCGTGGCCCCAATGCATATTGCCCCAGCGGGTACCGGCGGGGTTGTGCTGGTAGAACATATGGTACACGCCATCCGCATAGACCAACCCATTGGGGTCATTGATCCAGCCGTAGCGAGTGGTGAAGTGGGAGAGGGGGCGCAGCGGGGAGCTGTAGTCCGTGGCATCCGGCCGCACGTCGATGCAGGTGGGCGTATAGGGTTCTTCGCCACCATCGCAGGCCAGCGTAAAGGTCAGGCTTTTGCCAAAGAAGGGAGCCATATCCACATACATCCGGCACTGGGCACGGGCAGGATCGGTGGCAAGGAACACGTCCAGGTCGTACACAAGGGTATCGCCGTCCCGCACGAGGAGCTTACGGCAGGGGGCATCGTTGTCGATATCGAGGCAAAGATAGCGGGAAGCGGGGGAGAGGATATGCATAAGAAGACCTCCGATGTGGGGATTGGATTTGTGTATAGTATAGCATGAAATAGAAGGAGAATCAAGGGGGTGGAGGAAAAATATAGGGGATGTATGCGGTGGAAAACAAAAAAGCCTTGCGGGGATGGGGCAAAGCTTTTCGATGGAAGTTTATGATAGGTGTATTATCTTGACAAAACGTGTCAGTTGTGCTATAATAGCGTTAGTGGAAACTGAGATAAAAGACAAGACGGCTACCACCCAAAACCCAGACGAGAACGATGTTCAAGGAATGGGGGGTGACACTTTTACTGCGAACTCTTTTCAATGGGAATACCAAAGAGGGGAGGTCGGTACGGCATGGATATGTTCATGTTTGTCGCTACTGTGATCAGTTTGATCGCTGCGGTCATCACGATCGTAGATAAGGTCATTTGGCTCTGCCAGAAGATACAGCAAGCACGTGCAGAAAAAAAGTGAGTCGTCTGTTACCAGCAGAGTGACTCACTAGATAGAGGAGGAAGGTACCAAGCTTCCAACTCATAGATCCTGATGAGATTTTGTGGTAGCCGTCTTCTCGGTTTCCACTTTTATTATAGCACGGTATCTCCCATTTGTCAAGCCCTATACGGTTCACTTTTTCTTTGCCCAAAAATATCCCCCCTTGACAAACCCCGCCGATACGCCTATAATATGGTAAGGATCATCCCCTTATCAGAATCATAGGAGTTACATACCATGTTTGGCATAAAGAATATTCCAAAATACAAGCTAACCCGCCGAGATGTGGGGTTCTTTCTTTCCATCATGCTGCCGGCGCTGGTGGAGCTGCTGCTGTCTCAAATCTTCGGTATGGTGGACACCGTCATGCTGGGGCGGCTGCCCGATTCGGCGGTGGTGCTGGCGGCGGTGGGGATCACTGCGTCTCCCATCAATCTGGTGGTCTGCGTGGTCACGGCCTTTTGCATCGGTACCACTGCCACGGTCGCCATCGCCACAGGTGCCGGCAAGATGGAGCAGGCACGAGCCGTCACCCGGCAGTCCTTTGTGCTACTTGCCGTGGTGGGGCTGGTGCTGACTGCGGGCTGTATGACCTTTGCCGAACCCATCATCCGCTTTGCCGGTGCCAAGGATGAGATTTTCGCCGATGCCGTGGCCTATTACCGCATCATTGCCGCCGGTTTCTTCTGCCAGTCCGTGACCATTTCCATCACCGCTGCCCTCCGGGGGGTAGGCATTACCAAAATTCCCATGGTGTATAACCTGATCGCCGCCGTGGGCAACGTGGGACTGAACTACGTTCTCATCTACGGCAAGTTAGGCTGTCCTGCCATGGGTGTGTCCGGTGCGGCTTTGGCAACGACACTGTCCAAAGTCATCGCCTTTGTCATCGCTGTGGGCGTGCTGTTCTTTGGCAAAAACCCGGTCAGCGTGCGGCGTGGGGACAGCTTCCGGCCGGATATCGCCATTTTGAAACGGATCCTGAAGATCGGCATTACGTCGGGCATGGAGCAGGTGATCCTGCAATCCGGTGCGGTGCTGAGCACGAAGATCATGGCTGGCATCCCCACCACAGACTTTGCCGCCTACCAGATCGCCGCCAATGTGGAAGGGCTGGCGTGGCAGACGGGTGGCGCATGCTGTACGGCCTCCACCACCTGCATGGGGCAAGCCATCGGAGAGGGGCGCATGGACAAGGCCAGAGCGATGACCGGCATGATCTTAGCCACGGCACTGAGCATGAGTGCGGTGCTGGTGGTGGTATTTCTAACCTGTGGCTACCCCATTGCGTCGATCTACACCGAGGACACAGCGGTGGTCACGGTAGCGGCACGGATCTTAGCCTATTGCTCCTGGGCGATACCGGGCGTTGCCACCCATCAGACCATCGCCGGTGCGCTCCGTGGAGCCGGGGATACCAAAACGCCCATGCTTGCATCGCTGTGCAGTCTCTGGATCTTTCGTGTAGCGTTGAGCTATCTCCTGATCACCCGGTTAGGCTATGGTGTGATCGCCATGCGGATCTGCATCTCCCTGGACCAGCTGGTCCGTGCGACCATCAACCTTTTGCGGTACATGCAAGGGCGTTGGGCGGTACGGGGGTAAAGGGGTGGACCCCCTTTCTGCGGAACCCCCAACTGGGTTTGTACTGGCGTACGGCTTGTTGACGGGTTGTTTTCCGAATAGTTTCGGGGGAATGCCTCACGTGAACGGGTAGGAAGGGGATTCAAACTTCTTCGGCAGTTTGGTCCCCGCAACATTCGCCTACGGCGAAGTTGATCCTACTCACTCAACTATGTTGAGTGGCTCAACTATGTTGAGTGAGGCATTCCTTCCGATATTAATCGGAGACCCCATACGGAGTCAACAAGCCGTACGCCAGTACAAAACCCCTTTGAGGAAAATAAAAAAAGGAGCCTTGCAGCTCCTTTTTCATTTCATTACTTGCTTGCCTCTTCCACAGCAACAGCTACAGCAACGGTCATACCAACCATGGGGTTGTTACCGGCGCCGATCAGACCCATCATTTCTACGTGAGCCGGAACGGAGGAGGAACCTGCGAACTGTGCGTCAGAGTGCATACGACCCATGGTGTCGGTCATACCGTAAGAGGAAGGACCTGCGGCCATGTTGTCGGGATGCAGCGTACGACCTGTACCACCACCGGATGCAACGGAGAAGTAGTTTCTACCGTTTTCGTTGCACCACTTCTTGTAGGTACCGGCAACGGGATGCTGGAACCGGGTGGGGTTGGTGGAGTTACCGGTGATGGATACACCAACATTCTCCAGCTTCATGATGGCAACGCCTTCCGGTACGTTGTCAGAACCGTAGCACTTTACATCTGCTCTGGGACCCTTGGAGTATGCCTTCTCAGAGATCACCTTTACTTCTTCGGTGTAGGGATCGAATTCGGTCTCTACATAGGTGAAGCCGTTGATCCGGGAGATGATCATGGCAGCGTCCTTGCCCAGACCGTTCAGGATCACGCGCAGGGGCTTGGTACGAACCTTGTTGGCGTTCAGGGCGATCTTGATAGCGCCTTCGGCAGCAGCAAAGGATTCGTGGCCGGCCAGGAAGCAGAAGCATTCGGTCTCGTCGGACAGCAGCATTGCGCCCAGGTTACCGTGGCCCAGACCTACCTTGCGGTTTTCGGCAACAGAACCGGGAATGCAGAATGCCTGCAGACCGATACCGATAGCAGCAGCGGCGTCAGAAGCCTTGGTGCAGCCCTTCTTGATGGCGATAGCAGCACCGACAGTGTAGGCCCACTTGGCGTTTTCAAAGCAGATGGGCTGGGTCTCTTCTACGATCTTATAGGGGTCGATCCCCTTGGCATCGCAGATCTCCTTGCATTCGTCGATAGAGGAGATGCCATATTCCTGCAGACAGGCCAGGATCTTGGCTTCCCGTCTTTCGTAACCTTCAAAATTAGCCATTCTTCTAACCTCCTCTATTATTCCTTACGCGGGTCGATGTACTTAACAGCATCGGCGAAACGGCCGTAGGTGCCCTTTGCCTTTTCATAGGCTTCGTTGGGTTCCATGCCCTTCTTGATGAAGTCGGTCATCTTGCCCAGAGAAACAAATTCGTAACCGATTACCTGGTCGTCTTCGTCCAGAGCCATTCTGGTGCAGTAGCCTTCGGTCATTTCCAGATACCGAACGCCCTTTGCCTTGGTGCCGTACATGGTACCTACCATGGAACGCTCACCCTTACCCAGGTCTTCCATACCGGCACCAACGACCAGACCGCCTTCAGAGAAAGCAGACTGAGAACGGCCGTATACGATCTGCAGGAACAGCTCCCGCATAGCGGTGTTGATGGCATCGCAAACCAGGTCGGTGTTCAGAGCCTCCAGCAGGGTCTTGCCGGGCAGGATCTCAGCGGCCATAGCGGCAGAGTGGGTCATACCGGAACATCCGATGGTCTCCACCAGCGCTTCTTCGATGATACCGTCCTTGACGTTCAGGGACAGCTTGCAGGCGCCCTGCTGCGGGGCACACCAGCCCACACCGTGGGTGTAAGCGGAGATGTCCTTGATCTCCTTAGCCTGGATCCACTTACCTTCTTCCGGAATCGGTGCCGGACCGTGGTGAGGACCCTTGGCTACACAGCACATATGTTCCACTTCCTGGGAATACTGAATATTAGCCATAGTGATAGTCTCCTTTTGTTAAGATTGCTCATAGCTGTGATTCTACGCTAACAACCTATATTATATACCATTCTTCGCTTCTGGTCAACAGGGGGAATGTAAAATTTTGTGTTTTTTTCGAAAGAAATGTTTGGCAGATCGGAAAAAAGGGGAAAACGGCGCAAGATCCGCTTCATTCACAGAGCGTCACGTCAAAACCGTGGTCCATGTTATACTTGTTGATGCGCTCGTTCATGTTCGACAGGGCCAATATGGCAAACATCCCCACGCAGACCGCCATGGCCAGTGCCACCACCCGGAGCCGGGGACAGAACTGCTTCACGATCACCAAAATGAAGATGCACGCCAGTACCAGCATGAACCATGCCGCATAGACCCGCTTTTCCGTCAGTCCGTAGACCCGCATATAGAGAAAGAGCTTTGCCATAGCGGTCGTGCCCAGGAGCAGGGTACACACGGACAGCACGATATGCAGGACACGCAATGCCGGATGGGGGCGGTCGTTTTGCTTCCGGGTGGCCATGCCGGAGACGGTCAGCAGTACCAGATTCACCATGCTGACCAGGCACAGCTCAAAAAATCCTTCTCGGGCATATTGGGAATAGATCAACGTGTCCGGCAGCGTTCCCCAAACGGAGATGTAGCTGTCCCACTGGGTAAAGAGGAAGATGCCGTAGAGGAACAGCACGGGCAAAACCGCAGATACCGTGGTGATGGGGGAAAAGCTGTGCAGGGCGGCGGCCGTTTTGCGACAACCATCGGCGGTCAGCAGCGTGGGACAGCGGTTTTCCTTGGCGGCGGTGTACAGACCAAAGAGGTAAATGGCGAAGAGAAAGCCCAGCGTGAGGTACAGTAGGTGGGAGAGCACGTTCTCATGGGGATACAGCTTCGATAGCACGTGTCCTACCTCCTGCACAAATTTGTCGTCGTAGGACAACAGTAGCAGTACCACCAGCGTAGGGATCAGTGCCAGCGAAAATCCACCGAGCACCCGACCGATCCCGGCAAAAATGCGGCGGCACAGGTGACCGTTTTTCTCCGAACGCAGGGCGGCAAACAGTCCACCCAGGGCAGAGAAGGGCATAAAGAAGATCGCCTTCAAGAGATCGATGGGGAGTAGATCGGAGAAGCCGTTTTCCAGCGTATTCCCACAGGCGGCGTACACTGTGTAGGCAAAGGCGGCAAGGCCATAGAGGAAGGCAAGGGTGTGGATCAGTTCATTGGCAGGCAGTGCCAGAGAAAGGCATACCGGCACCGCAGAGAGACACCCAGCCAAAGCCATACCCCTGAGCTTGTGTCCCGTTTTGTGCAGCACGAACAGGGTCAGCGCAAACAGGCAGCAGAGCAGCACCAGTGCCGACTTTGGATGCCTATACACGGGATAGAGCCGGAAGAAGGCATATCCCCAGCCGATCAGGGCAAGGGCTAAGCATTTTTCGATGGTGGTGTAGGTGTGTGTCGGCTTTTCGGTGACAGGCACAGGGCTCGTTTCGGCAGTAGGCTTGGATTCGGAATCAAATTTGGATTCGTTCATTCGTTTTCCTCCTTCCGCAGGTCGTCCGTGGGTACGTATTCGAGAATGTCCGCCACGGTGCAGTCCAGGGCTTGGCAGATGGCGTCCAGCGTGGAAAAGCGCACTGCCTTGGCTTTGTTGTTTTTGAGAATAGAGAGATTGGCAACGGTGATGCCCACCCGGTCGGACAGCTCGTTCAGGGACATCTTTCGCTTTGCCATCATCACGTCAAGGTTAATGAGAATCATAGCATCACCTCACACCGTCAGATCGTTTTCCGACTTGATCTCGATGGCTTCTGCAAAGGCATTCTTGACCACCCGGAGACACAGTCCCACCAGCACCGCCACAAATGCCACGGCGTAGGATAGAAGAAAGAAAAGTCCCAGCCAGAGAAAGAGCGCACCGGCCAGCAGGCAGCACCAGGACAGGCCTCGCAGCAGGGTCACATTGGTGGAGATAAACACATTCCCCCGGCGCACCTGCCATAGCAGCCGGATCAGCAGCACATCCGCCAGAGCGGCGATCACAAGGATCCCGTAGCCGATGGCCAAAATGGTGCCGTGCTGGGTAAGCGTAAAGGTACCACCGTCGATGGCGTTCAGGTAGGCCGGCAGGATACAGGCACCAAAGAGCAGTCCCGCAAAAAAGAGCAGTGCCAGTGCTTGCGAGAGCCACAAAGAAAATTCGTTTCGCTTTTGCATGATAAAGACCTCACGATCGATTTTGTTCTGCCTATAGGATACCATATTTTTCCTCGTTTGTCAATATAAATTTATCGAAAAACGATAAAAAGTTTTCGGAAAACAGAAAAAAGAAAAACCGCACGACTCACGGCTGTGGAATGTCGCACGGTATCTGCCTATTTACTATGGTTTGTGTCTGCGCTGCCGAACCTTGCCATATGCTGCTTGATGGCTGCAAAGGTCTCGTCGCTGAGGATATGCTCCATTTTGCAAGCGTCCTCGGCGGCGGTTTCGGGAGACACGCCCAGACCGGTGAGCATTTGGGTCAGTAGGGTATGGCGTTCGTAGATGCCCTCCGCAATAGCAAGGCCGGAGGGGGTCAGGGTGATATAGCCGTCCTTGTCCACCAGGATATGACCGCTTTGCTTGAGCAGCCCCACGGCACGGCTGATGCTGGGCTTGGAGTATCCTCGGTATTCACAAATATCAATAGACCGAACATGTCCATGCTCCTTAGAGAGGACATAGATGGATTCGAGATACATTTCCCCAGATTCCTGCATGGCATTTCCTCCTTCGCTTCACCCACAAGGGGGTGATCCATATATGATGTACGTTTTGGGAGATAGTATACCATAGAAATATGAACGGGGTATGAAGTTTGCACTGGCGTTGGGCTTGTTTTTGTACTGGCGTACGGCTTGCTGACGGATTGTTTTCACGATTAGTATCGTGGGAATGCCCTACGCGGGCAGCGTGAAAGGGTAGGAAGGGGACAAACTGACGAGGAAGTTTGATCTCACCTCCCCTATCCTTTCACGCCGCCTGCCCACTCAACTCGTTGAGTGAGGCATTCCTTCCGATACTAATCGGAAAACCCAACGGAGTCAACACGCCGTACGCCAGTACAATCACCCCCACGGGAGGTGCAAAGCCCAACGCCAGTTGA
>CAYXBQ010000025.1:0-38038 GCA_964463375.1 uncultured Ruminococcus sp. | reverse complement strand
GTGTACCACTTTGCCCACATCGGCAACCTGCGCTCCTACATCATGGAGGATGTGCTGGAAAAGTATCTCCGGTACAGCGGCTATGCCGTGAAGCGGGTCATGAACATCACCGACGTGGGACACCTGTCCAGCGATGCCGACACCGGGGAAGACAAGATGCTCAAGGGTGCCAAGAGAGAGCACAAGACTGTCATGGAGATCGCCAAGTTCTACACCGATGCCTTCTTTGGCGACTGCGCCAAGCTGCACATCAAGACCCCCGATGTCGTCGAGCCTGCCACCCACTGCATTCCCGAATTCATCACTATGATCGAGGGCCTGCTGGACAAGGGATATGCCTACATCGCCGATGGCAACGTGTACTTCGATACCTCCAAGCTGAAGGAATACTACGTGTTCAATAAACAGGAGGCCGATGATCTGGCGGTGGGCGTTCGGGACGGCGTGGAAGAGGATACCGCCAAGCGCAACAAGACCGACTTTGTGCTGTGGTTCACCAAGTCCAAGTTCGAGGATCAGGAGCTGAAATGGGATTCTCCCTGGGGCGTTGGCTATCCCGGCTGGCACATCGAATGCTCCGCCATCAGCTTGAAGCACCTGGGCGAATACTGCGACCTGCACTGCGGCGGTATCGATAACGCATTCCCCCACCACACCAACGAGATCGCACAGAGCGAAGCGTACATCGGCCATCCCTGGTGCCCCCAGTGGTTCCACGTGCTGCACCTGAACACCAGCGCCGGCAAGATGTCCAAGTCCACGGGGGAATTCCTCACCGTATCTCTGCTGGAAGAAAAGGGCTACTCTCCCCTGGTGTACCGTCTGTTCTGCTTGCAGTCCCACTATCGCAAGGCATTGGTCTTCTCCTGGGAAGGCATGGACGGTGCTAAGACGGCGTACAATAAGCTGATTGCCAAGATCGCATCCCTGAAAAAGGAAGGGGAGATCGATGAGGCAGCGTTCGCCGAGCTGAAAAAGCGGTTCACCGATGCCATGGACAACGACCTGAACACCTCTCTTGCCATCACGGCTCTGTACGATGTGCTGAAGGCAAAGACCAACGATGCCACCAAGCTTGCACTGCTGGAAAACTTCGACACCGTACTGGATCTGGGATTGCTGGAAGAAGCTGCCAAGGTCGCCGCACAGCAGAACGCCGCCAAAGCCGCTGCCGCTGCTACCGAATGGGTGATCCACTGCGAAACGCCCGATCTGGTGGACGATGCCACCAAGGCGAAGGTGGAGGAGATGATCCAGGCCAGAGCGGATGCCAAGAAGGCCAAGGATTACGCCGGTGCCGACCAGATCCGGGACGCACTGACCGAAATGGGCGTGACCCTGAAGGATGCCAAGACCGGCGTGAACTGGAGCATGGGGAAGTAAATCTGATATAACAAAAAAGAACGGTTCATGCCGTTCTTTTTTTATACATACAACGAAACCCCATACAGCAGCACGATCATACTGCCGATGCAAAGGATATAGGCTGCTATTTTGTTTCCCAGAATCGCATAGTCCGATGGGGTCGTGTCCCAGTTGTAGAACCATCGATACCGGAGCGTGTACAAATTCCACATGAGCCGGGGAAAGAGAAACAGACAGCCGGAGACAGCGAAAAACAGTGGCGTGACAAGTCCGATGAGCGTTGCCAGTTCCATGACACTCCGCACGATGGGAGATGCAGTCGTATTATATTTTGTGCTTGCCAAGACAAACAGCACAAGCCCGGCCACACAGCCTATGAAGGACAGGATACCAAAAACCTTTTCCCGTGGAGATACCGCAAAATCGTCGGCGTTTTCTGCCATGTCGTACAGGCTGTCGGACACATCTTCTCGCACTTCCTCTGCTGCCTCTGCGGACAAAGCGTTGGGGAGTACCGTGTCGCAGTCCAGACAGGTGCTTCGGTTGTCCTCCCAGATCGCACCGCATTTGGGACATATCTTCATGTACGCTACCTCCTTCTCTGTGATACCTACAGTATAGCATATCTGCCATACGATTACAAGAGGGGTAAGGTATACTATAGGTAACCCTTTGATGAATTTTGGATGAGAATAGGCACGGAGGCTTGACTTTCCCACGTCGATATGCTATACTACATGCAGAACAAGTTTTCGCAACGTAAGGAGGACGCACCATGTACGTGACCCGGTTCACACTGCCCACATACGAAACAGAGGAAAAACTGATCCAGTATAAGATGCTGGAGAACGGTGGGGAAAAATTTGGCTATATCGACAATTTGTATCCCTGCCGCATCTTCCCGGCGAAGGAGCTGACCGAGATCGATTTTGGCAGGATCACCATTCTCTATGGCTCCAATGGGTCGGGGAAAAGTACACTGCTGAACCTGATCGCTGCTCGGCTGGGGCTGAACCGCATTGCTCCCCACAATTCCGGGGAGCTGTTTGACGCATATGCCGCTGCCTGCTCCTACACCATGGGGAACGACGACGAGGGCTTCCCCTACCGCATTCCCAACGGCAGCCGGATCATCACCAGCGACGACGTGTTCGACTATATGCTTGCCATGCGCACCGAGGAGGAAGAGGTCTCCGCCAAGCAGATCGAGGAGCGGGAAATTTACAACCGAGAGGTACACAATCCGGCACCCAACCAGCTGGCCGGACTGGACGACTACGAGCGGTTCCGGAAGGTGCATCAGGCACGAAAGCGTTCCGTGACCAGACGGCAATATCTCCGGGAATACGCCGGTCGGCATTTGACGCTCCAAAGCAATGGCGAGACGGCTCTGCAATATTTCGACGAAAAGATGCACAGCGATACACTATACTGCCTGGACGAGCCGGAAAACTCCCTTGCCCCGGCCTTGCAGCTAAAGCTTGCCGATATGCTGACGGAGCTGGTGCGGTACTGCGGCTGTCAGCTGATCATCGCCACCCATTCGCCGTTTCTGCTGGCCCTGCCGGACGCATGGATCTTAGACCTGGACAGCACACCGGTGCGGGAGAAGAGCTGGTGGGAGCTGGAGAACACACGGACGTACTTTGACTTTTTCTGGAAGCATCGGGAGAAGTTTATGCGGTGAAGACGCTCCTCCTCGATATCATACGAAAGAAGATGGCATACGATGCACCACGCTTACGATCCACTAAACTTCCCGCATGGTGGGTATAATGTTGCACGATGCTGTGTACATCTTCCATTGGGATGGCGGTGCTTTTCTCGAACAGTCCATTGCTTATGAGATCGCCCATGGGATCGAGATCGGCAATCCTAAATATTTGGCTGGACGCAGTGGCTTGGAGTTGTATCTGGACGTACTCGAAGGGACTACGGGACAATATCCCGGACAAAATCTCGCCGTGGAGAATATCGATTGTTTTGACCGAACGGATGCCTATTGGATGGGCTGGATGCTGACCCATTATCAATGGTATAGCTGCCACAGCTTTCGGGAGATCTTGACGGTCGTGCCCTACGAAGAACTGCTTGGACTGTACAAGACCTTGCATGAAGCGGATATTCGAAAATCCTATGAGGTTTTGGATGCCCATTTTGCAACACAACAGAAGAATGACATTTCCATTATACAATAAAAACCACCGAATCCCTATGTTTCCATAGCCGATCCGGTGGTTTTTCTTATGCCTATCTCATAGCCGCCGCAGCATCATGCCGCCGTCCACATTGATCACGTCTCCCGTGGAATACCGCATGGCTCCGTTTGCCAACGCCAGCACCGTGTTGCCCACGTCTGCCGGTTCTCCCATCCGGGCAATGGGCATGATCCCGCCTTCGATGAGCTTTTCGTATTTCTCCCGTACACCGGCGGTCATGTCCGTGGCAATGATGCCCGGTCGCACCTCGTATACGTTCACCCCATACTGCGCCATCCGGTCGGCGTACAGCTTCACCGCCATGGACAGCCCTGCCTTGGAGATGCAGTATTCCCCACGGCTGGTGCTGGATACCTCCGCACTGATGGAAGTGATGAACACAATGGCACGCATTTCGGCGGATTCTGTAGCTGCCATCCGCTTTGCCATCCCCTGGGTCAAGAAGAACACACTGCGGCAGTTGATGTCCACTACCCGGTCGTAGCTCTCCTCGGTCATGTCCAAAATGTCGTTCCGTACCGTCGGTGCCACACCCGCATTGTTCACCAGCACCTCTACCGTTCCAAAGGTGTCCCAGGCGGCAGACAGGATCTTCTCCCGGTCGTCCGCCACGGAAATGTCCCCCTGTACGTAAAAGGACTCTGGCGACAGGGCTTGCAGCTCTTCCAGATATGCCGCTACCTTTTCGTCGGTGGCAGGTCTTGTACCCACACCGCAGACTGCATAGCCATCCTTTGCCAGTGCCAGCGAAATGCCTCTCCCGATCCCACGGGCAGCACCGGTGACAATGGCGCATCGTTTGCCTTGATACATCGTTATTCCTCCTTGTTGTCCGGGAACGCATTGTCTATGGCATCGAATACCTTGTCCATCCCATCGGCAAGCGTGTCCCGAAACCGCTGTCCCTTGCCGGCTCGTGGATCCTTGGTGTCAAACAGAATATACCCGCATTCCGCACAGTGCCACGCATGAAAGCACAGCTCTCCGGTGACAAAATCGTGCTCGATGGGATGGATCGCCACGGTGGCCGTATCGAGCATGGACAGTATCTTCCGCCGCTCCTTCCCAAAGGTCAGGGGACTGGTCACCTGCATATAGCCCTTGTGCATCTCTCTGCCACAGCCGGGACAGTGCAAAATTTTTTCTTCTTCCATATTATTTCCTAAATAATATATTATTTTCCAAACAGCTCCTGATACATAGGCGTGTACACCTCGCGATCCCGAATGGGACAGCCGGTGGCGTGGATCTGCCGCATCATGGCCGTGCATTTGGAGCAGGTCAGGCAGATCTTCTTGGTGTCCAGCGCACCTTTTTCCAAAATATCCTTGGCAAAATCCGGGTACGCAAAGGCAAGTCGCCCAAAGCCAGCCGCATCGGCCATGCCAGCCTCCACCACAGCCGCCGCCACATTCGGTGCAAACTGCCGCAGATAGCTGTAGCCGGTGCCGATCAGGGTGATACCGGGACAGGTCTTTTTCATATGGGCCGCCGCATCCAGCAGTCGTGCCACACCGGTGAGCTGCGTTTCCGGCGGTTCGTAGCCACCACCATCATAGGGGCGGTTCACGTGGGGATTGATGTAGGGGGAACCCAGCGTCATGTCGATGAGCCGCACGCCACGTTCGTAGGCACCGGTCAGCAGCTTTTCCGGCTCGTCCCAGTCGATCTGCAAATAGTCGTCGTGATCGGCACCAAAGCCCCAGGGGTAAGGCAGGCAGTCGTACAGCCCCAGCCGGGATGCCAACACGAAATCCTTGGTCTCCCAGGTCGCTGCCGCTTCGATGGAGTCAAAGAACACTCTTGCCCGATTCTCAAAGGAGCCGCCGTACCGGCCGGGTCTGTTGTAGGCCGATAGTAGCTCGCTGAACAGATACTTGTGGCAGCACTTGATGTCCACCCCGTCAAACCCGGCATCTCGTGCCAGCTTGGCGGCGTGCCCGAAGATCTCCGGCAGACTGTCCAGGTATTCGTCCGTCACCACGGGATAGTCCGGGTCGATCATCATTTTCTCGTTCATCAGGGGATTGTGGTAGGAGATCACCGGTGCGGGCTTGTTGTGGGGTCTGGAAAACCGGCCGGAGTGGGTCAGCTGCAGGATCAGCGGTGTGCCGCCGGAACGCTGGTGCATCCGCTCTGCCAGTGCCTTGAATGCGTCCACATTGCCGTCGTGGATCCAAAGCTGTCCCTCACTGGTGCGGCCTTCTTCTACGACTGTCGTTGCTTCCAGCCAGATCAACCCGGCACCACCGGTGGCAAACCGATCGCACCGTCGCAGGGTCAGCTCACCCGGCGCACCATCGATGGTGGAGTCAAAGCCTTCCATGGGGTGGATGGTCAGCCGATTCCGCAGTGCCACGTGACTTTCACCGATGGTCACCGGAGAGGCCAGCACCGACAGATCCTCGCTGTAGGGCAGCTGAACACCGGCCTCTTCGGCGGCAGTCAACAGGGCTTCTTTTGTTCGATATGTAAATTTCTGCATAGGTCGTATCCTTTTCCAAAAGCGGTAAACCGTTTGTTATGCCATGGTCGCCAGCATTTGCAGGGTCACGGAAAACCGTGTGTCCCGTCCATTGGTAAATGCATCGGCTTCTTCTGCCATATATTCTGCCATCCGATGTACCTCGTTGCCCAGGGACCCGGCAATGTGGGGGGTCAGATAGACGTTGGGCATGGTGTAGAAGGGAGAATCGGGTGCGGCAGGCTCCGGCCAGGTCACGTCCAATACGGCGCAGCGAGTGGGCACTGCTTGCAGGGCAGCGATCAGATCCGCTTCCACCACCTGTGCGCCACGACCGGTATTGATGAAGGTGGCATGGGGCAGCATGGTGTCAAACAGCTTGCCGTCCAGCATCCCCACGGTTTGGGGATTGTTGGCAAGGTGGTTGGAGATCACGTCGCAGGTGCGGAACATGGTGGCAAGGTCGCACTTGGTCACGCCCAGCTCTGCCGCCTTGTTCTCCGGCAAAAAGGGATCGAACACCAGCACGTCCACCTTGTCCAGTGTGTGCAGCCGCTCGATGACCATTTTCCCGATCATGCCGGCACCGATGATCCCCACCTTGGTCTCATAATTCCCCGGCCATCCGGCATCCCGGCGATTGGGCCAGCTGCTGCCGGTACCGGGGGTGTGGAGTCTGCCGAAGAAGCCGGTGGAGGCCAAAATGATCTGGGCGAAGGTGTATTCTGCCACAGGTACCCCATTGGCTGCCCAGGCACTGAACACCATGACCCCTTCCTCTAAAAAGGGTTTCGCAAAGCCCTGCACGGAGCCGGCACCATAGAACACCGCTTCCGCAGCCGGCAGCCTGTCCCGGATCTCGTCGTTGGTGAAGGCGGGCATCCCCCAGGTGGAGAACAGATACTGCACGGCACCGCTCTCCGGGTGGGACAGCAGCTCGTCTTTGGTCAGGGTCTTGCCGTCTGCGATAAAGGCATATCGTTCTGCTAAGGTACGAAGGGTCTCTTGGCTATATACACGTGCCACTTGGGCAGCATCGCCTACAAAGGCAGCGATCTTTTTCATATAGGTCATCCTTTCTATGATGGGATTGGGTGTGGAAGCTCAGTTGCCGAACATATACTTGCCGAAGTCTTCGAATTCCAGGATATCCGATAAAATATAATTGGAGACGAACATCCCCTGTGGGGTCAGGGCGTAGCGGCCGTTGTGGTAGGTCATGTAGCCGCCCTTGAGGAACCGGGTCAGCTTGTGACCGTACAGGGCATCGAAGGACGTGCCGAACCGGCGAATGAATTCTCTGGTGTCCAGCCCGGCAGTCAGACGGAACCGCAGCATGATGTATTCGCCCAGCCGTTCCCGCTCCTCCACCGTTTCGTTCTCCACCGTCAGCCGAATGGGAGAACCGGGTACCTCGATGGCACGGCAGTATTTCTCTCGATCCGGCGTGAAGGCAAACCGGTTCCCGTTGAAGTAGGAGTGGGCCGATACACCAAAGCCCAAATACTCCTCGCAGTTCCAATACTTGAGATTGTGCAGACACATCCGGCCGGGGCGGGCAAAGTTGGAGATCTCGTATTGGGCGTATCCCATCTGCCGCAGGTATTCGATGGCTTGCAGATACATATCCGCATCCAGGTCTTCGTCCGGCAGCAGGGAACGGATCTCGTCGTAGTTCTGGTAGAATTTTGTCCCCGGCTCGATCTTCAGATCATATAGCGAAATATGCTCCGGCCCCAGTCGTACCACGAACCGTAGGGTGTGCAGCAGGGACTGCATGGTCTGATAGGGGATCCCAAACATCAGATCTACGTTGATATTCTGAAAACCCGCATCCCTTGCCATACGAAAGCTCCGGACAAAATCCTGTCGGTTGTGCCGTCTGCCTAAGATCTTCAGCTCGTTGTCGTGGGCACTTTGCAAACCAAAGCTGATCCGGTTCACCCCCAGCCGATTCAGTCGCCGCAGGGTCTCAAACTCCACCGTAGCCGGATTGGCCTCGATGGAGAATTCCGCATCCTTGGTCAAATGGAAGTTCCGCCGCACCGCCTTGATCAGCCGATATAGCTCCTCCGGGGGGATGCAGGTGGGAGTGCCGCCGCCGATGAACACCGTGTTGGGCTCGTACAGCTTGGCTCCCGCCCGATACCGCTCCATGTGGGCGATCAGCGCATTGACATACCGGGTGATGCAGGCGTTGTCCGGTGCCGGTGCGGAGTTGAAATCGCAGTAGGTACATTTGGACAGGCAGAAGGGGATGTGGATGTAAATGCCCAGCCGTTTTTTGTTATAATATTGCTGCATGGGTGATCAATCCTCGTCATCCAGCTTGAGCACCGCCATGAACGCTTCCGGCGATACCTGTACGCTGCCCAACTGGCGCATCTTCTTTTTCCCTTCCTTCTGCTTTTCCAGTAGCTTCTTCTTTCGGGTGATGTCACCACCATAGCACTTGGCAAGCACGTCCTTCCGCAGGGCCTTGACGGTCTCACGGGCAATGATCTTAGAGCCAATGGCGGCCTGGATCGGGATCTCGAACAGCTGCCGGGGAATGTTGTCCTTGAGCTTTTCGGCGATCTTCCGGGCGCGGGCGTAGGCCTTTTCCTGGTGTACGATAAAGGTCAGTGCATCCACCATGTCCCCGTTCAGCAGGAAGTCCAGCTTCACTAAGTCGCTGTCTACATAATTTTCGAATTCATAGTCCAAAGAGGCATACCCACGGCTCCGGGATTTCAGCGCATCGAAGAAGTCGTAGATGATCTCGTTCAGGGGCAGCTTGTAGTGCAGCTCCACCCGCTCCGTGTCGATGTACTTCATATCGATAAACGTGCCCCGGCGATCCTGACACAGATCCATGATGCCGCCCACATATTCGGTAGGCGTGATGATGGAGGCCGCCACAATGGGCTCTGCCGCCGTCTCGATCTCATCGGGAGAGGGATAGTTGGTGGGGTTGTCGATGTACAGCACTTCGCCGTTCTTCTTGGTGATCTTGTAGATAACGCTGGGGGCTGTGGTGATCAGATCCAGATTGAACTCCCGCTCCAGCCGCTCCTCGATGATCTCCATGTGCAGTAGACCTAAGAAGCCGCAACGGAACCCAAAGCCCAGAGCAATGGAGGTCTCCGGTTCAAAGGAGAAGGCAGCGTCGTTCAGCTGCAGCTTTTCCAGCGCATCCTTGGTCTCGTTGTACCGTGCGCCGTCTGCCGGATAGATACCCGCATACACCATGGACTGCACCTTCTTAAAGCCGGGCAGCGGTTCGTTTGCCGGTGCCTCTGCCAACGTCACGGTGTCCCCCACACGGGTGTCGGATACGTTCTTGATGGAGGCGGTGAGATACCCGACCTCGCCGGCGGTCAAAATACCGGTGGGATGGAGACCAAAGGGTTCCATGGTACCGATCTCCACGGTCTCAAATTCTGCACCGGTGTGCATGAGCCGGATCTTGTCGCCTGCTCGGATCGTGCCTTCCATGACCCGGACATAGACCACTACGCCCAGGTAGCTGTTGTACACAGAGTCAAAGATCAGGCAGCGTAGGGGGGCGTTTTCGTCGCCGGAGGGTGCAGGTACGTCCCGGATGATGGCTTCCATGACCGATTCGATGTTCACACCGGTCTTGGCAGAAACGGCCGGACAGCCCTCGGCAGGGATCCCGATCACGTCCTCGATCTCCTGCTGTACTCTCGGCACATCGGCAGAGGGCAGGTCGATCTTGTTTACCACCGGCACGATCTCTAAGTTGGCGTCCACGGCTAAGTAGGCGTTTGCCAGTGTCTGTGCCTCGATCCCCTGGGTAGCATCCACCACCAGCAGGGCACCTTCACAGGCATTCAGCGAACGGGACACCTCGTAGTTGAAGTCCACGTGGCCGGGGGTGTCGATCATGTTCAGGGCATAGACCTCCCCATCGGGGGCCGTATAATCGATGCGAACGGCACGGGCCTTGATGGTGATACCACGCTCCCGTTCCAGATCCATATTGTCCAGCAGCTGCTCCTCCATGTCTCGCTTGGCGACCGTGTTGGAGAACTCTAAGATCCGGTCGGCTAAGGTGGATTTCCCATGGTCGATATGGGCAATGATGGAGAAGTTGCGGATATGCTTTTGTTTTTCCGTCTGCGGCATAAAATAGCTCTCGCTTTCTTGTTCATATTCACGTTTCTGTATACCTTATATTATAGCAGATTCCCCCATGGAAAATCAAGGTGGTAGGGTTGGTTTTTTTGATTTTTCGCAGAAAGTGGACGCCTTTCTCCGGCTGCACGGCACCAGATGCAAGGACTGCATTCCGCAACAATCTGCAAAAAGCCGGAAAAACATCTTGACAAGCAGGGATGGCTGTTGTATAATGTATGCAGAGAAGTAGTTTCATTTGGGGAGGACGGACCAGTGGCGCAAAATGCACATACCAGCAAACGAGGACATACACTGCCGATATATCCGGTGTATTTGATGTCGCCCAGCCGTGCGGCGTATCTTTTGCTGGAAGGACGACGACTGATCTGCCTGGTGCGCCATGGCCAAACCGATTGGAACCAGATCAAACGGCTGCAGGGGCGTGAGAACGTGCCTCTGAACGACATCGGGATCCGACAGGCCAGACATACCGCCGAGCTGTTCCGACGCAGTGTGCTGTACGGCGTGCGCTTTGGGACCGTGTGTACATCCCCGCTTTCCCGTGCCGTGGATACCGCCGGGTATATCCAGGCCGCATTGAGTGACCCCAGTACCCCTTGCAGTGCTGAGCTGCCCGCTTCTCCCGCACGCTTGACCAGCCTCAACATTCTGCCCCAGCTCATCGAACGGGACTACGGCTCTCTGTCCGGGCTGACGCTGGAGGAAAGACGGCACCAGTTCCCCGGCGGTGAAAAGCAGGCGGGCGACGTGGAAAGCGTTCCCATGGCAGCCGCACGGATGTACAATGCCTTCGACGATATGCTGGAGGCCGTGCCGGAACACGCCATCATCGGTGTCACCCACGGCGGCATTCTCAACGCTGTTTTCTCCCGCTTGACCGCTGGCGAGATCGGCACCGGTCGTTCGCTGACCGTCAATTGCAGCGTGTCCTTGGTGGCAGCCGGCATCGGTTCCCCCATTCCGCTGGCGTACAATTTGCAGGAGCAGGGTATTCTCGACTACCTGCGGAAAATGACCTACAGCGGTGCGGATTTTTGATATGAATATTCCATGGGCAGGAGCGATCCTGTCCTTTTTCGTACAGCAAAAAAAGGAACGTACCTTCCCCCGGAAAAAGGGGGAAAGCATACGTTCCTTTTTGGTTGTATCGATTTAGATCTCGACCGTACCACGGTATACTTCTACCGCTTCGCCGGTCATGTGTACGTCGGCGGTGCTGCGGTCGTAGGTGATGGTCAGGTTACCACCCTTCAGATGCACCGTGATGTCCCCTTCCGCTGAGCAATATCCATTTTCAATGGCGGCTACAGCGGCGGCACAAGCACCCGTACCACAAGCCAATGTCTCACCGGAACCACGTTCCCATACACGAACCAGCAGGGTGTGGTCATCGATGATGTGTGCAAATTCTACATTTGTCCGTTCCGGGAAGTGGGGATCGTTTTCGATGGCAGAGCCCAACGCTTCCAGATCCAGCGTAGCCAGATCCATACCGGCACCGTTCAGCTGGGGATTGTCTTCCACGAAGATCACACAGTGGGGATTGCCCAGCGAGGCCGCAGAGCAGATGTAGTTGTCCCCGCCCAGCTTGGCTTCCACGGACAGCAGCTTATCGGCCGTGACCTCCGGGAAGGCAAAGTGGCTCTTGTCAAAGGAGACCTTGCCCATGTCGGCCTTCACCCGGATCACCTTGTCCTCACGGGTGGTCAGCTCCAGACGGCTGATCCCGGCGGCGGTTTCCAGGGAGATGTTCTTCTTCTTCACAATGCCGGAGTCGTACAGGTACTTGGCTACGCACCGTGCGCCATTGCCGCAGACCTGTCCTTCGGAACCGTCCCGGTTGAACATCCGCATCTTGGCATCCGCAACCGTGGAAGGCTCGATGGTGATGCAGCCGTCGCCGCCAATGCCGTAGTGTCGGTCTACGAACTTGATGGACAGCCCTTCCGGATTTTCGAGCTGCTTATCCATGCAGTTGAAGTAGATGTAGTCGTTGCCGCAGGAGTGCATTTTGATAAAGTCCAGAGAGATCCGTTCGCTACGCAGGTCGTTGATGTTCACCAGCTCCGTGCAGTTCTGGTTCCAGCGGCTGGCAATGGAGTCGGCCACAGCACCGGCGGTATCCAGAGAGGTCAGGCAGGGGATGGCGTGCTCTACAGCCATACGACGCAGCTTCACACTGTTCCGGGACGGGTCTCTACCCTTGGCAGAGGTGGAGATGATATAGTTCACCTTGCCTTCCTGGATCAGGGTGGCGGGATTCACACCGGCCTCACCCATGTACCCAACGGTGGTGGCCTTCACACCGCTCTTGCGCAGGACCTCGGCAGAATTCTTGGTGGCGTAGATCCGGAAGCCCAGGTCGGCATACTTCTTGCCGATGCTGCCGATCTCGCACAGGTCGGTGTCCCGAACGGAGATGAACACGCCGCCATGGGGCTTCAGCTTGTAACCGGCAGCGGTCAGACCCTTGTACAGGGCTTCGCCAAAGGTACCCGCCAGACCCAGTACCTCACCGGTGGATTTCATTTCCGGCCCCAGATGGGTATCCAGTCCGGACAGCTTCTCAAAGGAGAACACGGGCACCTTCACCGCCACATAGGGGGAGTTGGGATGCAGACCCGTGCCGCAGCCCATATCGGCCAGCTTTTCGCCCAGCATGCAACGCAGTGCCAGATCCACCATGGGAATGCCGGTCACCTTGGAGATGTAGGGTACGGTACGAGAGGAACGGGGGTTGACCTCGATGACATACAGGTCGTTGTGATAGATCAGATACTGGATGTTGATCAGGCCACGGGTCTCCAGTGCCAGTGCCAGGTCCTTGGTGTGGGAAACGATGATGTCCCGCATCCGGTCGTCTACGTTCTGTGCCGGATATACGGCAATGGAGTCACCGGAGTGTACACCGGTACGCTCCACGTGTTCCATGATACCGGGGATCAGGATGTCCTCGCCGTCGCAGATCGCGTCTACCTCCAGCTCGATGCCCATCAGATACTTGTCGATCAGCACGGGATTCTCGATGCCCTGGGACAGGATGATGTGCATATATTCCCGGATGTCCGCTTCGTTGTAGGCGATGATCATGTTCTGACCGCCCAGCACGTAGGAGGGACGTACCAGTACCGGATAGCCGATGCGAGCAGCCGTTTCCAGTGCCTCGTCACAGGTCATGACGGTCTCGCCGGTGGCTCTCTTGATGTTGTACCGGTTCAGCAGCTCTTCAAACCGCTCTCTGTCCTCGGCGCAGTCGATCATGTCGGGAGAGGTACCCAGAATCGGCACACCGGCGGCAGCGATATACCGGGTCAGCTTGATGGCCGTCTGTCCACCAAAGGCAACCACAGCACCCACGGGCTTTTCCAGCCGGATGATGTTTTCCACGTCTTCGGGGGTCAGGGGTTCAAAGTACAGTCTGTCGGCGGTGTCAAAGTCGGTGGAAACGGTCTCCGGGTTGTTGTTGACGATGATCACGTCATAGCCGGCTTTTTTCAGCGCCCATACGCAGTGTACGGAAGCATAGTCGAATTCGATGCCCTGCCCGATCCGGATAGGACCGGAGCCCACTACCATAACGGTGCCCTTGCTGCTGGTGTTGTGGGAGGCGATGTAGGGCGCAGCTTCGTCGTCTGCGTCGTAGGAGGAGTAGAAGTACGGTGTGTTTGCCACGAATTCGGCAGCACAGGTATCTACGGTCTTATAGGAAGCATGGAGGTGCCAGGGCAGCTTATCCAGTCCGGCGATGCGGCAGATGGCTTTGTCCGGCCAGCCCATGTTCTTGGCTTCGATGTAGGTCTCTTCGGTCAGCCCACCCTTTTCCAGACGGTTGTCCATCCGAGCCAGCTTCTCGATCCGCCACAGGAACCACAGATCGATCTTGGTCATATCGTGGATCTGTTCGCAGGTCAGGATCCGGCGGCGCAGGGCTTCGTAGATAAAGAACAGTCTCTCGTCGGTCTGGTCCAGGATCAGCTCTTCCAGCTCGTGGTCGGCTCTTTCCATGTACCGGGGATGGTTCAGGGAGTCTACGCCCACCTCTGCACCGCGGACAGCCTTCATCAGTGCCATCTCAAAGGAGGGTGCAATGGACATGACCTCACCGGTTGCCTTCATCTGGGTGCCCAGCCGACGGTTGGCGTATACGAACTTGTCGAAGGGCCAGCGAGGGAACTTCACTACCACATAGTCTACGGTAGGCTCGAAGCAGGCCATGGTGGTGCCGGTGACGTTGTTGGGGATCTCGTCCAGGTTGTAGCCGATGGCGATCTTGGTAGCCACCTTGGCAATGGGATACCCGGTAGCCTTGGAGGCCAGGGCAGAGGAACGGGACACACGGGGGTTTACTTCGATAACAGCATATTCAAAGCTGTTGGGATTTAAGGCAAACTGCACGTTGCAGCCGCCGGTGATCTTGAGCTCTTCAATGATGGCCAGCGCCGCCGTGCGCAGCATCTGGTATTCCTTGTCAGCCAGGGTCAGAGCGGGAGCCGCTACGATGGAGTCACCGGTGTGTACCCCAACAGGGTCCAGGTTCTCCATGGAGCAAACGGTGATGACGTTGCCGGCAGCGTCCCGGATGACCTCGAATTCGATCTCCTTCCAGCCGGATACGCACTTTTCGATCAGGATCTGGTGGATGGGAGAGGCGGCGATACCACCCTCGGCGATGTTCCGCAGCTCTTCCTCGTTGGCAGCGATACCACCACCGGTACCACCCAGCGTAAAGGCAGGACGGATGATCACGGGGTAGCCCAGCTTTTCTGCCAGTGCCACAGCCCCTTCGATGGTCGTTGTAATATCAGAAGGGATGACCGGCTGCCCGATCTTTTCCATAGCGTCCTTAAAGAGCTGTCTGTCCTCGGCACGGTCGATGGTGTCCGGTGCAACGCCCAGCAGGCGCACGCCGTTTTCGGCAAGGAACCCTTCCTTTTCCAGCTGCATGGACAGGTTCAGACCCGTCTGGCCGCCCAGTGTACCCAGCAGGCTGTCGGGCTTTTCCTCCCGAATGATCCGCTTGACCACATCCACGCTCAGGGGTTCCAGATAGATCTTGTCCGCCATAGCGGCGTCGGTCATGATGGTAGCCGGGTTGGAATTGACGAGGACGACCTCGATCCCATCTTCCCGGAGCACCTTGGCCGCCTGCGTACCTGCATAGTCAAATTCGGCAGCCTGCCCGATCACGATGGGGCCGGAGCCGATGAGCAGGACCTTATGGATACTGGTATCTCTTGGCATACATATCCCTCCATAAAAAACAAAATGATATTCACCTGCGCCGGGAGCGGGCACGCAGTCCGAGCAATCCGCATGGGCAGGATTGGAGCAGCCTTTGGCAGAGTCATATGGCTCCGAAAAGCTGCCTCGACACAGCCTGAGCTGGTCACACTTATCCCGTACAGGCATCATCTTATATTATACCACGGCTTTCCCCGAAAAAAAAGAGGTTTTGTCAGATTTTTTGCCCACTTGGATACGATTGTTGTCTTTTGCATAAAAATTCAAAAATCCTGTTTTCCTCCTTTGGCAAAGTTTTTGGGGCAGCATCTGGAAAGACCGGTAACTCCACGCTGATCAAGGTCGAAAACGTTCGTGAACTTCAGTGAATCCGCAATGACATGACAAAAAAAGAAATAAGAAGCCATGCATGCTTGCCGACTTCTTATTTCTAACGTCTTATTTTTTCATCAATGCTTGCCGTAGGAGTTGATGTCCATGCCGTCCAGCACCTTGGCGGTGTCGCTGATGATCTTGTCCATCAGGTCCACGTAGCAGTAGAATTCGCCAACGCCGTTGACGGTCACAAAGGCTCGTCTGGTGGAATACTGGTAGAACTTAAACTCCGTGGTCTCGCCGTTCTGGGTCGTGTAGGAGAAGGTCAACAGCAGCTTGGAGGGATCGGATACCAGTGCATCCTTTTCTTCCTCCGACAGCGGCGTGTACTCCTGTAGGATCACAGACAGCAGCGTCTTGTAGAACTGGCGGAAGTTGTACACATTGTTGTTGTCGATGTGCAATTGCTTGCCGCCGCTTTCGCAGTCTACCTCTAAGGTAGCATTGCCTTCTGCGTTGGTACCGTGGGTCAGCTTGAAGGAAGCTTCCAGAGAACCGTCTCCGGCTTCCACGTGCATGGTGTCCACACTGGTCACATAGGCCTGGAAGGGATACTCACTGATCCACTTGAACATACCGTAGTCCACAAAGCCCAGCTTTTCGGCGCTGACCTTTGCCACCAGCTGATAGCCGTACAGGTTGGATACCGCATAGTAGGTGCCGTCCTTCTGCTGCTCCGATACGAAGATGTAGAAGGGAATATCCTGGAAGGTGTAGGAAATGGTATAGGCCGGGTTTGCCAGACCGTACTTTTCCAGATCCTCGTCCGTGGGCCCGATCTTCACGGTTTCCTCCCCGGTCAGTGCCATGAAATTGTACAGGATCTCATAGTAGAGATTGGAGTTGGGTTCATAGTTCGTGGGGTAGGTCATCTTCACTTCTACGATGGCATCCGGGTTGCTCTTTTCCGATTCGTCCTTGTTGACCAGACGCAGGAACAGATCCTCCCCATGCCAGAGCGTGAAGTTGTCTGCTTCAAAGTAGTCGTTCTGGGACATACCGGCGGTCAGCAGCGGTGTGATCATCTTTTCCACCGGCTGGAGCATGGTGTCTGCCAGGGTGGTAGATAGGATGTATACCGTGTCACGGCCTTCGTAGGAGCAGTAGTAGCCGCCCTCGGTCACCAGAATATCCCCTACGTTCACCCGGTGTACGTCCCCTTCCGTGGTGGTCAGGATCCAGTACGCCTGGGGATCGTCCAGACCGTACTCTGCCAGCTGCTCCGGGGTGGCATTGTCTGTCACCTTCATCATGGCCAGCGTGTATCCGGCAGATACCACATAGGAGGCAAACAGCTCCTGGTCGTAGGACATCCCTTCGTAGCCCTTCAGCACAAAGCTGTCGGAGGAGTCTCTGTAGAAGGTGTAGCCGCCGTATTCGTTGTGTACCTCAATGGATTGGATACCGGAACGCTCCACCTGGGGGAACATCAGATACCGGTTGTTGGAGCCGACGGCTTCGCCTTCCTCGGTCTCCATAGCCACCGTTTCTGCCGGCGCTTCTTCCAGCAGCGGTGCCACTACCACAAAGTACAGCACCAGCATGACCACAAAGGCAATGGCGAAACCGATGGCAAATCTTTTTTGCTGTTTGATCATGTTTCTTTTTACTCCTGTTGCTCCTGTGCCTTATGCGTGTTTTCTACGGGTCACCACATAGATACCGCAGGCCGCCACGATCACCGGGATCACCAGGGTCATAGCCGCCGTCCAGTGGTTGGCTTCGTCTGTTGTGATGGTGATGTCGTCGTCGTCAAAGGGCTTGAAGTCCAGCACAGCCAGCACTCTCTCCCGACCCACAGCCTTCATGGCCGCACTGAGCACGTCCTTGTTGGCGTAGGCGTTGGAGACCACATAGGCACCGTCGGAGAAGGTCGGCGAACCGGAGGCGATCACGTAGGAGTAGTAATACTCGTTGTCCACGATACGGGTCTCCCGGGAGATGGTCATGACGTTGTAGGCACCGACCTCGGTCACTTCCCCGTCCACCACCAGCTCGGAGGTGTCGTGGGACTTCAGCACCGCAGAAACGTCTCTGGAACCGGACAGGTCCCCACCGGATTCCCACAGGATGTCGATGGGCATGGACTTGTAGATCATGGCCTTGGGCGGCGTAGACAGCTTGGACAGCTCGGAGTAAATGGACGCACCCAGCGTATCAGACTGGTATTCGGTCACGATGCCGTAGCCGTCCACGGTCATAGCATGGTCCTTGTCCCGGATGTAGGTGTCGCCTACATAGGAGATGCCCCATTCTTCTAAGAATTCGTTCAGGTTGGTCAGGTTGTCCACGTAGGCAGGCTCTGCAAAGACCAGGAGACAGCCGTAGTCGTCCAGGAAATCGTCGATCTTCTGGATCTCGTTGAACTGGCTGGCATCGGCTTCGCTGCCGATAAAGTCGTAGCGGGGATTGTAGATCACAAGGATCCGGCAGTCGTCGTCCAGGGTCTCGTTGGCCAGATTCACGCTCTGCACCTCGAAGCCGTTGTCCGCAAACAGTGTTGCCAGGTTACCGGCACCGTTTTCGTCCAGAGATTCGCCATGCTCGGTGGTGAAGGCCACGATGGGCGTGTCGGTCTGGGTCACCTGCATGATACCGGAGATGAGCTTGTATTCCCCATTGTAGGCCCAGACGTTTTCATAGTTTTCGTCAAAGGTGAAGAAGGCTTCTGCGGCAAAGATCCGGATCTCGCTGCCGCTGACCACCACAACAGAGTCGGAGTCGATGTCGGTGTTGGTGGTGTTGTAGTACTCCCGGAAGTATGAGGGATGCTTCAGCACGTTCACGCATTCTACCGTGATGTTGGAGAAGCTTTCCTCCAGCTGCTTGGCAGTGGTGTACACGTACCGCATATAGGCGGAGTCGGAGCCGGTCATCAGCACGTCCGGTTCGGAGGCGAAAATGATCTTGACCTCATTGGTGATGTCGGACATGATCTCCTTCGCTTCATCGGACAGGGTGAAGACCTGCTCGTTTGTCATATCGATGTACCAGTTGTACCGGGATGCCAGGGCGGTGAAGATGATGTTGAAGATCACTACGATGGCGATGAAACCGATGGTAAAGGCGGTGGCCATGGAGCCGTACTTGAACTTGCGGCTCTGGGTAAAGCTGTTTCTCACGTTGGTTTCCCTCCTTTTCCTTATGCGTAGCGTCTTCTCTCGTACACACGGACCGCTAAGAACAGGAAGATGGCGGTGATGGAGAGATAGTACAGGGTGGCGGCAATGTCAAAGATCCCATAGGTGAAGTTGACATACCGGCTATAGATGGAGAGCCAGCTCAGTACATACCGGATCACATAGGTGTCGATCAGGTTGTTGAAGATGGCAGCTCCGGCAAATGCGACCAGAATGCCCATGGTGCCAATGGAGGCGGTCACGGCAGATTCCGTCAGGGTGGACACAAAGATGCCCACGGCGATGAAGCACATCCCGATCAGCAGCATGGCAATGAAGCATCCGGCAGCCTTAGCTACGTTGGGTTCCCCATATTGGGTCAAGGGAATGTAGTACAGGCAGGAGGCAAGGACGGTCATGAAGAACATGGTAAAGGCAGCAAGGAACTTTGCCATGATCATACCGGTGATGGAGACCGGCGAGGTCATGAGGATCTGCTCTGTACGGGAACGGCGTTCTTCTGCAAAGGAGCGCATGGTCAAGATCGGGATCATGACGATGTATCCGAAGATCATGAGCTGGAAGTAGCCGGAAATGTCCGAGGTCTGGGACTGGAGGGTGCTCACGGCAAAGATGAAGCCGGACACCGCCAGAAACACGGCAATGAACACATACCCCAGTGGCGTTGTAAAATATGTGCGCATTTCCTTCTTATAGATTGCAAACATAATTTTTGTTCTCCGATACGAAATGAAATATTATCTTCTCCGTGTCAAGTCAGCGTCCATGATCTTGAGGAAGACCTCTTCCAGATTCATGCTGACGGCTTCGAGACCGATGATGGGCCAGTTGCGTTCGCTCATGGCATAGAAGAGGGGCTTGCGCAGGTCGGTGCCTTTTTCGCCTTCGATGTGGAAGGTGTAGCTGTCGCCGTCCCGTTCACCGGTGGCCTCTGCGGAAACAACACCGGGCAGCTCCTGGATCACAGACAGCACCTCACGCTGGGGTCCGCAGACCTTCACGCTGTACTTCCGGTTTTCTTCCACCACACGGGTGATGTTTTCCGTCTTTTCGTCTGCAATGATCTTGCCTTCGTTGATGATCACGATCCGGTCGCAGATGGCCTGTACCTCCGACAAAATGTGGGTGGACAGGATCACGGTGTGGCTCTGACCCAGGTTTCGGATCAGGTTCCGGATCTCGATGATCTGCTTCGGGTCCAGACCTACCGTGGGCTCGTCAAAGATGATCACCGGCGGGTTGCCCACCAGTGCCTGTGCGATACCCACACGCTGCTTGTACCCCTTGGACAGGTTCTTGATCAGCCGGTGCCGTACATCGTCGATCTTGGTGACCATCCGGATCTCCGTCAGGTGCTTGTCCCGGTTCAGCTTGCACTTTTTGATCTCGTACACAAAGTTCAGGTATTCGTCTACCGTCATGTCCGGATACACCGGCGGCTGCTCCGGCAGGAACCCGATGAGCTTCTTGGCCTCATAGGGATTTTCCAGGATGTCGATCCCGCCGACCTTTGCTTCGCCGGATGTCGAGGACAGATACCCGGTCAGGATGTTCATGGTGGTGGACTTGCCAGCGCCGTTGGGCCCCAGGAAACCGACGATCTCCCCTTTGCCCACCTTGAAGCTGATGTCGTCAACGGCAAACTTCGTGCCGTAGTTTTTCACCAGATTGTTGATTTCTATCATAGTGGATTGGCTCTCCCTCCTCTGGATTGTATCAGTGCCGTACCCGCCGCCATTGGCCTGCGAATAGGGCGTAAACCATTGCTGATAGTATATCACAGATTTATAAATAAATCTTGAACAAGAGTGTCAAATTCCCCTGTTTTTTGTGATTTTTCTGTGATTATTTGCGGATTTGTGCGTGAAGTGCGTTGCAGGCACAAATTGTCGGCGTTTTTACGGCAGGATCCCGATCATGGCCGCCATGGCACCCCGCTTTCCACCTGTCGCCCGATGGGAATGGAACAGCTCCGGATCACACATGGTGCAGTGTGGTGCCACGTCTACCCGGCTGCGATCCACGCCGGCCTGTGCCAGCCAATGCAGATTCATCCCGGTCAGGTCCGCTGTATACTTACGTATACCATACTTACGTGTACCATACTTACGTACACCAGCTTCATCCACGCACCGTGGCACACAGTACGTATGGGCAAAGGCTTCTCCTGCCATGTCTGTCACCGATTCCAGCAGATCTGCGCCCACTTCATAGCAGCAGGTGCCGATGTGTGCGCCGATAGCAGCCTGGATGCGCTCCCGCACAGCACCCAAAAGTACCAACTTTTCCACAGCTTCCAAAACGATCCCACCGGCACTGCCACGCCAGCCTGCGTGTACCGCACCGACCACCGGGGAGCCGTCTGCCTTTGTGCCGAACAGCAAGACCGGCGTGCAGTCTGCCACACGGATGACCGGCAGTACACCGGGCACATCGGTGACAAAACCATCGCAGTCCTCTCCGGCAGGGGCATACAGACCTTCTCCCGCATTGGTTTCGGTCACGATGCGCACCTTGGTGGAATGGATCTGGGAGGCACTGACCCAGCCGCTTGCCGTCAGCTTTCCGTTTGTGACAGCGTCGGTAAAGAGCTCCCCATTGCGGCGCACCGTGTCATCGTCATCCTCACGGCCCATTGCCAGATTCATGGAACGGGTGTAGGGATGGGTGCTGACACCGCCCAGCCGTGTGGAAAAGCCGTGGCAAATGCGGGGATCGGCAAGCTGTGTGCTGCGAAAAAGAATACCGTCTCGAACAAACATAAAACCTCACAAAACGCAGGAAAACCGGCAGCACCTGCATAGGAAAATATACAGGCGACCGCCGACTTTCACCGGGAAAATGTACGTAAAAAATAGGATAGTGAGATGGGAAAAGAGCGGGAAAGGGGCAGCACCAAAGCGGCATTCTCCGGCTCTTTCCCGAAAACGATCCGGGATTACTTCAGCTCGATCAGGCTGTCGTCCCACATTTCCGGCTTGTTGTAGCCCAGCAGGTTCACAACGGTACCGGCAACGGAGGACAGGCCGAAGTGACCGTCGTCTTCCTTTACGGTGTAGGCATCCTTGGCTACGTTGTCGTAGAGGATGCAGGGAACACGGTTCAGGGTATGGCTGGTCTTAGCCTTGAAGGAGCCGTCCTTGTTCTTCTTGGGTGCGCCGGTCTTCTTGTCGATCTCGGCCATTTCGTCTGCGTTACCGTGGTCAGCCGTGATCAGTGCCACAGCCCCCACCTTGTCTACCACAGCTAAGATCCGACCCAGCTGCAGGTCCAGGGCTTCCATGGAGCAGATCGTGGCTTCCAGGCTGCCGGTGTGGCCTACCATGTCGCCGTTGGGGAAGTTCACACGCAGATAATCATACTTGCCGGATTCCAGCGCTTCGATCAGCTTGTCGGTGATCTCGGCACACTTCATCCACGGTCTCTGCTCGAAGGGCACTACGTCAGAGGGAACCTCTACATAGGTCTCCAGCTCGTCGGAGAACTTGCCGCTGCGGTTGCCGTTCCAGAAATAGGTCACGTGACCGTACTTCTGGGTCTCGGAGATGGCGTACTGGTTGATGCCGGTGTCGGCTAAATATTCGCCCATGGTGTTGGTGATCTCCGGCGGAGAAACCAGATACCGGCTGGGAATGTGCAGGTCACCATCGTATTCAAGCATACCGGCGTACAGTACGCTTGGCACTCTCACCCGGTCGAACTTGTCAAAGTCTGCGCCGCCTTCGAAGGTCTTGGAGATCTCAATGGCACGGTCGCCACGGAAGTTATAGAAGATCACGGAGTCGCCGTCCTCGATGGTACCAACGGGACTGCCGTTCTCAGCGATCACAAAGGGAGCCAGATCCTGGTCGATGGCACCGGTCTCGGCACGATAGGTCTCCACGGCCTCGTGTGCAGAGGCAAACTGTCTGCCCTCGCCCAGCACGTGGGTCTTCCAGCCGGCTTCGACCATAGCCCAGTTGGCTTCGTACCGGTCCATGGTGATCTGCATTCTGCCGCCGCCGGATGCGATCTTGATGTCACAGCTGTCGTCCCGCAGGGAGGTCAGGAAATCCTCAAAGGGATCGATGTAGTCCAGTGCGGAGGTTTCGCCAACGTCACGGCCGTCCAGCAGGATGTGGATCCGGATCTTCTGTACGCCTTCCTTCTTGGCTTCGGTCAGCATAGCCTTCAGGTGATCGATGTGGGAGTGTACGTTGCCGTCGGAGAACAGGCCGATGAAGTGCAGGGTAGTGCCGTTCTGCTTTACCCCGTTCACCAGCGTCTGCCAGGTCTCGGAGGTGAACATCTTGCCGGTCTCGATGGAGTTGGAGACCAGCTTGGCACCCTGTGCGAATACCTGCCCGGAGCCCAGCGCATTGTGGCCCACTTCGGAGTTGCCCATGTCATCGTCGGAGGGCAGACCCACGGCGGTACCATGGGCACGCAGCTTCAGCATAGGATAGTTGGCAAGCAGCTTATCCAGATTGGGGGTTCTGGCCTGTGCCACAGCATTTGCTTCTCCGGCAGGTGCCAGTCCTACGCCATCCATGACGATGGTCAGTACCGGACGTACACCGGCAAAACCAGCATTCTTCACTAATGTTTTCATACGAAATTTTCTCCTTGGTTATATTATTATATTTTTGATCAAATGAAATGTTGTCTCCATGCCGCAGCACAGAGCTGTTTTATTCCCGATCCGGCGTGACCGGGGGATAGAGGTTCCAGACCGGCAGTCCCGCTCGCTTGGCCATACGCACCGTTTGTGCCGTACCGCCCTTGTAGCTGCCGTTCCAATAGGTGATGCACCGGCTGGAATGGTCTACCATATATTGGTTGCGTTCCTGCATACAGCCGTCCTCGTACAGATCCCGCATGTACACCACCGCCGCTGCATGGGACTTGATGGTGTGGTACAGCCGGATGCTTTCGGCACCCTCCTTGCCGTAGTGGAGCCATTTGTCCGTCTGGTTCCGGCAGGGCAGGGCTAAGATCAGCCGCACGTCTTTTTCAAAGGATTGCCGCAGCAGTGCCACCGTCTGGGCACAAAGCAGATCGAAGCCTAAGGCACCGCCGTCACAAAAGTACAGGATGCCATCCCGAGACATCTGCAAAATGCACTGCACCAGCGCCGGATAGACCTGGCGTTTCTGCGCTTCGGAAAGAAACCGGTGACCGGTGAAAAAGCAGGTATTCTCGACACACATATCAGGGGGGAGTTGCATGGGATACGCTCCTTTCTGCGGCATGCTCTTGACAATCCGCAAAAGATATGCTATACTCAGTGTGCTAGCGTGACCACACTGCACAGGGTCATGAAAAACAAAGGGGGAGGACATCATGCAGATCCGTATCGATACCGGCGACCCGCATACCGATGCACTGTTGCAGGCCGCACTGCCGCTATGGGAGGACCGGCTGACCATGCTGTCCCAGGATGGCGTGCTGCTTGTATGCGACGATACACGGTGTATCAGTGATACACGGTGTATCAGCGATACAGCACGGGATGAGGCAACTATGGTGCTTCTCTTGTATCGGGATAAGGATTGGCTGGATTCGCCGCACCACAGAAAGCTTCGCAGTGCCGGGATCCCCTATGCTGCGCTGCCCTTGCCCTTGTCTCTGCCACAGCTGGCAGAAACGATCGCACGGCTGGAGACAGCAGACCATCATCAGCACCTGCCCCTGCGGCTACAGCCGGCGGAAAGATTGGTGCGCTACGGCAGCCATAGCGTACACCTTACCGAAAAGGAATACCGGCTCTTTGAGATCCTCTACGAAAACGAGGGACAGCCGGTGTCTAAGGCTGTGCTGCAAAGGTCGGCCTGGCCGGAAGGGGTCACGGGCAACGTATGCGAGGTCAATATCACCCACCTGCGGCAGAAGCTCACGCCACTGCTGGGCGAAGGTGCCATCGGCAGCATCCGTGGCAAGGGATATACCCTCCATCTCACCAGCCTATAGACCATACATCCTTATTATACCACAAAACCCTCCGTTTTTACAGGGGGTTTCGTGAAAAAACTTTATACAATTTATGCTTTCTGCAAAGGTCCTCCTGTCCGGGGGACTTTTTTGTTACCAGATGTGGATAAGAAACATACAGAAGGCCAGTAAGATTCCAAGGAAGGCAAAGTTCACAAGGGAGAAGCGGGCCAGATAATAGCCGGTCTTGCCGGGATTGTGGGAGAGATATTCCCGGAAGGTGATCAGGCTGGCCAGAGACGCAATGATGGTACCGGCACCACCGATGTTCACGCCCAGCAGCAGCTCCTGCCAGTTGTCTGTGAACCGGGAAAGGAGGATCGCCGTGGGTACGTTGCTGATGCACTGGCAGGACAGCGTGGATACCACCAGCACCGATTTTTCCAGCAGTGCCGCCATGAAGTTCTCCACAGCCGGGATCCGTGCCATGTTGCCGGAGAAAATGAAGAAGCACACAAAGGTGAACAGCAGCGGATAGTCCACCGCAGCCAGCGCCTTTCGATCCAAAAACAGCAGTGCCAGAGGGATCACGATCAGTCCCAGCCAATAGGGCAGCGCACGGAACACGATGGCGATGGAAAAGGCAAACAGGAGGAGATACACAGCGGTACGGGCACTGGGCAGCTGGATCCCGGAATCCGATACCTTCAGCGGGGACGCAGGGAAGGCCAGGCAGCAAAGGGTGATCAGCACCACCGACAGCACGAAGGGCCAAACCATCACGCCCATGAATGCCGGCGTGGGAATGGCAAAGCGGGAATACAGATACAGGTTCTGCGGATTGCCGAAGGGGGTCAGCATCCCGCCTAAGTTTGCCGCAATGTTTTGCAGGATGAACACATACGCCATGTATTCCTCTCGTCCCGTGGTGTGTAGCACGATGTAGCCCAGGGGCAGGAAGGTCAGCAGTGCCATGTCGTTGGCAATGAGCATGGAGCCGATGAAGGTGATGTATACCAATGCCAGCACGCTGCGCCGCAGGTTTTTGGTCACCACAATGATCTTTTCCGCAATGCAGGTGAAAAAGCGGATGTTCCGCAGGGCGCATACCATGGCCAGGGTACAGAACAGACAGGTCAGGGTGCGGGTGTCGAAATAGGTCAGATAGGTGCTGTCCGGCGGCACGATGCAGGACGTGACAAACGCCAGCACCATGGCGATGCACAGAACGGTGTTCTTGCGGACGAATGCCGTGATGTGCTGCCAAACCAGAACGGCGGAGGGCAGCCGGGGCGAACGCAGGGTATGGTTCATAGAAGTGATTCTCCCTTGTGATGATACGCAAACGAAAACGGCGGCAAAAGCATCGTACACGCCGTTTTTTGTGGCACTTTATTGTACGATATTTTTTCCGCCGTGGCAAGAGGCAATAAGTAGAATTTAACAAAAATAATGGGAAGTTTTTGGACAATATGCTGCTTCCTTGGAAGCTATCTGCTTCGGAGCATCGGCGCATGACACCACCGACACCGCTTTCGCTCGATCCGATTGAACCGCCCACACCGGGGACAGAGCATATCCTCCGTGCGCTCCTCTGCATCGCTCAGGTTGATGGGAAACTTCAGGCACGCCAGCTTCCACACCGGGTCGTCCATGTGGTAATAGTTGGAAGCCGCTTTGTAATCCTCCCCTTCCCGGAAGACCAGCACCTCGGTGCCTTCGCTGGTACGGAAGGTGATCTCCAAATTGGTGCGTATTTCCCGCATGCGAAACCGGGTGTTGATGGGCAGCTCCTCGATGTCCCGCATCCGCACCACGGTACCGTGCCAGCTTTTCTCGAACCACCGATTCTGGATCCTGGGCCAGCCAAAGGGGATCACCAGCAAAATAGTGAACGCAATGGCAGAGGGATGGGTCATGGGTCTCTCGAACAGGTGACAGTACCCGATCCACAAGCCGACCACGGCCAGCCAGTACAGGCAGGTCTTCACGATGGACAAAATGCGGCAGCGCAGGCTCAGCTTCCGTGCGGCTTCTTCAAACTTAGGCGAAAGCATAGGGGATCCTCCTTTGTATACATAAAATATAGTCATGCATATTGTGAAAACGGTCATGTGACCACTTTTAGTATACCATACATGTCCGTCCTTGTCAATCGCTTTTTGCGGAAAAACATATTTTTATACGAAAAACCGCAGCAGAACGAGCCTACTACGGTTTTTCTATGTTTATTCGTGTTCGTCCATGTCCGTCTCGCCCATCATCTCTCGCATACCTACATACCGATTGCTCCGTTCTTCCTCGACTCTGTCGGACAGCAGCGTGCGGATCTCCCGACTGCTTTTGATCCGTTTCAAGTCGATCTCCGGAGCCGTCTTGTCTGCGGTGCAGCAGTGGATGGTGCCCAGACCGAAGATCCGTTCCTCCAGCGTCCGGGATAGGGTCAGATCGAGGATGCGGTACAGGCGGATCTCCTCCTCATGGATGTGGAAAAAGCCCGTTTTGATGAACAGCTTCGTTTCCGTCAGGGTGTATACCGTAAAGGACAGGGGCAGACCAAACAGCGTCCGCTTTCGTTCCCGCCATAAAATGGTGTCCATAGCCGCACCTCACGAAACCAGCACGGCACCAATGCGGATGGCATATCCCTCGGAGCCTTCGTCCTTGGTATCGGCGACGGTCACGGTGACGGAGTGGGTGCCGTAGGGCAGATCCTTGGCAAAGAATGCCGCACCGGCCCGGTTGAAGTCCCGGCAATAGTGGTCCCAGCTGCGGATGGTCTTGGGCGCACCGTTATCCACCTGCACGATCACGTCTCCGGCATCCTTGGCAAGCATCCAGTAAAACCCGGCGTTCTCGCCCTGGAAGGTGAAGCGCAGTGTTGCACCGGGTGTGGTGGCGGCTATATAATGGGGATACCGACCGCACAGGGACTTTTGTACCAGTGTAAAGCCCTTCATAGCACAGTCGGTCAGACCCATGCAGTCCTCCAGCCGGGCGGACTCGTATACCTTCGGGCAGAGGGGCTGCGGCAGTGTGTGGGGCATCAGACCATCGCTGTCGGCTGCCAAATGCTTTTGGAGCCAGTCGGTCAGGCAGTCGGTGTAGATGGCATAGCCTTCGTCGTTGGGATGGACCCGATCCTTGGCATAGCGGGTGAAATCCTCGCTGCCCGCCAGTAGCGTACGGGTACGCAGTGCCTCGCCGATGTCCACAGCCGGGATGCCATAGTGGCGTGCCACGGCAGCATGGGCGGCACGGGAGACATATTCGCCCCCCTTTGCCAGGGTATCGTGGATCATACCGGTGATGGTGTAGAGCACTACGATGTCGGTGAGGGGGTTGGCCGACCAGATCTTGCGGAAGATGGTCTCGGTCTGGGCAGCGGCGGCTTCGTAGGACATACCGCTGTCGTTGACGGCAAATTCATAGAACACCAGATCGGGCTTGTTCATCAGCAGATCCCGACCGCAGCGGTACATACCCAGATCCGAGCCGGTACCGCCGATGGCTGCCTGGATCTCCGTGATAGCTGCGTCGGGATATTGTGCTTTCATCCACGCAGTGACTCTGTCCCGGTAGCAAAAGCCGGGGGCAGACTGACCGGCACCCTCGGTGATGGAGCCGCCGTAATAGCCGATGGTGAGTTCTTTCTCCTGCTGCAATTTCCAGACGGTATTGTGAAGCATGGGGAGACACCTCCTTTGAAATGATACAAATACGTGATGATCAGTGATTTTTCTTGTTCTTGCGGTTCAATGCTGCGCCGGTCAAGAGGGCAGCCAGAGCAGCGATCCCAACGCCACCGGCCAGGGCTGCGGTCTTCTTCTGCTTGGCACGCTTTTCTGCCAGCATCCGTCTTTCGTACCGGGACTGCTCGAACAGCCAGGTCAGCATATCCCGGTCGGCGTATGCGTTGTCCCAGATGCCGTGGTTCATGCCGCTGTATTCGGTGTAGTGTACGTTCTTGCCACCCATGCTGCTGATCTTGGCGTACATCAGTCGGCTGCCTACCGGGGGAACGGTGGTGTCGGCACTGCCGTGGAACATCCACATGGGGATCCGGCTGTTGGCACGGGCATCGGTGTCGGGGTCACAGCCACCGCATACGGTCACACCGGCGGCAAAGAGAGAGCCATGCCGTGCCAGAGCATCGAAGGTACCGTAGCCGCCCATGGAGATACCGGTGACATATACCCGGTCACGATCCACGTTGCACAGCTCCATCACGTCGTGGAGGATGGCAAAGGCGGTCTTCAGCTCCCGGGTCTCTGCGACCTGCTTCCGGTTGAACACGCCCAGCTCCCAGTCCACGTCTACCCAGCGCTTGTCTTCGGGACACTGAGGCGCAACGATGATGGCATCATAGGCCGGGCTGCCTTCCCAGAAGATGTGCCGGATACCGATGTTCAGCTGCTTTTCGTTGTCGTCTCCCCGTTCGCCCGCACCATGCAGGAAGAAAATGAGGGGATACTTTTCGCCGCAGTCGTAATTGTCCGGGATGTACAGCCGATAGGGCATGGTGTACCCATCCTCGGCCGTGTAGATCTCTTTTCTAAACTTTTCAAAAATACCGTTGTCCATATTGCTTTTTTATATCCTTTCGGTGATTTATCGTTTTGTTTCTGCTGTATTCAAAGACGGCAGCTGTCCGTTCTCGATTTGGCTCTCTCCATATACCGGGATACCGTTTGCCGTGAGCAGTGCCGCCGTGATCCCGTCTCCCGCAGTGAGCGTGCCGGAGAAGGTGCCGTCGTACACCTGACCATGGCCGCAGGAGGGGCTTTTCTCCTTGAGGATGGCGCAGTCACAGCCCAGCATTTGCACAAGCCGCAGTGTCTCCGCCGCCCCACGGTGGTACGCCGCTGTCACATCCACGCCTTCCTTACTTATCACCCGGTCGCCAACGATCTCTGCCGGAGACCGTGGGGTAGGCAGTCCGCCCATGCACTCGGGGCAGAAGGGGATGAGGGTGTGCTGTTCTTGCAGCCGGTGGATAGCGTCCACGGGCTTGGTCTTGCCATCGTAGCGGCAGGACAGACCTAAGAGACAGGCGCTGACGAGAATTTTCATTGGTGTGAGATCCCTTGTCCTATTTTTTGTAATGCTACCCATATTATAACACAGTTTTCCCGGATTGAAAAGGGCATTGACAAAAAAAGTGTTGAAATCTATCTTTGTATCGTGCGGCTGCATCCCGCTGTGCATGACCGGTTTGGAAGGAAATTTCTATTTCCCTATTGCAATACACGAAAAAAACTGCTATACTAATGGTATCGATCCATAAAAATACCATAAAAATACAAAGAAGGTATCCCATGCAGCCAAATTACGAACCACAGCAGCCGGACACCACCCTTGTCCCCGCTATGCCGCCGAAACCCAAAAAGCACCCGGTACGCCGTGTTATCTGCTGTATCCTTGTGGTGCTGTGCACCATTTTGTTGATGCTGATCCTGACCGGGAACATGTTCCTTGCCGCGATCCGCAGAAACATCACGCCGGAGTATGTTTACACCTACGCCGATACGCTGGACTATCTCCACTTTCCATTGCCAGATACTGGCATACCGGAGAACAGCACACCGGAGGAGGGCAGCTATTTCACCATCTCCGAGCTGATGCAGGAGAACTTTGCCGCAGTGGGCTTTTCCCTGACCGATGCCGATATGGAGCTGATCTTTGACCAGTTCTCCATTTCCACGATCTTTGCCGGCTATGCGCAGGATGTGGTGTCCTGGCTCCTGTTCGATGGACCACGACCGGTGCTGGATGCCGACGAGATCGCCGCTACCGCATTGTCCGGCGTGGATGACTCTCTGCTGATGGTGCTGTATATCCTGGGCGACCCGGTGGAGCTGGTCAGCGGCTTTCTCACAGAGCCCCTTTCCAATCTGGACACCGCCGGGATGTTCGATGCCTTAGAGCCGGTGCGATTCTGTTTGTCGCAAACGGTGTTTGACTTGTCTATATCGGTTTGCCTGTTGCTGGTGGTGATGCTCTTCTGCCTGTCTTGGTGCTCCATAGGAAAACTCTGCCTGCCCTTGGGGAGTGCCTTGGTTGGAGCGGGGCTGGTCACCGGTGCCCTGCGTCTCCTGCTGCCGAACCTTGTCCCCCGCCTGACCGTTGTGTATGCGGAATATCTCACCACTTTCTGTATGCCGATCCTGCGGTGGCTGGGCAATGGTGCGCTGGTACTGCTGCTGAGCGGGGTCGTTTTTCTGGCCATCGGCACGCTGGTGCGTGTGGTGCGGCGCAGAGGTTGAATTCTGCTTTTCTCTTTTTTCACCAAACCATGCCACCGACAGCTCTGCCCACACCGGCAAAACGTAAATTTTCCGTGAAGACGCTACTTTTTTTCGAATGCCTGTAGAAATTCGGCAGAGTTTGTGCTATAATATCCCATGCGGGGATCGTTCCGTGTCTTTTTGCGTGCTCATTGTTTTCAAAAATCGAAACAGACGCTTCCCGTTCCCGACATTGTCAGTCGAAAAATTTATACTATAAATCGGAGGTAACCCACCAATGTCCAAGAAGTATGTTTACCTGTTCTCCGAAGGCAACGCAGATATGCGTGAGCTGCTGGGCGGTAAAGGCGCTAACCTGGCTGAAATGACCAACATTGGTCTGCCTGTTCCCCAGGGCTTCACCATCACCACCGAAGCCTGCACCCAGTACTACGAAGACGGCCGTCAGATCAACGATGAAATCATGGCGCAGATCATGGAATACATCGGCAAGATGGAAGAGATCGTCGGCAAGAAGTTCGGTGACAAGGAAAATCCCCTGCTGGTTTCCGTTCGTTCCGGCGCAAGAGCTTCCATGCCCGGTATGATGGACACCATCCTGAACCTGGGTCTGAACGAAGAAGTTGTTGAAGTTATGGCAAAGAAGTCCGGCAATCCTCGTTGGGCTTACGACTGCTACAGAAGATTTATCCAGATGTACTCCGACGTCGTTATGGAAGTCGGCAAGAAGTACTTCGAAGAGCTGATCGACAAGATGAAGGAAGAAAAGGGTGTGAAGCAGGACGTTGAACTGACTGCCGAAGACCTGAAGGAACTGGCTAACCAGTTCAAGGCCGAATACAAGGCTAAGATCGGTTCCGACTTCCCGTCCGATCCTAAGGAACAGCTGATCGGTGCTGTAAAGGCCGTATTCCGTTCCTGGGACAACCCCCGTGCCAACGTATACCGTCGTGACAACGATATTCCCTACTCTTGGGGTACTGCTGTAAACGTACAGGCTATGGCATTCGGTAACATGGGCGACGACTGCGGTACCGGTGTTGCCTTCACTCGTGACCCCGCTACCGGTGAAAAGAAGCTGATGGGCGAATTCCTGACCAACGCACAGGGCGAAGACGTTGTTGCCGGCGTTCGTACTCCCATGCCGATCCAGCAGATGGCTGAAAAGTTCCCGGCTGCTTACAAGCAGTTCGTAGAAGTTTGCTCCATCCTGGAAAACCACTACCACGACATGCAGGATATGGAATTCACCGTTGAAAACGAAAAGCTGTACATGCTGCAGACTCGTAACGGTAAGAGAACCGCACAGGCTGCTCTGAAGATCGCTTGCGACCTGGTTGACGAAGGTATGAAGACCGAACAGGAAGCTGTTCTGATGATCGACCCCAGAAACCTGGACACCCTGCTGCATCCGCAGTTCGACGCTAAGGCTCTGAAGGCTGCTAACGTTGCCGGTAAGGGTCTGGGTGCTTCTCCCGGCGCTGCTTGCGGTAAGGTCGTATTCTCCGCTGAAGACGCGAAGGAATGGGCTGCCAGAGGCGAAAAGGTCGTTCTGGTTCGTCTGGAAACCTCTCCCGAAGATATCGAAGGTATGAAGGCCGCGCAGGGTATCCTGACTGTTCGTGGCGGTATGACCTCTCACGCAGCCGTTGTTGCTCGTGGTATGGGTAAGTGCTGCGTATCCGGCTGTGGCGACATCAAGATGGACGAAGAAAACAAGAAGTTCGAGCTGGCTGGTAAGACCTACCACGAAGGCGACTTCATCTCCATCGATGGTTCTACCGGTAAGATCTTCGACGGTATCATCCCCACTGTGGACGCTACCATCGCTGGTGAATTCGGTCGTATCATGGGCTGGGCTGACAAGTATCGTAAGCTGAAGGTTCGCACCAATGCCGATACTCCCTCCGATGCTAAGAAGGCTCGTGAACTGGGCGCTGAAGGTATCGGTCTGTGCCGTACCGAGCACATGTTCTTCGGCGAAGGCAGAATCGACGCTTTCCGTGAAATGATCTGCTCCGAAACTGTGGAAGAAAGAGAAGTTGCTCTGGCGAAGATCCTGCCCATGCAGCAGGCTGACTTCGAGGCTCTGTACGAGGCTCTGGAAGGTACTCCTGTTTGCATCCGTTTCCTGGATCCCCCGCTGCACGAGTTCGTTCCCACCGAAGAAGAAGACATCGAAGCTCTGGCCAATGCACAGGGTAAGACTGTTGAACAGATCAAGAACCTGATCGCTTCTCTGCACGAATTCAACCCCATGATGGGTCACCGTGGCTGCCGTCTGGCTGTTACCTATCCCGAAATCGCTAAGATGCAGACCGCTGCTGTTATCCGTGCTGCTATCAACGTGAAGAAGGCGCATGCCGACTGGAACGTAAAGCCCGAGATCATGATCCCGCTGGTTGGCGACGTGAAGGAATTGAAGTTCGTTAAGAAGGTCGTTGTGGAGACCGCTGATGCCGAGATCGCTGCTGCCGGTGTTGAACTGGCCTACGAAGTTGGTACCATGATTGAGATCCCCAGAGCTTGCCTGACCGCAGACGAAATCGCTGCAAATGCTGACTTCTTCTGCTTCGGTACCAATGACCTGACCCAGATGACCTACGGCTTCTCCCGTGACGACGCTGGTAAGTTCCTGAACGCATACTACGACACCAAGATCTTTGAAAACGATCCCTTCGCTAAGCTGGACCAGGTTGGCGTTGGTAAGCTGATGAAGATGGCTATTTCTCTGGGTAGACCCGTAAATCCCAACCTGCATGTTGGTATCTGCGGCGAACACGGTGGTGACCCCACATCCGTTGAATTCTGCCACAACATCGGTCTGGACTACGTATCCTGCTCTCCCTTCCGTGTGCCGATCGCAAGACTGGCAGCAGCTCAGGCAGCTATCAAGGGTTAAGTTTAGAAAAACGAGACCTGCCTGAGATGCACAGCTCAAGGCAGCTATCAAGGGTTAAGTTTAGAAAAACGAAACCTGCCTGAGATGCACAGCTGAAAAACCTTGTATCCAAACACCCTGTATCCACACCCGTGGGTATGGGGTGTTTTTGTACTGTTAAAACCCAAAAAGGCTTCCGTACCATGCAGATACAGAAGCCTTTTTGTTATGTCAATGTTCTATTTTGAACAGCCGCCGCAGAAACGGTACCACCAATCGTGGGCTTTTCCAGATCACAACCTTCATACCATATGCCCTCCTTGCATAGTCAGCATATGCTAAAGGCGTAAGAAGTGTTACAGCACAGTCGATCACCGTACCGTCTCCATGACCACCGCTGTGCCGTGTACCGTGACCGTGGCGTTTTCGCCCGGCAATACTTCGTTGCTCACCGCATAGGGCATCTCCCGACGCAGGGTGGCATCTGCTAAAGGATATTTGCAGCCGGATAGCGTCACCACGCAGCTGTCGGTCAGGCTCATGACGGAGAAGTAGCCGCCTCTGTCCGGTAACACGACGGCACCATCCCGCAGCACCCGGATCCGGTTCTCCCCATCGGTCAGCAGCGCATCCACGCCCCGGTTCCGCAAGGACTCCAGATACAGGATGTTGGACAGCCCATGGTCCGCTCGCCCGCCTGTGCCGCCTACGATGAGCAGCGACGTGCAGCCGTTTTCCACTGCGATAGAGCAGGCCAGCATGGTGTCGGTGTCGTCCTTTTCCGCAGGTACCGTCAGCAGCCGCACCCCATCCGGCAGATCCGTGGGACGTGCCATGGAGTCAAAATCGCCTACCACATCCGTGGGGATCACGTTGGCTGCCAGTGCCTTTTTATAACCGGCATCGGCGGCTAAGATCTGCTTGGGACGGGGCAGGGTGGACAGCAGTGACAGACAAGCGTCCGCATGCCAGTCGCCGCCGGTGAAGATCCATGCATCGTATACCATAGTACCACTCCTATCGCTTTCGTCTGTGATTGCTTTTGCGGCCGCCCTGCCGGAAGCCCTGTCCTACGGGCTGTCGTTCGGCTTGTTCCGCTTCTTTTTCTCGCTGCCACTGGGGCTTTTTGCGGATCTCTTCTCCAATGGTGATGTAGTTCTCGTGCCGGGAGGGCGCAATGGCACCGCTTCTCAGCTTGTCCAGCACCGCACAGCCTTCTTCCTTGGTGTGGGTGCATTTGGTGTACCGGCAATTCCCCAGGCAGTCCGCAAACTCCGGGAACGCATCCGGCAGCTCCTCTAAGGGCAGCAGATTGAAGTGGGTGAAATCCAGCATGGAGAAGCCCGGCGTGTCGGCTAGATAATAGGTATGTCCCCCGCACTGGACCGGATACAGCTGCACGTGCCTGGTGGTGTGCCGTCCCCGCTCGATCCGCCGGCTGACCGTGTTGGTCTTCAGGGACAAATGGGGATACAGCCGGGTCATCAGCGTGGATTTGCCCGCCGCAGAGACTCCGGCAAAGGCAGCCTGCATGGGTCGTCCCCTTTCCTCACCCAGAGCCGCTTCTCTTGTCAGATAGGCCTCCAGGGCATCTACGCCCGCACCGGATACCGCACTGACCAAAAACACGGGAAAGCCCGCTTTGGTGTAGATCTCCGTCAGCTTTTGCCCCATCTCCGGTGCCACATCCGCTTTGTTCACGATCATCACCGGGTGTACGCCGCTGCTTACTGCAATGGCGGTGAGCTTGTCTGCCATCAGCAGGTCGGGTGCCGGCTCGGCGCAGGGGAGCACCACAAAGATATGGGTCAGGTTTGCCATAGGGGGACGGATCAGCGTGTTCTGCCGGGGCTCGATCTCCCGGATCACGTACTGCACCTCCGCTGTTGTGTCCTCTGTTTCTGCATCGGGTTCCGTTTCGCAAGGATCCATTTGGGCGGTGGGCAGGATCCGTACCACGTCCCCCGGTAAGGGTGTCACGCCGTCCAGCCGGAATTTGCCACGGGCACGGCACAGCACCCCTTCGCTATCCGGCGCATCCAGTGGCAGAACGGTGTACAGTCCCCCCACCCCTTTGGTCAGGATCCCCCGACGCGCTATGACCGAGGTATCGGCAACCGAAGTATCGGTAACCGAAGGATCGGCAACCGAAGGATCGGTGGAATCTTCGGTTGCCGGATTGTCTGTCGTTTGTTTTGTCATCATTGCTTCACCTGTCTATGGGTCTATGGGGTTTAGTGCCGCACGATCCCGCTCCAGTCATTGTCTGTGAGCTCCCCATCATCGACCACATTGTCTCCGTCTCCAAAGGGATCGGCATCCGTATAGTCTGTCTCCGGCTCCGGCGTGGGTTCGGGTTCCGGTGCGGTCTCCGGCGCAGGGGGATAGATGTCGGCTTTGGTGGGCAGTGTGGTGCCGTCTCCGCTGTAGTATGCGCCGCCGCTGACTACAAAATCGATCTTCGAATACTTGGCGATCTCGACCCAGGCATCCGCAGACTGCTTGGTCACCGTTCCTGCCGGATTGGAGGAGCGTTCGTAGGTTACCTTGCCCACCTCCAGCTGGTTCTCGATCACATGGATCAGTGCATCCGCTTCGGTCATGCCCACAAAGTTGGGTACCGAGGTCTTCACGGTGTCCACACCGTAATTCACATACAGCGTCACTGTGTCACCGATGTTCATGACCGTACCCGCCACCGGTTCCGTGCGGACCACGTAGCCAATGTCCAGATAGTTGCTGGCAGATTCCTCGATCACCACGGTCAAGCCTTGCTTCCGCAGTGCTGCCTCCGCTTCCCGATAATCCCGCACGGTGTAGTCTTCCAGCACCGTAGTTTCCGTCCCTTTGCTGATCACCAGATCGATCTGGATCTTCTGCTTGTCGGCTAAGAACTTCTTCTTTACGCCGGCCGCCGGGGTCTGGGAGATGATCTTGCCCTCTTCGATGGTATCGCTGTATTTGTACTCCACATTCAGCAGGTAGTACACCGAGGAATCGTCAAAGAAATCCTCCAGCTCCTCCGAATAGGTCATGCCCACGAAATCCCGTACCGGTATATCCTGATAGGCATTGGATGCGCTATTGATGAACAGCTTGTCGATGATATAATATCCGGATACCGCCGCCACGCATAGGAAGGAGACGGTCACGCCCATGATGATGGGGAACATGCTCCGGCTGCCCTTTTTCTTTTTGCGCACGGTCTCGGATTTTTTTACGGCACGTGCATTCTCCCGGAACACCACACGGGGATTGTCCTTCAGCTTCTGGAAGTGGGAGAGCATTTCCTCGGCACTCTGGTACCGGGCATCCGGATCCTTGTCCATGGCCCGCAGGATGATCTGCTCCAGCCCCACCGGGATCTGGGGATTGATCTGCCGAGGCGGGGTTGCCGTATCGTTGACCTGCATCAGCGCCACGGACACCGGCGTGTCGGCGGTGAAGGGCAGGTGTCCAGTTGCCATTTCGTACAGCATGACACCCAGTGCGTACAGGTCACTGCGGGCATCGATCTGTCCACCGCTGACCTGCTCCGGGCTGATATAGTATACCGTGCCGATGGCCTTGTCCGTCATGGTGACTGTCTCTGCGTTGGGCAGCTTGGCAATGCCAAAGTCCATGACCTTGATGGCGCCATTTTTTAGCAGCATGATGTTCTGTGGCTTGATGTCCCGGTGGATGATGCCTTTTTTGTGGGCATGATCCAGGGCACGCAGGATCTGGGTGGTGTAGCTGACGATCTCTCGCAGGTTCAGCACCTCTCTGTGCCGCATATAGTTTTTCAGCGTGATCCCGTCCACGAACTCCATGACGATGTACTTGATGTTTTCCCGGACGGATACGTCGTAGATGTTGACGATGTTGGGGTGGGAGAGCATGGCAACGGCCTTATATTCGTTGATGAACCGTTTCACGGAAGGCTCGTCTCCGGCAATTTCGTCTTTCAGGATCTTCACCGCTACCAGCCGCCGCATCAGCAGGTCTGTGGCCTTGAACACGATGGCCATGCCGCCAATGCCGATGACCTTTTCGATCCGGTACCGGTTATC
>CAYXBQ010000024.1:0-38838 GCA_964463375.1 uncultured Ruminococcus sp. | reverse complement strand
TATACCATATTTTTGCTTTCTTGTCATCTCTTTTTTTCGTAAGCGATTGCCGTGGGAAGATAACGAATCCCAATGCGAACGGCATCAGCACTGTGCTTGTGCGAATCGCATAATGAAAGCGGCATTGATATAGGCGTTCATACAAAATAGAGCTATTTGTAGTTTATCTATTGAAAAGTAGTCCAGAGTATGGTATCCTATAGGTGTCAGAAAGAGGTACCGACCTGAACCGTTTTACCGCAGAAACGCTGTTCAAGGCTGTATCTACATGTACAGAAATGAAGTATGAAATGAATCTATCTATGCGTGTGAAAATGATATGTATTTTCGTGCTATCCAGTCTTCTTCTCATTTCCTGTTCCTCCTCCGATACCACCTCCGAGGTAGCGTCTATGGACAACTTTATGAAGATCAGCACCAAGATCGTCAATCCAGCCCTGATCGATACGGGATACTGGGCATATGATAAAGACCTTATCGGACGCGGTTCCGGCTATTGGGTTTCCGAGGATGGGAAAGAATATGCAACAGATGCAGTATTCATCAGACAGGAGTTGGAACCCGGTGTGGTGTATACGATGGCTCTGATCAGTTTTGACAAATTAAACGAGGGTTATAATAATTTGCATCTGCATTTCGATTTTGATGGCATATTGGAAATCGAAACAGAAGATCCCACCGACAACAGCGTTCGTCTTGCTTATTTTTATCCACAAGATGACGCGACTGCAAAATGTTTCGGAGCAGAGGAAAATCCGATTCGTGTCAACGCACCTGTAAACATTCAAGTTTGTCCGGTTGGCAAAAAGTTGTTTACCGAAGGACTGTATAACTTAGACATACGAGATACCCTCATTGGTACCGAATGCACGCTGTACGCCAGAGCCTATGAACACAACGGCACCTTGGCTGTCTCTGCCGAAATCAAGCTGACCGCCATTGACGACCCCCATTATCCCTGGGAAACCGTTCACGAAGGGCACTACGCAGAGTTATACAAAAAGGAGAGGTACGCACCCGATTCATGACCATCGAGATCATTTCTTACGAATACAGCGATCTCTATAAGCTCATGGGATGAAGGAGTTTCGTATATGAAGCGTTTCATTTGCCTGTTTCTTTTCACCATATTTCTTTCCTCATGTATGGGTCAATCCGATACCGACCTTGTCGTCGAACCACCGATGACCATCAGTGCCTTTACCTATAACGAAGCTTTGGAGGAGTATACCCTTACACCTCTGGAAGCCGGTATCGTGTACGAGCTTGCTCCTATCGGTTGGGATGGACTGGAAAATATAAATCTGCACTTTGCCTGTGAAGGCGGCAGTGTGCGTGTTCTTTCCGAAGACGAAGAGGTACAGCTCTCTATGGGAAATGGTGGTGGTTTATTTCGAGATCATAGAGAAGCACGCAACTATGGCTATGAAATGGAAATAACCAATACGGGATATATTGCTGCATACCCCTATGGCTGCGGTAGAGGACATTGCATCTTGGCTTTTGAAGATGTGGACAAGAAAAACGCCGGTTACTTTGGCAGAGAATACTACCTCAAGGTGATCGGCTATGAACTGGATCGTCCGGTAGTTACCATGGCGCTGACCCTGACCCAATTGGAAGACGAAGACAGCGGTGACGGCAAAAGCTCTGCCAACTTCTCCATCGAGATCACCTCCGTTGCCTACAGCGACCGATACCAAATGATGCTGGGAGAGTAACGACCAGAAACTAAGAAAAATCAAAAACTACGACCACAGAACAACATCGTTCGATAGTCGTAGTTTTTCTTTATCTCACTTCTGACTTCTGATTTCCCCAGCGAGCCACCGGATGGCTTCTCCATATCCGGCAAAGCCATGGCCGGCGATGGTCTTTTTGGCCACCAGCGATACATAGGAAAACTGCCGGAAGCTCTCACGCTCCTCGATGGCAGAAATATGCACCTCCACCGTGGGAATGGCAACGGCTTTCAGCGCATCTAAGATCGCCACGCTGGTGTGGGTGTAGGCCGCCGGATTGATCACGATACCATCCGTGCGGTCAAAATACGCCTGCTGGATCCGGTCTACGATGGCCCCTTCGTGGTTGTGCTGGAACAGCTCGCATTCCACACCCACTGCGGCACATTCCTCTCGGATGTAGTTTTCCAGCGTGGCAAAATCCTGCTTGCCGTAGATGTCCGGCTCCCGGATGCCCAGCATATTCAGGTTCGGTCCGTTGATGATGAGAAATTTCATAGTCCCAGTGCCTCCTTGGCTCTTGCCAGCGTAACCTCGATATTTTCGTCCACCTCGATGGCAGCGTCACAGAGACTGCGGTAGATGGGCCCGCGTGCCTTTTCCATGTCCGTCAAACTGTTCGTCTGGGACAGCGGTCGGCCATCGGTGGGCAGTGCGGCGGTGTCTCTGCGCAGGTACAGGATCCGGCTGTTTTGCCGCAGCAGCTCGCCTGCCCCCGCTTGCACCGGTGCGCCTCCCCCCGTGGCGATGACCAATCCATGCTCCTTGGATACCGCTGCCACGCAGTCCCGCTCGATCTGCCGGAAGCAGACCTCCCCATCCTGAGCAAAGATCGTGGGGATGCTTCTGCCGGTACGTTCGACCACCATTTCATCCGTATCTACGAATTTTCTGCCGGTCAGCTGTGCCAACGCCTTCCCCAACGTGGATTTGCCGCAGCCGGGCATACCGATCAGTACGATGTTCCGTGCGTCCCGGTCGATCTGTGCGGTGATGGTGGGGATCACGCTGTCGTCGATGGTGGTACCGAAAAACAGCTCGCTGGCTCTCTTAGCCTGTGCCACCAGCATGACCAGCCCATTGATACAGGGGATCCCACGGCTTTGGGCATCCAACAGCAGCTTGGTTTTCGCCGGATTGTAGATCATGTCCAGCACCCCTTCTAAGTGGGGGAAATAGTCCAGGGACACCGGCGAGACACCGTTGTTCGGGTACATGCCCACGGGCGTGCAATTGATGAGCACCTGGGTATCGGTGTATTTTGCCATGGTCTCCGGCGTGTTGTCCCGGTGGGCAATGACCCGCATCTCCGCCGCACCTTGATCCAGTGTCACGGCCTGTGCCGTAGCAGACGCACCACCGGCACCTAAGATCATGACCTTCTTCCCTGCCAGATCCAGATGCAGACCTGCCAGCATTTGACAAAAGCCGTAGTAGTCTGTGTTGTCCCCCCGCAGCTTGCCATCCGCTGTCCGGGTGATGGTGTTGACCGCACCGATCCGGGTGGCCTCCGGGGAGATCTCGTCCAAAAAGGGCATGACGGTCTTTTTGTAGGGAATGGTCACGTTCATGGCGTGGTAGGTATCAGACCGAACAAAATCGCCCACCTGCTCCTCGGTCAGCTCCCACAGCTTGTATGTGTAGTCCCCCAATGCGGCGTGGATCACCGGGGAATAGCTATGCCCCAGCTTGCCACCGATCAGGCCGCAGATCTTCGTATGTTCATCCATGGTTCTCTTCCTCCCAGCACATCATATCCATCAAAGCGATGGCGCAAGCGGCTTCCACCACAGGCACGGCACGCTGCACCACACAGGGATCGTGGCGGCCGGAGATGGTCAATTTGGTGTTCTCCATCCGGGACAGATCCACCGAAGCCTGCTCCAACCCGATGGACGGCGTGGGCTTGAAGGCACAGCGGAAGCACAGGGGCATCCCGTTGGTCATACCGCCTAAAATACCGCCGCAGTGGTTGGTGACGGTGCGGACGGTCTTGCCATCGGTCACATAGGCATCGTTGTTCTCGGAGCCACGGCTGGCAGCCACCCCGAAGCCATCGCCGAATTCCACGCCCTTCACCGCCGGAATGCTGTAGACCAGCGAGGCGATGCGCCCCTCTGCACCGGCAAACATATGCTCCCCAATGCCAACGGGCAGTCCCAGCGCCGCACATTCCACGATCCCACCCACGGAATCCTGTGCCAGTCGTGCTGCATCGATGGCGGCACACATGGCTTCTCCGGCAGCGTCATCCAACACCGGGAAGGACTTTTGTCCGGGAGCAAGCAGGGTTTCGGTGGTCAAGGATACCGGATCATAGGGCATATCCCAGATCCCGGCAACGGCTGCGATGTGGGCACCAATGGCCACCCCACGTGCTGCCAGCCACGTGCGGCACAGGTATCCGGCGATGCACAGAGGGGCGGTCAGTCTTGCCGACCAGTGTCCGCCGCCACGCAGATCCACGGTATCGCCATATTTCATGCGGGCACAATAGTCGGCGTGCCCCGGGCGGGGGATGTTTGCCAGACCCGCATAGTCGCCGCTGCGCATATTGGTGTTGTAGATGGCGGCGTGGATCGTCTCACCGGTGGTCACGCCATCTACCAACCCGGAGAGAAACACCGGTACGTCCGGTTCCTTGCGGGTGGTGGTCAGCTTGCTTTGTCCGGGAGCCCGCCGGGACAGGAAGGCCTGCAGGTCTGTCATATCGATGGATATTCCCGCCGGAAAACCGGACAGATGCATCCCGATCTCCCCATCGTGTGAACCGCCGTAGATGGACAGCTTTAGTTGTGCGCCCCAGGTGGTGTGGTCTGTTTGCATAGACATCCTCCCAAATTTTCAAGATCCCGGAAAAATCCCGGATAGGATTTGCGTACCGCTTCGGCCCCCACGATGGTCACAGGCTGGGCACACACGGTTGCGGCTATGGCGGCGGACATGACGATCCGGTGGTCGTTCCAGCTCTGTACCGAGCATGCATGCTCCGAGCTGTAACCGCTTTGCTTTCCCAGCGTACCGCCTGTGATGTGCAGCCAGTCTTCGCCGGCGGTAACATTCGTACAGCCAAGGGATGTGAGCATATCCGTCACCGCCTGGATCCGGTCGCTTTCCTTCAGCCGTAGCCGACCGATATTTCGTATGGTGGTCTCCCCGGTCGCATAGGCTGCCGCCACCGACAAAATCGGTACCAGATCGGGGATCTGTGCGCCGTCTATATCGATACCGTGGAGCCTGCCGCCGGATATGGTGATGCTATCGTCTGTCATTTGCACAGTCGCACCCATCTCCCGCAGCAGTGGCACAATGGCACGGTCCCCCTGGACGCTATCCGGCCGCAATCCCGTGATGGTCAGACCGGCAGGAGACAGGGCACCGGCTGTCAGCCAGAATGCACCGTTGGACCAGTCTCCCTCTGCCACCACCTTTCCCGGTGTAGTATACCGGCTGGGGGCAATGCTGTAGGTGCGTCCATCCGTCGTTTGCCAGTGGACACCAAAGGCATCCAGTGCCTGCAAGGTCATGGTGATGTACGGTGCGGATTCGATCCTGCCGGTGATGGTCAAGGTGGACGGTGTCTCCAGCAGTGGCAGTGCGAACAGCAGACCGCTGATGAACTGGGACGACACGCTGCCATCGATCCGGTAGTCACCCGGTGTCAGTTTGCCGAAGACGGTCAGGGGACTTTTGCCTGCCGGAGACAGCATGGCACCATGGGACACCAGCTCCTCATACAGGGGAGACAGGGGACGCTCCGGCAGTCGTCCATGGGAGACAAGGGAGCCGCCACGTCCCAGCGCACAGACCACCGGCAACAAAAACCGCAGTGTGGAGCCGGATTCGCCGCAGTCCAACACATCCGGCATCGGTATCGGTTCTTCCTTTGCGATGGGGGTGACCACGATGTCTTCGTCTTCTCTGTGGATCTTGGCACCCAATGCAGTCATACAGCGGATGGTGGCATCCATATCGTCGCTGGTGATCGGGCAGCGGATCCGGGACACGTGGTTTGCCAGTGCCGCACAGATCAGCAGCCGGTGTACATGGGATTTGGACGGGATCGCCGGGATGGTGCCGGACAGCCGGGGATGGGACAGGGTGATGTTCATAGTACCTCCTCGATAAACCGCCGCACCTCTGTCATATCCATGGGGAACAGGCCGCTTTCGCCGATCCCGGTAGGCAGCACCATGGTCAAGGTATTGCCGGCACGTTTTTTGTCGTGGGTGGTGGCACGGTACAGGGTCTCGGCAGCATAGGGGCAATCCTTGGGCAGCCGGTACCGCCGCAGCAGATCCTCCAGCAGGGGCAACGCTTCTCCGGGACACAGGCCACGCTGCACGGCTCCTTTTACCACCAAATGCATCCCGATGGCAACGGCACTGCCGTGGGAGATGGCAAAGTGGGAGGCAGCTTCGATCCCGTGGCCCAGCGTATGGCCTAAGTTCAGCTTCTGCCGCAGGCCGGTATCCCGTTCGTCTGCCGCCACAAAGGTTCCCTTATCCCGGACGCAGGCGGCCAGCACCGCTTCCATTTGTTCGCCCTTCCGCAATGCCTCCAATGTGGTTTGGGACAGGGTATCCAGCAGGTCTCGGTCGCCGATGAAGCCGTATTTGATCACCTCTGCCATGCCATCGGCGAAGGTAGCATCCGGCAGTGTGGCGAAGGTGTCGGGGTCACACAGAACGAGAGACGGCTGGTGAAAAGCACCCACCAGGTTCTTCCCCGTCGGCAGATCCACGGCGGTCTTGCCCCCCACGGAGGAATCCACTGCCGCCAGCACGGTGGTCGGGATCTGCACCACGGGGATCCCACGGAGGTAGGTGGCAGCGGCAAAGCCGGTCAGGTCACCAACTACACCGCCGCCCAGTGCCACGGCACAGTCACTGCGGGTGAGCTCCGCTTCTGCCATAGCGGCAAGCAGTGCGCCATAGGTGGTCAGATCTTTGCTCTCCTCACCATGGGGAAAGGGGAACCGTGCCACGTCCAGCCCGTTTTCCACAAGGGATCGTGCGGTGCGGTCGCCGTACAGGGACATGGTCGTGTCGTCCCCCACCAGCATGACCTTTTTCACCTTAGGCAGTGTGGCACGCACTTCCCTGCCGCATCTGTCCACCAGTCCCCGGTCTATATAAATATTGTAGCTTTTGCTTGCCGTTATCGCAACTGTGACCATATCCGCTCTCCTGCTTTTGTTTCGTTTTATTTTTCGTCTACACCATCGATCTCTTCCCAGCGTTCCCGACCGGCTTTCAGCAGCTCCGTCAGGCCGGTGATATCCTCGGCAGCGATGGCCTCCCGGTATGCATTCAGGTTTTCGATCAGGGTATCGATCTCGCCCAGCAGATTGTCCCGGTTGCACAGAAACAGGTCTGCCCACATGATCTCGTTCAGAGGTGCCACACGGGTCATATCACGGTAGCTGCCTGCGGAGAAGCCCTTGTGCTGCTCGGCTGTGGGGCTTTTGATGTAGGCATTGGAGACCACGTGCGCCAGCTGGGAGGTGTAGGCGATGCGCCGGTCATGGTCTTCGGCGGTGGTGACGGACAGGTGGCTAAAACCGGCAGGAGCCAGCAGCTCCTTGAGCCGGGTCATCAGCGCCATATCGTCGGTCTTGCCGGGCACCAGCACCATGGGAGAGGCCTTGAACAGGTCGGCAGTGGCATTTTTGATCCCGGAGAATCGATTGCCCGCCATGGGGTGACCACCGGCGTACACGAAGCCGTACTTTTCTGCCAGCGCAAAGCCGGCATCGCAGACTTCCTTTTTGATCCCGCACAGATCCATCAGCACGGTGTTTGCCGACAGGTGCGGGGCGATCTCTTCCATATATTTCATAGCGGCCTGGGGATACAGTGCCACCAGGATCAGGTCGCATTCCCCGGCGTTGTCTGCCGTGAGCTTGCCATCGATGATCCCGTTCATCTCCGCATACCCCTGTGGGATCGGACTCTTGTCCAGTCCCAGCACCGTATGTCCTGCCGCCTTGTATGCCTTCGCCATAGAGCCGCCGATCAGCCCCAATCCAACAATTCCTACTTTCATGGTCTCTCTCCTGTTTTCTGCTCTCGTATCTCTTATTTCTTATTTTGCACAAACGGCATCCTTGACCCGCATCATGACCTGCATCACGTCGTCGAACTGTGCCGGGGTCAGGGACTGGGGGCCGTCGCAGAGTGCCTTTGAGGGGTTGTTGTGTACCTCGATCATGATCCCGTCGGCACCACAAGCGGCTGCGGCACAGGCCATGGGCTTCACCAGACGGGAGATACCGGTGGCGTGGCTGGGATCCACGATGATGGGCAGGTGGGTCAGCTCATGGAGCATGGGCACTGCCGCCAGATCCAGGGTGTTCCGGGTGTAGGTCTCGAAGGTACGCACGCCTCTTTCGCACAGGATGATGTTTTCGTTGCCGCCCGCCATGATGTATTCGGCGCTCATGAGGAATTCCTTCATGGTGTTGGCAAGCCCACGCTTCAGCAGAATGGGCTTGTTGGTCTTGCCCAGTGCCTTGAGCAGCTCGAAGTTCTGCATATTTCTGGCACCCACCTGGATCACGTCTACGTCCTCGAACAGGGGCAGGTGGTCGGCGCTCATGATCTCGGTGACGATGGGCAGGCCGGTCTCCTTTTTGGCCTCCAGCAGCAGGGCGATCCCGTCCGCCTTCAGACCCTGGAAATCGTAGGGAGAGGTTCTGGGCTTGAAGGCACCGCCACGGAGCAGGTTGGCACCGGAGGCCTTTACGGCACGTGCCACTTCTAAGATCTGGTCTTCGTTTTCTACGGAGCAGGGGCCGGCGATGGCAACAAAGTTCCCGCCGCCTACCTTGACTACGGATCCGTCCGGTGCGGGGATCTCGATAACGGAGTCATCGGGATGGAACTTCCGGTTGGCACTCTTGAAGGGCTCGCTGATGCGCTTGACGGATTCCACCATGTCCAGCCCGGACAGCAGCTCTTCGTCGATGCAGCTGGTGTCGCCCAGCAGGCCTACGATGGTTTGGTATTGTCCCTCGCAAATGTGTACGCCCACGCCCTGGGTCTGGAGCCATTCGGTCAGGTGTTCGATTTGTTCGGCGGATGTGCCCGGTTTCAGTACTGCGATCATGATGTATATCTCCTTATGTGCAATTATTTTTGGTTGGAAAATTGGAAAACCCCCACACAGCGGAAGCGCTTATGGTGCTTCAATCACTGTTGTGGGGGTGGTATATGTCCAGAGGAAAGCTTGTTTCCATGTGGTTCCGCCTGTTTTGCAGCAAAAAGCACTTTTACTTCATTCGGTAAAATAAAAGTAAAAGTAATAAAAGTATGCAGCTACAAAAGCGGTGTTACGCATGGTGACTTTTTTCTCCTTCGTCTCTCGGTGTTGTATGTATTATAAACCTCGTGCAGCCATTTGTCAATCCCCCTTTGCAAATTTCTGCAATTTTGTGGAATCCGCCTTATTTTGCGTTTTTTTTTCTATACGCATTGTATATCACGCTGCTTTTCCGTGTCACGTACCGGATATTTATACAAATACAATGCATCTTTTTTCGTTTTTGTTCCACACAAAGGACAAAATATGCTCGTGTCCACTTGTATTTTCATCTACATAATATCCAGTATGCACGGCAAATGTATAGAGCGTATACGGTCATTTCGGGTAAAAACCGGGATGAAAACGATGGGTATGAAATAAAATCCAAATCATGGCCTATAATAGTGTATGTTTTTCCACTTTTTCACCGAAAAGAAATCCCGAAAAACCATTGCTTTTTCTCTGGTATCGTGGTATAATACTTTCAAAGACATCCGAGCATACAGGGAATGCTGTTTTTTATGCATTCCCTATGCAGCGGAGCAAACACAAAGCAAAATGAAGGACATCAAATCTGGAGGTATCATCATCATGAAAAAGATCCTTTCTCTCGTATTGGTCGTAATTATGGCGGCCATGACGCTGGCATCCTGCGGCGGTTCCGGTGAGCCGGTAGCCAAGGTCATCGACATCGCACTGACCGAAGAAGAATATGCATTCGGCGTAGACAAGACCCAGCCGGAGCTGCTGGAACAGGTCAACGCATTCCTCGCTGAGATCCAGTCCAACGGTAAGTTCGACGAGATCTGCAACAACTACTTTGGCGACGGCACCCCTGTTGCCGTATCTTCCGCAGCGGAAGACGCATCCAAGGACCAGCTGATCGTAGCCACCAACGCATCCTTTGAGCCCTTCGAATACATGGAAGGCGACAAGTACCTGGGCATCGACATGGAGATCGCTGCTGCGTTGGCTGAATACCTGAACAAGGAACTGGTCATCTCCAACATGGACTTTGACGCTGTTTGCCTGTCTGTTGGGCAGCAGAAGTGCGACATCGCCATGGCCGGTCTGACCGTGAACGAAGAACGTACCGAATACGTGACCTTCTCCAACTCCTACTACAGCGCATCCCAGAAGCTGATCGTTCCCGCATCCAACACCGAATTCGACGCCTGCACCACCGCTGCTGACGTTGAAGCCATCCTGAACGCAAAGGATGCCTCCACCGTGATCGGCGTACAGAACGGCAACACCGCACAGTTCTACATCGAAGGCAGTGAAGACTGGGGCTTTGCTGGTCTGCCCTGCACCTGCACCGGCTATAAGGCTGCTTCCCAGGCTGTACAGGATATGGTCAACGGCAACATCCAGTTCGTCATCACCGACGCTGCTCCTGCCGCTGCCATCGTAGAATCCATCAACGAAATGAACTGACGGATCCGGATCTGACACATTTTCACCTCCCTCACGGCAACACCTGTGGGGGAGATTCTTCTTGCGTAGGTAAATTGTGTAAATTTGAAACAAGGAAAGATCAATGGGAAGTTTTGAGAAAAAGATACTGAAATTTATAGAGATCTTCATAGATCAGAACGGATATGTGAAGGTTCTGGAGGGGCTGCAAAACACGCTGCTGATCGCCGTGCTGGGTCTGATCTTCGGTGCCATCATCGGTACCCTCATCGCCACGGTGCGGGTCATCCCCAAGTACAAGACCCTGCCCAAGGTGCTCAACGGCATCTGCTCCGTGTACGTGGGCTTCTTCCGTGGGACACCTATGACCGTGCAGCTACTGCTGTTCTACTATGTGCTGCTGCCCCTGATGGGCGTGCGGATCTCCGGCGTAAACGTGTCCATATTGGTGTTCTCCCTGAACTCCGGGGCGTACATATCCGAGATCATGCGTGGCGGTATCCAGTCCGTGGACCATGGGCAAATGGAGGCCGGGCGCGCCGTGGGTCTGTCCTTTGGCATGACCATGCTCCGCATCGTGATCCCCCAGGCTGTAAAAAACATCCTGCCCACCATGGGGAACGAGTTCATCTCTCTGATCAAGGAGACCTCCGTGGTCAGCTTCGTCGGTGCGGCAGACCTGTATGTGGCATTCAACTATATCGGTACCAACAGCTACGAATTCATGGTGCCGTACCTGGTCATGGCGATCATCTATATCCTGCTGGTGCTGGTGATCTCCCTGGGCATCAAACTCATGGAAAGGAGACTGGCCAAGAGTGATAGACGTAATTAACCTGCAAAAAAGCTTCGGAGACAATGCCGTGCTCCGTGGCATCGATATCAAGATCAACAAAGGGGACATCGTGTGTGTGCTGGGTCCCTCCGGCTGCGGCAAATCCACGTTCCTGCGGTGCCTGAACTGCATGGAAGACCCCACCGGCGGCAGCATCATTTTCGATGGTGTGGATATCGCCGATATGCGTGTGGACATCAACGTCCATCGCCGGAAAATGGGCATGGTGTTCCAGCAGTTCAACCTGTTCAACAACATGACCATTTTGGACAACATCATGCTCTCCCCCGTCCACTGCGCCCTGTCTGACCGGCGAAAGATCCTGCGGCAGAATCGGTGGAATCGGGTGAAGAACACGTTCCGCAAGGACAAAGTGGAAATGCAGCCTACCCGTGCTAAGGCAGATATCAAGGCAGAGGCAAAGGAACACGCCCTGTCTCTCCTGCGCCGCATCGGGCTGGAGGACAAAGCGGATGTGTATCCGTCTACCCTGTCCGGCGGGCAGAAGCAGCGGATCGCCATCGTTCGTGCCCTGGCCATGAACCCGGAAGTGATCCTGTTTGACGAACCCACCTCGGCGCTGGACCCGGAAATGGTCGGTGAGGTACTGGATCTGATGAAGGCACTGGCGGAGGAAGGCATGACCATGGTCATCGTCACCCACGAAATGGGCTTTGCCAGAGAGGTGGCCAACCGGGTCATCTTCATCGACGAAGGCCGCATCTTAGAGGAAGCGCCGCCCGCAGAGTTCTTCGGCAACCCCAAAAACCCCAGACTCAAGGAATTTTTGTCCAAGGTGCTGTAATATATCGCAAAGAAAAACGGTTTCCCTGGAAAGGAGCATATCCTTCCGGAAACCGTTTTTTTTTAGGAAACGCTGATCAACAGAAAATTTTCGACAAAAAGGCTAAGATCAATGGTCTTTTGGGCGAAAATTACACCTTATCAGCGTTTCCTTATGCTTAGGCGGCGATATCCGCTACATCGATCTCCACAAAGGATTCGTAGTGGTCGTCGGTGTAATAATACAGATCCGCTTCCACATCGAATACCAGCCGGCACGCCCCACGGGAGGAGGCACCGTCTGTGTCGATGTCGCATTCGATCCAGTTGCCCGCCGGCAATAGGCCCTCCCGGTTGCCAAAGCTGTCTCCACCAATGGCAGCACCGTCCTGCCATACCTCCACAGAGCCGCCTTCCCAGCCCAATGCTCTTGCCTCAGCCTTGGTGATGTAGTTCTCCGGCAGCTCGTTGTAGGTGTCCAGATACAGCACCACATCGTCCAGGTCGTAGTAGTATTCCCCATAGGCAACGGTCTGTGGTGCAGTCTGGGGAGCCTCGGCTTCCTCTTCATAGGCAGCATAGGCTTCGTCGATGGCTTCCTTGGTCCTGTCGTCTGCCACGTAGTCGTACCACAGATCGTACAGGTTCTCCTCGATGGTGTCCAGCACACCGTCGTCTCCTGCTTCCGTACCAATGACCACAGCGGAAACAAAATCATCCTCCATGCACCCGGTCAGTCCCAGAACACAGAACATCGTCAGAAGCAGTGCCGCTATACGCTTCACAGACACAGCACACCATCTCCTTCGGTGGTCAGTGTGGTGCGGTAGAACTGCTCGATGGCACGGATCATGTAGCCGGTATCCGCCACGCCGCCGGTCTCATACACCGAATGCATCGCCAGCTGTGCCATACCGATGTCCACGGTGTAGGCCGCTACGGTGGTGTTGGCGATGGAACCCAGCGTGGAGCCGCCGCCCATATCGCTACGGTTGTAGAACACCTGCACCGGCACCTCCGCACGACGGCAGATCTCCCGGAACAGGGCAGCAGACAGACCGTCCGTGGTGTACTTCTGTGCCGCATTGGCCTTGATCACCACGCCTTCGTTCATGTGGGGGCAGTGGTCGCCGTCGGACAGCTCGGGGTGGTTGGGATGCCGAGCGTGTCCATTGTCTGCGGAAACGAACATGGAGGATGCCAGCACCTGTCGCAGGTCGTAGCCCAGAGCCTCGCACAGCCGCTCTAAGGTGTCCCGGAGGAAGAGAGAGCCTGCACCCTGCTTGGTCGCCGAGCCGGTCTCCTCGTTGTCAAAGACGCTGTATACCCCAATGGCACCCTTGTCCCGGATCCCGGCGGTCAGGAAGCCCATGAGGGTACCGTAGGCGCACTGCAGGTTGTCGATCCGGGGGCTGGAATAGAATTCGTCGTTGGCACCCCAGATCACACCGGGTGCCCGGGCAGTCAGGTACAGATCAAAGTCCACGATGGTCTCCTCTGCCACACCGGCCGCTTCTGCCAGCAGGGGCAACAGCTTCGCATCCTTGCCGCCAAACAGGGGGACCATATCCACTGCCGCATTGGGGGTAAAGTTACTGTTGCTGTTTTTCATGTGGGGTGCCACGCTGGGAATCATGAGGATGTCCTTGTCGATATAGACGGTCTTGGTCTCGATCCGGCCATCGTGGGACAGCACCAGCCGACCAGCCACGGACAGCGGTCTGTCGAACCAGGGATAGTGGAGCATACCGCCGTAGCATTCGGTGGACAGGCGAGTATACTTCCCAAAGGCATCGGATTCTGCCTTGTTCTTCAGCTTATAGGTGGGGGAGTCGGTGTGGCTGGCGGTCAGCATCAGTGCCGGTGCCGGTTCGCTGGGGATGGCAAAAGCGATGATGGAGGAGCCGTTACGGGTGACGTAGTAGCCGCTGCCCGGTGTCAGTGTCCATGCTTCATTTTCGCTGAGCCGAGTGAAGCCAGCGTCACGGAGGCGGGCTGCGATCTGCTCTACGGCATGGAAGGGGGAGGGAGAGGCGGTCAGGAACGACAGCAGTCCCTCGGTGGTGGTTTTGTTATCGATATTATACATATGTAACCTCGTGTGATGTACTTGTTGATCGGGATCTATACGCCTTACAGCAGTCCGGTTGCCAAAAAGGCTTCCGCAGCGATACGCCCGCCTTCTCCGTCCGGGTGTGCGCCGTGGACAAAGCGGTTGCCGTAGGGGGGACGGGCATCCAAAGTGGCAGCAAAGTCGAACAGCTCCACGCCCATTTCCTTCGCCACTGCCGGATACGCATACCGCAGGGTCTTCCACACCATGTACCGGTCGCCGGGATATTCGAAGGGCGGCACGGTGAACAGGATCACACGAATACCTTTGCTTTGCAGATACCGGATGTTGGTCTCCAGGGTGGTCAGGATCTCGTCGGCGCTGTCCCCACGGCCACGCTGGTAGGCACCGGAGTTGTTGTCGTTGACCCCGTGGACGATGCACACCGTATCCACCTGGGCAGCCTTGTACTTCCAGAATTCGTGGTAGGCGCCGTCACTGCCTCTTGCCCAGCCCAGTCCGATGTTCCAGAAGCTGTAGTCCTTGCCCAGTGCCAATGCGATCCGGGCAGCCCAGTTTTCGTAGTAATTGTTTCGGGTGCCGCAGCCCTGGGTGATGGAATCTCCCCAGAACGCCACACGACCCTTGACCTCCCGCTTGGCACCAAATAGATCCGGCAGGGGGCATTCCAGCTGGAACGACAGCTCTCCCCCATCGGTTGCCACGAAGGTGGGTGCCTGGCTGTCGGGGGTACAGGGGATCTCCTTGCCCTCGAGCTCCCATTCCCAGACCAGATAGTGTCCCTCCGGCAGGGTGAAGGTCACCTCATCGCTCCAGAACCGCTCTCCGGGGGTCACGTCTCTACCGGCCTGTCCGTCAAAGGTCACGGCCGTCCAGCCGGTCACAGGCACAGGGGTGGGCATTTCGCCGCAGGTGTACACGCCGCCATCGCCGATCCGGGCCGACAGGATGCGCCAATCTCCCCCCAGCCGATCCGGGAAGCCGATCTCGCCGTCGGCATAGGTGGTGTCTACAGCGTTGGAGAACCAAAACCGCCAGGTATCCGGCACGCTGGACAGAGTACGAAAATACCCTCTGGCCCGGAGCTTGGTGGGGGCATCATAGCACAGCATATAGTTGTGGCTGGTGCCGCTGGCGATATTGGACGGATAGGTTTTGAACATGGTCAGATCACCTCGTGAACTCTCAAAATATAACAGTTGGCTATGGCACGCTTTCGTGAACGCCGATCCACGCGAGAAAACGTGCCTATACGGCTGCAATGTGTGGCATTTTTGGCACGTTTTCCATCTGGATCAGCTTTCCTTAGCCGTTGCTTTGCAAAATGCTCTCGATCGTTTTTTGCATAGCCGCTTCGGTGGCCTTGGCACCCGACTGCACCGTAGAGGCTATGGTACCTCTGGAAATCGCCGTGGTCAAGCTGCCGTACAAGCCGCCCCAGCCAAAGGTCTCCGCACTTTCTGTCCGGCAGCAGGCAAAGATGATGTCCAGCATAGCGGAGGATTCCTCATCCCGGATATATTTCCCGTTTAGGCAAATGTCGTAGAAAGCGGGGGTCAGGGTGTCTACAGAGCCCTGTGCCATGGCCTCCAGCACGTAGCTGACTCGATCGACGTCGGTGCAGGTGGTAGGGATGGCATAGACGATTTGACAGTTGGAATCCAAATAGCCAATGTACTGCTCTTGATCGACAGAACGCTTGGGCGTGGGCAGTACACCTACGTTGACTTCCTCTGCCCGCAGTGCCTCCAGCAGCAGCATGACCTCTGCCTGAAACAGCACCTGGTTGGAGGCAAAGCGACGCTGGGTATTCTGCCAATTGTCGCTGTAATGGATGGTGGTTCTGTTGGTGTCGATCAGGGTACTTAGGGATTCCATCAAAGACAGATTGCTCTCCGTATCGATGGCCAAAATGGGAATGTCGTTTTCATCCTTATCGGTGATGCGCAGACCGCCGCCGGTGGCCAATACGATAGCCAGGGTACTTTGTGCCTGGATCCCATAGCAGTCGTCCTCGCCCATTTCGCCGTCCCCGTTTAGGTCGATGTTGGCAAGAGAGGCCAGCGAGAAGAAGGTCTCAAAGTCCCAGTTGCCCTCCTCCACCACGGTATACAGATCCGGCAGCTGCAGCTCGGTCGCCAGATCCTTATTGAAGAACAGGCAGCGCACGCCTAACTTCCAGACCCGGCTGATGTCGCCCAGCGCATAGTACACCTTGTTATTCACAGAGGTTTCTGCGGTGTAGTAGGGGTTCCACCAGCTCTGAGACAGCTGTAGATACTCCAGACTCTGCAGATCCTGCAATGTGCCCTCGGTCATCAGCTGGGCAGCATCAAAGCGGTCAGAAGCGGTCACATCAAAGGCATTGTCGGCAGCCAAAATAGAGTTCCGTGCCGCATCGCGGATAGAACCTCCCAGCGGTGCATCGACGCCAACGATCTGCACATTGCAGGCATCTTCAATCTGGGTATTGCGGGTGTAGACAGCATCGTTGATGGTGATGCCGTTCATCTCCTCCGCTACCACATCATCTGCCGACCAGTCGCCACCCGTCTTGCGTAGGAAAAATGTCACGGATTCTCCGCCAAAATCCTGTGCCGGCAAGGCCCATTCCGGTACCGTTTCCGTTTGGGCAGCCGCCGGTGTGTTGGTCGTATCGGTATTCGTGTCGTTTTCGGCAGCATTGCCACAAGCCGTCAGCAGGGGACTGCACAGCATGGCAGCTACGAGCAGAGAAAGGATCGCTTGCTTTTTCATACGTACCTCCCGAAACAGCCCAGATGCATAGGATGTACCTGGGCTTGCTTCCAAATTCTATATGTTTTTACTGCTGATTCAGGGCAACGAAGCGGTCGATGACACCTTCGATGGACTGATCCTTGTGTCCGGTGATGTAGGTCATCACGTTGTCGTTGAAGTTTTCGTACCAACGAGCGGGGATGTTTTCGATACCGATATTGGCACCCACGATGCTGCCCACGGTGGCGCCGGTGCAGTCGTTGTCCAGACCGATGGCAACGCAGTTGGAGATGCACTTGTCAAAGTCCTTCCCGCCCAGCATCAGAGCAAAGACGATGGCGCACATATTGTTGATGGTGTGAACCGGGTGCATACCGGCAAACTTTTCGTCCAGCAGCATCCGGGCTCTCTGGTAGCAGGTGACTCTTTCCTGCTGCGCAAAGGCCCATTCCAGTGCCTGGTACAGCTCGCATTCAGCGGGGATCTGCTTCATCCCTTTCCGTACGGCATCCAGAGGCGTTTCGGCGGTGAAGGCGGCTGCAATGGTGGCGGCACAGAACATTTCGCCGTAGATACCGTTCTGCCGGTGGGTCAGGAAGGCATCGTTGTAGGACAGCTTTGCAGCGGCCACGGGGTCACCGGCTTCGGCATAGCCAAAGGCATCGGCACGGATGGCGGCACCGATCCATTCCACGTAGCCATTGAAGTTGGCGGCAGATTCTGCCTTGGTACCGGCACGGAGCTGTCGGAGGGCTTCATCCTCTGCGGTGCAGGCGATGGGCAGGATATCCAGCCACAGCTGTCCCACATCGGCAACGGAGTAGCTCTTGCCGTACTTTTCCAGCAGCAGCAGATTCAGGATCACATAGGTGATGTCGTCGTCGCCGGGCGCACAGCAAACAGAGCCGTCCAGATAGTCGGAGATGGGGTTGAGGCCGTAGTGCATATAGCCTTCGCCACGGTCAGAGCCCTTCCAGTAGGTCGTAGGGGGGAAGGAGGTACCGGTCTCGGCAGCCAGAGCCTGCATATACAGGATGGAATAATTTTCCACCGGCACGCCCAAGGTACAGCCAATGAACCGACCCATCACGGCACCCTTCATCCGGTCACGCAGGTTATCAACGGGCTTGGCTGCCACATCGGCTCCGGCGGGGCGCAGGGACAGGATCTCGTTCAGTCCGTCGGGTTGTTTGGGATTATTGTTGTAATACATATGGGATTCCTCCATGGTGTTTTGGTGATAAGGATATTATACCTTGTATAGTAGCGTTTGTCAAGTGGGTTTATTTTTATTATGCCGATGGTGCTGGTACGCTGTCCCCTTTGCGCTCCTGTCGATGCCGCATGTTTTTTGATTTTCTGCTTGACAACGCCATAGGGCAGTGCTATAATAAGCCTATACTACCCCAATTTTCATCATATCGGAGGACAAACTATGTGCACCAAACGACTTATCACTCTATTGCTCGTATCTCTGCTGCTGGCCGGCTGTGGTCAGGGTGCCGCCGAGACCGATAGCCAAACGACCGAATCTACCCCTACTGCGGAGACGGAGACCACCGCAGCGGAGACCGATCGTTCCCAGGTACAGGATTCGTTGCCGGCACTGGACTTTGCCGGGCTGTCTGTGCCGATCTTATACCGTGGCTGTGCCGCAGACGTGATCGAGGTTTTTGCGGAGGAGCTGACGGGAGAATCGGTGTCCGATGCTGTGTACAACCGCAACGCCAGTGTGTCGGAGCGGCTCAATGTGTCTTTGGAATTTTTGCCCATGGGAACCGGAACAGCGGACAACTTCCCCAACGATGCCAAGGCCTCTATCACCGCCGGCTCGGATGACTTCAGCATCGTCTCCTGGAACCAGTTCTCCGCTGTGCAGCTGTGCCTGGAAAACATGGTCATGGATCTACAAAATGCGCCCTATCTGGATCTGGAAAAGCCCTGGTGGAACAGTGCATACATGGATGTGCTACAGATCGGCGACCAGAAGCGGTTCTACCTCATGGGGGACATTTGCCTGAATGCCCTTCGGGTAACGGCGGCGACCTTCTTCAATCAAGCGCTCTACAACAATGTTTTTGGAGACTACAACGATCTGTACACGTTGGTTCGGGAGGGAGGCTGGACGCTGGAACAGCTGAAAACCATGGGGGAGGCCGGCTATACAGACACCAACGGCGATGGCACCATGAACAAAGGGGACATCTTCGGCATCGATACCACGACCGTTTCGCACTGTGACTATTTTGCCTACTGCGCCGGCTTCCGGGTGACCGCCAAGGATGAGCAGGGACTGCCGTATCTCACCCTACAGGATGAACAGAACTACAACATCATCGATACGATCAACGACCTGTACTGGAATTCCGGCAACGGGCTGTATCGGGAAGCGGATGCCAACGGTGCGTTCAACGGCACGCTGTACATCGACGAATTCTCCTCCGACACGATCCTGTTCATGCCCCACTGGTTCAAGATCTGTGAAGGTCTTCGGGATATGGAAAGCGGTTACGGTGTGATCCCCTATCCGAAATACGATGAAAGCCAGGAAGACTATATCTCCCTTGTCCACGACACCGCCTCTCTTTACTTCGTCCCTCAGACCTGCACCCATCCGGACGAGACCTGCGCTGTGTTAGAGGCCATGTGTGCCCAGACCTACCGCACCGTGACCCCCGCCTATTATGAAGTGGCACTGAAGCGGCAATACGCCAGAGACGACATTTCCGCCAGCATGATCGACCTGATCCACAACACCTCCATGACCGACTTCGGCTATGTGTACAACTACAGCATCGGCTCTGTAGGCACCATCATGCGGGATGTGATCGCCAAAAACGGCAGCTATGCTTCTGCTGTGGCTGCCGTGGAGACCAAGGCTGAGACCGCACTGGACAAGCTTATTGAAACCTATACCGGCGAATGAGCGCAAATCAAAAAGGATACAGACCCAACCGAGCCTGTATCCTTTTTGATTTTGCTGTTGATTATTTCTTCTTCCCGATCATGTACCCGGCGGCGGATACGATGGCACCAATGGCAGCTGCGATCCCTGCATCAAAGGTAGCCGGAGCGGTGGTCTCGGCAGGTGCTTCGGCGGCGGCATCTACCACTTCAGCAGTTGTCTCTTCGGCAGCCGGTGCCAGTACAGACAGATCCGGTTCTACGCCGGTGCCGGTCCATACCAAGATGTTGTCGATGTCGGCCTTGATCTTGTTGGAGGCCTTGAACGCCATAGCGGTGCTTGTCAGGGTGCCCCACTTGTCCATGTTTTCAGCCGCTTCGGAAGCCTTGATGCCGTTCACGTACACGGTAGGTCCGTTCTCCTGGCTGATCTCGACTCGAACCGTAATGGTCTTGTCCTGGAGGGCATAGGCGTTTTCGTCAAAGGCGGTGCCGTAGAGCTGGGTCAGGATGGCGGTGTCGTCTGCGGCCCGGAGCGGACAGGTGGTGTCGTTGTAGTGGATCCAGTCGGTGCCACGGCGGGTCTGGTTGTAGCCGTCCCCACGCATACGCATATCCACGGTGTCGTAGTTGTTATTGCCATCGTAGTTGACCAGCAGCGACACATACCGGTAGGAGTTGCCCGCATCCCGGTAGGTCACGTCATATTGGTAGGTGTAGTCCCCTTTGGCAAACTTAGCCGTATAGTCGTCGTCCATGATCACGGCATAGGAGTCGTTGGAGGTGCCCACGGTCTCTTCCAGGTTGTCGATGGACAGGTAGCCGTTGTCGATGGAAAGCTGTGCGGTGTAGGCCAGCAGTCCCTCAGACTTGGTCCAGCCCAATGCATCCAGAGAATCGTCGGTGTCCTCGCCGTACAGACCTTCAAAATCCTCGTAGTAAATGAGCGTACCGGCAGGCAGGTTTCCGGCAGGAGCAGAATCCAGGATCGTGCCAGCCTGTGCAGGAATGGCCAGCAGGGTCAAAAGCAGTGCCAGTGCAAGGGTGATCTTTTTCATGATAGGATCCTTTCTTTCGTGAAAAGGTTGTTTTTCGTCTCGCCAATGGGAGTCCATGTATACTCCCGCTACTGCTATCATACCAAAAAATATGGCCCTTGTCAATAGGTTTTTACCAAAATATGCATTTAATCTATTACAAATACAGGCAATACTACCAAACCAATACCAAATCCCCTACTCCCATGCGGCGTCCGGCAACCGACCACCGATCGATGCATGGGCAAAAAAACGATATGATTTTTTCCCGATGAGAAGGAACAAAACTCTTTCGGTTGTCGTCATACGAGTGGAAATAAACCGAAGCTGTACCGGTATGCGATCCATCCCACTCTTGAGAATTTCCCTTTCGGAAAATTCTCCCCCTATTCAATCCTGTTTTTATGGGAATGAACCGAAGCTGTACCGGTATGCGATCCATCCCACTCTTGAGAATTTCCCTTTCGGAAAATTCTCCCCCTATTCAATCCTGTTTTTATGGGAATGAACCGAAGCTGTACCGGTATGCGATCCATCCCACTCTATTGATTTTTTTACATATTGCAAGGAGGATGCCCCATGGAGCTGGAGAAGCTGAGCTATTATCCCACACCGGGATACCCCACGGGAAAAGAATTCCATGAGCTGGAAAAGCTGACCCAATATATGCCCCGGCGCTGGCGTGGGAAGCCGCTGGTGGGGCAGATCCTGCTGCTTGTCACCATGACCGGCCTATGCACCCTCTCTCCCGATATGGCAGGTGACGAGGACACCGATCCATCGTCCACCTGTTCCCTGCCCCAGCCCACCGACATTGCCGACGATGCCTGGGCACGGCGTTTGCAGCTGACAGAAAGCGATGCGGCTGCACTGCTGCGGGAACGGCTGCACACCCCCTGCCACCATCCACTGCCGGATCGCAGTGCCATGCCCGTTTGGCAAAGTCCGGAGGATTGGGAGCGGGCCGTGGCAGAGTATTGCGCACTGCACCCTACATTTGCGGAAATGACGCAAGAGGAAGCGCTGGCCTGGCTGGCACGGCTGATACAGGCTGCGTGGGAGACGGAAAAATGATCTCTGTCCCCACACCACCACACCAAAAGGAGACCTGACACTGTTATGCATTATCGATTGCAACTGAGCCAAATAAATGCGGGAACCAGAGCATGGATGTCCCCGGCGGTAGCACGGCTGGCTTGGAAGATGGCGGCTGCTGAGACTGGTGGGGGGATCATTTTTGTTGTGGACGGCATACCGGCGACAGATCCGGCTGCGGAACAGGTACTGCACACGATCCGGAACGTGGTGACCACCGATGCGGCTGTGCTCCCCCTGTGCATGACCACCAACGGCGTGGGGCTGGAGGAGGATTTTTTGGCCTATGCTGACAAGCGGGGGCTGGCCATCAACCTATTCTGGAGCGAGGCCGAATGGGTGCCGGATCTGCGGGAGCGGGCGCTACGTCTACTGGCCTACCAGCCCTATGCACCGGTGACGCTGATCGTATCGCCGGAGAATCTGCCTCGGTATGCGGAGAACATCAAAATGCTGTACGACATAGGGTTCCGGTATCTGCATGTGTGGTTCGAGCCGGGTGCGGACTGGACAGAGGCCCATCTGCCCCAGCTGAAGCGGCAATATCGTTCGCTGGCCTCCTTTTACCGGGAGAAGCTGCGCCGGGAGGAAAAGCTGTTTTTTGCCCCCTTTGATCAAAAGATCGCCGATCGGATTCGCCGCAGAAAGGCACGGTGTGCGCTGGGACAATACCAGATCACCGTCTCCCCGGACGGGCGGCTCTACCCCTGTCATGCGCTATTGGAGGCTCCCTACTGCATCGGGGACGTGACCCATGGCATCGACGAAGACAAACGTCAAAAGCTACTGCTCCGGAACGAACAGGAATCCCCCGTATGCAACGACTGCGCCCTGCGTCTCCGTTGTGCCCACCACTGCGCCTGCATCAACAAATGTGCCACCGGCAGCATCACCGATCCCTCTCCCTTCCAATGCGCCCACGAACGCATCCTTATTCCCCTTGCCGACAGCCTGGCCGAACGCCTTTACCACGAGCGCAATCCCCTCTTTATGCAGCAGCACTACAACGATCTGTACCCTCTTTTGTCCCTTTTGGATGAAAAATAGTTTGTTCTATATAAAAAACGGCAGTATGTCTGCCGTTTTTCTTTATGCTTCTTCGTCTACAAAGACTTCCTTGATGGCATCCAGATACCCGTAGCCGTACACGTCGTCCGGTTCCAGATAGCTCATTTCCGTCCACTCGTTCCAGCTGTTGATGGTGATCAGCGGGGCGGGCAGGTCGTGGGTGTCTACGTAGTGCTTTGCCATTTTCAAACCCTTTTTGAAATTCTCCGGTGTGTTCTCCCGCAGGATGGGACCTACCAGCTTGGTGTACCGGGGATTGTTGTCCCAGCCGATGGTCACGTGGGGGAAGTAGGGCACGGCATATTCTCTGTCGATCCGATCCCATTCCTTCTGCACGTCCGGCAGCACCTCCGGGTAGGTACGGTCGCAGTTGACGAAATGGATGAACTGGTAGTGGGACATACTGTCGATACCCAGCGCCGGTACGATGTCTTTCGTCGAGCCGGTCTTGGCTGCATCCACACCGGACAGGTTCACGGAGTGTTCGCTCCAAATGGTCAGCTGCAAATGCAGGTCGGGGAAACCGGCGGCCTTCACCTTATCCCGGAACCGCTCCAATGCCACACGGGTATTGTCCACGCCACCCAGGCCACGGATCAGGTTGCAGATGTCGTAGATCATGAACACGGGGCAGCCGTTTATTTTGTAGTAATTGGGTCTCGTGAAGTATTTTTCGATGACTCTGTCGCAGACACGGTCAAATTCGGTCTCCGGCACAGCACCGTCCCAGATCATGGTGCCGTTGAAGGAGTTGCGCTTGTCCCACAGATCCATGGCGTTGTGGTTGGCCCACATGAGATAGAAGGACATATCGGTGTTGTTCTCGGCACCCAAAAAGCCGTTGTCCAGGCACTGCTCTAAGAAGGGGCGTCTGTCGTACCAATACCAGTCGTAGATAAACACGTTTACCCCATGGGACAGGGCCTGTTCGATCTGGAACTCCATGACCTTGGGATCGGCTTCGTTTTGGTAGCCCCACAGGGGGATCCGGGGCAGCTTTTGACCGGGCACACGAGAAACTGCGCTCTGCACCGACTGCCACTCGCCGATGCCCTTTTCCCAGAAGATCCGTGTCCGGGGTTCGTCACCGGTGTAGGACGGCCAGATATAGGCGGCGATGTCGTATTTTTGCATGGTTTTTACCTCACTTTGTGTGTTGGTTTCTGCCCTCATTATAGCACGTACAAACGTGTCTGTCAATCCCCTATCGATTTTTTCGCATCTGGTACAAAAACCCGCCCACCGCAGCACCCAACAAGGCGACCGCATAGCCAAGCACCCACCACAGATGGGGCAGGACCGTGCTGTAGTCACCGGAAAGCACCGCTTTTTCCAATTCCACGGCATGGGCAAAGGGCAACGCATAGGCGACTTTGGCAAAGGTGCCGCCGACCAGCTCCAGATCAAACCAGATGCCGCTGAGCCAGGCTGTCAGGTTCGTCAGCAGCGCACCGCAGATACCGCCCACCTGTTTGTCCGTACACAAGCTGCCGCACAGCAGACCGATCCCGATATAGACAAGTGACACCGGCAGCAGACCAAAGATAGCGGAACCAATATGAACAGTGGGAGGCAGTCCCAGCAACAGTGCCGCTACATAGCAGATCCCCCCTTGCAACAGCACCATGGGCAAAATGGGCAGGGCGTAACCGAAGATAAAATCCACCGGTCGCAGGGGTGTGGTGTACAGCCGCTGTAGAAAAGCACTGCTGCGGTCTCTGGCGATGGTGGTGGCGGAGAACAGGCTCAAAAAGGACAGGCCGAATACCGTGATGCCGGGGGTCAACTGCGTCAGCTCGAACAGCGGCACCGGCACGTTTTTCTGGATTGCCGTCAGCAGTAGCAGTACTGCCAACGGAAACCCGGCGCCAAAGGCGATACACAGAGGGTCCCGCAGCAGTTCCTTCCCGTTGCGGTCTGCAAACAACAGCATTCTATGGATGGCTCGATGCATCATATGTCTCCTTTCACGATCCGCACAAAGGCTTCTTCAAACTGCGTCGTCCCTGCCCGCTCCCGGAGCTGCGCTGCCGTACCACAGCATAGCAGCCGCCCATCCCTTAGGATCCCGATCCGGTCGGACAACGCCTCGGCTTCTTCCATATAGTGGGTGGTCAGCACGATGGTCACCCTTCCCCGTAAGGTGCGGATCACGTCCCAAAGCTCGTACCGGGCCAGCACATCCAGACCCAGCGTTGGCTCATCTAAGAATAAGATCTGCGGGTCACTGATCAGTGCCATAGCGATGCTGAGTCGCCTTTGCCAACCACCGGACAGCTTGCCTGCCCTGCGGGAAAGCACCGCCTCCAGTCCCAGCCGCTCTGCCAATGCACCGATCCGCTGTACCTGCTCTCCCGCAGGCAGTCCATGGATCCCGTAGAGCAGAGCTAAGTTTTCCTGTACAGTCAGATTGGGTGCCACGGCGGTCTCCTGCGGGGACACGGCGATATAGGATTTGATGGCGGCACCTTCCCGCAAGATGCTTTTGCCAAGCAGCCATGCGTCGCCACCGGTGGGGCTGGTCAAGCAGGAGAGCATGCGGATGGTGGTGGTCTTTCCGGCACCATTGACACCCAGCAGCGCAAACAGCTCCCCCTGCGCCACGGTCAGATCCAATCCGGCCACAGCGGTCACGTTTCCATATCGCTTTTGCAGATTTTTGGTCTCGATGGCGTTCATGCCTTTCCCCTTTCTCTATACCGTTGCAGCATACCGGTGTAGGCATCGGTCAACGATTCGCTGACAAAGTCCTCCTGCCAATCTAAGTAGCCCGTAGCGATCATGGTGGCGATCCCGTGGACGTAGATCCACATTTCCAAATGGAATCGGTACGCTTCGTCCTCGGTCAGGCCTACGTTTGTCATAAGCAGCGTCAAAAGGGGACGAATGGACTCCCGATCTTCTTCGATCCTTTCCCCCCGGCGATCTCGCATGAACAGCAGCCGGAACAGTGCGGTCTCCTCTCGGGCAAAGCGGATATACGCCATACCGCTTGCCTTGTACGGTGGGTATTGGCCACTTGCCATATCGGTCTGCAAATAGGTTTGGTACAGACCATCGGCGGCGGTCAGCACAGCTTGGCGCAGCTCCTCCATGGTGGCGAAGTTGGAGAATATGGGCTGGGTCGAGCAGTGCAGGTCGGCGGCGATCTGTCTGGCGTTGAGGGAAGCTTCTCCATCCCTTCGCACAATGGCAAGGCCGGCGCTCACGATGTCCTCTCGCTGGATCTTTGTTTTCGGCGGCATACTTAGCTCCTTTGTATAGCATATGTTATATATCTATTGTTATTATACATCCGACATGGAAAAAAGTCAATAGGGAAAGAGAAAAAAACGGTACCCAAGCCGTGCCGGATACCGTATCGTTTCCTTATTACTTTGCTTCGCCGCCCATTTTCTCCTGCTTGACCTTGTGGTCGATGACGTGGCGGGAGGCAAGTTCGTCCCGTACTTCTTCCAGAGAGATGCCCATTTCCACCATCAGCACCATCACGTGATAGGCAAGGTCTGCGATCTCGTAGATGGTCTCGGCCTTGTCCTCCGCTTTCCCGGCGATGATGACCTCTGTGGATTCCTCACCCACCTTTTTCAGGATCTTGTCCAGTCCCTTCTGGAACAGGTAGGTGGTGTAGGAGCCTTCGGGCATATCGGCCTTTCTGCCTTCCAGAAGCTGGTACAATCCCTTGAGCTGGAAGGGTTCTGCTTCCTCTTCATTCACAAACAGCTCGTCCACAAAGCAGGATTCGTTGCCCAGGTGGCAGGCGGGACCATCCTTCCGCACGTACACGGTCAGGGCATCCCGGTCACAGTCGGCCACGATCTTGGTGATGTGCTGCCGGTTGCCGGAGGTCTCGCCCTTGCGCCACAGCTCTTTTCTGGAACGGGACCAGAAGCAGGTGGTCTTTTCGGCAAGAGAGATCTCTAAGCTTTCTCGGTTCATGTAGGCCAGGGTCAGCACTTCGCCGGTCTGGTAGTCCGTCACAATGGCGGGGATCAGGCCTTTTTCATCAAATTTCAAATCGTTTATGGTAAGCATACTCATACTCCTTCATTGCTATACAGTGGATCCAAAATCTCGTCCACTTTCGACTTTTTTCTTTTCCTTATCTTCTCACCAGAATGCCGTTGTCCTGCAGCAGCTTTTTGAGCTCCGGGATCTTGACCTCGCCGAAGTGGAAGATAGAGGCAGCCAGTCCGGCATCCATATCGGGGATGGCCTGGAACAGCTTCACAAAGTCCTCGGCGCAGCCAGCCCCACCGGAGGCGATAACGGGTACCGACACCACGTCCGATACGGCTTGCAGCATTTCGATATCGAAGCCCTTTTTCACGCCGTCGGTGTCGATGCTGTTGACCACGATCTCCCCGGCACCGTTTGCCTCGCCTCTTTTGATCCATTCGATGGCGTCAATGCCGGTATCCACTCTGCCGCCTTTGGCAAAGAGCCGGAACTGTCGTCCCTTTTGTGGATCGTCTACTCGCTTGATGTCGCAGGACAGCACCACGCATTGGTTGCCGTATTTTTGGGCGGCCTCCCGGATCAGATCGGGATTGGCGATGGCACCGGAGTTGACGCTGACCTTATCGGCGCCGCATTTCAGCACCCGGTCGAAGTCGGCGATGGTATTGATGCCGCCACCCACCGTCAGCGGGATATAGACCTTGCTGGCAACCTCCGTGAGAATATCGCTGAACAGGGCCCGTCCTTCCGCAGAAGCGGTGATGTCGTAGAACACCAGCTCATCTGCCCCGCAGTCGCTATAATATTGTGCCAAGGTCACCGGCGACGACACGTCATGCAGTCCGGCAAAATTCACGCCCTTGACCACTCTGCCATTTTTTACATCCAGGCACGGGATGATCCGTTTTGTGATCATGCTCTTTTCTCTCTTTATCTTTACGCCTTCACAATATCCAGCGCATCCTTCAGCACCACGTCTCCGGTGTACAGTGCCTTGCCTAAGATGGCACCGTACAGGTCATATGCCTGGAGCGCACGCACGTCTGCTAAAGACGACACGCCGCCGGAGGCTGTGATGTCCATGTGCAGCTCCTTTTGCAGCTCCTGATACAGTGCCAAATTCGTACCGGACATAGCGCCGTCCTTGGAAATATCCGTGCAAATGATGGCGCTGACCCCGATGGATTCTAAGAAGCGGCAGAATTCCATGCAGGATACGGTGGAGGTCTCCGTCCAGCCGTGGGTGGCCACCATACCGTCTCGGATGTCCACGCCCACTGCGACCCGACTGCCGTATTTTTCCACCATTCGGGTGAGGAACGGCCGGTCGTCCAGCGCAGCGGTGCCCAGGATCACACGGAACACGCCAATGTCCAGGTATTGGCGGATGGTGTCTTCGTTGCGGATGCCGCCGCCCACCTCCACTTGCAGTCTGCTTTCCCGGATCAGGTTTTCGATCAGGGACAGATTCACGGCGTGTCCGGCCTTGGCACCATCCAGATCCACCAGATGGAGATATTCGGCACCGGCTTCCCAGAAGGAACGGGCAAAGGCGGCAGGGTCATCGGAATACACGGTCTTTTTTGCATAATCGCCCTTGTACAGCCGCACTACCTGCCCGCCGCACAAATCGATCGCTGGAAAAATATGCATAATGGTTTTACTCCAAATTTACGTTAGAAATACAGGGTATAGTGGGAAGCAGAAAAGGTGACACAATTCCGTCGTATGGTGCGGAATGGTCAAGACCATTCCCTACAGAGAATGCGCAATAAGGTGGCTATACACACGCTCTGCACGCATTACAGCTGTGCGAAGTTTTTTAGAATCTTTAACCCTACTTCACCGCTCTTTTCCGGGTGGAACTGCGTGCCGTATACATTGCCTTTGGCTACGGCGGCGGTCAGCTCGGCGTAATATTCCGTTGTGGCGATGGTGTTTTCGGCACAGTCGGTGGCGTAGTACGAATGGACAAAATACACGTGATTCCCTTCGTTCAGCCCGGCAAACAGCGGCGAGGGCTCTCCGGTGAAGTGCAGTGCGTTCCAGCCAATGTGGGGGATCTTCACGCCCTTGGGTACCTCCGGCGCAATGGGCATCACACGACCGGGGATCAGCCCCAGTCCCTTGTGGATCCCGTACTCGTGGCTCTCGTCAAAGAGCAGCTGCATACCCAGGCAAATCCCCAGCAGCGGCTTGCCTCCTTTTGCCTCCGACAAAACCACATCCCACAGGCCGCAGCTTTTTAGCTTGTCCGCCGCATCGCCAAAGGCACCTACACCCGGCAGGATCAGCTTGTCTGCCCGGCAGATCACCTCTTTGTCCCCGGTCAACACCGCCTCGGCTCCAATGGCACCAAAGGAGCTGCACAGGGAAAATATATTGCCAACGCCATAGTCAATGATCGCTATCATAATGTTCCTTTCGTGGATGGGATCTCGTCCCGGTGTGCTTCGTCGATGCGGCTGGCACCGGCCATCACTCTGCCGAATGCCTTGTACATCCCTTCGATAATGTGGTGGGTGTTCTCCCCTGCCATCTGCCGGATGTGGAGCGTGATCCCCGCCACCCGCACAAAGCCTAAGAAGAATTCCTGCACCAGCTCTGTATCAAAATCTCCCACCTTGGCGGCAGGCAGTGCGGCATCATAGGACAGATGGGCTCTACCGGATATATCCACGGCACACTGGATCAGCGCTTCGTCCATGGGCAGTAGGATGTGTGCGTACCGGCAAATGCCTCGCTTGTCTCCCAGTGCCTCCGCAAAGGCTTGTCCCAATGCGATACCGATATCCTCGGTGGTGTGGTGGTAGTCCACCTCTGTGTCCCCGTCGCAGGTCAGGGTCAGACCAAAGTGACCGTGCCGGGCGAACAGGGTCAGCATATGGTCGAGAAACCCACAGCCGGTGTGGATATCCACCGCTCCCCCGTCCAGAGACAGGGTCAGGTCGATCTTCGTTTCCGCTGTGTATCGTTTGATCGTACTTTGCCGCATGGGTCACACTCCCTTCTCTGCAAAGATCTCATCGATCCGCTGGATGAACACTTCCATCTCTTGTCTGGTACCAATGGTGATCCGGTTGAACTGGCAGATCCTTTTTCCGGTGAAGTGCCGCACCAGCACACCCTTATCCTTCAGCAGCTGATACAGCTCCCCGCCGTCCAGTCTGTCGGTGCGGGCAAAGAGGAAGTTGGTCATGGAATCGGTGACATAGAAGCCACGTGCCTCCAAAGCGGCCTTGGTCCAGGCACGGTTGTCCATGATGGCACGGCGGTTCTTTTGGAAGTAGTCTTCGTCCTCCATAGCCGTACGCCCGGCCAGCAAAGTCAGCCGGTTCACATTGTAGGGATTGGTGGAATAGCGCAGCTTGTCCATGTCGGCAATGATCTCCGGCGAGGCAATGGTAAAGCCCAGTCTGGCTCCTGCCAACGAACGGGACTTGGAATAGGTCTGCACCACTGCCAAATTGGGATACTTCGACAGCAGCGATACCGCGCTCTCTCCGCCAAAATCCACATAGGCTTCGTCGATCACCACCAGCCGATCCGGGTCAGAGCAAAGGAGCTGCTCGATCTCCGCCGTAGTCAGGGCGATGCCGGTGGGTGCATTGGGATTGGCGATAAAGATGGTCCCTTTGGCGGCACAGAACTGCTCTACCGGAATGGTGAAGTCCTCCCGCAGGGGGATCACCGTGGTCGGTACCTGGTGCAGGTCGGCAAAGACAGAATAGAAACCATAGGTGATGTCCGCAAACACCGCACCCGGCTCGGTGAAGCCTAAGAACAGAAATTGCAGACACTCGTCCGACCCATTGGCAACCAGAACGTTCTCCGGTGCCACCCCATACCGCTTGGCAATGGCACACCGGGTGTCCAAACAGGTGGGGTCGGAATACAGCCGCAGATCTGCCACGGCTTCCCGGGAGATCACGTCCAGCACAGCCGGCGACGGGGGAAAGGGAGACTCGTTGGTATTGAGCTTGATATATGCTTTATCTCTGGGCTGTTCTCCGGGAACATAGGCATCCAGAGCGGCAAAGCGAGAAGAAAAATAAGATGACACGATACACCTCACAAGGGTATGTTAAATAAGCAGCGTTAGCTTAGGTAAACACGGATTCAGGTCAAAAACCAGAGACGAACGCAGAAGATCACTTGTCCCACAGCGTTTCCCGGCGATAGCGGACAACGGCAGAACGGGCATGTGCGTCCAGCTTTTCACGGGTAGCAAAGGCATAGACCTTTTCGCCTACCTGCTCCAGGGCTTCTGCTGTATAATAAATATAGGAAGATTTTTTGATAAAGTCGTCTACCGACAGGGGGCTGGAGAACTTCGCCGTGCCGCCGGTGGGCAGAACGTGGTTGGGACCGGCAAAATAATCCCCTAAGGCTTCCGGACAGTTCTTGCCCAGGAAGATGGAACCGGCATTTTTCACACGGGGCAGCCATGCAAAGGGATCGTCACACATCAGCTCCAGATGCTCCGGTGCGATCTCGCTGGCAATGTCCACCGCTTCGGCAAAGCTTTCCGTCAAAATGATCTTGCTGCCGGTGTCGATGGAGATCCGGGCGATCTCGGCTCTGGGCAGTGTGGGGATCTGGCGTTCCAGTTCGCAGGACACCGCTTCGGCCAGGGCTTCGCTGGGGGTCACCAGGATGGCAGATGCCATTTTGTCATGCTCTGCCTGGGACAGCAGATCGGCCGCTACCACCACCGGGTCGCAGGTCTCGTCACACAGCACCAGGATCTCGCTGGGTCCGGCGATCATGTCGATGGCGACCTTGCCAAAGACCTGCTTTTTCGCCTCTGCCACATAGGCGTTCCCCGGCCCTACAATCTTGTCCACCGCTTCCACCGTGGCAGTACCGTAAGCCAGTGCACCGATGGCCTGTGCGCCACCCATTTTGTACACCCGATCCACACCGGCTACCTTTGCTGCCGCTAAGATAGAAGCCGGTACCTTGCCGTCACGTCCGGGCGGCGTAGTCATGGCGATCTGTCCGCAGCCGGCGATCTTGGCAGGAATGGCGTTCATCAGTACCGAAGACAGCAGCGGCGCCGTACCACCGGGTACGTACAGACCCACCTTGGCAATGGGCGTGATCTTCTGCCCTAACACCACACCGTCCTTCTCCGTCATGGCAAAACCGGTGCGCACCTGCTTTTCGTGGAAGGCACGGATGTTGGCAGCCGATTCCAGCAGCACTTCCCGGAATTCCGGCTCCATGGCTTCCCAGGCGGCATCGATCTCGCTCTGGGGCACGATCAGCTCTGCCGGGGTCATATCGATCTTGTCAAACTTCTTCGCATACCGGCACAGGGCCTCGTCGCCGTTTTTGCGCACGTCATAGAGAATATCCGCTACAGTATCTTCCACACCGGCTGCGGTCACCTCCCGGCATACGATGTCTTCTCTTGCGATCTCTTTGCTTTTATATATCTTGATCATGATTGTATTCTCCGATTATTTCTTTTCGCTGAGCCACTTGCTGATCTTCTCGTTCATCAAGGCGATCTCCTGCTGCTTGAACCGGTAGGCGGCCTTGTTGGCGATAAACCGGGCACTGATGGGAACGATCTCTTCCTTGACTTCTAAGTGGTTCTCTTTCAGGGTGGTGCCGGTCTCCACAATGTCCACGATCACGTCGGACAGGCCCAAAATGGGGGCTAGCTCGATGGAGCCGTTGAGCTTGATGATCTCGATCTCCCGGCTACGGGCTCTGTAGTACTCTTTAGCAATGTGTACGAACTTGGTGGCAATGCGCAGGGTGCGGTCGGCGCTGGGGGTCACGTTCTCCGGCCCTGCCACGCACATCCGACACTTGCCAAAGCCCAGGTCGGTCAGCTCATACACGTCCGGCTGGTATTCCAGCAGGATGTCTCTCCCCACCACGCCTACATCGGCGGCACCATGCTCTACGTAGATCGCCACGTCGGAGGGCTTCACCCAGAAATACCGCACGGTGGCAGCTTCGTCTTCAAAAATCAATTTGCGGGAGTTGTCCATCACGCCGGGGCAGCCGTAGCCCAGCTCCTCCAGCATGGCATATGTTTTTTCCCCCAGCCGTCCCTTGGGCAGGGCAATGCTGACGGTCTTATCCATCTTCTCAGTCACGGATCTCCAGTCCCCTTTCCCCATAGTGGAATTTTTCTCTGTACCGCAGCTTGCTGTCTGCCTGCTTCTGCACCCGGACGCTTCTGCCGCCGCCCATGAGCATATCCACGGTGCGGGAGAGCGATGCCATATCGGTGCCGCTGTCGTAGGTCACCAGGATATCCACATCATATTCCTTGCCTTTGCCTTCATCGAAGTACAGATCCAACAGGTTCATGTTCACGGCGAACCCAACGGCACCCATACCGTTTTTCTGCATCCGTTGCAGCAGACCATCGTATCGTCCACCGGACAGCACACCGGTCGGCACGCCCTGCACATAGCCACGGAACAGCACACCGGTATAATACTGCATATCGTTGACCAGGGACAGATCCACGGCTATCCCGGCATCCTCGCCGATGGCACGGAAGTAGTTGTCGATGGCTTCCAGCTCGGTGATGGCATCTGCCATTTCGTCGTTGCTCACCAGTGCCTGCATTTCGTCCCGGATGGCAGCGAAGGGGCCGTACAGGGTCAGCAGCTTGGTCAGCTTGCCGGTGGTCTCGGTATCCACGCCGCATTCGGCACAAAGTCTTGCCAGCTCGTGGGCATTTTTCCCGGCGATGCAGCTATGGAACCGATCCCGGCAGCCATCGATGGGCAGGTCCGCCAGCAGTCCGCCGACGAAAGCACCGTGGGACACATCTAAGATGGAATCCTCGCAGATGATGGACAGGGTCTTCTTCGCCAGTCGAATGACCTCACAGGTGGAATACAGATCGATCTCCCCGATGCATTCCAGCCCCACCTGCATGATCTCCCGGTGCTCACCGTCCATGCCCCGGTACACGTTTTCGTTGTAGTATTCCCGGATCTGTTCGCCCTCTCTGGCGTTCTTCACGATGGACAGGGTCACGTCCGGTTTCAGGGCCAGCAGTCTGCCATCCCGGTTGGGGAAGGTGATGATCTCGCCCTTGGGCAGAAATCGTTTGTTGTCCCGATACAGGTCATAGTCCTCGAATTTCGACATTTTATATTTGGTATACCCAAAGCTTTCATACAGGGTCCGCATGGCAAGCACGGCTGTTTCGGCTTTCGGCAGGATCGTTTCTTTCACGTTTACCAGGTCCTCCACGCATACATTTTAGCTTCATTTTTTCGATGGGTATAGTATAGCACACTTTATCGCTTTTGTCAAGTAAAGTGCTAAAGTTTTTTGAAAAAAATATGGTGTATCATGGAAAAAGACCCACGTGGGGCGTGGATCTTTTCGATTACATCAGTTTAAGGTATACCCATCCCACTTCGCCAGCGCACGAGCTAAGTACATCACGTCTGCGCGAGTGAAGGAATGGTCGTGGTTGAAGTCAGCTTTGGCGGAGTCGAAGATGGCAGTTCTACCGGAAAAGTAGTTTTGCAGGAGGGTGAGGTCGGCGGTATCTACGACACCATCGCCGGTGAGGTCGCCTGAAATGTCAGAATACAATACTTGCTTGATCGCATGCAGAACATTTTCACGCCATGTGTCCTTCCTTTTGTCATAGAGCCAGAAGATACTATCTGCTTCGCAGCCATCATATACGGCAAAGAAATCCTCCCACCATAGACAAGGCACACCCTGCGCTGAAGCTCGTTTGAAGAAGGAAGTGGTAGTCGCCGCTGTGCCTTCAGGGTCAGCTCGATTGGCAAGGCTGTGTGAGATCCCGACTTCGCCCATGATCATACCCACCTTGGGATGCGCATTCCGGAACGCTGCGATCTGGGAAAACATGGTATCCATCGCCGATTCATCGGACCATCCATACTTGTCCGATTCTGCATACGAATGGACCTGTACCATGATATAGTCGCTATCCTCCGGAAGGATCATCCTATCCAGCCAGTCCGCAGAGCTATAGTCGTTCGGCGACAAGCAAAGGATCCGTGTTGTATTGTTCCCACCGGTGGCACGAACCGTATCCACAAATAGTGCATTCATACCATTGACCCGTGTGTTCTGTCTGATGATCCAGTTGTTATAATCCACACCCCTATACCATTTCATAGAAGGTTCGTTCATCGCTTCCAATATGAGATGGTCAGAGCAATCCTTGAAATAATTGGCGATCTGTGTCCAAATGGCAACAAAGCGAGCGTCTACATACTCCTTGTACTGTTCTTCCATCCATTGATCTTCCCAATGAAAATTGGTGTAGCCCCCGTTCCCATCACTTTCCGCAACATAGGAATACTGCAGATAATCGTCATGGCTATTCAAAATACAGTAGGCTCCTTTGGAGAGAATGTAATCCACCGTTTCCTTCACTGCTGCCAGCCACTCTGCATCGATGGCAAAATCACCATCATTCTGCGTAAACCATGTCCATGTGACCGGCAGGCGAAATATATCCACCCCCTGTTCCATATAGGTATCGATCAGCGTTTTGTAATCCGACCGTGTGCGATTGACGCAGTAATAATACTCTGTTTTGGTCTGCGTAGGCAACATCTCCGCAGTATCCACCGTCAAGGTAGCGGTGAAGGTCGCACCATCATACTTGGCATCTGCACCATTATCCATTCTTTGTGTCGTTTCATTCCAACCACCGGCAAAGTATGCAATATCACCCTTCCAGTCGTTTTCTGTCGACCCATATCCCCAGCACCAGCCGTTCATATCCGCTTCCATCGATGTGACACCTTCACAGGTCAATATACCGTCTCCGTTGGCGCCAAAATCACTGGTATCCTTCAAGATCGTACCGTCTGCTGCGGTGATCTTACAATCAGACAGCGTGATCTTATATTTCTTACCACCGGTTAAGTCACAACAGCGAATGGCGAAAAATGCCCAGTCCGCATACTTTGCCGCAGTCGTGGCATCATAATCCGGGAGCGGCATGCTGATCTCCATGGAATCCTCTTTTCCCATGGGATATCCACACAACCACATAAAGCTGGTATCCCAAAACCATGCGGCGATCCCCATATCATAAATTTCCTTCGGCGTATATTCGTCATACCCCAATGTATAGCCATCATACCGTCCTGCTGCCGGCTCTGCCATATAGAGATCTGCCAAATTCACGCCCCAGGTCATGTCTGCCACAGCTTCATTGGCTGTTTTCGGCAAGCTGTCCTCGGCATATACTCCTGTTGTTGCGTTCATAAGCGACCCAGCCACCATGATGGCCGATAGCATCACACTATATATCTTTCGTTTCATTAATTTTTTACCTCATGCATATTTACAGCTTATTCCGCATGATCTTCCCGGAGACCGTTTTCGGCAGCTCGTCACGGAATACCACGATGCGGGGGTATTTGTACGGTGCCGTGTTCTTTTTCACATAGTTCTGGATCTCCTTCTTCAATTCCTCGGTGCCTTCCGTGCCCTTGGTCAGCACGATCGAGGCCTTGACCACCTGGCCACGGATCTCATCCGGTGCAGCCGATACGCCGCATTCCAGCACGTAGGGCAGCTCCATGATCACGTTCTCGATCTCGAAGGGCCCGATCCGGTAGCCGGAGGACTTGATCACGTCGTCGGCTCGACCTACGTACCACAGGAAGCCGTCTTCATCCCGCCATGCCAGGTCGCCGGTGTGGTAGTATCCGTCGTGCCAGCATTCCTTTGTCTTTTCTTCGTCTCGGTAATAGCCCATGAACAGACCGCAGGGTGCGCCCTCTGCCACACGGATACAGATCTCGCCGTTTTCCCCGTCCGGTACGTCCTTGCCGTCGCTGTCCAGCAGGTGGATGTCGTAGATGGGACAGGGCCGACCCATAGAGCCGATCTTGTGGGGGGCACCGGTCAGGTTCCCGATCATGCAGGTGGTCTCGGACTGGCCGAAGCCTTCCATGATCTGTAGCCCCGTTGCCTCCTCGAACCGCTTGTATACCTCCGGATTCAGTGCTTCCCCGGCGGTGGTGGCGTGCTCTAAGCTGGAGAAATCGTAGCCGGACAGGTCGTCCTTGATCAGCATCCGATACATGGTCGGTGGTGCGCAGAAGGTGGTGATATGGTATTTGCCAAACATAGGCAGGATGTGGGCGGCATCGAACCGGTCAAAGTCGTACACAAAGGTCGCCGCTTCGCACAGCCACTGGCCGTACAGCTTCCCCCACATAGATTTTGCCCAGCCCGTGTCGGAGATGGTGAAGTGCAGGCCGTCCGGGTCTACGCAGTGCCAATATTTTGCGGTGTGGAAATGCCCCAGGGGATACTTGTGGTTGTGCAGTGCGATCTTCGGGTAGCCGGTGGTACCGGAGGTAAAGAAGGCCAGCAGGGGTTCGTCGCCACAGGGAGAATCGTCCCGCCGGTCGTAGCGGCTGCTGTACATGCTGTATTCGCTGTTGAAGTCGTGCCAGCCTTCCCGCTGCACCGGGCTTTCTTCCCCGGCCGTACCGCCACAGACCAGGATCTTAGTCATGGGCTTTTGGTAGTCAGCCAGAGCGATGTCCACCTGGTGTGCGGTGTCGCCGTCGGCTGTACACAGAATGGCAGTCACACCGGCGGCTTCAAACCGGTAGGTAAAGTCGTGGGACAACAGCTGGTTGGTGGCGGGGATGGCGATGGCACCGATCTTGTTCAGACCGATCATGGCATACCAATACTGCCAGTGCCGCTTCAGCACCAGCATGACCCGGTCGCCCTTGCGAATACCCAGTGCGGTGAAGTAGTTGGCGCACCGTGCGGAGCCGTGCATGATGTCGGCAAAGGTGAACTTCCGGTCGGTCAGGTCGTTGCCCACGTACTGCATGGCCAGCTTATCGGGCTTTTCGGTCCCCATAGCATCCACCAGATCAAAGGCAAAGTTGAACTTATCGGCGTTCTGGAAGGTGATCTTCGTGGGCGTGCCGTTTTCGTCCTTGGTGGTGGTGATGAACCGCTTGTAGATCCGCTCGGTCTGGGGTTCGCCGATCCGCCGGGGTGCCGGAGCCGTTTCTGCACCGGGAATGGAAAATTCTTCCACAGGCGCACCGGAGGGATTGAGCACGATGGCATAGAACACGCACTTCTGCCCTTCCACCGCCACCATGCCGTGGGGGATCGAGGAGTCGTAGTAAATGGTGTCCCCGGCGTGCAGGATCTCCTTATGCTCACCCACCTGCACCTTCAGGGTCCCTTCGATGACGATATCGCATTCCTGCCCATCGTGGGTGGTCATTTCGATGTCGGCTCTGGCAGCTTCTTCGTCGTATTCCATTTCCACATACAAGGGTTCCGAGATACGGTTCTTGAAGGAAGGTGCCATATTGTAGTAGGTCATCCCATGGGCGTGGTTGATCTCCTGCCCTTCGCCCCGCCGGGTCACGGTGTAGCCGGCCAATGTGGGAGACTGCCCTTCGATAATATCGGTCACGTCAACGCCCAGCGCCAGGGCACAGCGATAAATAAAGGCAAAGTTGAGGTCGTCCAGTCCAGCCTCGCAGGCGATGTATTCCGCTTCGGTCACGCCGGTCTTGGATGCCATATCGGCAGTAGAAAACCCTTCGATCTCCCGCAGTTCTTTGATACGGCCGGCCATTTCCTGGATCTTGAACGCCAGCCCGGTGATCTGATTCTTCATGCTTCGTGTTCCTTTCTGCTCTCTGTTTTCTATAGTTGGGATGGTATTGTAAACGAATAAAAATTGGCTCGCCTCAAGGAAACCTCTTTTTAGAAGTATCTTTGAGACGAACCAAACAAAATTCTATGTATAGTCCGCGGTACCACTCAAATTGCGTCTTCGTAAAACGCCCCTCAGGCTCAAACAAGCCGTATGCCTTGACGCAGCAATCACGGAAGGGTTCTACTGAT
>CAYXBQ010000023.1:0-42753 GCA_964463375.1 uncultured Ruminococcus sp. | reverse complement strand
GCCGTACGCCAGTACAATCACCCCCACGGGAGGTGCAAAGCCCAACGCCAGTTGAGAATCCCCGCCGTACGCCAGTACAAATTTTTCCCCCAACCCTATTGCAATTTTGGCAAAATTGTGCTATCATGGAGAAAACACAACGGAGGTCTTTTGCCATGACCGAAATGCATGTGCAACGCAATACCTACGATAAGCTGAAAGTATATATCACGGATTCTCGTGCCGATATGGGTGCGCTGGCGGCTATGGACTGCGCTAAGACCTTGCGGTACCTGCTTTCCATCCAGGATACCGTGTCCATGATATTCGCTGCTGCCCCTTCCCAGAACGAAACGCTTTCTGCCCTGTGCGAGGAGCCCGACATCGATTGGACGAGAGTCATCGCTTTCCATATGGACGAATATGTGGGGCTGTCCTCTGCGCACCCACAGTCCTTCGGTACCTACCTGCGGGAGCATATCTTTGGTAGACTGCCCTTCCGGGAGGTCCACTATATCCATGGAGATGCACCGGATCCGGCGGCGGAGTGCGCACGGTATACAAAGCTGCTGACCGAGCATCCCGTGGACATCGTGTGTCTGGGCATCGGCGAGAATGGGCATATTGCCTTCAACGATCCCGGGGACGAAAATACACCCCGTGTGGCAGATTTCCACGATCCCGCAGCGATCAAGCTGGCGGCACTGGATCCCGTTTGCCGGATGCAGCAGGTCCACGATGGCTGCTTTGCCACATTGGACGATGTACCCACCCATGCGTACACCTTGACCATCCCCAGCCTGACGAAAGCGGGACACCTGTTTTGCACCGTGCCTGCTGCCACCAAAGCCGAGGCGGTCTGGCGCACCTGCTACGATCCCATCGACGAGAGCTGCCCCGCCACCATCATGCGGACCCACAGCCATGCGGTACTGTACTGCGACGGAGACAGCGGAACGAAGCTGTTGAAAAAGTAAGACGATAGAAGGAGTATACAGTATGAAAAAATTACGTGTTGCCATCATCGGACAGGGACGCAGCGGGCGTGACATCCACGGCAGTTATTTCCTGTCGGAGGCCAATACCCAATATGAAGTTGTTGCCGTTGTAGATGCCCTGGAGGACAGACGGGAGCGGGCGGCAAAGGAGTTCGGTTGTCCCGTTTTCGCCAGCTACACGGAGCTGTTCCCTCTGCGGGATTCCATCGATCTGGTGGTCAACTCCACCTTCAGCTACCTCCATGCACCCATCACGCTGGAGCTGGTGAACCACGGGTTCAACGTGGTCTGTGAAAAGCCCTTTGCCCAGCACGCCTATGATGTAGACCAGATCATGGCGGCGGCAGAACGGAGCGGTGTGATGGTGACGGCCTTCCAGCAGTCCCGGTATGCGCCGTATTTTCTCAAGATCAAGGAGATCTTAGCAAGCGGTGTATTGGGTGAGCTGACGCAGATCTCCATCCGGTTCAACGGCTTCTCCCGCCGGTGGGACTGGCAGACCTCTCTGCGCATGGGTGGTGGAGAAGTGATGAACACCGGTCCGCACCCCATGGACCAGGCGCTGGATCTGCTGGGCTACGATGTGGACATGCCCCAGGTATTCTCGAAGCTGGGCAGCATCAACGTAGCGGGGGACGCGGAGGATTATGCCAAGATCCTTCTGACCGCACCCGGCAAGCCGCTGATCGACGTAGAGCTGTCCAAGCAGGATGCCTATGCCAACTGGCTGTACACCATCTATGCCAAGAACGGTTCGCTCCGTGCCAATCACAAGGTGGTGGAATGGCAGTGGTTCGATCCGGCGGAGGTGCCCATGCCGTCCTTGCAGCTGACACCCCTGCGCCATCCGGACACCGGCTATCCCATGTACTGCGGTGAAACGCTGCCCTGGCACAAGGAAAGTGCCGACCTGACCGGGGATGCCTTCACCTCTGCCGTACATATGTATTACACCATGATCTACGACCATTTGGTAGACGACCAGCCTCTGACGATCACCTTAGAGCAGGTGCGCCGGCAGATCCGGGTGGACGAGCTGATCCATGCACAAAACCCGCTGACCATGCGGTATTGACAGTACCCATAAAATGGGATATTTTGAAACAATGTAGACTGCACCGGATCGTGGTGTGAGGAGCCTATATATTGGAAAGGACAAAACGATATGAAAAAGATTCTTGTTTTAGGTGGAACGGGCGCTATGGGCGTGTACCTGGTGCCGATTTTGCGGAAGATGGGCTATGCGGTGGACGTGATCTCCTTCGATGCCATCGAATCCGGCGACCCCGATCTGCGGTATATCCAGACAAAGGATGCTAAGGATCCGGCCTATATGGCAGAGGTGCTGAAAAACGACTACGACGGGATCGTGGACTTTATGATCTACGGCACAGCGGAATTTAAGGCAAAGCACCGGCAGCTGCTCGACAACACGGATCACTATATCTACCTGTCCTCCTACCGGATCTACGACAACAAGGAGCACCCCATCAGGGAGACCTCGCCTCGTCTGGTGGATGCCTCTGACGACGCAGAATTTTTGGCCACCGACGACTATTCTCTGCACAAGGCAAGAGGAGAGGACACACTGCACGCCTACACCAAAGAGACCGGCAAGCGGAACTGGACTGCCATCCGTCCTGCCATCACCTTCTCCAAGCGCCGGTTCCAGCTGGTGACGGCGGAGGCAGATCTGGTGGTGTACCGTGCCAAGGCGGGCAAAAAGCTGGTACTGCCCGAGGAAGCGCTGACCGTGCAGGCCACCATGTCCTGGGCTGGGGACGTGGCGCAGATGATCGCCCGGTTGCTGTTCAACGATGCCGCCTATGGCGAGATCTTCACCGTGGCTACGGCAGAGCACAACCCCTGGGGCACCATTGCCGGATACTACAAGGAGCTGATCGGGCTGGAGATCTATCCCGTGCCGGAGGACGAATATCTGTCCATCATCCAGCCGGTGGAGACCTATGGCAACCGCTGGTCCCGTTGGCAGCTGGAATACGACCGCCTCTTCGACCGGATCATCGACAACCAAAAGATCCTAACCGTCACCGGTATGCAGCAGTCCGAGCTGACCACCGTATACGATGGCTTAAAGCGGGAGCTGGCCGCACTGCCCAAGGATGCCTTTACCACCGGCAATGCCGTCAACGAGCGGATGGACAAGTTTTTGGAAGGTAAGAAATAAGACATTCCACAGTTGGAGGTCTAAGGAGAAAAGCTATGAAAAGAATCGCACTGATCGGCGTAGAGAATTCCCATGCGCCGGCGTTTGCTAAGCTGATCAAAGAAAAACCGGAGAAATATGGGGACATCGAGATCGTGGGGGTGTACAGCTACGACGGGGCTGCCGCACGAAAGATGGTGGACGATGGACTGGCTCCCATGGCGGTGGATACGTCTTCCTACTTTATCGGATCGGTAGACGGCGTGATCAATACCGCCCGACACGGGGACAACCACTACGAATACTCCATGCCCTACATCCAGGCCGGTGTGCCTATGTTCATCGACAAGCCCTTCTGCATCGAACCCCACAACGCACGGGAAATGATCACGACTGCGGAAAAACAGGGGACACTGCTGTGCGGCGGCTCCTGCTTGCAGTTTGCACCGGAGCTGGCGGCACTGAAAAGTGAGATCGCCGAGGGAAAGTTTGGTAAGATCCTCTCCGCTTCTTTGGGCGCACCCATCCATATGACAAACCCCTACGGCAACTTCTATTTCTATGCCGGACACCTTGCCGAAATGCTGCTGACCATGTTCGGTCTGCCCCAGTCGGTCTACGCTATCGCACGGGAAAATGCTGTCACCGCCCTGTGCCGCTATGCCGATAAAGAAGTGTCCCTGCACTATGTAGGCTACACCTACAGCGTCACGGTACACGGCGAGAAGGCAACGAAGTATATCACCTGCGAAAACATCACCGACCTGTACGAATCGGAGCTGGACGAGTTCTGCAATATGCTGCGAAACGGCAAAATGGAACACAGCTATGCCGATTTGGCTGCTCCTGTGGCACTGCTGCATGCCTTGTACCTGTCCTTCTCCACCGAGCGAGAAGTGCCTGTGAAAGCGATCGTGTGACATGCAGAAGATCCTATATCACAACGGTACCGTGGTGCTGCCGGATCGGATTTGCACCGGCTGGGACGTGGCTACGGTGGACGACCGGATCACGGCAGTTTGTCCCACGGGTGCGTTGTCAACGGATACGGAATGGCCGCCTTCAGGTACGGAATGGCCGCCTTCAGGTACGGAACGGCGGGTTTTCGACTGCACCGGCAAATATGTGTCTCCCGGCTTTATCGATCTGCACACCCACGGCGGCGGCGGTCACGACTTCATGGACGGCACCGTGGAGGCCTTTGTGGGTGCGGCGAGCATGCATACCCGGCACGGTACCACCGCCATGTGTCCCACCACATTGTCCGGCGATCCCCGGGAGACCGAGCAGGTCTGTGCGGTATATCGAGAAGCCAAAGGGAAGGCAGACTGTGCCTTTTTGGGGATCCATCTGGAAGGCCCTTACTTTGCCGTTAGCCAAAAGGGTGCCCAGGACGAAAAATACATCCGTACCCCGGTGCGCCAAGAGTACGAGGCATTGCTGGATGCCTGTCCCGATGTGGTGCGTTGGAGTGCGGCACCGGAGCTGGACGGCGGCATGGAATTTGGTCGTGTGCTGTCCGGCCGTGGGGTGATTCCCTCCATTGGCCACACCGATGCGGATTTTGACACCGCCGCCGAAGCTCTGCACAATGGCTATAGCCTGATCACCCATCTGTATTCCTGTATGCCGGGGGTCCATCGGAAGAACGCATGGCGCATTGCCGGTACCATCGAAGCGGCGCTGTACTACGACGACTTCACCGTGGAGATCATCGCAGACGGCTGTCACCTGCCCCCGGCACTGCTGAAATTCATCGTCAAATGCAAGACCACCGACCGGATCTGTCTGGTGACGGATTCTATGCGGGGTGCCGGTATGCCCGATGGCGACACGATCTTAGGCAGTCTCACCCGTGGACAGCCGGCGATCATCGAGGATGGCGTTGCCAAGCTGCCCGACCGTTCTGCCTTTGCCGGCAGCGTGGCAACCATGGATCGGCTGGTGCGCAACATGGTAACACTGGCAGAGGTGCCCCTGTGTGATGCGGTCAAAATGGCATCCCTAAATCCGGCGAAGGTGCTGGGGCTTTCGGACAGAGGCAAGCTGGCACCGGGATACATAGCTGATGTGGTGGTGCTGGATACGGATTTGCAGGTTGTATCGGTGCTGGCTGGCGGCAAGATCCGGTATTCTACCTTATAAATGAGCGGAGGTTATTTATGCGTACGATCACGGTTACAAGTTTCCCCATGCCCTTGTCGGCACTGTGTTTAGGCACGGCATCCTATGGCAGTGCCGGACTGACCGGGGAACCACTACAGGCGGCTTATGAGATCTTAGATGCCTATTATGCCAAGGGTGGTCGGTTTTTGGACACTGCCAATGTGTACGGTCGTTGGGGCGTGGATCATGTCAATGCGTCGGAAATCGTCATCGGTCGCTGGCTGCAAGAGCGGCAGATCACCGATATGGTCATCACCACAAAAGCCTGTCACTATATGCCGGATGCGCCTGCGGTATCCCGTGTGACGGCGGCAGATATGGCAAGGGATGTGGAGGAGAGCCGCCGGTCGCTGGGGCTGGACGAGCTGCCCATATGCCTGCTGCACCGGGACAACCGGGACGTGGACATTCGCACCATCGTGGATTTTTGCGTATCCCAGGTGGAGAGCGGTCACGTGCTGCGGTTTGGTTTCTCCAACTATGCCGCAGACCGGGTGGAGGCAGCCATCGACTACATGGGCACCGACTGGAAGCGGTATTTTGTAGGTGTGTCCAACGAATGGAGCCTTGCCATGGAAGGGGCGGAAAGCTACACGCCGCCGGACGGCATGGTGGCAACGGACATGGCACTGCGGGCTCTGGCACGGAAACATGACTTTGTGCTGCTGCCCTTCTCCTCGGTAGCCCACGGATTTTTCGCCAAGTTGGAGCGGTGTGGTGCTGTGTACGAAAACGGCACCTGGTCCCATGTGGAAGACTTCACCGGCAATCGTGGCTGGCTGACGGCAAAAAATGGCGAAGCCTATGGGCAGCTTTTGGAAAAGTCCCGGGAGACCGGGTTGTCCGTACACGCCCTGAGCCTGCGGTATCTCCTGGAGCAGCCGGGTGTGGTACCGGTGATGAGCGTGAGCCGGGTGGGGCAGCTTGATAGCTTAGACTGCTAGTGAGTGTACCCCACCAGTTTGTTGCAGATTTGGGGAGGGGCAATTGGACAGCTTAGACTGTCAGTGAGTGTACCCCACCAGTTTGTTGCAAATTTGGGGAGGGGCAGCTTTTGGAAATTAAGAATTAAGAAGGAAAAATGAATAATTATGGATGATTTTGCGATGTAGCGAACGAAAGGCGTTTCTTTGGTGGCGCAAAATCTGTATTGCCTGTGCTTGTTCGCTTTGTGATGTATATCACTGCAAAAACCGTAGGGAAGGGTCTTGACCCTTCTGCATATCGGATTACCATAGAAAGGATCGACCTATGTATTATACCTGTTCCCATGCGGAAAAATTGACTTTTGCGGTGCTGCCGCCGTTGTATTTGCCCTTTTACAACCAATGGGGTGCCAATGCGTACCACACCTATTCTGCCTTTGACTACGATCCCTTTGGCCTGCGGGCATCCAGTACCTCTGGGTCGCCGGTGGTGCTGACGGGGAATCAATTCTTTGGTTTCGTAAACGATGGGGGCGGGCGCTTTGTCTATGATGGATGCGGGACACTCACCCTGCTCTGTCCGGCCGGTCAGATCGTGTATGTGGCAGAGGACTGCGACCCCTATGGAGCGTGGGCGGACTACAACGAAAAAGTCTTAGAGCTGCTGCAACCGGAGCCGTGGGTGCCGCAAGCCTTCTGGGGCGGGCTGGAATACTGCACCTGGGTGGATCAAAAGAATGTAGCAGAGCGTGCCGGCAGTGACAACGTATGGAAGCCCCTGTGCGAACGGTACGTATACGACTACATGGGGCGGGTGGAAAAGCTGGGTCTGCCCAAGGGGAAGCTGACCATCGACGACGGCTGGGATCTGCGGTATCCGAACGGCGAAAAGATCTGCGGCAACTGGGCGATCGACCGGGAAAAATTCCCCCACATGGAGCAGCTGGTCAAGGACATGACCGCCGCCGGGTTCTATCCGGGTCTGTGGTTCTCGCCCTTCACCTTCACGCCAAACTGCACCTTAGCACAACACCATCCGGTGCTGATCGGGGAAAACTGGAACCAGAGTGCAGAAAGCTACACCTCCCAGAGCCTGATGTTCATTCGTCCCGACCCGATCTTAGAGCGGTACTACGACGAGATCTTCGGCTACTACATCGATATGGGCTTTAGAAAGTTCAAGCTGGATATGTCCTACGGCAACAAGCGGGAGATGGGTGCGCTGCTGCGGATGATCCACGGCATCATCAAGAAGCACGATCCCACAGTGGAGGTGGAGGCGCACATCCCGGATATTTTTGTGTCCCGGTACTGCGACACGGTGCGGATCAACGATGTTTCCTTTGACGAAAAGGATCTGTGGCGTGCGGTGACCATGGAGCACTACAAGGTCTGCCGTTTCTCGTCCCACGACCGGATCCTGAATCTGGACCACATCGGCACCAACACCCCGGATCCGGCACCGTCGGATTATATCGCCCACGCCCGGCTGCTGCTGGGTCTGACCCACAAAGAGCCAAAGCGTGGTTTCCCCTGCGCATCGCTGCTGCCCGACCGGTTCGACGATCCTGCCATTGCCGAAGAATATGTGGCACTGCTACAGGATTTTGTGGCAAGACAAAAGTAAAGTATATAAAAAACGGGACTATCCATGCGGAAACAATCCGGATGTGGTAGTCCCATTTTTTTACTTTGCCAAAGAAAGCAGATATTATTCGCCCAGGATCGCCTTGACGTCCTTTTCCATAGCGGAAACCACGGCACTTTCGGCGCTGGCGATGGTGGATGCAATGGATTCGCCGCTGTTGATGGCGTTGGAAACGGTGTCGGCGATGCTGCTCCAGCGGAAGAGCTCACCCAGATCCAGGGTGCCGCTGTCCAGTACCAGGTTCAGCATTTCCACGGAATCTGCGTCCCGTACATACTTGCTGGACAGGCACACTTCAAAGTAGGCTTCGGTCAGGCCATTCTTGGATTCGGCGGACATGGCTTCCAGTACATAGCCGATGGAGGCGGTGTCGGTGTTGCTGACCGGGATGCAAACGCCGTTGGTGCAGTAGCCGTCGGCGTAGCAGTAGTAGTCGGTCTGTGCCTCGTCAAACTTCGGGTTGGGCAGGATCCCCACGTCTACATCGCTGTTCCGCATGGTGGCGATGTGCAGCAGCACTTCCGGTGCGAACAGGATACGGCCCTCCTGGAAGTAGATGATGTTGTCGGAGAGCTGGACATCGATGGTGTTTTCGTTGTTCAGGCTGACGGCTGCGCTGCCGCTGATCTTGTCGGAGATCACGGACATCATATCGATGGCAGAGGCTTCACCGGCCTGGAAGAAGGGCATATCCTTGTTGTCCTTGTTCACCAGCTTCCGCCCGGCACCCATGTACAGACCGAAGCCGAAGTGCTGGGGCTGGGCCATCACACCCCACTGGTCATATTCTCGGGTCATGGTGCCGTCACCGTCGGTATCGTTGGCAGCCAGCTCGGCATAGGACATCATGGTGTCGATGGTCCATTTGCCTTCCCGCACCACGTCGTACAGGTTGCCCAGACCCAGATCCTCAGCCATGGCCTTATTGAAGTAGTAGATCCGCTCGGCTTCGTTGTCCACGATGAAAATGTCTCCCATGGCGTAGTGCTGCTTGCCGCCAATGGTCACAGCCTTGTTCATGTTCTGGCTCCACCAGGGCTGGGACAGGTCGATGTTTTCCACGGTGTTCAGGTCGTAGAGCATCCCTTCCAGAGAGAGGGAGGTCATGTCGTATACAGAGGTACCGATGGCATGGATGCTGGCGTCCCCGGCGGTCACATAGGTCTTGGCCAGCTCCAGCACGTTGTCGTTGCCGCTTTCGGTATCGGTCAGGGTCAGGTTGTAGGTCTCCTCCATCCAGATCTGCCGATCGTACACAGCGTCATTGATCTTTTCGCCGTTCTGCTCCTCCACAAGCAGGTCGTTCACGCTCCAGGCCGTTTCGGTGACACGCTTGAGGAAATTGAAGTTGGCACCGCCAAAGTCCTGCATGGGCAGATCGGCAGCATAGCGGGTGGTCTCGGTCTCGGTAACGGTGGTATCGGTGGCTGTGGTGTCCGCAGATGTAGCAGTGGTCTCGGTGGTATCCCCGGCACAACCGGCGACAGAACCGGCAGCCAGCAGCATCGCCACAAGCAGGGGCAGGATAGATTTTGTTCGCATAATAGCTCCTTTTTCTAATTTACAAATTACATATAATGGCACAAAGCATATTATACAGTATTTGTAGATAGATTGCAAGAGGAACGATTGGACAAAATCACTGAAATTTATAGAGGAAATTAGATATATTGCACAATGAAAAAGGAGGGGTATCCCGTGGGTACGCCCTCCCTTTGTGCGGTTATTGATTGAGATATTCCACGAATTTTTCGATGTTGCCATCTACCACAGGCTTTTGTGCCGCCAAAATGGATGCCACCTGGTTGTTGCCGGCGAAAAGGGCATCGCGGATCTGGTCACGCAGAGACGCATTCCACGCAAATACGACGGCTAAGTCCATACCACGGTTCGAGCGCATGATCTCCAGCATCTCCACGGAATCCTCGTTCCGCAGTCCCTTGTGCTCCACCACATTGTCATAGTATACCGGGATCACCGATTCGTAGCTGTCGTGTGCCATGACCTCGGAAATGGTGGCGGTCATATCCAGCTTGGAGTTGGTGGCAGGCACGGTCAGATACATCATCTGGTGTACCATCGTGGTCTGGTAATCCTTTTGCTCCTCGTCATACTTGGGGTAAGGCAGAATGCCGAAGGTGTCCTCCATGTCCCGGAGAAGCTGTGCTGCCTTGATCTCCCCGGTCATGAACAGGGAACGTCTTGTGCTGAATACATACACGTATCCACCGGCATCGGCATCAAAGTCGGTCGTGGAGGCGTTGATGGTCATGCCGCTCTTGGTGCTCAGCAGATCGGCAAGCTTGTCGATGGTATTGTAAAAATGCTCGCTTTCCATGGTGTTCTGGATCTTCCCGTTGGCATCGACCTCTGCCCCACGAATGCCGCTGGCGTACACGAACTTTTCGGGACCGCTGGGGAAGGTGGAAATGCCCCATACGCAGGAGCCGTCCTTGTTCCAGGTGAAGGCCTCGTCACCGTTCAGATTGGCAACGGCAGCACAGTATTCGCTCAGTGCATCCAGCGTCCATTTGCCTTCCCGGACCAGATCATAGGGCTTGTCCAGACCGTGATCCTGCATCATATCCTCGTTGAAGAACAGACACCACATGGAGTCAAAGGCCATCAGATTGGCGGCACTGGTGGCAAAATACAGCTTGCCGTTCAGGGTGGTGGACTGCATCACGTCCTGATCCCACCAGGTCTCGTTCAGATCCAATCCGGCAATGGGCTTCAGGTCCATCAGATACCCGCCGGTCACAATGGAAATATCCTGGTTCACCGGCAGCTGCATGGTCTCGTAGTCGTCGGAGCCGGCCACGATCGTATTTTTCGCATTGGTCAGCAGCACGGTCATATCCGTAGTGCCGGCACTTCTCTCCACGATCTTGCAGTTCAGCGCATCCTCGATCTTCCGGTTCCGGTTGTATACCGCATCGTTCAAGGCCTCCCCGGTCAGCTCGGCTGCATCCATGTGGATGTACATATCCCAAAGCTCCTCGAAATTGAGGATGCGATATTCGCCGCCGCCAAAGTCCTTGTCGGGATACTGCCACGCGGCTTCGGTCTCCGTAGTCGTTGTACCGGTGGAGGTCGTGTCGGCTGTGGTTTCGTCTGTCGTGTCTCCCGCGCAGGAGAACAGCATGGGTGCGGTCAGCATCGCTGCCAATAAAACTGCTAAGATCCGGTTTTTCATATATTTGTCCTTTCTATATTTGTGCAAAGTCATATTGGATTTTCTACATTATACCACGATTGTAAAGGAATAACAATAGTAATATTGTAGAAAATATCGATTAAAATTTAGCTATATTGCACAAACACAGCGATGTATCACCGGATCACAGCCTGTCTTACGGATAGATATCGATCGATGTCGTCGTTGATATAGGCATATCCGGTGGTATGGAGCACATCGTAAAATTCCCGGATATAGTCGAACACGCCGTACTGTTCAAATAGTTGGAATACCTGCTTGCCGGTCAAGGTGCGGTGTACTTTGTAGCTTTCCATACAGAATATGGCAAACCTTGTTTTTTTGCACATGGTCGTCTCCTTTACACATCGGGAAAGCAGATCGTACCGCTGTCCCATTCCTGTTCCAAAAGCGAGTACAGCATGGGGGTACTGTAATACCACACCTTGGTTTCTTCGTCTTCCAACAGGGCATAGAGCTGGGATGTATATAAAAGCCTTATGGCTTCATCGTTAGAGACCGACCGGCGTTCTGCGATCATGTCAACAAGGTCGGCACTGACGATGGGCAGGAGCACCTCAAACAAGTCTTTGGTCATAGCCGGTTTCCTCCTGAATTTTTTTGTATGCAGTAAACTGCAAATAGGAAAGTATTTTTTCCGTATGGAACGCCCATTGGTCATGCAGCGTTTCCGTTTTCAAGCGTTTTACAGTTTCAGCTGCATCATAAACACCACTTTCGAAGAAACGGATCGTTTGATATATAGTATCGTCTGCAACAGGTCCAATGTGCATATCGACTTGTTCTGTAAAAGGAACACCACGCCGATTGTTTACCACGAACAATAGCCATTCTATACTTGCAGTTTCAAATTGACGAATTACAGTGTTTTTCTTTGCAGATTCGTAATCAAACGTATACACTGCTACATAGCCGGTGTCCTTGTTTTCCCGGCGCATTTTGATTTTAGCCCAACGTTCTGCTTGATCATACGAGGTCGTTGTATAAAAGCCTATGCCAAAATCCAATAAGTTTTTACCCACACGGATCTCTGGATGCTCTACCGGAACGGTGCTGCCGTGATAGATGGTCATACAAACACCTCCAACATATTTATGATTTTCTCCACTACTATTATACCACGAAATACAAAACATTACAAGCATACCCCAACATACGGTTCACCGGATCACAGCCCCACCCAGCACCAGGTCTCCATCATAGCATACGGCAAACTGTCCCGGCGTAGGTGCCCGCTGGGGATCGTCAAATTCCAATGTGCACCCATCCTCGGTGTACCACAGTCTGGCCGGTGCTTCTCGGTGGGCATACCGCAGCTTGCAGAGAACACGCATGCCATCCGGCAGTGGGGACGCAGTCTGGTGGTGGAAGGGCGAGCAGCGTACCGTTTTGGTGAACAGCCCTGCCTCGTCTCCCAGCGTGACCGTGTTGGTGTGTGCATCCTTGTGCAGTACGAACATATGCCGACCCAGCGCAATGCCCAGTCCCTTTCGCTGACCGATGGTGTAGCAGGGATACCCCTTATGCTGCCCCAGCACGTGTCCGTCTTTGTCCACATAGTTGCCCGGCGTGGGTGCTTGACCTGTGAAGTCGGTGAGGAAGCGCACGTAGTCGCCGTCCGGGATGAAGCATATGTCTTGGCTGTCGCTCTTGTGCGCCGTGACAAATCCATGGGACTCAGCCAACGCCCGGATCTCCGGCTTGGTGTAGTCACCCAGCGGGAATACGCAGTGCCGCAGCTGCTCTTTGGTCAGCATGGCAAGGACGTAGCTTTGATCCTTGCTGTGGTCTGCCGCCTTGCGTACCATGCAGTGACCGCTATCGTCCCGGTAGATCCGTGCATAGTGACCGGTGGCAACCCCATCGTACCCCTGCCGCAGTGCCTCGTCTAAGAGAAAGCCGAACTTGATCTCCCGGTTGCAGAGGACGCAGGGATTTGGTGTCTCGCCGCTTAGGTAGCTGTCGGCAAAGTAGCCCATGACCTTTTCACGAAACTGCTTTTGACAATCCAGTGCCGTGTGGGATATGCCGAGCTTTTCGCAGACCTGTGCTGCATCCCGCACGTTGCCATGGTCGGCATCGTTCCCCTGCATGGTCAGCGTGACACCGCCGCAGTGGGGATAGTGTTCTCGTATGAGCAGTGCCGCACCGGAGGAATCCACGCCGCCACTCATGGCGATCCATATATTTTGCATACTGTATATTCCTTTCGCACATCAGGACAGCTCGGTCTCATCCGCTGTCGCCGTATCGTAATTTTCCAAAAAGGAATGGGTCTCTCCGTGCAGCTTGTAGCCCACCATGGTGTCGAGGTTCGCCTTGTGGATGCTGTTGAAGATATTTTTCTCCACGTCCGGACAATCCTTTTTCAGCTCCCGGATCAGGTTTTTCGTCTGTCTCCGCTTGGATGCGTTTTCGTCCACGGCGGCGTTTTCCGTCATGACGCAGGCACAAGCCAGAAACGACAGGGAATTGTACCTTGCCCAGGCGATGATGCTGTCCTCGTGTACCTTGTACAGGGGCCGGATCAGCTCCATACCTTCGAAGTTTGTAGAATGCAGCTTGGGTAGCATGGCCTGGATCTGGGCACCCCACAGCATCCCCATGAGGGTGGTCTCGATCACGTCGGAAAAGTGGTGACCCAGGGCGATCTTGTTGCAGCCCAGGCTTTTGGCATAGCTGTACAAATGGCCACGACGCATGCGGGCGCAGAGATAGCAGGGGGATTTCTCCTGCTTTGCTGTGACCCGGAAGATATTGGTCTCAAAAAAGTGGACGGGGATGTCCAGCAGTGCCATATTTTCTGCGATCCTTTGCCGATTGGCGGGAGAGTAGCCGGGATCCATGCAGATGTATTCGCACCGGAAGGGAAAGTCGGAGTGCTGTTGCAGCTGCTTCATGAGGACTGCCAGCAGTGCCGAATCCTTGCCGCCGGAGATGCACACGGCTATGCAGTCGTTCTCGTCGATGAGCCGGTACTCCTTGCAGGCCGAAACAAAGGGTGCCCAGATCTCCTTGCGGTATTTCTTCAGCACACTGCGGATGGCCAGCTCCGCCGGGGTGTAGGTTTTGTCGCTCATGCCTGTGTGTCCTCCGCTGTCTTACAGAGATCTGCCACCACCGCAGAGGCGATGTAGAAGCCGCAGATGGGAGGCACGAATGCCACGGAGGCCGGCGATGCCTTGCGACCTGCTTCCGGATCGGGCAGCGGTGTCAGGGGCGGCGTGGGGGAATAGACCACCTTGCAGTGGTTCACGCCCCGTTTCCGCAGCTCCCGCCGCATGACCGCTGCTAAGGGACAGGTGTTGGTCTTGGCAATATCGGTGATGACAAAGCCGGTGGGATCGGTCTTGTTGCCGGTGCCCATGGCAGAGATCACCGGTGTGCCCACAGCCTGACAGCGGCAGATGATGTCGAGCTTCGCCGTCACGGTGTCGATGGCGTCGATCACGTAGTCGTAGGCGGCAAAATCGTAGCTGTTCCCCAGCGCCGGGAGATAGAATTCCTGTTTGGTGTGTACCACGCAGGCAGGATTGATGCTGTGGATCCGCGCGGCAGCAGCCTCCACCTTGGGCATACCCAGCGTGGCATCGGTGGCAAGGATCTGTCGATTGAAGTTGGAGATGGCAACGGTGTCCGGATCCACCAGCGTGATCTCGCCGATACCTGAACGGACCAGTGCCTCGCAGATATAGCCGCCCACGCCGCCCACGCCAAACAGCAGTACATGGGCAGAGGCCAGCCGTTCCATAGCCGGATCCCCCAGCAGACGGGCTGTACGGGTAAAGCGATCGGTCGTGTTTTCTTCCATAAGATAATATACTCCAAAATTCCAGTAATGTAGTAGGAATATTATACAGGATTTTTGAGAAGATGTCAAGGGGCTTGGGGAGGAAAGATAGAATGTGAAAAAGGATACAAAAACCTATTGACAAAAGTGAGAAAAAGACATATAATAATAGTGTTAGATACCAGCTTGACTGTGTATCGTCACGGTGAAGCACATAGCCGGTTCCGTTTCGGTGTTGTGTGGAGTGTTGCATCGGGTGGGTACTACCGCGGACGGAATAGGGGATATCCCCGAACGAAAGTACCAAAGAGCCACACGTAAGTGTGGTTTTTCTTTTGGGAGGTATGTCGAAATGAGTCTGTTTTTGGATGCGGCTGTGTGTTGGAAAAATATGCTGGATATATCCTATACATTTGTCATTGGCCATAAACGGGATATACAAACGATACAACTGCAATTTCAACCGGATGAATTCGCTCATCTCTCAGGCTTCCATTATGTTACGGATGTGGATTTCCATTTACCACGGCAGGCCCTTTATGGGAAAAAATTCATGCAGGTGGTGATTTCTGGGAAAATACAGGAAACATCTATCGAAAAAAGTATCTACTGGGACAAGGTTTCCCAACGATTGCAGGATATCCTTTTTTTAGAAAAGATATTGGATGATGATTTTCAGATATTCCAGTTCCATGCATATAAATTGCCATTTCATTCGAAGATCGATGCAAATTATCTTATATATAGCACCAAGTATCAAACAGGGATATTTCTATTTATTGATCGTGAACAGAGTAGGGATTATTGTCGTTCTATTTTTTCAAAAGATAGTCGAGATTATACTATAAACCAGACACAATGGACGATTTTGGAAAAAAGAAAGTGTACGCACGGTCAGGAAAAATTGCTATTCGTACATCCTTCTTTCCATGATTTATAATTTTTTCCCATTCCCCCTTGCAAAATCCATCCTATTCTGGTATCATATAACCATACACAATCCTCTACACCAAAGGAGACTCCAACCAAATGAAAACAGATTATCGTGCTGTCACCCTGACCGGCGGCTTCTGGAAACAAAAGGAAGACCTGAACCGGGACGTGACCATTCCCGCTGTGTACAACCGCTTTGACGAGACCGGACGGATCCATGCTTTCCGCTGCGACTGGAAGGAAGGCATGCCCGATATGCCCCATATCTTCTGGGACTCCGACGTATATAAATGGATGGAAGGCGCTGCCTATGTGCTGTCCCGGGAGGAGGATCCCGCCCTGCAGGCACAGGTAGAAGCCATCATCGATGAGATCGAAAAGAACCAAAAGGAGGACGGCTACTTCAATATCCACTTCATGGTGGTGGAGCCGGACAAGCGGTTCACCTGCCGGGATTGGCATGAGCTGTACTGCGCCGGGCATATGTTCGAAGCCGCTGTTGCCTACTACGAAGCCACCGGACGAGATCGTTTCCTGCACATCGCCGAAAAGTATGCCGCCTACATCAAGGCCGTGTTCATGGACGGCACCGCAGAACCGAAACCCACCTTCCAGACCCCCGGTCACGAAGAGATCGAGCTGGCACTGGTGAAGCTGTACCACTGCACCGGCAACAAGGATTGGCTGGACCTGAGCGCCCACTTCATCGATCTGCGTGGCGTAGATACCACCGAGGGTGCCGATACCGCATGGGCCCACGACAAGCAGGTGCAGTCCCATAAGCCGGTCAGAGAACAGTTCTCCGCATTGGGTCACTCTGTCCGTGCCGGGTACCTGTACACCGCTATGGCGGATCTGGCTGGCGAGACCGGCGACGAAGCACTGCTCTTTGCCTGCAAGCAGCTGTACACCGACCTGGTGGATCGCAAGATGTACATCACCGGCGGTCTGGGCTCTACCTCCCACGGCGAAGCCTTCACCATTCCCTATGACCTGCCCAACGACCACGCCTACACCGAAACCTGCGCCTCCATCGCCATGATCTTCTTTGCCCACCGGATGAACCAGATCGAGCGGGATGCCAAGTATGCGGACACCATCGAGAAGGAGCTGTACAACGGTATGCTGTCCGGCCTGTCTCTGTCCGGCGACGCATTCTTCTACGAGAATCCCCTGGAGATCCACCTGGACAACTACAAGAAGCAGGGCGGCAGATACCCCATCACCCGTCGGCAGAAGGTGTTCGGCTGCTCCTGCTGTCCCCCCAACCTGAACCGGGTGCTGTCCTCTCTGGGTCAGTATTTCTACGGCTGGGAAGACGGCAAGCTCTGGGTGAACCAGTTCGGTGACAGCGTTTTCGACAACGGCCATATGCGCCTGACCCAGACCACCCAGTACCCTGTGAACGGCAAGATCACGCTGGTGGCGGAGCATACCGAAGCGGTATATGTGCGCATCCCCGCCTGGTGCCGCAAGTTCACCGCCAACCGGGAATACGTGCTGGACAAGGGATATGCCATCTTCCGGGGGGACGGAGAGATCGTGGTGGAATTTGTCATGGAGCCTGTGCTGATGCAGTCTGCCACCGGTGTGTACAAGAATCTGGATAAGGCTGCCCTGCAATATGGTCCCATCGTGTACTGTGCAGAGGGCGTGGACAACGACGGAGACGTACACAGTCTGTACTTCGATACCCACGGTGCCAACTGGCAGATGGACGTATGCGACACCTGCGGCTGTCCTACGTTCCACGGGCATGCCTTCCGCCGCATCGACCCCACGGACGCACTGTACTATCCGCTGTCCGATTCCTTCGTGGAGACAAAGATCCACATGATCCCCTACCACACCTTTGCCAACCGGGAAGAGACCAATATGCTGGTGTTCCTGAGCTATAGATAAACGCTGATCAAGGTTGAAAACGTTAACTATAGAGAATTGTGCACTCTCTTTGCCCCGGAATGGCTGTGGTCGTTTCGGGGTAAAGCTGTTTTGCACACCATAGATTTGGAAAGGAAAAATGCTATGCAAGCGTTAACGATCCATACAAACGCCCCTGCCTGTGATCTGACCCCCATTGGAATGGGCGGCACGGCGGGCGGCAGAGAATATACCGTCACAAGGACCTGCATCCTGCGGGATGGAAAGCCCTATATCCTGCGCATGGGAGAAATGCACTATTCCCGTGTACCGGCCTGCGACTGGGAACGGGAGATCACCAAAATGAAGGAAGGCGGCATCGATGTGGTGGCATCCTATGTGTTCTGGAACCACCATGAGCCGGTGGAAGGGCAGTTCCACTTCTCCGGCAACCGGGACATTCGCCGCTTTGTGGATACCTGCGAAAAGGTCGGTATGCCGTTCTATCTGCGCATCGGTCCCTGGGCCCACGGCGAAGCACGGTACGGCGGCTTCCCGGATTGGCTCATCCGGAACGGCTGCGAGGTCCGCAGCACAGATCCCACCTACCTGACCTACGTGCGCCGGCTGTTCACCAAGATCTACGCCGAGCTGCAAGGCTCCCAAAACATCATCGGCATCCAGGTGGAGAACGAAATGGCTGTCGATCGCCCCTATATGACCGCCCTGTGGGATATGCTGCGGGAGATCGGGTTCACGGCCCCCCTGTGGTCGGCTACGGCGTGGGGACAAGCGGATCTGCCGGAAGGGCTCCTGCCCATGTACGGCGGCTATCCGGAGGCACCCTGGGAAGGACACGTGCGTCCGCTGGGTCCCAACGCCAACTATTTCTTCGCCACCGTGCGAGAGGATGGCGTGGTAGGGAAGGACCTGCTGGGAGAGAATGGGATCCCGGAGGTGGAGAAGTACCACGGCAAATATCCCTTTTTGACCTGTGAGTTGGGCGGCGGCAACCAGAATACCTACCACCGCAGACCCATTTTCTCCCCGGCGGACATTACGGCTCTGGCTATTTGCAAGCTGGGTTCCGGTGCCAACGGACTGGGGTACTATATGTACCACGGCGGTGTCAATCCCGTGGAGCAAAAGGGCAACGAGCTTGTTACCTACCAGGAGAGCCGAGAGACCGGGTATCCCAACGACTGCCCTGTGGTGTCCTACGACTTCCAGTCTCCGCTGGGAGATGCGGGACAGATCCGGGACAGCTACTATGCACTATCCCTGCTCCATCGATTCGTGGCGGCGGTGGGAGAAGAGCTGGCCACCATGCCTGCCCTGTTCCCGGAGACCATGCCGGAGAGCCTCGCCGATACCGAGACCCCTCGTGTGGCGGTGCGGTCTGGCAGCCAGAGTGGCAGCCAGAGTGGCTTTGTGTTCTACAACAACCACATCCACGGCGGTACGCTGGCAAAGAAGACCTTCGAGCTGCACCTGCCGGAGCTGGAGCTGACCATTCCCATGACCCTACCGGCGGGTTGCTGTGGCGTGTTCCCCTTTGGAATGCAGATCGGCACGGAGCGGGTGCGCTGGATCCAAGCCATGCCGGTATCCATTACATCTACAGAAGTAGAATTTGTGCCCCTGGAATGCATTGTCCCCATGGTGTGTCGGGCAGACGGCACAGTGGAGCCGGTCACAGACGGCATGACCATCGGCGGGATCCCGGTGCGGCTGACCAGACCCAGCCATCGGATCGGCAGTCGTGGGTTGACATTGCCGGTGACACCCGTGAAGCGGACGCTGCCCTTTGCGGTGTTTGCCCATCTGCGGCGGCTGGACGGCTCCCACCTGACGGACTGTGCGGTGGAATCGGCTGTCCACGTGATACCGGGGATCGAGCAGCTGCGGGTGCAGGTATGCGGCAACGTAGCGGCGGCCTTCGATGGAGACACCGGTCGGCTGCTGTCTGACCATTTCTGCGACGGCGACACCTGGGTGATCGATGTCCGTGGGGTGGAAAACGTGCATTTCCTGGTACAGCCCTTGACGGAGAACGACCGGGACACCATTTATCGAGAGATCGACATGCCGGAGCATGACACGACCCTGCGTGTATGGGGCTGTGGAAGGGAGTGAGCGTATGGATATTTACAAAGAGAATTTCACCATCGCCGGTGTTCCGGCTGTGCTATATGGAGAAGCGGCAGAAAAGCTCCTGATCTATCTCCACGGACGGATGGGCTGCAAGGAAGAAGCCGCATCCCTGGTCCCGCTGTTCTGCCCTAAGGGATACCAGATCTTAGCACTGGATCTGCCTGAGCATGGAGAAAGACGGGAGGATCCCACGGACAAAAAGGAATGCCTGCCCTGGGTGGTGATCCCGGAGTGGACAGCCATGCTTGCCTGGGTGCGAGAACGGTACGACCATATTTCCTTTTGTGCGGTGAGTATGTCGGCCTGGTTCCTGATGCGCTCCTTCCGGGATGAACGGTTCGAGAAGGCGTATTTCATCTCCCCCATTGTGGATATGCGCCGGGTCATTGAGGATATGATGGCACGAGCCGGAGTGACCGCCAGCGATTTAGGTTGGAAGCAGTTTATCCCCACGGATGAGGGGATGCTGATCTGGGACTACTATGCCTACGCCGCCTACCAGCCCATCAACCGTTGGGACACACCCACAGAGGTTTTGTACGCCAAAGGGGACGTATTGCAGCCCCAGAGCACCATCGAAGCCTACGCCAAGCGGTTTGGCTGGCACGTGACGGTGATCGAAGGCCAGCACTGGATCCCATTGGATACGCCGGTATTGCAGGCGTGGATGGGGGAACAAAAAAAGTAAAAAAGTTTTTGAAAACCTATTGACAAACAACTGCGATTTGGATATACTATAAGTGGGTAGATATCTATCTCAAATGTTTGTTGCTCCTCGATACGCAACGGAAATAAGGTCGAGTTCAAATGTTTGTCGCTCCTCGATATGCGACGAAGAAAAGGTCGAGTTCAAATGTTTGAGACTTCATTCTGATATGGGATGGAGTCTCTTTTTGTGGAGTAGGATACATGCTGGAAGGACATTTTTATTATATTGATGATCGATACTTTGAGAGATTTAAGGACGATAAGCTGATGCAGAATAAAGAGACTGTGGATGGGCAGCTGCATGGTCGGCCTTGCTTCTATGCTTTTCAGGACACCAAAACTGGACTATACTGGTTGATCCCTCTTTCATCCCGTGTGGGAAAATACAAGCAGTACTATAATGATAAAATACAAAAATATAACAAATGTGATACGATCGTTTTCGGGAAAGTACTGGGACATGAAAAGGCATTTTTGGTACAGAATATGTGTCCGATCACAGAGGAATATATCCAGAATGAGTACATAGATAGCAAGACTACCAGACCGGTGCGGATTAATGGCAAGCTGGAAGCGGAATTGATAGAAAAAGCAAAGCGTGTCTTGCTTTTGCAGCGTAGGAATATACATTTGATTTTCCCGGATGTCCTTGCTATAGAGCGACAATTGCTATCCGATACATAAAAAAACACACAGGCGCACTTCCCCAAAAAGGGAGCTGTAAACCTGTGTGTTTTGCTTTCTTTACTTTTTCTTCACCCAAAACAGCCGTGCCGTTCTTGCCTCTGCAAAATGTAGTACCACAGTACCACCGTCACAGCACAGCGCCTCTTCCGTGTCCGCATCGGTCAGTACCCACTTGCCTTCCTTAGCATAGGGCAGTGTGATCGTCAGCGTGTCCTCCGGGCAGTCTTCCATCCGGAAGGCAAACAGTACGCCTTCTTCCGCTGCCGGATCGATGTAGCTGTAGGCCGTGAAGCCATCTCGATAGTTGTGATCGTGCCAGGGGGTGTGGACGTAGAAGTCCTCCAGCAGATACCGGTTCAGCTTCTGCCACTCGTTTAGCCCAAAGCGCAGGTTGTCGAAATCCTGCCCCGGGTCCTGACAGTATTGGGAGTCCACGTTCAGCACCGGCAGGTACGATGCACGCCAGATATATGTGTCACTTCTTCCCGTAGCATCCACCTGCCCCACCTTTTCCTTCGTGCAGGCACCGCAGAAGGGCACCCACTTGTTGAAGGCCGTGGTCATGGACAGGCGCATGGAGGTGGTGGTCCGGTCAAAGTCGCTTCGCAGCATGGGCACGCCACGGCGCAGGGATTCCAGATCGTTCCGTCCACCACCGCTGGCACAGGAGTCCACAAAGCCGCAGCCCCCAAAGGACAGGGTACAGTCGATGATGTCGTCCCACATTTTGTAGTGTCCAATGACAAATTTGTTCTCCGTGATGCCCACTCTGTCGTCCCCTTCCAGGGAGTCCAGATACTGCCACAGAGCACCGGGGTCGGAGTTGTTGTCTTCCCGGTAGATCTCCACCTTGTTCTCCCGCAGCACCTTGCAGACCCGCTCCGTGGTCCAGCTTAGGCATTCCGGAATGCCGATGTTGTTGGAGACAGAGCCAATGCCTTCCCGGCGGATCGCCCACTCCGGTTTGTAGCCATAGTGCTTCACCAAATTGTCCGGGTCGGTGACTCTCTCCGGCTCAAACCACATCATGGTGCGCATCCCCTGCTTCCGGGCAAATTCCGTGGATTCTAGGAAGGTCTTGCCCGGCCACTTGGTTTTGTCCAGCTCCCAGGTGCCTACCGTGCCCCACCAATCGGCGAAGGGGCTGCTTCCGTCCGGTGCGATATACCAGCCGGCGTCAAACCAACGGATGTCCATGTGCAGTCCCTCGGACAGCAGCTTGTCCATGGAGGGCCGCCAGGTGAAGTACCGCTCGGAAATGCTGCCGTCGGAGTTGGGGATCCCCGTGTCGTAGGCAAGGAAGCAGGTGGACATGGGGTGCAGAGGATGCTCCTTGTCAAAGGCCGGCAGGTTACAGTCGATGAACCACCGCCGCCAGTAGTTGGTGGCATAGTCCTCGTCCCGTACCGTGTAGGGAGCCATGACAAACAGCGCCGTCCGTACCACTTCACCGGGCTTCAGGTAGGTACGCAGCCGGTTGGTGGATACGGCGGTATACGTGACGCTGGTGCCGTCCCAGGCAAAATCTGCCGTCCAGGTGCCTGCCCAGCCGATGGCCAGCATGACACCACCGTCGCCGTATTCCAGGTTGAAATAGGGGAAGTTCACGTGGGTGGGTCTGCCGCTGTCGGAGAGAAAATGCACCGGTGTTTCCGTCAGGTCGTAGACATAGGGACGATAGAAATTCTCGTGATCGCCCAGGCTACCCCGCAGCACCGGCTTCTCCCCGGTAAAGGTCAGGACGGAGGACACGTCTGTCAGCACCGCACTATTTTTGTCCCCGGTATTGGTGAAGTACACCGTCCATTCGCAGGCACCGAAGGCGGGATAAAAGGTGGAGACAAGGGTCAGGGTCACGTTTTCGTCCAGGCGATACCGCTGCTCCGTGGTGGTGCCCCCCTTTGCCGGTTTGGTGGACACTGCCCCGATGGCAGGCAGCTCCCCAAGGCCGGTGTAGGTCTTGTCCCCATAGGTGAAGCGGATCGGGAGCTTCGTGGGGTCGGCCAGCATTTCCTGATACCAACGTGCGCTCGTGGGATTTTCGTATGTCATAGGATCATCCTCCTTTGAGAAAAGTCAGACTTTGGAAAAGGCGAAAGCTATTGTTCCAATGCGGTGAGGAGCCGCAGGGTCTCCGTATAGTAGTCCGGCAGGGCACAGGTGAAGCGCATTTTTTCTCCCGTGGCGGGATGGAGCAGCACCAGTGCGGCGGCGTGGAGCATTTGACCGTGGAACAGTGCCGGGTGGTGGCGCACAAAGGGATGGTTGTCTCCCCCATACACCGGATCCCCCAGCACCGGGTGTCCGATGTACGCCATATGTACCCGGATCTGGTGGGTGCGCCCGGTCTCCAGTACCACCGAGGCATCCGTGATCCCGCTGACCTTTTGCAGCACCGTGTAATGGGTCACGGCTCGTTTGCCATCCGAGACGATCGCCATTTTCTTGCGATCCACGGGATGTCTGCCAATGGGCGCATCGACGGTGCCACGTTCCTCCGGCAGACCCCCGATCACCAGAGTCCGGTATTCCCGGTGCATGGTGTGGTCGGAAAGCTGGGCGGACAGTGCCGTGTGTGCCATGTCGTTTTTGGCAATGCACAGCAAACCGCTGGTGTCCCGGTCGATCCGATGGACGATCCCCGGCCGCTTGACCCCGCCAATGCCGGAGAGACTATCCCCGCAGTGGTACAGCAGTCCGTTCACCAGCGTACCCGTGGTATGGCCGGGTGCCGGATGCACCACCATGCCCTGGGGCTTGTTCACCACCAAAATATCGCCGTCCTCGTATACGATGTCCAGCGGCATTTCCTCCGGTAGGGCATCGTAGTCCTCCGGCTCCGGCAGGGTCACGGTGTAGCACTCTCCCGCCTTTACCTTGTCCTTTTTGGTGGGCGTTTTGCCACCGGCGGCGGTATCTCGGCGGATCATGCCACCGTCCAGCAGCCGCTCGATGGCAGAACGGGATTGGCCTGTGCATTTGGCCAGTGCCGCATCCAACCGGGTCCCGTCCAGCTCGGTTGGTATGACAATAAGGGACGAGAATTCCTCCCCGTCCCAGCATTCGTTATGATTCATGTGTATTCTCCATGGTCGAGTCTGCATCTGTGTCAGATGGGTCTGCGCCGTCCTTTTTGGGTCCACTGCCCAGCAGGATGTCCATAGCAGGCTTTTTGGCGATAAGCTCCATATACAGTGCCCAGCACAGGATCATGCCGCAGCCCACGCAGACAAAGGAGTCCGCTACGTTGAAGACGTAAAAGTCGATGGCACGCACGTCGATAAAATCCACCACGTAGCCCAGTGCCACCCGGTCGATCATGTTGCCAATGCCGCCTCCCACGATCATAGCCCCCGCCACCTGGATCCATTTGCTTTTGGGTCTTTCCTTCAGCAGCCAAAACAGCAGCAGCCCAATGGATACGGTGGACAGCACCATAAAGACCCAGCGGTGGTTGGCAAGCATTCCGAAGGCAGCCCCGCGGTTTTCCACATAGGTGAAATGGAGGATATTCTCGATCAGGGGATAGGTGCCCAGCGGCTGCAAATGGGTAACGACCAACGCCTTTGTCCATTGATCCAGCACCACAGCGAGAGCGATCATGAGCAGTGTCCAAAACATAGGTGATCTTGTACTTCCTTACTTGTGTTTCTTAGGTTTTTCCGGTTTTGTGGCCTCCACCAGCGGCTGGCGGTTGACCTCATCCACATAGGCGGCGCTCTTTTTGGAGCTGAAGATCTTGTCGAATTCCCCGGTCAGGCTCACCTCATGGGACTGTTCATCGTCCAGCAGCGCATCCAGATCATCGGCATCCGTGGCAGAAATGTCTGTCCCTTCGTCTTCTGCAAGTGCCGTTGCAGGTGCCGGTGTCAGGTATTCGCTGGCAATATCGGCCAGAAAATCCTCTTCACTGTCGGGATCCATGGCCGTATCTGCCGCATCCGAGCCCATCAACGCTTCCAGATCCAGATCCGTGGGGTCGTCAACCGTGGCGGACGCTTCCTCCTCCTTGGGTGCAAAGGCGGAGAGCAGATCCTGTTCTAAGCTTTCCAGCAGATCGGGTTCCTCCGCCGGCTCCTCCGCAGCAGGTTCTGCCTCCGGCTCCGGCTCCGGCTCCGGCTCCGGCTCCGGCTCCGGCTCTGGTGCAGCTTCGGCATAGATCGCATCCTCCCAGGTGTCCTCTACAGCATCCATGGCAGGCTCCTCTGGCACCGGCGTATCCGGCACCGGTTCCGATTCGGCAGAGGCAGCATGGGCTTCCGCTTCGTCTACGATCTCCCATAAGGTCTTGCCCGCCATTTTTTCAGCGTGCTTTTGCCGATGCTCCTGCCAATCGATCCGCACAAAGTCGTCGTCCTCGTCCGCAGTTCCTTCGGAAACAGGCGTGTTGTCTGCTACTTCATCCTTAGGGATGAAGTGTTCATCCTTAGGGATGAAGTGTTCTTCCACAGATGTATCCGGGTTTTCCACAGGATCCGTTTCGGTTTCCTGCCCCTGTACATCCGCATCTGCCGTTAGCTTTTCCTTGGCATCGTAGAATTCGTCCGTAATATGTGCCAACCGTTCCAGAGACTCGATGTGGCCCGCATACATATTGTAGACCTTTTCCCGGAAGGAATCGATCTCCTCCACCATCCGGTCTGCCAAATTGTTCTTTTCCCGTATCTGCCGTTCCGTCTCACGATAAGCGGCAAGCTCGTCCTGCTGCTTCTGCCGGATCTCCTCGGCGGCGTGCTCGGCCTGCTTGAGAAGTCCCGCAGCGGCCAGCTCTGCATCGGACAGGATCCGTGCCGCCTTCCGCTTGGCTTCGTCCACCAGTGTAGCCGCCTCGGTCTTCTTCGCCTGTAGGAGCGCATCGGCTTCCTTGGCGATCTTGTCCTTCTCCCGCAGTGCCTCTTCCCGGAACTCGTTTTGTCCGGCAGCCACCACAGCCATTTTCTTTTTCAGCTCACTGCATTCCTTGGCCAGTGCCACATACCGGTCGTTCACGTGGGCCAGATAGGTATCCACTTCCTCGCAGGAATACCCCCGCAGTGCTTTGGTAAACTGCATCTTCCGCAGTCCGGATTCTGTTTCTTTTGCCATTGTATGTAGGATACCCCCTTTTCAAGGTCAGAGATTCGTACCTCTTATATCATTATATATATTTGCGATATTGTATGCGCTTGCGCCCACGCTTGGTCACATCGTCTGTCTTGTCGATGCGGTATTTGCCGTAGCCCCGAATGGTCAGCACGTCTCCCGGCTGGAGCTGCTTGTCCACGTCCGTTACCGGCTCGTAGTTTCGCTCCACCACACCGGTGCGCACCAGTGCAGCCGCTTCTTCCCGGGACAAATTGGTCAGGGCTCGCACCACGCCGTCCAGTCGGGGAGAGGCGGCGGTGACGGACAAATGCTCGTACTGCCGGGGGATCTCCATAGCCGGATCGATGGTGCAGGGCTGCACCTGCACAGCATCCCGCCCGATCTTGGTCAGGTTTTCCGTGAGGTACGCAGCCATCTCCGGTGTGGTAAAGGCCAGCGCACCGGCATCGTCCACCACGATCTCCCCCAGCACCGACCGCTCGATCCCCAGCGCCAATATGGCACCCATAAAATCTCGATGGGTCAGTGTCGCAAAGCCGGAGCCGGTGATGTGCAGTACCGCCAGTGGAAGCTCCTCAGCCAGCCCCGGCATAGCGGTCAGCAGGTCCGCAAAAAAAGCCTCTCTCACCGGATCCATTGCCCCGGCAAAGCCACCCTTTACCACAGGCACGTCCTCCTGGAACCACCAATGGGCAGGGAAGACAGCCATGGTGCGTTCACAGCCCCGGCAGCCACCCCAGAAAAAGCAGTGGTCTGCCCAGCCGGCCCGCAGCAGTGCATCGTGGACCAGCAGCCGCTCACGGGGGGTGAGAAAGGCCGTGGCTGTGGTCGTATATTCGGCTCCTTTGGCAAGCTCAACGGCTCTGGCGCACAGGAGCTGTTCTTCTCGTGTCATTTCCATAGCGTCCACCCCCTGGTCAGATCAGGATCGAGAGGATATTGATCAGGATGAACGTAAAGAAAAAAGCCATATCGATGGGTAGCCCCTGGAACAGATCGAGCCGCTCCAGCAGCACCCGCACCGGATAGATCACCGGCTCTGTGATCCCATAGAGAAACTGCACCAGCGCATTGTCCTCATCTATGGGAAACCAACTGAGTATCGCCCGTCCCAGCATCAAAAGCTCCAGTATACTGAGCAGCAGGGAAAGGGTCGATCCCAGAATATATAGAAGCATATGCAAGCCTAAACTCCCCCCATGTCTATCGGCTTTCCCACCAACAGACAGTCACGAATCCAAAAATGGGTACACAAACAAAACCCCGCAATACTATATTTGTAGCAGAGAATCGTTTGCGTTATGTAGTGATTGCGTGCGAGATCAGTTGAAGTCGCCGAATTCGTCTTCTACAGGGGTCTCCCGTACCGGTTCTTCTTCTCTCTTCTGGGGACGGCTGTTCAGCTTCGCATCTCCCACGTCCACATTGGAGGGGGTGAACACATAGGCCTGGTTGGCGATCCGCTTGAAGGAACCGTCGATGGAATATACCACGCCGGCCAAAAAGTCGATGAGACGGCGAGAGGTCTCCTTGTTGGTGCTTTCCAGGTTCAGGACCACGGTACACTTGTTCAGCAGGTGGTCAGCGATCTGGGATGCGCTGTCAAAGCTCTGGGGGCGAACGACCTGCATCTTGATGTTGTTGCCGGACAGGCTGATACCGCCGCCCATAGCAGGAGCCGGGTTCTGGGCAGGCGCACCCATACCACCGCCCATGGGAGGATTCATGCCGCCTGCAACCTGCATATCGCTGTCATCTTCCCCCTCGTTGTATCCATCGAAGCCGCCGTAGTAATCGTCGTCGTATGCTTCGTCATATGCGTCGTTGGTGCCGGTCACTTTCTTGATTCGATCCATAAGTCCCATTTTTAGCCTCCGTTTTATTGAAAACTACCTTTCCAGTATGTTTTTTGAATTTTTTATATATCACTATCCATAGCGGAGCCACCATTGCAAGCTCGATTCCCAAAAATGCGGGAAGACCATATGCAGCGCAAGCTCCGTTGGGATATAGTAATAGTCAAGTATACTTTCTTGCCCCGAAGAGCGCACTACCGACTCTCACCAGGGTCGCCCCTTCCGCAATGGCATCGACATAGGTGTCGCTCATGCCCATGGACAAAATGGGGTCCTCTATATTATGCGTGTTTTTTCCGAAAAAGTCAATAAAAATCCGATAAGATTCTTGAAAATATTTTCGCAGAGCCGCTTTTTCGTCGCAAATAGGCGCAACGACCATCATGCCGCGCAAACGTAGAGAGGGCATTTCGGCGACACGGGCGAGAAACTCCGGTGCCTCCTCCGGCAGAACGCCGCTTTTTGCCTCTTCCCGACCGGCGTTGACCTGCACCAAAATGGGCGTGACCACACCGTGCTTGTCGCTTTGCCGGGAGATCTCCTCTGCCAGATGCACCGAATCCACGGAATGGATCAGGTCTGCCTTGCCGATGAGATACTTGACCTTGTTGGTCTGCAAATGCCCGATGAAGTGGTACTGCCCCAGGGGATGCACGGCCTCAAATTTCTCCGTGAACTCCACCTGCCGGTTTTCTCCCGCCATGGTCAGTCCGCAGTGCTCCATGAGATAGGCAATGTCCTCTGCCGGGTAGGTCTTGGAGGCAGCCAGCAGCGATACCGCCGGTCCATCCCCTCGCTTGTCCACCGCCGTCTGGATCTGCTCCATGACCCGGCGATAGTTGTCGGAAAGCTCTATTTTTCTTTGTTCTGTCATGATCGTTATCCATTCTCTTGTGTCGCTTATTGTCCGCCGATGACCTTGCCGACCTCCAACCCGGTGCCTTCGGTGATGATCACATCGTTCATCCGCAGCCAGCCGTAGGGACAGGCTTCGTCCTCTTCCCCGTCGGTGCAGATGTAATAGCCATCCCCTTCGTACTCGATCTGGATCCGCTTGAAGACCACCGTCACCTCGTCCAGCACGTATACGCCCTCGTAGCCGTCTAAGATCCGAACCGCTGCGGTGGGTACCGAGAAGCCCCGATATTCCGCTGTGGCGACCTGTACCGGCTGCATCCGGGTATAGTCAAAGCCCGCCGGCATCTTTTCGCATAGGAACACCGCCACAGCCCCTGTCCCCGGCAGCTCCGGGATCACCGTCTGTAAGGTCATGCGCAGGGTCGTGTTGCCGTTGTAGGGAAAGGTCACCGAATAGGTGTAGCCATCCTCTAAGGCGGCGGCCTCCGTCTTGGACATGGGACAGGCCAGATACCAACGGTAATCCGTCACCAGCTTGCCTACGCACTGTTTGGCACCGGTGTAGGTCTCCGGCTCCTCCGTGATCAGCGCCATAAAAGCATCATAGGTCATATCCGTCAGCCCGTCCGCTTGAAAGAGGGACTCATAGCCGTCTACCGAAGCCGGGGAGAAATAATAGCCGGGCTGGGGAACATAATAGGTCTCCAGACAGGCACCCAGCTGAGAGCGCAAGGCGGTCTGTTCCTCCCGCAGCAGCCGGATCCGTGCCGTATAGTCCAGGGAACCGGTGGTGCTGGCGTAGATCTCCCGCTTCTGGATGTTCACCAAAAAATCCGTCCGCATGGTCACCGCCTCGTCTAAGGCTCCGTTTTCCACCTGTGTCCGGATGTCCTGCACACTTTGAAAAATGGCAGACTCCAGACCGGAGGTGCTCACCTGAGACACATCGTCTGCGGCACTTTTTTCCAGCAGATCCATCTGTGTCTCCAGCTCCGTCAGCCGTGCCAAAATATCGGGGGAGGTGCCTTCGTAGATGTCTGCCGCCTTGTCGTAGCGCCCCAATCGGGTGCTGTCGGCTATCGCAGGTGTGACACTGCCTTGCCCGGCCTGTCCCGCATAGAGCACCTTCTCACTGCGGAAGATGTACCCATCCGCATGGATGATCCGGCTTTCGTCCACGTACACGGCGTTTTGCAGACCCAGCGCCTCTTCAAAGCTTTCGGTCAGGTGATAGGAGATATAAAAGATAAATCCCAGAGCTAAGGCACCGCTACCAATGGTGATCAGCGTCCGCTTCAGGTATTGTTTATTGAAAATATCAAAAAAGCCCATATCCCCTGCGCCCGGGTCTCTCCCTTCCCGTCATCGATAACATCGATGACTTGACCTATTTTATATATTATACCACAAAAACAGGTCGAAATATCCCTCTGGAAAGATTGTTAACAATAATTTCAAAAATAGCCGGACAACGCTACAGACTGCCCCGGCAAAAGGGCAAGATCGGCAGGGATCCGCAGACAAAAAGCCCGCTCCGGGGAAGGGTGATCCACCAGAACAGGCTTATGAAAATCGCATGTGTTATTGTGCCATAGACAGGACCGCACAGCCCATGGAGGCGGCGATCCGGGACTCGTCCCTGCGGCAGGAGAAGAGCAGACACTGCTGTCCGGTGCGGCACATGGCAGACAAGGCCGAGGTCAACCGATTCTCGTCCACGGCAGCAAAGGATTCGTCTAAGATCATGGGGGGGATCTCCCGCCCCTTGTCCCCAAACAGCGTGCGTGCCAGTGCCAGCCGCAGGGAGATGTATGCCAGATCCGCTGTGCCCTTGGAAAGCGTGTCCACCGAGGACGTAGTGCCGCCGCTGGTGTATTGCAGGCCAAAGGCAGCGTCCATGGCGACTGTGGGGTATTTGCCCCCTGTGGCTTCCTCCATGGTGACAGAGGCACGGCTGGTCACAGTGGGGATCACGGTGGTGCGCAGGCTTTCTCCCGCATGCCGCAGTGCCTCCAGTGCCAGCGTGTAGCCGGCGTGCTGCTTTTTCAGCTCCGCAAGCTCCTCCTTTGCCGTCAGCAGTAACCCTTCCAGCACATCCGGCGTACGTCCCTCCGTGGTGGTCAGGGCGGCAAAGGCTGCCTCCAGCTCCGCTTCCTTCTTCGATTGGGCACGCCAGGTACCAATGGTGAAATCCCGTTCCTTTTGTGCCTTGGCCAGTCCGTCGGCATCCAGCTGCATAGCGGCCTTGCCCATGGGCGTAGCGATGAGCTTCCGATATTGGTTCAGCACGGCAGCCTTGTCCAGTCCCGCCACGGATTCCTGTAGGGCACTGAGCCGCCCCGTCAGGTTCTCCACCTTGGCACGTACCGTATCCCGGTCGGCGGCGGCTTTTTCGGCTTTTTTCCGCAGTGCCGCCAGTGTCTCCGCCGGTGCATTTGCCTGGTAGGTCACACCGCATGCCTGTGCCAGTGCCGCCAGCTTCTTTTGCACCGCCGGATCCTGCAAGGTGGAGACTGCGGCAGGTGCTTCGGTGGGTACGTTTACAGCGTCTGCGCCTTCGGTAGCAAGCTCTTCCAGCTCGTCTAAGGTGTCCACGGCCCATTCGTCTAAGATCTCGTCCAGTCGAGCCAGATTCTTGCCCTGCATCACGTAGAACACGATCCCCGCAATGACGCAGACCGCCATGATCCCAAAGGGCAGAAGGAACTGCTCAAAGCCGAAATACGCCATGATCGCTCCGGCCGACAATGCAACCAGTCCGGCAACGGCCATGATGATGGTCACAGCCAAAAACAGCCGGGATTTGGATTCTAAGTATTCCCCTTCCTCCAGAGCCGCTGCCGCCTCTTCGTCCTTGATGTGCAGCTGCCCTGTGGTATCCGCAGCCTCCTTTGCCGGTGCCGGTGCGGGCGGTGCAGCTTCCAGGGCATCCAGTTGTTCGTGCAGGTCACTGAAGGGGGGCGCAGACAGCACGTCCAGAGCATTTTGGTACCCCTTCAGCTTTGCCGCCGTGTCCTCCACCGCCGCCAACTTTCGGCAGGTACCGATCACCTCGGCGGCATTTGTCAGGGCTTCCAGACCGTTCTTTTTGTCCTCCATCTCCTGCCGCTTCGCCGTGGCATTCCGCAGTGCCGTCTCCGTTTCCCGCCGGTGCTCTGCTTTGTTGCGGGCAGCAGACAGTGCTTCCTCCAGTCGGGCGATCTCCTCCTCCTTTTCCCGGATCCGACCGCCGGTGGTGTTTTTCGGCAGCAGCTCCCGCCGTGCCTGGTTGAGCTTGTCCGTGGCACGCTTGAGGTCCACGTTCTCGTCGGCGGCATGGAGCATATTTTCCACCGCCCCCGACAAGCTGGTGCCGTCCGGCCGCAGACTGCCAAGCTGTCCCACAAAGGCCGTGTTCACAAAGACCGACTCTCCCACCCCAAAGAAGTAGGCACCGGGATCGGTCTCGGGCAGGATCCGGTTGGTGCGGGTGTCCACGATCCGCACGGTGTCTCGGACGCTTTCCTTGCCCCCCTCGCTCTCGATGGTCGTGGAGCGTTCGATGCGCCACAGATTTTCGTCTTCCTCCGTGACGCAGGTGATCCAGCCGCCCACGTGGGTACCGGTGAGATAGCGGGTGCGATCCGGACTGCCTTTGGTGCCGGGCCCGTAGAAGATGTACTTGAGAAAGGCCGCTAAGGTGGATTTCCCGGATTCATTGGGGCCTTCCAGCACATTCACGCCCTCGGTCAGCCGGAAGGAACGCTCCCGCAGCATACCGAAGGACTGGATATAGATCTCCTGTATTTTCATGTGTCCCCTCCGCTCATTCTACAATATTTTCCCCGGCGATGGCAGCTAAACCATACCGCAGCGCCCGCAGTGCCGTGTCCTTTTCCTCCGGGACAGCGGAAGACAGCGCCGGTGCTAAGGTACGATACAGTGCCCCCCGAATGCCGGGATCGGTGGACAGGGTGGCAAGGTCGGGCATGGTCTTGTCCTGGATCTTGCAGCAGAACAGCCCCATATCCCCCAGCAGATCGCCGTTTATCACCAGTCCGTCCCCCGCAATGCCGGTGTAGCGCAGCTGGAGCAGGGTGTCCTCGCCGTATTTGTGGGCAGCGATGTAGTCGGCGGTGGCAGAGCGAACGTCGGCCATGGTGGTGCAGCCGGTGATGTCCAGGGAGCCGGTCTCATAGCGTCGCTTGGAGAACCGCACCCGCTTCATACGCACGGCAGAGGTGGTGCCGTTTTTTTCGATCTCCACCACGCAGGCACCCTTGGGACCGGTCTCCGAAAAGTCTCTGCCTTCCAGACAGCCGCAGTAGGCCCAGCGTTCTCCCGCCGGTGGTGGGTTGTGGATGTGGCCCAGGGCAGTGTAGTCTGCCCCAAAGGCGGTGAGATCTGCACCGGTCAGGGGTGCATAGCGGTCGTCGCCGTTCATATCGCTATGGCACAGCAGCAGGTTGATCCGACCGGGATCGGTGACGGTGTGACCACGTAGCGGGTTCTCCGACAGCTCCGGTGCAGAGAAGCCATAGCCCCACACAGTCAGGTTTTTCTCCGGGAAGGAGAGGGAGGTGAGGGTGGGATCGAGAAATAGGTGTACGTTGTCCGGAAAGGTGGTGTTGCGCCAAACGCTGCCGGTGTCGGCATAGTCATGGTTGCCGGCGGCGATGCACACGATCCCACCGAACTTTTCGAATTCGCTGCACAAAAGCTGGACGGTCTCCCTTGTGACATAGCGGCCATCGAACACGTCCCCGGCAAAAACCACGGCATCCACGCCATTCATACGGGCGTAGGTCATCATGGAGGTGAAGGCGGCACGCATTTCGTTTTTGCGGATCTGGGCTCGACGTTCGTCGAGAGAAGCAAAAGCCGCATCCAGGTGCAGGTCTCCTGTATGTAATATTTTAAGCATAGGTATATCCTTTGTAAGGTCAACAGGAACGGGATCGCATATAGATCGGTGTTCCCCAAAATGATCTGCCGTGCCATAGGGATCCCCTGCGGCAAACGACAGTACTACAGAATATAGTATACCATATTTTCCGACAGGGTGCAAGGCATAAATGATGAAAATATTGGATAGATAAGAAAAAAGCACAGCCCTGTACCATAACAAGACTGCAAGGGTATCCGATTATGTATGACGCATCTGCCTGTCTTTGGTTCCCAGCCCACACGAAAAAGAAGCCACAGCCTATGCCGCAGCTTCTCTCCATACTATATTACCCCAACCACTGCGCCAGCTCCTCGGCATACCACGTGTCCGGCTGTGCCTTCACAACATAGCCATGCATCCCATCGTCTGCATAGGTGAAGTCGTTCTCCCCCGTCTCGCTGTCCACTGCTGCTGTGCCACGCCGGAGCGTGTACCCGGCTTCCGCTGCGTTTTCTTTGTCAAACGGATCCCGTGGGTCGCCGTGCAGTGCCAGCAGCACCAGCATGGGATCCCAGGAAGAGCGGCCGTTTTGGCTCCCGTGGGCGGCAAAGGCCATGCGCAAGGGATCACTTTCGTCCGGGATCGTCTCCGGGGTACCGCTGATCACGCTGGCACCCACCTCCCAGCCTAAGAACACGATGGGACAGGGGAAATCCCGCAGCAGTGTGGCGGCGGCCTTGCGGGAACGTGGCGCACGGGCGAAGTTGTTCTCCCGTCCATGGCCGTCTTTTTCCCAGTTGCCCGCCATCATCCACAGACACGACACCTTCTCCGCCACCATCGCCCGGCCGGTTTCATCGGCGCACAGGGCAGAGAGCACCTGGGGATAGCCGATCTCCAATAGCTCCACCTTGCCCGGTGCCTTGGTCAGCAGCTCCTTGTACAACGCCACCCCATCGGGCAGAGCATCGTTGTCCGGTACGGTGTGGGGCAGGGCAGAAAGCAGCTTCTGATACGGTGGATTTCCACCATAATCGGTGGCAGCCCGGTCGATCCCCAGGGGCAGATCGCCAAACCCTTCGGTGGTGAGAAAGGCATTCAGAGACGCTGCCGAATCGGGCATAGCCGCATTGCAAACGATCCCGGCCAGCGACCATAGCCCCCGTTTGGCAGCCCGGCAGAGGATCCGCAGTGCCGCCACATCATCGCAGTCCGTCCACCAATCCGTACCTAAGATTATAGTTCGGTTTGGCAATGGTGTACCGGATTCATCCGTTCCTAAGATTATAGTACGGCTTAGTAGTGGAATGCCGGATTCATCCGTTCCTAAGATTATAGTACGGCTTAGTAGTGGAATGCCGGATTCATCCGTTCCTAAGATTACAGTTCTGTTTGGTAGTGGAGTACCGGATTCATCCGTGCTCAAAACGATCGTGCGGTTCCGGGTATTTTGATTTTCTTCATTATATTTCATGGCACACATCACTCAGTCTGCGAAGGATTCTAATACCGTTTCGTAATGCTTGGTGGCTGCACTTTCCTGTGCCGCTGCTTTGGAGGAAAGGTCGGTGGTGTTTGCGGCGGTCAGGTCACAGAACAGGTCGGTGTACGCACTGTACTTGTAGGTACGGGCAAAGTTGATCTCCAACCCATCCATCAGCAACTTGAACATCTTTTGCGAATCCTCGTCCCGGAGCAGCTTGTTCTGCACGACTGTCTCGAATACAGCCGGGTATACATCATAGTAGCTTTCGATGGCAAGGGCTTCGGTGATCTGCCCGGTGCGCTCCATATCGGCGGTGACCATGGGAATGCCCAGCAGACCTGTACCGCCGGTCACTGTGGTGATGTACCGCTCGTCAGAGGCTTCCCACTTGGGGAACACCAGCAGACCGTAGTCGTCTTCCATGTCCCGGAAGAACTGGTAGGCATCGGTCAGGAAGCCGGAGTAGAACAGTCCCTGCCCGTTGGCAAACATCTTGGCAAGGTCGTTTTCCTTGGTGTAATCGGTGATGAGCCAGGAGGAGGGCGTGTGGGTCAGGGTGACGATGGCTTCCAGAATGGACTGGTTCCGGTCGGACAGCAGGGACAGGGTGAAGGTACCGTCACCGTTAAAGGTCACAGGCTGCACACCCATGCCGATGGAGAAAGCATTACCGGAGGTACCGTGAGAGGACAGCAGTCCATAGGTGTCCCCATCGTCCCAGGTGCCGTCGCCGTTTTCATCCACGGATACCGCTTCTACCATTTTGGAGAAGGTGTCAAAGGTCCAGTTGTCTTCGTTCACGTATTCGTAGGGGGAGGTCAGGCCGTATTCCGTGACCATGTCCATGTTGCAGAACAGCACGTGGGACAGCATAACGCCGGTGAAGGGGATGTAGTTCATTTGCAGGAAGCACTTGCCGTTCTGGGTCAGGGACTCCACAGCCAGCTGGTTCCACCATGCGCCGGTCATATCGATGTGGGGCACGTCATAGTAGTTGGCCAGATACCCACCCAGGGACAGGGCCGACATATCGTTCACGTGTGCCCAGGCTAGATCATAGGCACCGTCCCCCGCCGTAACAGAGGTCTTGACTAAGCTGGCGGCACTGCCGATGGTGGCAGCGATCTCCACGTTGAAGTTTTCCTCCACGGTCTGGTTCCGCTTGTAGATGGTATCGTTGATCACGTCTCCGGTCAGCTCCTCCACCACAAATTCCATGGCAGGCAGCTCACCCAGCTTGGCATATTCACGACCGATGATCTGGTAGGTGGCACCACCGAAATCGGCGGCAGGCAACAGGTCGGCGGAACGCTGGATGGTGGTCTCGGTCTCCGCAGGCGTAGTGTCGGTGGCGGTGGTATCGGTATTTGTGGTATCCGCAGTGGTGCCGCCGGCACAGCTTGATAAAAGCAGGGCGCACAAAAGCAGAGAAAGAATACGGTTGGTCTTCATACGGTGTACTCCTTTTGAGTAAATTGTTTTTTTGTAAAATTATCCATCGCAAGACAATTATAGCACAATCCCGTGGCGTTGTCAAGTGGATGGGGAGAAAAAGGGAGGGCTATATGCTGCGTTTTTGCCCCTATAGCTTTTTCTCCCCCACATAGTATAAAAATTCCCAAATACCACCTTGACTTCTGCGCTATCTTGTGTCATAATATAGGAAACCCCATAAAAGGAGACAATATTATGCCTTTATCTATCCCCGATTACCATACCACGGAGCAGACCCTGCACGTACACTGCGAAGAGCCCCGTGCGTACTTTATTCCCTATCCCTGCAAAGCCTCTGCGCTGGGGGAAAACCGGAATGACAGCCCCTTTTTCAAATCCCTTTGCGGTGTGTGGGACTTCCGCTATTTCTCCTCCGTACACGACATCTGTGACTTCACCTGCGCCGGCTTTGACCGGGCGAGCATGGACAAGCTGCCTGTGCCCATGAACTGGCAGATGGCGCTGGATCGTGGCTACGATGTGCCCAACTATACAAACGTAAACTATCCTATCCCGGTGGATGCACCCCATGTGCCGGACGAAAATCCCTGTGGCCTGTACATTCGGGATTTCACCGTACCGAAGTCCATGATCGGCAAGGAGATCTACCTGAACTTTGAAGGCGTGGATTCCGCATTCTACGTGTGGATCAACGACACCTTTGCCGCCTACTCCCAGGTGAGCCACCTGACCAGCGAGATAAACGTCACCGGATTGGTTCACGAAGGCGTGAATACCATCAAGGTGCTGGTGCTGAAGTGGTCCGACGGCACCTATCTGGAAGACCAGGATATGTGGCGTATGTCCGGTATCTTCCGGGAAGTATATTTGCTGTTCCGGGACAAGACCCACATCCGGGACATCTTCGTAAAGTGCGCCCTGAACGACGAATTCAACAAGGCCGACTTCACCGCTGAGATCTCCCTGACGGCTGCGGCAAGCGTAGCGTGGGAATTCCTCTCCCCCTGCGGCTGCACCATCTCCTCCGGTACGGCTGACGTGAACGGGGACGGTGTCATCACCATTCCCACCATTGCGGAGCCCTGCCTGTGGTCGGACGAAACACCGGCTCTGTATACGCTGGTGCTGACCTGTGGCAGTGAGACCATCGCCATCCCCACCGGTGCCAGACGGATCGAGATCCAGGATAAAGTGATCTACATCAACGGCAAGAAGGTCAAGGCAAAGGGTGTGAACCGCCACGACAGCCACCATCTGCTGGGCCACGCTACCCCCATGGAGCATATGATCCGGGACCTGATGATCATGAAGCAGCACAACGTGAACATGATCCGTACCTCCCACTATCCCAACGATCCTCGCTTCACCGGCCTGTGCGACAAGTACGGCTTCTACGTGTGCGACGAGACCGACATCGAGACCCACGGTATGCACCCCTGGAACGGCCTGTCTGACAGTCCCGATTGGGAAAAGGCCTACGTAGACAGAGCCAGACGCATGGTGGAACGGGACAAGAACCATCCTTCCATTATCTTCTGGTCTCTGGGCAACGAATCGGGTCTGGGTAGAAACCACACTGCGATGACCACCTGGATCAAGAGCCGGGACACCAGCCGTCTGGTACACTACGAAGGCGCACACTCCGGCTGCAACGGTGGCGTACATAAGGCAGACACCACGGATATGGAAAGCCGTATGTATCCCGATCCGGCCTGGTGCGACAGCTACTGCAAGGACGAAAAGATGACCCAGCCCCTGTTCCTGTGCGAATACTGCCATGCCATGGGTAACGGCCCCGGAGACTTAGCTGCCTATTGGGATGTGATCTGGGCAAACGATCCCTTCTTTGGTGGCTGCGTTTGGGAATACACCGATCACAGCGTAGCCATCGGGGACAACAAATATGCCGATCCCCACTTCACCTACGGCGGCGACTTCGGCGACTTCCCCAATGACGGCAACTTCTGCGTAGACGGTCTGGTATACCCCGACAGACGGCCCCACACCGGCTTCCTGGAAGTCAAGCAGCTGTATATGCCCCTGCACGTGAAGAAGACCGACACTGTAGGACAGTACGTGCTGGAAAACAAGCGGTTCTTCACCTGCATGCACGACCTGTCCCTGTTCTGGTGGATCGAAGTGGACGGTAAGAGCGTTCGCTCCGGCCGCATCCCCGGTCTGGACATTGCACCTCAGGAAAAGAAGACCTACACCCTGTTCGATGCCGATCTGCTGGACAGCTATCGTGGGGTGGTGACCGTGAACTTCTCTCTGCGGTACAACGAGAACAAGCCTTGGGCAGCAGCCGGCTATGAGCTGGGCATTTGGCAGGAGGAATACTGCGGCAAGAATCTGGAGCTCTCCACCTACATCCCGGCACCGCTGTACACCGTAGCCGCCACCGAAGCCGGCAACACCATCACCATCACCTGCGGCGACACGGTATATGCCATCGATAAGGTATCCGGTCTGGTGAAGAGCATCTGCGACAACGGCGAGGACCTGATCACCCGTCCCATCGAACCCACCATCTGGCGTGCGCCCACCGACAACGACCAGTACGTGCGGCGCGTATGGGAAAACGAAGGGCTGAACAGAGCGAAGGTCAAGTGCTACGGCACTACGCTGGTCTCCTGCAACGGCGAAAGTGCTGTGGTAGAAGCGGACTTCTCTCTGGGCTGCGCACCCTTTGATCCGGTGCTCCGTGGCAAGGTGACCTACACCATCACCGAAAGCCGTGGTCTGACCATTTCCTACGATGCCCATTGGCAGAAGGAGCTGGGTGTATCCTGGCCTCGTTTCGGTGTGCGGCTGACCATGCCGGAGGGTGCCGAACAGATGCGGTACTTCGGCTACGGCCCCATGGAATCCTATGCAGACAAGCGCAATGCGGCAAGACTGAGCGAATTTGGCACAACCGTGACGGACAACTACGAGCCCTATGTATTCCCCCAGGAAAACAGCTCCCACATCGACTGCGGCTGGGCAAGAGTGACCACGGTGGCAGGACACGGCTTCCTGTTCACGGCAGACAAGCGGTTCCACTTCAACGCCTCCCACTTCACGCCGGAACAGCTGACCGTGACCCGTCACCACTATGAACTGGTTCCCAACAAGGAGACCACGGTGATCGTGGACTACAAGCAGAGCGGCATTGGCTCCAACTCCTGCGGTCCTGCTCTGGCAGAGAAATTCCACTTCAACGAAAAGGACTTCACCTATACGCTGCACATCAGACCTGTGTTCACTGCAGGTGCCGATGGGTATAAGGAAATGCGGAAGTAATCAAAAAGTAAGATAAAAACAAAGCGGCACAGGGTAGGGCTTTCCTACGGTGTGCCGCTTTTGCTATATGGTTTTGTTTTATTCCTGCCTATCTTCCATCTTGAGAAGGTCGTACAGATTGAATTCCATCGTATTCCCATATCTATTTACAAAATCCCCGTACCCATGACACACATCCATGCTACACTGACCACATACCGCTACATCTTGTAGAAAGGAAGTGCTACTATGTCTACCCATCGTATCCCTCGGCTGCTGTGGTGGCTGGGGATCGCCTATGCCGTTTGCCTGTCTCTCCATCCTTACCTGATCGGCTGCGGTTGTACCCATGAGAACCATACCTGCGGCATCGTCCAGTATTATGCCTGCATCGGTGCCGTGCTGTGGATGCTCCTTGTACCGGTGGGACTGTGGCTCTATCGGGGGGCGGAGAATCTCTCTATCCTTTTTATGATCCTGCTGTGCATCCAGCTGCTGTGTACCATGGTGCTGCTGTATACGCCACTGCTGCTTGGGGACGCTGTGCTGGACTTCACGATCCGCATGGTGCTATCACTGCCCCTTGTCCCCTATGTGGGGCTGGCTACGGCCATCGGTGGGGAGACCGTGCTGACAGTGGCGTTTCTCTACCTCCTCGGTGCCGCTGCCTATGGGGTGTATCTGTATCGGCGGGAGCACCGGAAGTAAAAAGCAACAAATTGTTTCTTGACAAACCCGCGGAAATGTGGTATTCTCTATAAAAAGACCCGTTCTGGAAAGGGAGGGAAACTATGGGATCTCCGAAACGAGGGCAGGGACAGATCCTTGCCGCTATGCGAAAACAACGGGGCATGACCCAAAAGGCACTGGCCGATATGCTGCACATCACAAGACAGGCGGTATCCCGGTGGGAAAACGGCGTGACTTCCCCCGATCGGGAGACCATCGAGAGCCTTGCCGCCCTATGGAACGTGACCACGGACAGCCTGTATGGCGCACCGGTGTACCGGGGGATCGATGGGGATCAGGTGTACCGGTCGTACCAGCATGCGGAACAAGAACAATATCCCGTAAAGGAGAGAAAAACTATGGAGCAGAACAAGAAGCTGCGGATCGGTGTGTTCGGCGGGGCCAGAGGGAAGTCTATGATCGCCGTGCTGCTGCACCATCCCGATGCAGAGCTGGTGGCCGTATGTGATAAGTACGTGCCGCTGTTGGAGGATGCAAAGAAGGCGGCTGCCGAATGCGGTACCGAGATCGCCACCTTTGAGACCTTCGAGGAATTCATCCGGTACGACATGGATGCGGTGGTGCTGGCCAACTACGCCAACGAGCACGCCATCTACGCCGTCAAATGCCTGCACGCCGGCAAGCACGTGCTCTCAGAGGTACTGCCCTGTGAGACCATGGCACAGGCGGTAGAGCTGATCGAAGCCGTAGAGGAAACCGGTCTGGTGTACGCCTATGCGGAGAACTACTGCTACATGACCCACGCCTTTGAGATGTGGCAGCGGTATCGCACGGGCGAAATGGGAGAAGCGCACTACGGCGAAGGCGAATACATCCACGACTGCTCCGCCATTTGGCCCGGCATCACCTATGGCGAACGGGACCATTGGCGCAATCGGATGTTCCCCACGTTCTACTGCACCCATTCCCTGGGTCCCCTGCTGATGACCACGGGACTGCGGCCGGTGAAGGTGGTCGGGTTTGAAACGCCCTACTCCAAGGATATGGCAGCCCTGGGCGGTGGTCCCGGTGCCGGTGTGGAAATGGTGACGCTGGAGAACGGTGCCATCATGAAGAGCGTACACGGCTGCTTGAAGCGGGAGCCGGGGAGCATCAACTACGAATTGTACTGCGAAAAGGGCATGATGGAGACCGGTCGTCTCAGTCCCTTGCAGCCGCTGAACGTATATAAGGAAGGGGACCGGCGGTGCATCGGTTCCTGGGAGCAGTATACGCCGGAGCAGAAGATCGCCGCAGAGGCAGCCAAAACGTACCAGACCCACGGCGGCAGCGATTTCTACCCCACGCATTTCTTCATTGAAAAGATCTTAGGTCGTCCCGATGGCGAAGCCTGGTCCATCGACGTATATCATGCCGTAGACATGGGCATCTGCGGGATCCTTGCCTACCGCTCCGTCTTAGCAGGCAACGCCCCCATGGACGTACCGGACCTGCGTGACCCGGCCCAGCGAGACAAGTACCGCCACGACAACGCCTGCTGCACGCCATCTATAGCCGGTGACCAGCTCCTGCCCCGCACCTCCCACGAAGACCCGCCGATCCCGGACGAGGTATACGATGCAGTACGGGATCTGTGGCTGGCGGGGAAGAATGCGTAAAGCAGACCCTGCCATCCGCATAACACCAAAAGGAATGGTTTCGACCGTTCCTTTTTTGACGCCCATATTGGGCGACCATATTGGGTGTCGAAAACCGGGTAAAAATTTTTTTGAGAAATTTCAAAAAAGGGGTTGACAAAGGGAAAAGGATGTGGTATAATAATACACGTCGAAGGGACAAGCCCAAAACAAACAAACCAAGCCAAAACGGAATGGTGCGTGATTGGTGAAAGTCCACAAAGGCATGGAAGCATAGCTCAGCTGGGAGAGCATCTGCCTTACAAGCAGAGGGTCATAGGTT
>CAYXBQ010000022.1:14554-43275 GCA_964463375.1 uncultured Ruminococcus sp. | reverse complement strand
AGCAAGCCAAATTGCCAATTGATTTCAGCGAAAGCCTGTGGCTTGCAGCGGTTGATCATGCCACGATCAATGCAAACGAAACCGTCACCTTCACTTTTAAGGACGGAACGGAAATTACGGAGCAAATGTAAAAAGGCTCGGAGCCTGGGGAGAAACCCAAGTTCCGAGCCTTAATTTTGCTGTTTTGATATGCACCTACGCATAGATAATTCTAACGATAGAGGTTCTTTTTAACGCTGAACGGCATATTTGTGTCATTCAAAAGTTCAACGATTGCAATGATTTCCTCATTTTCGGTAGCCTTTTCCCAATGGGTGCATTGCAAGTACGAAAAGCATTGCTACAGCAAGCCTTTTTCGCATAAAAATAACGAACCGACAGTCGATAATTGTATCAACTGTCGGTTCGCTATGATCGGAGTGACTGGATTTGAACCAGCGGCCTCTTGGTCCCGAACCAAGCACTCTACCAAACTGAGCCACACCCCGACGTGCTCATATAGTATACCACATCCATCCGGCTTTGTCAAGGGGTTTGGCAAAAGTTTTTCAAGATTTTTTTGCAATTTTTCCTAAGTAGTCAAAAGTAACCACAATGCAACAGGCTCTCGTCCATACTACGATCATCTTTTCCGCACAATATCAAACTTCCATGACCCACATACGGTTGCCGTCCAGCTCTACCGGATAAGTCACCCTTGTGGTATCTTCGAACGCCAAATTACCGAACGGATCCCCCGCCCGTGCCACAAAATCGTTGTCCACCAGCACCGGCATGCCGTCTTCCCCATCCAACGTCCGCTTGTTGGTGTGTACATGCATGAGCATATTATACGATTCTACCATTATATTATGGCGTATGGTATAGCACTTTGTCGGATTGTCATGGTTCCAGCTCTTGATGTGGGCCGCCTCGGTCTTGTCCGGCCGCTGGCTGCAAAAGCCCCGCCCTGCATACCACATGTAGTTATCCTCGATCAAAACGTCCTCGATGTGCGATGGATTCCCCGCCGGTACACCGCCCAAGAAATATTCGATAGAATAATTGCAAAATTCCATGACATTCCCCAAGTATCGCACGTGCCGCATGGACATGTCTTCGCCGTTTTCCCGGTTTTCCGCCGTCAAATTGTATTGATGCGTGACCGCTGCGTCGTAAATTTGGCAAAAATAGCAGTTTTGTACCGTGTACCGGTCGCAGCCGCCGTAAATTTCCACCCCGTTTCCGTAGCGTGTGGCGTGGTTGCGGCCGAAAATACCCTCTGCCTGGATGGAGCCGCCGATCCAATAGAAGGCGCAATTTTGCACGGTCAGACCGCTTGTGGTGCCTGAGCCAACGCCGTGAGAGCCCACATAGCACACACAAAAGTTGTCGATGGTCACATCGTTTCCGCATATGACAAAGCCGTGCCGCTTGATGGAGAATTCGATGGATCCAAAGCGTTCGCCTGGGTTTTCGACACTATGCAGGTACACGGAGCCATCCGAAAGATCGTGATAAAAATGCATATCGCCCGTCAAGTCCCGCCAGGACGCAAACCGTTCACCAGTCGTATTGTTCCAATGAGAGCCATCCTTTTCATATCGAATGATCGCCTTGATCCCGTGTGCCTTCCCATGGTCGCAAACGATGGTGCCAATGTCCTCTCTCCATCCTTTGAACCGCCAAATATGCACCGTATCCGTCTGTTCCCACAATGCAGGATCGGCACCATCTTTCGGCGATCCGTACAATTTTGGCTTGTTTCCACATCCATAAGCTGTGTAAGTTACACCAGCTTTCGCCCGAATTTGTCCCCGCCACAGGTCGCCTCGCCGAAACCGAACGATCGTCCCGGGCGCAAGATCCGCCCCGTTTACCTTTTCCAGCGTCCGCCACGGCGAATCCGGCGTCGCACCATCGTTGTCGTCGCAGCCGTCGTTCGCAACATAGTAGGTTTTCGCACCGGAATCCGGCAGATCAGGGGAACGCAAAATATTTTCAATTTGTTCATCTGTGCGCTTCCGCCACGTTTGCATTTGTTCTTTTGCACAACTCTCGACCATTTCAAAACCTCGTTTCATGTGTTTTTGCGCATAAACTATCGCTTGCTTTCCCAATATTCTCTCGCCCGCACCATATCGTTTTCGTCGTATATGCCATGCAAAAACATGTCGCCGGTGTAACCGACCGCCCGGAGCTGCTGCGCCGTGTAGGCAAAATCCACGATCCCAAGGCCGGTGACGCAAAAATCGATGCCGTCGCCCTCCCGAATGTCCTTGCCGTGGGCAATTACAATGTCTTTTCCAAACTTTTCGAATGCATTTGCAAGCACTATATGTACGTTTTCCGGATGTGCCATTCCACGGTGGAACAGGTTCGCACAATCCAGTATCATCTTCAAATGGTTTGAACCAATTGCATCCAACAGCCGCCGTGCGTTTTCCGGCGTGTCTATGATGTTGGCAGCCTCCGATTCGATGGCAAGCGTCAGTCCCGCTTTCTCCGCCAGCTCCACCGCCCGCACCATGGTCTCATACATGGAATCCCAAGCATCTGCCTTGTCATTTTCGGGTGACCAGGTCCAAAGATGGTCGGGATTGCGGGAGCCGGAGCACAGCGAAATGTATTTGGCTCCAAGGGCGGCAGTGGACTCCACCAGGATCGCAAAACGACGCAGTCCTTCCGCCCGAATCGCCGGATCCGGATGGGCCATGTTGAAGGTCCCGTTGACCACTTCGATGGGCAGATCGTACTTCGCTGCCGCCCGATCCGCAGCCACAACAGCTACATATGGTATTTGATTTGGTATCTCAATCTGTCCGTTTGGCGTGTAATTTGTCTCAGTGATGGACGAAAATGCAAACTGCACAGCACCAAAGCCAAACTCATGGATCTGTGCGAACAGCTCATCCGCTGTATAAAGCTTTTGATTCTCGAAATCCGTGGTACACACGCCAGTGCGCAATGTATACATATTTTATCCTCCAAAATGCGGGTTATTTACCATATAGTATACAATAATTTCGTGAAATTGTCAATAGGTTAGCGCATATTATGTGGAATTTTTCGTTAGTAGCCGCCTTCAAGCATTTTATCGAACTTTTTGCACAAAACGCTCATCTATGCACAGTTTGATTTACTTTGTTTATCGTATCTCTTATGGACAAATCGACTGCGCCGGCTTTTAGATCAGCGGAATTGCGATTTTTTTCACAAATTGCGTGCGCCTACTTGACATTTTCCACAAAATATGCTACAATAATGGCAAAGATTCTATGGAAAACAAGAGGTGCGATTATGGCTTCTCAGAAACGGGTCCTTTCAGCGCTTTTGTGTGCGCTGCTCGTTCTGTCCACAACGGCCTGCGGAGGTGGCGAGACCGCCGAAACCACCGGCGAAAACCCTTCTACAACGGATACAACTCCCGCTGAATCTTCCACCGAAGAGACTGTTCTTTTGCCGGACAAAGACTTTGGCGGGGCCGAGGTCATGTTCCTGACGGCGCTCAACAGCGACTACGACTGGTACAGCAGTTATGAAATTTTTGCGGAAGAAATGAACGGCGGGCTGATAAATGACGCTGTTTTCACTAGAAATCAGACCATTGAAGACCTGCTAAATATCAAAATTGTACAAACTAAACTCAAAGATCCACATAATACGGCAAAGGAATCCTTGATCGCCGGGGACACGCAATTCGACGTGGTCATGCCCTACATCAACAACACGATCTCGCTGGCAACCCAGGGGTTGCTTCTGGATCTGCAGACCGTGCCGTGGCTGGATCTGGAAAGATCTTGGTGGGATCAGCGGGCCAACGACAACATGCGCATCGCTGACAAGCTGTTCATCACCACCGGTGACATCGCCATTTTGGACAATGAATGCACGATGGTCATGTTTTTTAACAAAGATTTGATCGAACAATACGCCCTTGAAAGTCCGTATGTTTTGGTGAATTCCAACAAATGGACCCTCGATAAAGTGGGGGAAATGGCGTCACTTGTCACAAATGATACGGATGGCAACGGCAAGCTGGACCACAGCGATACGTGGGGACTTTCCATCGCCGGGAATGCGCCGATCTCCTTCTATTTCGGTGCCGGCGAACGGATCGTGGATATGGACGACACGGGCGAGCTGGCGTTGCAGATCGGTTCGGCTCGTTCCATCGACGTCATGGACAAGGTGATGACGCTTTGTTACGATACAAAAATGTTGTCCGATCACACCACATCCTCCGCTGGATATAATACAGTTGCGCCCATGTTCAATGCAGGGCAGGTGCTTTTTGTGACATTTGCACTGGTTGACATCAATGGATTGCGGGATTCCGAGTATGCTTTCGGCATTTTGCCATATCCGCTTTATGGCGAGAATCAGAGCGAATATAACAATTTGATCAGTACAGGTCTGGTGAGCTCCGTAAGTGTGCCCTACAACAACGAGGATTTGGAGCTTACGGGCGCAACGCTGGAGGCCATGGCGTACTATTCGGTGGACACGCTGACGGCAGCGTATTATGACAATGCACTAAAAACACGCTATGTTCGGGACGAAGAATCAGGCGATATGCTGGATATTATTTTCGCCACGAGAGTATATGACCTCGGCTTTATTTCCGACTGGGGCGGGGCCGGTTCTCTGGTTTCCAACATCTATAATGCAAAATCCACGGAATATGTTTCCAGATGGGAAGCGATCCAGCAAAAAGCACAATCTGCACTGGAAGAAGCGGTGGAAACTTTTGCGAAATTGCAATAAACTTCCGTTGTATTTGACAAAATTGTACACCGTTTTTATGCAGTATCCACACAGAAGCAACCTTCTTCCTTATTATATGCGATTTCCGCCAAATGCGTATGGACAAATCGCTTGTGTGGTCCTTCGTAAATCCTATTTATTAATTCTGGTTCGATCCGGTTGCGATTGTGTTTTTCGCCAACGGATCCTACCTTTTCCTGGAGGAATACCATTATGTCTGAAAAGTTAAGAATCGGTATCATCGGCACCGGCGGGATCGCCCACGCCCATGCCAACGCCTACAAGACCTTCGACGATGTGGAGATCGTGGCCGGCGCGGACATCATTCCCGGCAAGGCGCGCGCTTTTTTGGACGAATTCGGCTGGACCGACGCCACTGCCTACGAATCCTGCGATGAACTTTGCAAGCGGGATGATATTGATGCCGTTTCCATTTGCTCTTACAATAGTCAGCATGCCGTATGTGCCATCGCTGCGCTGGAATCCGGCAAGCATGTACTGCTGGAAAAGCCCATGTGCGTGACGCTGGAAGAGGGTTTGGCGATCATGCGCGCGGAAAAAAAGAGCGGAAAGATCCTGACCATCGGTTTCCAGCCCCGCTACAACAACAATTGCCGCAAGATCAAGCGGATCGTGGAGTCCGGCGAGCTGGGCAAGGTCTATTACGTGCAGATCGGTGGCAGCCGCAGACGTGGCATTCCCGGTCGGACGTTCATTGACCACGACAAGGCCGTGTTCGGCGCCATCGGCGATCTGGGTTGCTACTCCCTCGACCTGTCCCTGAACTCCATCGGCTACCCAAAACCCCTGTCCGTTTCGGCGTATACCTCAGACTTTTTCGGCAAAAACCCCAAATATTACAATGAATCCGACCGGTTTTCTGTGGATGATTTCTCCGCCGCGTTCATTCGGCTGGAAGGCGACATCATTTTGGACTATCGCATGGCGTGGGCAATGCACATGGACATCTGTTCGGATTTCGTGATTTTGGGCACCGATGCCGGCCTGAAGGCCACTGCGCCGCACCCGAATCCGCTGTGGGGCTCCATCATCGACGGCAATTTGTCCGGGCTTTACCTGATGCACGATCAGTGTGGCGAGCCGGTCACCACCCCGTTGACACTGGAACCGACCCATGAAAATATTTTCACTATGAAGGTTCGCGACTTCGTGGACGCCGTGAAGAACCACCGCCCCGCCCCGATCCCCACCAGCCAGATCATCTACAACCAGGCCATCATCGACGCCATGCTCATCTCCGCCCGAGAAAAACAGGAGATCAAGATCGAAATTCCGGAGATTTAAAGCATTTTTCACCACTTTTTGCACAAATTTCTGCGTTTTTTTCGCAAAAGACCTTGACAAACGCGGGCAAACGTGCTATACTATTTATACTATGAATTCGATCTCGGAAGGAGAGCGGCTATGACGACTGCCACGCTGGTTTATGCTAATACTTGCAGCACTCGAATGTTTGTTGCCCGGACTTATGTTTGCGGGAACCTTCGTCGTGCCGTTTTCTGCCACACGAATGATCGCATATCGGATTCTTCACGGGTTTTGCGTGATTCCCTTCGTGCGATTTGATCGATTTCCAATAGCATTTTTGAAGTCCGGGGACGATGTTCTTTTCGTTTACCCGGACTTTTTTATGCAAATCTGCCAAAAAGGAGTGTGTTGTACTTGATCGAATTGCAACATGTGACCAAAAGTTTCCAGACCGACCGGATCCAAGTCGATGCGGTGCAGGACGTGAGCCTGCATGTGGAAAAGGGCGACATCTTCGGGATCATCGGCCTGTCCGGGGCGGGCAAATCCACGCTCGTTCGATGCATAAACTATCTGGAAACGCCGACTTCCGGCAAGGTTTTGTTCAAAGGCACCGATTTGGGCTCCCTTTCGCCCAAGGAACTGCGGGAAACCAGGCGTTCCATTTCCATGATTTTCCAAAGCTTCAATTTATTGGCACAACGTAATGCCCTCAAAAACGTGTGTTATCCGCTGGAAATCGCTGGCGTGCCGAAGAAAGAAGCTGTGGAAAAGGCGAAAAAGCTGTTGACGATCGTGGGGCTGGAGGACCGGATGCAGTCGTACCCGGCGCAGCTTTCCGGCGGGCAAAAGCAGCGAGTCGCCATCGCACGGGCCCTTGCCACCGATCCCGAGGTGCTGCTTTGCGATGAAGCCACCAGTGCCCTGGACCCCAATACGACACGGCAAATTTTAGCGCTTTTGTCTGAAATTAACCAAAAAATGGGCGTAACAATTGTGGTAATTACCCATGAAATGCGTGTTGTGGAACAAATTTGTAACAAAGTTGCCGTCCTGGATCACGGGGTCGTGGCGGAGGTCGGGCTGGTCAAGGACGTGTTCGTTTCGCCAAAATCCGCCATCGCACGGGAGCTGGTGCTGCCGAAAAACGCCGCTGTGCCGGAGGTGCGGGGCGAGACCGTGCTGCGGCTGGTCTTCGACGGCCTGTCGTCCTACGAGCCCATCATCTCCAACCTGTCGCTGGAATGCCACACGGCTGTGAATATTTTAGGTGCCGACACAAAAAATATCGGCGGCAAGGCGTTCGGGCAAATGCTGTTGCAGCTGCCGGAGGACGAGGCGGCCATCGTGCGGATCAAGGCGTACTTGGACAGTCGTAATGTGCAATATGTACAAGTCGATCACACCGGAGAGGAGGTATTTTAGTGATGTCAGAGATTTTTTCGCCGGAAATGCTGGCCATGTACGGGCAGGCGATCGTGGACACGCTGTACGTGACGCTGCTCAGCACGCTCATAGCGTACGTTTTAGGCCTGCCGCTGGGAGTCTTGCTCTACGGCACGTCGGCCGGCAGCATCTTTCCAAACAAACCGATCAATAGCGTAGTGGGCTTTTGTGTGAACATCCTGCGCTCGATTCCCTTCATTATATTATTAGTCATGACGCAGCCGCTGGCAAAAGTCGTCGTTGGTACAAAACTTGGCAACAATGCGTTCATATTTTATCTGGTTTTGGCGTCAGCGCCGTACGTTGCACGGATGGTGGAGTCGTCGCTGCGGGAAGTGGATCGTGGTGTCATCGAGGCGGCGCAGTCCATGGGTTCGTCGAACATGCAAATCATCACGAAGGTGATCCTTCCCGAAGCCAAACCTGCATTGATCGTTGGCGGTGCCATCGCCATCACCACGATCCTCGGTTACACGCCCATGACGTACCTGATCGCCGGCGGTGGGCTTGGTCAGCTGGCAATCCAGTATGGTTTGTACAGATTTACTGATTCTATCATGTATATTTCGTCTATTCTGCTGATTGTTTTGGTGCAAATCATCCAAGAAGGTCTCGGATATTTGGCAAAAATAACCGATAGACGGATCCGATACAAAGGATAACGAATGCGCATAATTTCATTTATATACACAAAAAGGAGACATTTACCATGAAGAAATTTGTCACATTAGCACTAACCGCCCTGTTGCTCGGCAGCACGCTGACCGCTTGCGGTGGGTCCGACGAGAACACCATCAAGGTCGCCGCCACCTCTACGCCCCACGCCGAGGTGCTGGAGGTTTGCAAGGAAGCCATGGCCGAAAAGGGCTACACGCTGGAGATTTTAGTGGTCGATGACTACGTTACGCCCAACAATGCCACCGAATCCGGCGATGTGGATGCCAATTATTTCCAGCATCAGCTCTATTTGGACTCCTTCAACGCAGAAAATGGCACCCATTTGGTGACCGTGGCCGACATTCACTACGAGCCCTACGCCATTTACGCCGGCACCTGCGCTTCGCTGGCCGGTCTGCAGGACGGTGATTCCATTGCTGTTCCGAATGATCCCACAAACGAAGCAAGAGCGTTGCAGCTTTTGGCGGCCCAGGGGCTGATCACGCTGAAGGACGGCGCCGGTCTGACTGCCACTAAGAACGATATTGTAGAGAATCCAAAGAATCTGGACATCAAAGAAATGGAAGCTGCCCTGCTACCCGACCAGCTGGACGAGGTTGCCATGGCGGTCATCAACGGTAACTACGCCCTGGCCGCCGGCCTCGATGTGAACACTTCCCTGGCCATCGAGTCCACCGATTCCGAAGCAGCGCAGACCTACGTGAACGTTTTGGTTGCCAAAGAAGGTAACGAAAATAATCCCGCCGTGCAAGCGCTTGCCGAGGTCATGACCAGCGACATCGTCAAGGAATACATGAACACCACCTACGGCAACGCCGTTGTGCCGATGTTCTAATAAACATGAAAAAGAAGTATCCGTTTTAGCGGGTACTTCTTTTTTTTGTTTGCATTTACCAATTCATATCGCTCCAAAATGGATTCAATTTGTGCTTCTTCACCTTATTCCGGCAAGCTATATCGTTTTTCTATCGCATTATCCTCTTGTCCCATTTTTCGATAAGCGGTTGGTGTCATGCCTTTGTGCGTGCGAAATGCCGAAAGAAAGCTCTCCTTGCTGGTGTAGCCGATCCGCTCGGCGATCTCCACAACGCTTTGGTCGGTGTGCCGCAGGAGCTGTTCGGCCGCTCGCATGCGTCTTGCGGTGATGATCTCCCGGAACGTTGCGCCGTATCGAGCCTTCACGATTCTCTCCAATTGCCGCACACTGATGAACAGTTTGCTTGCCACATATTCCACAGTCAATGGATATATAAAGAACTCGCTGCAGATCTGATCCAACTTTTCCAGCCGTCCAATATCACTGTTTTCCAAAACATCCCCAGCGGTTTGCACAGTTTGCCCACATAATTCCAACAGTATTTCAGCCATTTTCACGCATGCACACGGCGGCGGCAGACGGATCCCGGCCTCCATGGTCTGCGCCAACTTTTGGCAAACGTCCGGTTTGTCGTGCAAAAGCAGGTACGGCACATCTGCAATGAAACTATTGATCCGTGAAAACAAGTCGTAATGACAAGAAACTGCTTTATGTTGAAAGTAAAACGGCACCGAGATCCGCTCTCCCCCCACCATCGTGGACATATGCTGTACATGCGGTCGGATCAGCAGCACGTCTCCCGGTGCCAATTGCAGCATATTTTCGGCAAATTGCACAATTAACTCCCCGTCAATACAGCCAAAAATCTCCCAATGTGCGTGCTCGTGCAGCATCATTTTCGCCCAATTCTCCTGCTCCGGCGACAACACCCGTGGCAATACCGCATTCATGAACACCGTCACCGCCACGTTTTCCAGCTGCACCGTCTGTTCCCGCCGATCCACAAAATGTACGCTTTCCATGATTTTTCACCTCCAAAATGATTTCATCCGCCATTCTTACTCTATTGTACACCCATTTTCCCACAAATGCAAGTGGTTTTCCGTCATTTTTTGCATGAATACGTCGCTTTTTTCCTCTTTACAAATGCATAGTAATACAGTATAATGTATACGGAGATTTTGTTGCGTAATTTATGGATTTCTCCAAAATTATGAGAAGGAGCACCAATTTTATGAGGCGTAATATTTCTATTTTGATCGTTTTGACCATGCTGCTGGCCTCTTGCGGCACAGGTACGACCGCCGAAACCTCTGGCGACACGTCAACGACCGTAGATGCCGCTACGGATGTCGAAACGGAGACCAAGCTGACCGCAGATCTGCCCGACACACGCTACGACGGCACGACCATCACCTATCTGACCGCCGAGCCCTATGTGGATCATTTCCGATTGATCACGGAATTGACGGGCGAACCTCTCAGCGATGCGGCTTATAACCGAAATTTGGCAGTGGAGGAGCGTCTGGGCGTGACCTTCGATGCGGTGCAGGTGGACGTGAGCTCCGTGGCGACCACCCTTCAGAACGCCGTTGCTGCCGGAGATGCCGTGTACAACTATGTGTTTCCACATGCGACCATCGGTGTGCCAACCATGGTGACGAGCGGGCTTTTGTATAATGTATACAATTTGCCCGTGGTTGATTTGGATAAACCTTGGTGGAATGACAGTATGACGGACGCGCTTTCCATCGATAACACGGCCTATTATCTGTCCGGCGACATCGTGATGACCTGGCAGGGCATGTTGGCTATAATCTTTAACAAAGAATATCTTTACAACTATAATATCGAGGACGATCTGTATCAGCTTGTGCGAGACGGCAAGTGGACCTACGACAAGATGCTTTCCTTAATAGATGGTTTGGGCATGGATTTGGATGGCGATGGCAAAATGACCAAAGCTGACCAGTTCGGGATGTTGGGCAACCTAAATACCGGCTATGCGACCACCATCGGTTGTGGGCAACCACTGACAAAACGGGACGAAAACGGTTATCCGGTGCTGGCGCAGAACACAGAACGCATGGTTTCGATCGTGGAAAAGTACTATAATTTGGTCAATTCGCCGGATACTTGGATGGATGCATATTCCAGCAGCACCTATTCCACCAGCGATTACCGCAATATTCTCATCGAGGGCCGTGCCTTTTTGACGGAATTGGACATCGGCGGGCTGTATTCGTACCTGCGTGAGATCGAATTCAACTTTGGCATCCTGCCGCCGCCGAAATTTGACGAAGATCAGGAGCATTATCAGGTGTTTTGCGGCGCTGGACTGATCGGTGTGCCAGTGAACACGGCGGATACGACCCTTTCCGGCACGGTTTTGGAGGCCATGGCGTTCTATAGTTACGAATATCTACGTCCTGCATTTTTTGATGTGGTGTTGGAAAACAAGGCCGTGCGGGACGAAGACTCCTACGAAATGATCACGCTGATGCACGAAAACAAGACCTGGGACTTCGGTTTCAACTTCGACACCACCGGAAAATGCAACGGAATGCTGCAAAATGTGGTCATTGGCAAGAAAAGCACCGATTTCGCGTCCTATTACGCCTCGGTGGAAGCGTCCATTACCGCCGGTTTCGAGAAGTTTATCGAAGATTTTCAGGCAAACAAATAAATTTAGCACCAAATTTCCTATGTAAAAAGGAGGAATTCATACCATGGAAGAACGCACCCACGGCGTGATCTGGCACAATCCAGACTCGTTTTTCCACTACAACGGCTGGCCATCGGTTGCTAAGGATGACGAAGGAACACTATATGTTGTGTTCTCCGGCTTTCGCTCCGCCCATATTTGCCCGTTTGGCAAGACTGTGCTGTGCAAAAGCTGGGACGACGGCAAGACCTGGTCCGCTCCCATCATCGTCAACGACACCTACCTGGACGACCGGGACGCCGGCGTTGTCTGCCTCGGCGGCAAGAAAATTTTAGTTAGCTGGTTCGCTCATCCGGTTAGCGAATATACCACAACATATAGTGGTGCGATCCGGGATAGCTGGGGCGGATCGGCGAGCGTGTTGGACCAATACGGCACGATCCCGCCGGAAAAAGGCATGGGCGGCTCCTTCGTGCGGGTGTCCAACGACGGCGGCCTTACCTGGGGACCCACCGTGAAGCTCCCGGTCAACACGCCACACGGTCCAATTCTCAAAAAAGATGGTTCTCTGCTCTATTTGGGAAAGGAACATTACTCCTATGGTGAGGAAACACCACATGTTGTGTCTGCGTGGGAAAGCCGGGACGATGGCATGACCTGGCAGAAGCTGGGTGAAGTGCCACTGCCTTCCAATAGTTTGGATACCAACATGCAACCCCACTCTTTGGAGCTGGATTGTTTCCACGAACCCCATGCGGTCGAGCTGGACGACGGCACGATTTTGGGCGTGGTTCGGGCGCAGGGCAAGGAAGTTGACTTCGGTTTCACCATGTATCAGACGATTTCCACGGACGGCGGCAAAACTTGGAGCGAAATGGTGCCTATGCACATCTGCGGGTCCCCGCCGCACCTGATCAAGCATTCATCCGGAGCCGTAATTTTGGTGTATGGACGCCGTGCAGAGCCCTTTGGAGAACGGGCGATCGTTTCAAAAGACGGTGGCAAGACCTGGTCCGACGAGATCACGCTGTGCGAGACCACACCATGCGACCTGGGCTACCCCGCCTCGGTGGAATTGTCCGACGGTTCCATACTGACAGTTTTCTATCAGCAATTCGAAAAAGAAGGCTTCCCCTCGATCCTGTACACCAAGTGGAAGCTTTGAGAAACATAGAGAACCTACATATTGTAGGTTCTCTTTTCTTTTGTCTTTTTGCTTTCCGTATGTAATTACACCGTTCTAACCCGATTTTCAACAATATTTTCGAAAACCCTTGACTTTTTCGTCGAATTTTGCTATACTATCTTGTAGTAATTCCATAGCTATTTCAAATTAAGCGAGGTTCAAGCAATTATGCATACAGATATTGTTATCATCGGTGCAGGCCCTTCCGGGATCTTTACCGCCCTGGAAATGATTCGTCGTGGGTCAAAGCTAAATATTCTGCTTGTCGAGAAAGGACAACCGGTTGAGAATCGTCACTGTCCCAAGGCACAAACTGGGCATTGTATGAACTGCAAACCGTATTGCCACATAACGAACGGTTTTTCCGGCGCCGGTGCCTTTTCGGATGGCAAATTATCTCTCAGCTGCGAGGTCGGTGGCGATCTCCCCACTCTCATCGGCGAAAAGTTAGCCCAGGATACTATCGATTACACCGACAAGATCTACCTGGAATTCGGCGCAGACACCCATGTGGAGGGTCTTGCGAACACCGATGAGGTCAAGGAGATCCGCAAACGGGCGATCCAAGCGGGTCTACGGCTGGTCGATTGCCCGATCCGGCACATGGGAACCGAGAAAGCGCAGCATATTTACCATTCGATCGAGCAATATTTGCTGGCGCATGGGGTCGAAATGCGCTTCGGTTGGGAGTGCACCAACCTGATTTTGGAGGACGACGTTTGTCATGGCGTTATCATCCAGAACAGTAACGGTTCACGCGCGGAAGAAATTTTCGCCAAACATACCGTCATTGCAACCGGTCGGCGTGGTGCAGATTGGCTGGAAAAGATTTGCGCCGAACATAATATCGCCCACCAGCCCGGCACCGTGGACATCGGCGTGCGTGTGGAGGTGCGCAACGAGATCATGGAGCAGGTCAATCGTGTTTTGTATGAATCCAAGCTAATCGGCTATCCAAAGCCTTTCAAAAACAAAGTACGCACATTTTGTCAGAATCCCGGCGGTTTTGTCAGCCAGGAGAACTATGACAACGACTTAGCTGTCGTGAACGGCCATTCGTACAAGGATCTCAAGTCAGACAACACGAATCTCGCCATCCTTTGCTCCCACAACTTCAGCGTGCCTTTCAACCAGCCCATCGAATATGCGCAAAAAATCGGCGAATTGACCAATATGTTGGGGGCTGGGCACATTCTGGTGCAGCGTTTTGGCGATATTTTGGATGGCAAGCGCACCTGGCCGAAGGAACTTTCCCAATCCAACCTGCGTCCTACCCTGCCCGATGCCGTTGCCGGTGACATCACTTCCGCCATGCCGTACCGAGCCATGACCAATATTATTGCGTTTATCCAAGCGGTCGATCACGTAGTTCCCGGTTTTGCCTCCATCGAAACGCTTTTGTACTCTCCGGAGCTGAAATTCTACAGCAATCGAATCAAAATGGACGAGCATTTTAACACCAGTCTGACCGGTTTACACTGCCTCGGCGACTCCTCCGGCTGGACCCGTGGACTGATGATGGCCTCCGTCATGGGCGTGCTCATGGGTCGTGCGCTTGCGGAAGAGCTGGAATAATTTCGCTTGAATCCATATATTGTAGAAAGAAGTATGTGTTAAACTTTTCACATACTTCTTTTTTTGTTATGCTATTGTAATCGCACAAATGGATAGCTGCTTTAGGCGAAACACAAACGTTGATTATGCGTCTGTATTCGTTATTTTGCACGAAATAATCGCATTACAATACGATTATTTCGTGCAATTCACCTGTTCTTTGTAGTCGATGTAGTTCTTCTTTAGTAAATTTGAAATATCCAATTCGTATGGGCAGCGGGTCTTGCACAGGCCGCATTCCTTGCAGGTCGCCGTCTTTTCCATCTCGGCCTGCCAGTGTTCGTTAAACCACGTGGTCGTCGGTGCGCGGCGGATCATCAACGACATTCTTGCACATTGGTTGATCACGACGCCTTGCGGGCAGGGCATGCAATATCCGCAGCCACGGCAAAAATCTGCGCCCAACGCTTCCTTATCCGCTGCGATCCGTGCCTGCATCTCTTCGTACAGCGCAGGCGTTTTGTCCATAAACGACAGCCATTCGTCCAGCTCGGTTTCCCGCTGCACCCCCCAGATCGGCACCACGTTGTCGAACTGTGCGATGTATGCCATGGCGGCAGCTGCACAATTGATCAGACCGCCGGCAATGGCTTTCATGGCGATAAACCCGACATTTTTCTCCTTGCAGCGTCGCACAAGTGCCACTTCCCGGTCGTCGGACAGGTAACTGAAGGGGAATTGGAGGGTTTCGTAGAGGCCGGAGTCCACCGCTTCCTCCGCAACGCCGATTTTGTGGGCCGTGATACCGATATGCTTGATCATTCCCTGCCGCTTAAAATCCTCCATAGTCTCGTAAACGCCCGTGCCGTCCCCCGGCGCATAGCAGCGATTCGCCATGTGCAGCTGGTAGATGTCCACGTGGTCCGTCCGCAGCATGGCAAGCGATTTGTCCATATGCCGCTTCATTTCCTCGGGGTCCGTAGCACCGGTTTTCGTGGCGATGGTGATCTTGTCCCGCACGTCGGACAACGCCAGACCGATCTTTTCTTCACTGTCGGAGTAGGCTCTCGCAGTATCGAAAAAGCACATGCCGCCCTCATACGCCTTCCGCAGCAGCTTTACCGCCACTTCTGTAGAATCTCGTTGGATCGGCAGTGCGCCGAACGCATTTTGTGGTGTCGTGATCCCCGTTTTTCCCAGTACAATTGTACGCAAAACTATTTTTCTCCTACTTTAAAAATCATTTTTACTAAAATTCAACGTATAATTTTGTGGAAACGCACACGCAAAATAGCAAAACATCCAAAAGACAGTTCGTTATTTTGTGCATTATGCATATTTCACTTTCCGAGAGTGCACTTATTCCATCCGCAGCTTGGACGTGGCAACAGCGTTTTCGATAACTTTCATGCAGCGCAGCACCTGTGCGGGCTTCACTACGAGCTCCTCTGTGCCGGCCAGTACACCTGCCAGATTCTGGTAAAGGGATTGCCAGCCGCCGTCCGGTGCGTCGGTGACATCGTATTCGTCGAAGGATTCGATCCGGTGTCTGCTTTGGTCACGTTGCACAACTTTATAATCTTCGAATGCATTCACTTTATCGATCGTCAACGAATCTTTTTCGATTTTGCGTACGTGGACCACCGGCGAATCGATGGCATCCATGGTCATGGCACCACGGTCGCCGTACACTGCCCAACGCAGCTCCGGGATCGGCGCATACGTTGCCACCTCCACCTGTGCCAGCAAACCGCTCTCGAAGGTGATCATCACTTTTGCATAGTCATCCACTTCCTCCGACCACAGGGATCGAATGTACCCTTCCACGGACTTTACCGGCTCATCGATCAGGTACAGAACCTGGTCCAGCATGTGCACGCCCCAATCCAGCAGCATGCCGCCGCCGTGATCCTGCATGCCACGCCAGCCGTACATGTCGCCGGCACCGTCCTTCGAGTGGACACGGGACTCGATCAAGTACGGTTTACCGATCGTTCCGTTTGCCAATTCTCGCTTTATGCGCAAAAAGTCCGGGTCCCAGCGGCGATTTTGGTGCACTGTGAACAATTTTCCCGTCTTTTCGGACACCTCGATCATCTTTTCGATCTCCGCACTATTCCGAGCCGCCGGTTTTTCCACCATGACGTTGTACCCGGCCTCCATGGCACGACATGCCATTTCGCAGTGATAATTATTCGCCGTAGCTACCAACACCAAGTCGTAGTTCCCTTCGGCGAAGAATTTATCCAGATCGTCGTAGGCCTTCAGTCCCTTTTCCACCGCCAACGCCCGCTTTTCCGGGTCGATATCGAAGGCGGCAACCGGCTGGAAGGGCACGTCGTCTCTCGACATCACGTACATATGGTAGCCGGATGCCATGCCGCCAAAGCCAATGATACCAACTTTAAACATGTTTTTTGTAGATCGAAATGCCGAGGGGCGTGTGTAACGATCGCCACGGCACCCTCGTTTTCGATCGCTCCTTTCGTTTTTGTATTTATGGATTTTGCATAGCTTTGTGCTATTTTATACCGTTTGCAATGCGCTATTTCGCCAACTTTCGAGCATTTCACGCCTTGCGCACGCCTACATCGGAGGTGTCGATGGGCTTGAAGCCGAGGGCGAATACCGGGGAGTCGGCGGGCAGGGTGAAGTCGCCTTGTGCGGGATCTGCGAAGCCGGGGTCCACGATGGTGCTGTCCCCGTCGAAGCCCTTGTCCTGTGCGTCGGATAGCGGCATGTTCTTGCGGAAATCGTACTTGCCCGTGGTGTCCCAGAAGATGTTGTGGCGGGTCACCACCGTCATATTGTGGATATGTCCGTCTTCCAACCGATAGAGCGGCGAACCGTTTGTGTAGAAGATATTGTTCTCTACCAGCATGGAAACGTGCTCCTCCGGCCGGCTCACACGCAAGATCGCCTCGTCAGCCAGTGCTAAAATGTTGTTTCGCACGGTATTCATGGATCCGTAATGTTGGTGGAATGCATTTTCGCTGGTGTTGTAGCAAATGTTGTTCTCCAGGGTCATGAAGGACGAGCCCTCGTCGGTGTACAGTGCCCAGCCGCCGTAATTCTTCGAGTACACGTCGTGGATCACGTTGCCGGAGACGATGGTGCCCGGCTGTTTGCCCAGCAGATACACGCCGCCCATGTCGGAAAGCATACCCATGCCCAGGTGGTGAATGTGATTTTTCGAAACTCGATTGTCGTGGGCGTTGTTGTCGCCGTAGCCCCAGATCCAGCCGCAGGATACGCCGGTGTAGTACAGATTGCCAATGTCGCAGTGGTCCACGGTGCAACGCCAGGTGTGCATCATCAGGACACCGCAGGCCGCAAAATACCGTCTGCCGCAGTGGTCGATTTCGCAGTCCTGGACTATGCAATCGTGGGTCTGCTCGGTCATGGGACTGCCGTACACGCCGCCCACCATGCGCACGCCGCCGGCACCGCCGTCGCGGAATGTGACGTGGCTGATGCGAATGCCGGAGCAGCCGTTTTCGATGGACACGCCGTGGAGGCCGTAGTTGGTGAGATATGCATTTTCGATACTGCAATCCGTGGCGTACCCGAAGCGTATGGAGCCGCCGGCGTTGGACACCGCCTGGGGGTCGGAGGCAAATTGCTCCGCTTCTCGCAGGCCGGAGGTGCTGCCCAATGAGCCGTAGTCGCCCTTGGTCACCGCCATGTCGATGCCCCGGATGACGATGTTTTGCACCGGTTTTTCGGGGGTACCGCTAATATCAAATAGTTCATGCACCACGGGCAAATAGGCGTCGATGGTGTCCGGCGTGATGCTTTCGTCCCGGGGCACGTAGTAGATCCGGCCCTCGTCCATGTACCATTGGTTCGGTTTTCCAAAGGTTTCGGCTACGTTTTCTAAGTAGTATTCCAGGCCGCTGGAGGTGCCCTTGCCCCCCGCAATGTTGAAGCGGGAACAGTAGGCGAAGGTCACCTTGCCGGTCTCCTCGTCGTAGGCGGCGATGGGGGAGTGTTCGTCGATCCAATAGTGGCAGTAGCTGACAATGACCTGCTCCGGATTTTTCATGCCCGTGGGAAAATCGCCGGGGGCTGCTATGAACCAGTGGGAGCCGGAAAACAGTTGCCCTTCCTTATTTTCCACGTCTGTGGGGTACAGATAGCCCTCCGCCGGGTAGCGGGTGTAGTCGGCGCGGGTGCCGTTGACGTAAAAATCGCTGGCCTTCAGGTAGCTGCCGTCAGCCGCCTTCGGGATCGGTGCGGACAGGCAAGGGGTGCCGTTGTAGCTATCTTCCACAAATTCTGTCACACGAACGCCGCCGTATATGCGCACTTTACCAGCATGCACCGGTTCGATGGTGATGGCAGAGACTTCGGCACCAATGCGAATGGTGTCGGAGAGGAAATATTCGCCGTCCGCAAGTGCAATGGTGATGGGCTGACCGGCACCGGCGGCACGGAGCTTCGCCACTTCGGCCAATGCGGCACGGAGCTCGGGAACATTAGAAACTTGTATTTTTGTAATCGTAAATGCTTTGGTGATCGGAAGCATGATGCAATTCTCCTTCGGTCGGGCGTGAGGGGACCCACACCGGATTTCTACATTTATTATACAGGTTCGCAGCGCAAATTGCAACCTTTTTTGGGAAGTTTTTTGTATTTTTTCACCACATCTATTGACTTTTGCCCGCCGGGTCGGTATACTAATGGTAAAGAAAATCATCCTCCTGCGTGTGCGCACAGAAAGGAAATCAAATATGATCAAAAAATCCAATCCTATACTCACGTTAGACGGCGATTGGTCCCTTTGCTATGGGCAGCATGGCGAGATCGATGCGTCCCTTGCCACCATCCACGACCTGGAAAAATCCGGTATGCCGAAGGTCCCGGCGAAGGTGCCCGGGAATTTTGAGCTGGATCTGGAACGGGCCGGTGTGGTGCCGGAAATCTTCTATGGGCAGAATATCTATACCCTGTACCCCTACGAAACCGCTCATATGTTCTACTACCGTACCTTCCTCTACGCCGCCGATAAGGACTACGACGACGTGCTGGTTTTCGAAGGGCTGGACTGCTTTGCACAGGTGTACATCGATGGCAAGCCGGTGGCGGAAAGCGATAATATGTTCGTGCCGGTGACGGTGGAGCTGCCGAAGCTGGCCGACGGCGAACACGAGATGGTCGTCCACTTCACGCCCGCCGTCATCGTGGCAAGAGGCATCCAGCAGGACCCCTACGTCAACGCCATGAAGTACAATTCCGACTCCCTCTACATCCGGAAAGCACCCTCCCAGTACGGCTGGGACATCATGCCCCGTGCGGTCTCCGCCGGCATCTGGAAGCACGTGTACATCGATCGCCTGCCCAAGGCCAGCATCCGGGATCTGTTTATCCTCACCAACCGGATCGATAACGGCAACGCTGTGCTGAAGATGATCTACAACTGTCGTATTCCTGCCGGTGACATCCGGGAATATACCCTGAAGATCACGGGCACCTGCGGCGACTCCACCTTCGGCTGGACGATCCCCCTGTGGCACACCTCTGGCAACGCCTGGACCACGGTGCAGAACGCCAAGCTGTGGTGGCCCCACAACTACGGCAAACCCAACCTGTACGAAGTGACGGCTGCGCTGTACCATCGTGACGAGCTGGTCCACACCTACACCCAGACCACCGGTCTCCGCACGGTGCAGTTAGACCGCACCAGCACCACCGACAAGGATGGCAACGGCGAATTCTGCTTCATCGTCAACGGACAAAAAATATTCGCTATGGGAACCAACTGGGTGCCGGTGGATGCCTACCACTCCCGGGACGAGGAGCGACTGCCCCAGATCATGCCCATGGTGGCGGAGCTGGGCTGCAACATCATCCGGTGCTGGGGCGGCAATGTGTACGAAAACGAATATTTCTATGACTATTGCGATGCCCACGGTGTCATGGTTTGGCAGGACTTTGCCATGGCCTGCGGCATTTATCCACAGGACGAATGGTTCCAGAAGAAGTTGGAGGCTGAGGCACGTTCCGTCATCGGCAGACTGCGGCACCATCCCGCCATCGTGCTGTGGGCCGGCGACAACGAATGCGACTGCTCCTACGGCTGGAGCGGCGAAGGGCGGGACCCCAACGACAACGTGCTGACCCGGAAGGTGCTACCCGGCGTGATCCGCACCATGGACTACACCAGACCCTACCTGCCGTCCTCCCCCTACATGGACGAATACTCTGTCCGGCACGGTGGTGCCATCTCCGAAGACCACCTGTGGGGACCCCGGGACTACTTCAAGGGCAACTACTACAAAAACACCGTCTGCCACTTTGCCTCCGAGACCGGCTACCACGGCTGCCCGTCTCCCGCATCGCTGGCGAAATACATCCGTCCCGAGCAGCTGTGGCCTTGCCTGGGGCAGGAGGATTGGTTCTGCCACGCCGCCTGCATGGAGCCCCGGGAAAACACGCCCTACGGCTACCGGATCCGGCTCATGTGGAACCAGGTGGAGACCCTGTTCGGCAAGGGCAACAAGGCAACCGCCGACCTGGAAACCTTCTCCAAGGCAAGCCAGATCTCCCAAGCAGAGGCGAAGAAGTACTTCATCGAGCGGTTCCGCATGACCAAGTGGCGGCGCACCGGCATCATCTGGTGGAACCTGATCGATGGTTGGCCGCAGATCTCCGATGCCATCGTAGACTATTATCTGGACAAAAAGCTGGCGTATTGGTACATCAAGAATGCCCAACAGCCCGTGTGCATGATGTTCAACGAGCCGGAGAACGGCATGGCAGCCCTCCACGCCGTCAACGACACCCGAGAGGACAAGATCCTGTCCTACCAAGTGCTCGATGATGACGGCAACGTGGTGATCTCTGCCACCTGCGTGGTGCCGAAGGATACCAGCGTGCCGGTTTGGCATATGCCCGTGGGGGACGAAAAGAAGTTCTACACGATCCGCTGGACGGACGGCACCACCGAGGGCATGAACCACTATTTCACCAATATCATCGACATCGATTACGATTATTATGTGGATTGTGCCAAAAAAGCCGGCCTCCCGCTATAATACAGTGACTGCTTTACAGTGACTGCTTTAAACTATAAGAAAGTGTGTTTATCATGAAGAAAAGACTACTTATCCTGCTGCTGACCGCTTTGCTCTTGTCCACGTCCTGTGGGCAGGCAGCGGTCGAGACCACCGCAGACACCACCGGCACTGCCGAATCCACCACGGCTCCGGAGACCACACCGGAGGACACCGCCCTCAAGGACGACCTGCCCGACACGGATCTGGATGGCTACAACTATCGGATGATGCTCCATGGCAACGACACCCACATCGAGAACACCTTTGCGGAGGAGCTGACCGGCAACACCATCAGCGATGCGGTTTTCAACAAGCTGACCACCGTCAAGGACCGGTTCAACTGCGACATCACCTACACCCAGGCGGCACCGGACGGGCTGGATCCCACCCAGCAATCCATTTTCGCCGGAGACGATGCCTTTGACATGGTGCAGGGACACGACCTATCCATGATGGGCGGCGTGCTGTCCAACCTGTTCGTGAACGCCTACGACGTGCCCTATTTCGATTTCTCCAAGCCCTGGTGGCCCGCCGCAACCGTGGAGAGCATGACCGTGGCGGGGCAGATGTACCTGATGAACAACAACATTTCCTACCGGAACTTAGCGGACATCCGCATGATGTTCTTCAACAAGGCTCTGCTGACGGACAACGGCATCGAGTACCCCTATGAACTGGTAAAAGAAGGAAAATGGACCCTGGATGCCATGCTGGCGATCACGGAAAAGGGCTACGTGGACCTGAACGGCAACGGCGAGCGGGATCTGGACGACCAATACGGCTTCGTCCACGCCAACTCCTTCTATTGCTGGATGGAGCCCTTCACCGTGGAGCCCTACAAGAAGGACGCAGACGGCAATTTGTACTACGAATTTGACTTAAACCGGATCGCAACGCTGGTGGAAAAGTCGTATAATTTGATGTTTGGTGTCGGTGGCTATTTCAATAAGGCAGAAAGCTATGCGGACACCCGCCTGAAGACCTTCGCCATCGGCAAGACCATGTTCTACTACGACAAGCTGGAGGCGGCGGTGCAGGTCTACAGCGACAGCGACGTGCAATACGGCCTCCTGCCCATGCCGAAGCTGGACGAGACACAGGACGATTATTACGCCGGCTCCACGGACAGACCCATCGCCATTCCGGTGACGGCGGGCAGCCATTTGGACACCACCGGCCTTGTCACAGAGGCACTGAACATCGAGGGTTACAAACAGGTGTTCCCTGCCTACTACGAATCTGCGCTGAAGAGCCGGTACGCCGGGGAGGCCGAGGACGCCGAAATGATCGACATTGCCCACGAAAACATGATCATCAGCTTCACCTACGCATTTGGCGATTATAAGAGTGCCTACAATATTCTGTTCGAAGACCTTTTCAAAGCCGGTACACCGGGCACGGACGTGGCATCATGGGCTGCCAAAAAGGAATCCGAGCAGGTGGCAAGAGTGGCAGAGCTGCAAGCCTTCTTTGAGAAAAACCGGTAACGGTATCGGCATAGCACTTTGTTTCGTCAATCGTCTTTCCATTTTTACACAAGACTATCGGGAGTATTCTCCCTATAGTCTGTGCGATTTTCACAATATCTCAGGAGGTATTCTATGTATACGATGTCCAACTTATCCCATTTGACAAATGCCCGTTCTCGCTCCATTTCCGCCGAAAACACCACCGGCGAAAAGGGCATGGGTGGTCGTGCGCTCCATGGCACCGGTGAAGGCTGTGCCCGTGAATTGGGGCAGGGCTGGAAGATCTCGCCCTCCGTGGTGATCGCCCCCCACACCCTGTACACCATGGCGGATATCCACGGCAGCGGCATCATCCGGCACATCTGGCTGACCCCCGCCGGCATCCAAACACGGTACGCCGTCCTGCGCATCTATTGGGACGAAAATCCGTTCCCCTCCGTGGAGTGCCCGTTGGGTGACTTTTTCGCCAACGCCTACAACAACAGCTTCCAATCGCTGTCGTCCCTGGCGGTCTGCAACAACCCCCGCAACGGCTTGAATTGCTACTGGGAAATGCCCTATCGCACCGGCTGCCGCATCACCATCGAGAACCTGGCCGACGAAAACTTCACATTGTTCTACCAAATTGACTATACGGAAGAAGAAGTACCCGCCGATCTGGGCTATTTCCACGCCCAATTCCGCCGCTCCAACCCCCTGCCCTACGCCACCGACCACACCATTCTCACCGGCGTCTCCGGCAAGGGACAATATGTGGGCACGTACCTGGCCTGGTCCGTCAACAACAACGGCTGGTGGGGCGAGGGCGAGATCAAGTTCTTCCTGGACGGCGACAAGGAATTCCCCACCATCTGCGGCACGGGCACGGAGGACTACTTCTGCGGCGCCTATTGCTTCGATAACAATCACAGATACGAACCATACTGCACGCCGTACAGCGGTATGTTGCCCTTTGCACCCGACGGCGTGTACAAATCTAAGCAGGAATTTAGCCTGTATCGTTGGCATATTGCCGATCCCATCTACTTTGATGCGGACATTCGGGTGACGATCCAGGCGTTGGGCTGGCGAACAGGTGGTCGGTATCTTCCCTTGCAGGACGACATCGCCTCGGTGGCCTATTGGTACCAGGACAAGCCTGCCGCCTCCGGCTCTGAACTCATCGACAGAAACCATTTGGAAATCATATGACCTACGACGCGATCCTCTTCGATTTAGACGGCACCCTGTGGGATGCGACCCACGTAACGGCGAAAATCTGGCCCGGCGTGCTGGCGAACCACCCGGAGATCCACCGCACCATCGACCTTTCCACTGTACAACAGTACATGGGCAAGACCAATGAGGAGCTGGCGACGCTGCTGTTTCCGGAGCTGCCCTTTGCCGCAGGATATGCTTTGATGATGGAAGCATGCGCCATGGAAAATCGTCTACTGACGGAGGAGGGCGGGATCTTATACCCGGATCTCGTCCCCACTCTCGTCACTTTAGCTAAATCGTATCCATTGGGCATCGTGTCCAATTGTCAATCCGGCTATATCGAAGCCTTTCTCACCCATCACCGGGTGGGATCGCTGTTCGCCTGCCACACCTGCTCCGGGGACACCGGCAAGCCCAAAAGTGAAAATATCCGCCTGTTGGCTGCGCAAAAGGGCTACCAAAATCCGGTGTACATCGGCGACACCATGGGCGACGCCACAGCCGCTCGGGAGGCCGGATGCGACTTTATATTTGCTTCCTACGGCTTTGGAGACGTGCCGCCGCGCCTGTACCGGTACAAGGTCAGCTGCCCCCATGAAATTATTTCGAGGTTATAACCATGCACTATACCAGTCTGCACACCCACTCCACCTTCTCCGACGGCAAGTCCACATTGGAGGAGCAGGTACTTTCTGCCATCGAAAAAGGCATGCCCACCATCGGCTTTTCCGACCACAGCTACACCGATTTCGACCTGTCCTACTGCATGAAACAGGCGCAGATCCCGGCCTATTTGCAGTCTATTCGTGAACTTTCCGAAAAATATGCCGACCGGATCGAGATCCTCACCGGCCTGGAATTGGATGGGTATGCCACGCTTTCCGACAATATTCCATCAAATTTGACCAGCAATCCCTACGATTATATCATCGGTTCTGTGCATTATATCCATACCGCCGATGGTCTGTACCACGCCGTGGACTCCAACCAGGAGGGCATGGTGCGCATGACGGAGACATATTTCAGCGGCGATTACAATGCCATGGCAAAACAATATCTCCGTGATAGTGTCCAGTGTGCGTACAAAAATCGGCCGGACATCATCGGACATTTTGACCTTGCAACCAAATACAATTTGGTGGACGAGGACGACCCGGATTACCAAATAACGCTGCTGGAATCCGTTGCCGCCGTGCTGGAAATTTGCCCGATCTTCGAGATCAACACCGGCGCCATCGCCCGCGGCTACCGACAAACGCCCTACCCCCACCCCAACGCCATCCGCTACATCGTCGAGCACGGCGGAAAGTTTGTTCTCAACTCAGACTGTCACGATGCGCAATTTTTAGACTGTTTTTATGCGCAATCTGTGGAACTTTTGCGGGCATGCGGCGGGCGTTCCTTGGTGCGTTTGACCAAAAATGGATGGATCGAGGAAGGAATTTGACCGCTTTCCACACAGGAGGAAGCTATGAAAAACCTACATCTATATACGATCATGCCCCTGGACACGGCGCATTTGGAGGAAATTTGCGAGGACATTCGGTTCCAGTACGAAAACGGCACCGCCACTTGCGCCCTGTTCATGATGACGCTGGTGCCGGAGGGGGACCCGCCCGTGGACAAGGTCGGCGTGCTGTGCGCCAAATTTGACCGGTTTCGGGATCGGCTGGCGGAAATGGGGCTGACCTGCGGCGTGCTGGTGCAAGCGACCATGGGCCACGGCTGGGTCCTCAGCGAACCTTTTGGGTTCCAACCGTTCACCGCACTGGATACCGGCCACCAGCCCCAGATCGTGTGCCCCCTGGACGAGGGCTTCCGGGACTATATCGAACAAGTTTTCGCCACAATCGCCGCTCACCACCCCGCCACCATCATGCTGGACGACGATTTTCGGCTCATGTCGTTCCGGGAAGGTGGCGGCTGCGGCTGTCCGCTGCACCTGGCGGAGGTTAATCGCCGGGCTGGGACGAATTATACGAGGGTTGAACTAAACGAGGTTCTGCACCAAAACACCCCCGAAGGCGACCGCATGAACCCCATCATGATCCAAGTGCAGAAGGATTCGCTGATCGATTGCGCCAAGCGGATGCGCCGTGGCATCGATTCTGTGGATCCCACGATCCCCGGCTCCTTCTGCTGCGTGGGCAACAACGTGGAATGCGCTGTGGAAATTGCACAAATCCTCGCCAGTGATGGCAACCAAACAATAGTGAGAATCAACAACGGCAACTACACCGCCGCTGGACCTCGCTACTTCAGTGATGTATTTTTGCGGGCAGCGCAATCTATCGCCAAGCTAAAAGGTAAGGTGGATGTAATTTTAGCGGAGACGGATACTTGTCCGCAAAACCGTTACAGTACCAGTGCCATGTCCCTCCACACCCACTTCACCGGGACGCTGCTGGAGGGGGCCTCCGGTGCCAAGCATTGGATCACCCGTTTGCACGCCTTTGAGCCGGAATCCGGCGTGGCGTATCGGCAGGTGCTGGGCAGGTATGCTGGATTTTACAAAACGATCGCCGAACTGGCACCGACGCTCCGCTGGCGTGGCTGCCGTATTCCGACTACAGATTGTGCTTGCTTTGATTATAGAAAGAACAATGCCGGCACCAACGGTTGGAGCCGCTGCGTGCTGGAACGGCTGGGATTGCCCATGTATTTCTCGCCGGATGTGGGTGGCGTGACTTGTCTGGAAGGGGACGTGGATGCTGCGTTCGACGACGAAACTGTGCAAAATATCCTAAGTGGCGCGGCGTTTATCTCCTCTGATGCAGCAGAACGACTGATTTCCCGTGGGTTTGGCGTCTATTTGGGCGTGGATGTGCGACCATGGCAGGGTGCGCAGCCCAGCTACGAAATGTTGCCACCACGCAACAATCCGGAAAGCGTACAGGTGCGGTATCGGGAGCTTGCGCCCAGCAAACCGGGCGTGCAGGTGCTTTCCCAAGTGATCCACACGGTGGATGGCGAGCGGATGACCGACCTTTTCCCCGGCGTAACGGCGTACAAAAACCCCGCCGGCGGCACCGCTTTCGTGTTCTGCGGCACGCCACGGACCAATTACAACCTGACCGAAGCATTTAGTTTCCTCAATTATTCTCGTAAAGAACAGCTCATCGGCATGATGCGTTCGGTGGGCGAACTGCCGATCTACTACCCCGGGGATGCGGAAATGTACCTGCGTGTGGCGGAAATGCCGGACGGCGGGTGGTTCTGTGCCCTGTTCAACATCGGTCTGGATCCCATCGAAAACCTGCCGCTGATATGCGAAAGCGATGTTGCCAAAATCGAGGTTTTGCAGCCAAATGGCTCGTTTTCGCCTGTGGTATTTACCAAAAACGATGATGCTTTGACGCTGGATCTGCCTTGCCTGCCCTTGCAGCCGGTGATATTGCGGCTGCGATAATATAGCATTGAAAGGAGTTTTTGTATGAAAAAAGTTCGAATCGGTGTGTTCGGTGCCGGTCGGGGGATGACCATGGTCCACGAGATCATGGGCGATCCGCTGGCGGAGCTGGTGGCCGTGTGCGACAAATATAAGCCCCTGCTTGACAGTTGTCGCAAGACTGCCGAAGCAGCGGGACTAACGAATATTGCGTATTACGAAAAGTTTGATGATTTTTTCAACCACGATATGGACGCTGTGGTGCTGGCGAACTACGCCAACGAGCACGTGCCCTTCGGCATCCGACTGATGGAAAGCGGGCGGCACATCATGACCGAGTGCCTGACCTGCGCCACCATGAAGGAGGCCGTGGAGCTGATCGAGGCGGTGGAGCGCACGGGCATGACCTACGTGTATGCCGAAAATTATTGCTACACACCTGTTCGGTGGGAGATGCGACAGCGGTATCGCAGGGGGGACATTGGCGAACTTATGTACGCAGAAGGGGAATATCTGCACGATTGCTCGTCCATTTGGCCACAAATCACCTACGGCGAGCGGAACCACTGGCGCAATCTCATGGCGTCCACCTTCTACTGCACCCACTCCATCGGCCCGATTTTGTACATGACCGGCCTGCGCCCCGTGCAAGTCACCGGCTTTGAGACCCCCAACATGCCCTTCATGCGCAACCTGGGCACCGGCTCCGGCACGCTGGGCATGGAAGTGATCACGCTATCAAACGGTGCATCCCTCAAAAGCTTACACTTTGGAATCAAACACTATAGAGGCTCCAACTACCAGCTCAACGGCGATCTGGGCGCACTGCAAGACATGGGCGACGGCACCATCGGCGTGTACACGGAGCCGGGTCCGGGACACAACGGGCGGGGCAAGCACGAGAATTACAAGCCCGATCCCATCATTGCGGGCACCGAAAACTCCGGTCACGGCGGCGGCGACTACTTCACCACCCACTATTTCGTGCGCTCCATTTTGGGCGATCCGGTGGCAAAAGAACGGGCGATCGGCGTGTACGACGCGGTGGACATGTGCATTCCCGGCACGCTGGGGTACGTTTCCATCGCAAACGGTAACCAACCGATCAAGATCCCGAACCTGCGCAACAAAGAGGAGCGGGACCCGTGGCGCAACGACACCCGCTGCTCCTTCCCTGCCATCGCCGGCGACCAGCTGATCCCCAACAACCTGTGGGGGGACGGCGACATCGACGACAGCGTGTTC
>CAYXBQ010000022.1:0-14454 GCA_964463375.1 uncultured Ruminococcus sp. | reverse complement strand
ATGAGCGTGACATCTGTCGTAGAGAATTCTTTGGCGATCTTCAGGATGTCCCGCACGTACCAGTACGAATTGCCGGTGCCGTATTCGTTGTTGTACAGCTTCAGCTTGCCGCTAGCGTACAGATCCTCGCCTCCCGGCACCACCTGCACGTCTCCCGTGACCTCACCGGCTGCGATCTGCTCCCGATTGTCCACGCCATGCTCCATGTACGCCACCGGTTCTGTAGGCAAAGTAGCCAAAAATTCCAGCAATCGCAGGTACAATGGATCGTCAAATTGTGCAATATCACCATTCACGAACGCACTGTACACGTTGTCCGACAGCACCAGATCTGCTGTGTCTCTGGAAATATACTCCACCAAATATTCGTCTTCCGTAAGGTTTTTCGCATAATCTAGGAAGACTTCCAGATCCCAATGGGTCATGCCGTCCAGCGCATCCCGTCTGCCCATGCGGCTGTAGAACCCGATCTGCGCCCCGATCTCGTAGAGGTGCCCGTCCACCTCGTAGGCATTTTTGACAGCGGGCGCAATGTCCCCCGGCAGCACGTCCCCGGTCATGTAGGGATAGAGATCCAGCAGGGGTATCGGATAGTTTGAACCGATCAATATATCCGCTTGCAAAATACCTGTGGACAGGTCCAGTGCCAGCCGTTCTCGCTGTTCCCCCCAGGCTGCTGCACCATATTGTGCATAACTGACCACTTTTATCTGCGCATCTTTGTGCATATTGTTGAAGTTCAGCACCGCCGCCATGGTGTCTTCGTCGGCATCTATACACGCCAGCGTCAGCACCGTCATGTCCGACAGATCCCGGTCGGGGGCTTTCACCATGCACTGCGCCGTTTGGGTGAAGCTGGAGAAGCTGTTGTAGGGGTCGTTTTGCTCCGACAAATGGACAGTGGTGTGACCATCCTGGACGGAGATGGACTGCACATGGTCGCCCACGATGCCCGACATGGCAAAATCCAGCACCGTTTCCGGCTCTCCTTCTACATCTGTGTACTGCCACCGATAGACCCCGGCGGACGGATGCCAGCCGTAGAACCAGCCGTCCTCCACGCCGATGGCATGCGCCTCCACGCCCATGGCCAAAAAGTTCAGTTGGATGCTCTCGCAGACCCGCCAAACCTCCAGCTGTTCCCCGTGCTGCCATTTTTCCAGCTCGAACACGGTCATGCGCTCCTCGGTGTGGGACGTGAGCAGCCACAGCCAGTCGTCCTCCACCAGCACCTGCCGCACATTTTTCGGCATGTCCATCCGCTCGACAACTGTGTAGTCTGCATCCAGTGTCACCACTTCCGTCTTCCCGATGCACACCAGCCCCGTGTCGTTTTCTGCAAGGGTAAAATTGTCCATCTCCGGGAATATCGTCTCGATGGCGATGGTCTCTGTGATTTCCCCGTCCCAGTCCACGTGCCACAGCTGGTCCGCCTGTCGGAGATACACGCCATCCTCGTTCACCAGCGCCGGGTACGTGACCGTGGTCAGCTGGTCCGCTATGGACACCGTATCCACCACCGCCCCGTTTTCGTCCAGCCGGATCAGATCGAAGCGAACCACCGGCTCTGCCTCGCCGTTTATGACCTCCCAATCGTGGGACGTGTCTCGCACATCCACCGCCAAAAAGCCGTCGTCCGTGGGGAGCAGGTGATCGTATCGCCCCTGGGCAACGGTGGTATAGATGCCGGTCAAGATATTCGTGTCGTCAATATTTTTCTTTTGACAGGACGCAAGCAGCAGACACAGCAGGAAACCGGCAAAAAGTAGCTTTTTTAAAAATAGCTTTTTTATCATACTCTCCCCCAAAAAAGTGGACTGGATACAAAAATTGTACCAAATCCACTCGGCAATTTCCAGAAATATATTGTGAACTTTGCGTATACTTTTTTAGGAGTTTCGTTTACGAATGCGCAAGAGATTCCTTTAAGAATTCTCTGCCATGTACAACCCCACTCGGCTTTGCACCGCTTGGGCGCAGGTCGCCGCATCACATCCCCCGCCAGATACCGGGACACCTCTTCCCACACGATCTGGTAGATGTCGCCGGAATACCCACGCAGGCCACCGGCTTCTTCGTAGAGCCAGCGAATGTCCTCGATCAGTGCATCTCCCACGTCCAGAACCATGCCCGGCTTGCCCATGTACTGCCCCTTTTCGTCTAAGGCAACGTCCATTCCGGCGTAAAACTTGTTGCCCTCCGTCACGACCATGCGCAGACCACGAAGGCTTTCGAGATAGTCCATGTACGGCTTTGTCAGCGTGGTGAAGCTTTCCCGCAGGTCCACGTTCCCTTGCAGATCGGTAGCCGGCACTTCTGCGGCATTTTGCAGGATCGTTTCGATACATTCCCACGCCACCGCCGGGCTTTGGCAGGTGCCGGTGATGGCATAGGTGCCGCCGCAGCTGACCCGCACGCCGTTTTCCTCTGCGACCGTGGGATAGCCGGGCAGAGTGATGTCCGTGGTGCCGAACCGGGCGTACTGCTTCAACAGCTGGTTGGGCGTGTTCAAAAACGGATCCTGCGTGAATTGGATCTTGCCGTTCCAGTAGAGGTTTTCGCCGCCGGCTTCCACCTGTAGCTGCGCCTCCGAGATCTCCCCGGCCAGCACCATAGCCGAATTGTCCACACCTTCGTCCATGTATTTTTCCCCTTTTTCGGAGAGCGTGGACAAAAACGTCAGCAGTCGGGTGAACAGCGGATCGTCAAAGGTGGCCTTGCCGTTCTGCAAAAAGCTGGCATAGGCGGCGTTGCCAAAGAGCATGGAGTCCGCATTTTGCCAGCCCATCTCCTCCATCAAATGCTCGTCCGCCGATAGCCCTTCTGCGTAATCGAGGAATTCCGCCAGCGTGAACCGTTCGGGTACTACATCTGTCTTACCAACCAACGTGCTGACCCGGAAGGTGGGACCGATGCTCGTGAGCTTGCCGTCCACTTCCAAACTGCGGCGTACTGCCGGAGCGATGTCCTCCTTTTGCACCTCCCCGGTCATGAGGGGATACAGGTCGATGGCATCGTAGGTGGAGCCGTAGAGGATGTCCGCTTGCAGAATGCCCGTGGTCAGGTCGGTCATGAACAGCTGGTAGCCCTTGTCCGGCTCGTCGGCGGTGTTGTACTGCGCATAGGATATTGTACGAATGTAGTAGTCGTCGTGGGTGGCGTGGAAGTCTAAGATCGCCGCCTCCAGCTCCTCCGGCAGCTGCACCGCCGCCACTGTCAGCACCGTCATTTGCGACAGATCCTTGTCCGGTGCCTTTTCGTACAGGTGCAATGCCTGGTGGGTGCCGTTGTCGGTGGTGGTCTGGATGGAGAAATATTTGTCATCCAGCATACGCACCAGAGTCACCTTTTGCCCGGAGATGCCGGAGTGCAGGAAGTCTAACACCACAGCTACCTCCACCGTCTCCGTCTCCGCCTCATATTGCCAGCGCACTACGTTTGTCGTGTCCCAGCCATACAGCCAGCCGTCTCGACAACCGATGAGCCGTGTCCAATAGTAGCTGTTCACCCCGGCGAAGGATTCCGGCATGGGATAGCTTTCCGCCACTGCCCCATCCTGCACCTTGCCTAAGATGCGTGTGTCCTTTTCCGTGTAGCTGACCCACAGCACGTCGTCCTCGGCGAACACCATGTCAGCGGTGCCGGGCAGGTCGATGGTGCCGGTGTAGGTCAGCGTGTGGTCGTAGCACAGCAGTGCCTTGCCCCAGGCGATCACCAGTCCATCCTTCGTCTCGGCAATGGGCAGGTCGGTGTAGATGGTGGCGGCTTTGGGTGTCGGTGTGGCGGCACCGGTGGGCTTTTGCTCCGTCACATCCACCCGTGCGACCACGTTGCCGTCCCAGTCGATCTGCACCAGATCATAGTGGTTCTTCACTTCCCCCAGCACAAAGGTGTACACACCCCGTGCGCCCGCCATGTAGCTTTGTCCCAGTCTGTCCAGTGCCACGGGCATGGTGGTCACTGCGCCATCCTCGGCTACGTGGCAGATCGACAGCGTCTCGCGGTATTCCTCGTCGGCTGTGCGATGGAAGGCATTGCTCTCCTGCACCGCATAGGCGTATCCGTCCTGCCAGGGTACCAGGCTGGATGCAGCGATGGTGTCCGCCGTCCCCAGTCCCGTCAGCACAGGCGCATAGATGCCCGTGAGAATGTTTGGGTCATCGATAGTCTTGCCGGTGTTGCAGCCACACAGCAGAAGACACAGGGTCAGCAGGGCGCAAAGCAGCTTTTTCATAGGCTCTCCTTCCAAAGCAAAAATGGACTTGATATGTATACATAATATGTATACATGGTGTACATATAGTATACCAAGCCCATTTTGCTGCTACAAGAGGTATTTTGTTTTTTTGTGTAACTTATTTATGAATTTTTGAGCTTCGCTTGCGAATGCTGGAGCTTCGTTTACGAACGCTGAGCTTCGCTTGCGAACGCTGAGCTTCGTTTACGAATGCTCGTTTCCCTTAGGAATTCTCAAGAGTTTCCCTTAAGAATTCTCTGCCAGATACAGCCCCACACGGTTTTGGATCATCTTCGCACAGTCCGCTGCGGCTTTCGTGCCGTCCAAATACGACGACATTTCCTCCGCTATGATGTTCAGCACGTCCTCCGGCACCGATACAGTCGTCATGGGCGCACCGATGGTGTCGAGGAAATTCTCGATGAAGTCCCAATCCGCTTCCGTGAACTGGTGGGCCTCGCCGTTTTTCAGCTCCTCCTCGTCCGGTGTGTAGCTGCTGCCCCAGGACATACCGCCGTTATAATCTATGACAAACGTAGTATCCTTGTAGGCCTCCTTGACCTTGTCCATATTGGAGCGCAGCATGGGCAGGCTGTCCGTACCGCCGCTGATCGAATCGGGGCCGTTTGCCTGCAATATCGCAGACTTGATGAAGTCCCACGCCTGCTCCGGATGTGCGGCGTCGGACAGGATCGTGAAGATGCTCTGGTAGGTGTTCAGCGTGATGCCGCAACTGCCGTCCGCCGTCGGTGTGCCCACGTACGCCACGTTGCCGGCACCAAAGTACACCTGATCTCGGATGAATTCGTACACGCCGTGGTAGCTATGCTGGATCGCCGCCACTTCGCCCCGCTTGGTGGGACCGTATTCGTCGTCGTAGTAGTTGTTCCAGTAGTCGTCCGGCAGCTCCTTGGGCAGGGTCTTCAAATATTCCAGATACCGAATGAAGGTTTCGCTGTCAAAGGAGCAGGTGCCCTTCTCCATGTCGATGAACGCACCGTAGCCGTTTTGCCCCAACAGCCGGTCTGCTGCACTGTCTCTGGTCATGCCACCCATGTAGGACACGCCCTCCGGCAGGCTGTCGATGAAGTCCAGCAGCTCATCCACGGTCCAGCCACTGCGGTCGCCCACCATGGATTTGTTGGCAATGACCGCCGACACGCCGATCTCCATGGGCAGACCAAATATCTTGCCGTCCTTTTGGTAGGTGTTGGTCACGCAGCCCATCAGCTCCGACAGAGGCAGCTCCGTGTCCTTTTCCAAATAGGGCTTCAGGTCCACGAACCGGTCGTTGTCGAGCACGGCACGATAGCTGTCCTCGGTGTACATACCGTAGATCAGATCCGGCTTGTAGAGGCCATTGAGGATGTCGTTTGCCAGCTTGGTGTTCCCGGCGTTGTAGTCCTCGTCGGTGTTGTATTGGCTGTAGTCCGTGGTGACGATCCGGGTGTCCGTGTGGTTCCGGTTGTAGTTCACTACGATGGAGGGCAGATCATACCCACCGTTCACCGTGGCGATCTGCAGCACCGTGATCTGAGAAAGGTCTATGTCGTCCGCCTTGGTGAACACGCCCATCCTCCGCTCCCAGGTGATCCGGTCGTAGTATTCCAACAGGAACTTGCCGTCCGACAGAGCTTTCACGGTATCCAGATCCCCGGTGATGTCGGAGTTTTCAAAGTTCATCAGCAGCGTGCCATCTGCGTCCCCTTCGTTGTAGCCGTAGATGCCCGTGTCGTTGTAGTAGTACACCGTGTATCCTTCGCCAAAGAAATAGCTGTTGGCATGAATGGTGTCCGGCAGCACCAGCGGCTCCCCCATCTTTTTGTTCTCCCGATCGATGGGCGCAAACACCTGCCCGTTCTCCCCATAATAGGAGATGTACAGCGTGCCCTCCGGCGTTGTGTCGATGCTCTCCACCCAGTTGCCTAAGTTGATGTTGGCGTATAGCTTATATGCCGGGTCCAGAATGGCAATATCCTCCTCGGTAAAGAGGTAGGTGTACCCATCTCCGTCCCGGGCAATATTGTTTACCCAGAAATATTCGCGCTCCGCATTCGGGAAAAAGCTCTCCAGATTCTCCACCGTCATGTCCTCGCCGTTCTGGTGGATCAGCAGCGAATAGGACGAGGTCTGCGTAGTCTCATCCCAGGCATTGGCATAGAGCATGTAGCCGCCGTCCAACAGCACCAGACTGTTCACCCAATCCTGCCCCTCGATCTTCTCAAAGGTAGGCTCGCCCCCATCCATGGGCACATAGCAAATGGCCGGCCAGCTTTCGTACTCAAAATTCTCCGGATCGCTGTTTATTTCCTTGAAATAGCTGGCTAAGAAGATGATGTTCCCGTCGTCCATGCCAATGTAGCTGTTTAGAGAATATTCCTCCCCGGGCAACTCGATGTCTTCTCCTTTATATACATTTGTCAAAACCTTCGGTGCTTCCACCACTTCGCCCTGCACTGTCTCTACATCCGTCTTATCGCAACCGGTCAAGCTCCCCACCACCAGCAGTGCCGCCAGCAGCAGTACAAGCATCGTTTTCTTCTTCCGCATAAGATCCTCCTATTCGCATTCCACGATTTCCGTATCACATTTGTATTATAGCACAGATCTCGCCCGGATGCAATACAGGTAAGGGGGTTATAAGGGAAATTTAATAAAAACTTAAAAAAACACCCATAGGCATAGCTACAGGTGATTTTTTAGGTATTTGGTATATTGTTGGAAGGATAAACAAATGCACAGGAACACAATCGAGCAGATATAAAGCCACGCACCAAACTGAAATTGGTTCAATCCTGCACCGCACTATATACACCGGCGACCGGCTCTATCACAAAACCAAATGTCCGTTTGACCGCTCCCCTACACAGCCCAAACAAAGCGTAGCGCCGTACGGTATATCTCCTCTTTTCGCTGCTGTACACCACAGCTATGCACCCCAACAACCCGACACTAACGCCACGGCTGTCAGATCAGAATGGCTCTGCCTGCACAGACTATATGTCAGCGCACCCTTTTCCAAAAAGCTTTGCGGAGCTTTCTCGAAAGCGACCGTCTCTCCTCCCGAACGATTTGTACTACGAACCGTCAGCAGAAACCTCAGTCAATGGTGACTTCAGCGTGGGCAGCGGCGGAGCGGTAGATGGCATCCAGCATCTTCTGGACGGTCACAGCGTCGTCGATGGGGGAGATGGGGGTCTTGCCTTCGTTCAGACAGGTGATGAAGTGATCCAGCTCTTCTACGAACATGTCGTTGCCCACCACCTCCGGCTTCTCGTCGGACAGATAGCCTTCTTCGTTTTCACCGTAAATGGTCAGAGGATCAAAGGTGCAGCCGGCCTTGGAGCCAAACAGCTGGGTGTTGGCGCATTCGGGACCATTGATAGCCCATGCGATCTCTGCGATCATAGACTTGCCGCCTTCGAAACGGAAGTATACCGTTGCGGAGTCCTCGGTGTCGAACACACCCTTGCCTTCGCCAAAGGGACACCAGCGGCCGACACCCTTGGTCTGGTAGTTGCCGATCCGGTAGGAGGTCTCGGCAGAGCAGGAGATCGGCTTCGGTCTGTCCATCAGATACCAGGTCCGGTCGATGGCGTGTACACCAATGTCCAGTACGGGACCGCCGCCGGCCAGCTCCTTATCGGTGAACCAACCGCCCGGGGTGCCTCTGCGACGTACATACTGACACTTGGCAGCGTAAATTTCGCCAAACTTGCCTTCCTCGTACAGCTCCCGATACTTCAGCTGCTCTGCGCCATACCGGGTCACCACAGCCAGCATGAACTGCACGCCGGCTTCCTTCACGGCCTTTTCCATAGCCAGACCCTGCTCCAGAGATGCCGCCAGGGGCTTCTCACACAGGATGTTCTTGCCAGCCTTGGCAGCAGCAATGCATACCGGTGCGTGTGCGGCCGTCCAGGTGCAGATGTCGATGTAGTCTACGTCCACGTTTGCCAGCAGTTCTTCTACGGATGCGAAATAATGCGGAATGTTGAACTTCTCCGCAGCGGCCTTGGCTCTCTCCGGCACGATGTCCGCAATCGCCACGATCTCCACCTTGTCCAGCAGGTGCTGGTAAGACGGCAGGTGTGCAGAGGTCGCAATGTTCCCCGCACCTACGATACCCACTCTCAGTTTCTTTGCCATTTTCATATCCTCGATCCCGCTCCCACGAGATCTTCCTTTCGTAGTCTTTTTTCTTTAGTATCATTGTACCACATCCCTCCCTTGAAGTCAAGCATTTTTTCATCTATTTTTTTGCCTGTGGTGGAAGGGGAGTTTGTGCTGGACGTTTGGAAAGGGGGAACGCGCTTTTTGAAATAAAGCTTCACTGAGCTATGCTCAGTGGGCAAAACTTTTTTGGCTATGTCCGTTGACATATAGTGCGGTGCAGGGAAAGCGTTTCTGAGCTGGTAGCCGTGGCGTACGGTGTCGGGACATTCGGGCTTAGTAGGACGGGAACAGCAGCGAAAAGAGGAGGTATACCGTACGGCGCTCCGCTTTGTGTGGGCTTTGTAGTAGAGCGGTCAAGCTCGGCGTTTCTTCTGTGATAGAGCCGACCGCCGGTGTATTTTGTTCACCTGACGCAGTCAATGTTGCGAAAGCTTTGTGTCCCTCACAATGGTTTTGTGTCCTCTTCATATCCGTAGGGAACCGCACTTGCATATGTGCTTGACCGTTCCCTACAGCAGCGATCCCCACGGTTACCCGTCCCCTCGATATTCGTCGATTCCCCCTTGACTTCCTGCCGCAACCATGCTATAATGTAGCAAAACCACAATATACAGGAGAAAACCTATGCAATACATTGTTTCATATGCCGTACCCAACAAATTCCGCACGCCCGATAGCTTCACCTTAGATGGCGAGATCGGTGGGCGGTTCGACCGGTTCGTCCATGAGCGGATCGGCGGGGACTTTGCGGTCGACTACATCTGGCGAGAGGCCGAGGACTGCTTTGCCGACCAGTACGACGACGAGTTCGCACCCGGTATGTGGCGCAGCGAATTCTGGGGGAAGTTAGCGTTGTCTGCCGCACGGGTCTGCCGCATGAACGGGGACGACAGGCTCAAAGAGCAGATCCGCCGCTCCACCTACCGTGTCCTGTCCTTCCAGCGCACCGATGGCTACCTCAGCACCTACCGCAACAGCGAATCCATCTTCCCGCCGGATCCCGAACAGGCCAAAAAGGATGTGGGCTGGGAATGCCCCTACAACTGGAATATCTGGGGACAAAAGTACACCCTATGGGCACTGCTGGAGATCGCACAGCTGCTGGACGACCGGATCGTTCTGAACGCCGCTTGCCGCATGGCAGACTTTTTGGTGGCGCAGATCGATCGGCTGAGCGTGCGGGTCAAGGACGTGGGGACCATGAACGGTATGGCACCCTCCTCCATCCTCAAGCCCATGCTGCTGCTCTATCGGCTCACCGGCAACGAACGCTACCACACCTTTGGACAAGCCATTGCCAAGGAATGGGTGCGTGCGGACAACGAAATGCCCAATCTGATCACCAATGCGCTGTCCGGTGTGCCGGTGTCCGATTGGTACGACCGCACGAACGATGGCTGGTACGCCAAGGCCTATGAGATGACCTCCTGCATGGACGGCCTGTGCGAGCTGTACCGCATCGATGGGGACCCCACCCTGCTTGCCGCACTGGAATCCTACTGGACCGTGGTCAAGGCGGACGAGAGCAATATTTTGGGCAGCGTGGGCTATTGCGAGCAGTTCTACAAGGCTGCGTCCCATCCCAATGCCGCCACCGAAATTTGCGACGTGATCCACTGGATGCGCCTGTCCTACGAGCTGTTCTGCCTGACCGGCGAGGCAAAATACATGGCCGCCATGGAGAACGCCTTCCTGAACGCCTTTTTGGCCGGGATCTATGAGGATGGCAAAAACGGTGCCTTCTTCGTTCGTGCCGCCGGGAGACACTGGGCAGCGGAACCCCAGGTGCAGACCAAGTATCAGCACTGCTGCGTGAACAATGCAGCAAGGGGCTTTGTAAACATGGCAGAATGCGGCATCATGACCGATGGAACCGACTATTTTATATGCCAATATATCCCCACCAGAGTCCGCTTTGGGAATACCATGCTCCGGATCAGCTCCGGCTACACCGATTCCGGCAGCCTGACCGTGACCGTGCGCAACGCCACCGTAGGCACCAAACTCCACTTCCGACTGCCCGATTGGGTGACGGACAACGGCGGCTGGTATGCGGTGCTTGTGGATGGGGAGAAGCTGGAGCTGCCTGTGGAAAACGGCTACGTGACCTTCACCCTGCCCTGCACCGATCTGTTCGTAAAGCTGGCCTTTGCCATGACCACCCGTGTGATCGACCTGCCCACGGACAACATCGACCTGCCCGATGGGGACTACCACAAGAGTCGTTGGTGCGATGGCGGTGCCGGACCTTGCGGACTGCCCCAGATGCTACACCACCCGGCCTGTGTCCTGCGGCGTGGACCGGTGCTGCTGGCTCGCTCCAAGCGCATCGGCAATACGGAGGACGAAATGTTCCATAGCGAATCTATCTTTGGCAAAAACGCCACCGCCGAAGACCGTGTGTTCCGGCACGACCGGATGCTCACCGCCTGCCACGTGAAGCTGACCTACGACGGCAACGTCATCGAGATCGACTGCTGTGACTATGCCTCTGCGGGCAACCGAGAGCTGGACGATCCCTCCTTCTTCTCGATCTATATGTAAGGAGATATATTTATGGAAGAAAAATGGTTCTCCCACTGCTACCGCCGGAACTTAGTGGACATGCACATCGAAGACTGGGACGAGCAGTTTCTCAGCCAATTTGACCCGGCAGACTATTTCGCCAATCTGCAACGGGCCCACATCCAATCCCCCATGCTGTACCTGCAATCCCACGTGGGACACTGCTACTGGCCCACCGACACCGGGCATATGCACAGTGCCTTTCGGCAGGAGCCGGACAAAATGCGCCGCCTTGCCCAGCTTTGCAAGGATGCCGGTATGCACCCGGTGGGCTACTACAGCCTGATCTACAACACCTACGAGGAAGACCGGCACCCGGATTGGCGGCTTCGTGGGGCCGATGGGCTCTCCGGACACCAGCATGGCAGCCGCTATGGCCTGTGCTGTCCCAACAACCCGGACTATCGTGCCTTTGTGGCGGCGCAGATCCGGGAGATGGCAACCTATTTTGTGGATGCCAAGGGAGAAAGTTTGCTTAGTGGTATGTTCTACGACATGACCTTCTGGCCAAGTGTGTGCCACTGCGACCACTGCAAGGCCCGGTACAAGGCTGCCACGGGGTTTTCCACACTGCCCACCGAAAACTGGAACGATCCCGTGTGGCGTAACTTCCAGCACCTGCGGGAGCAGTGGATGGGAGAGTTCGCCCGGTTCGCCACGGAGGAGACCAAGCGTTGGCTGCCCCATGCCTCGGTGGAACACAACTACGCCAATGCGGTTGCCGGTGATTCGTCCCTGTGTTCCTCCACGGAGCTGGTCAACGAGTGGTGCGACTACACCGGCGGCGACCTGTACGGCGATCTGTACAACCATTCCTTCACTGCCAAATATTACTATGCCGTAACGAAAAACCAGCCCTTTGAGTACATGACCTGCCGCTGCGACCGTTCTCTGGGCGTACACACCTTGTCCAAGTCCTTCGAGCATTTGGCAGTGGAGATCCTGCTGACCGCCGCACACCACGGTGCCTCCTTCGTCATCGATGCCATCGACCCGGTGGGCACATTGGACAGCCGGGTGTACGACCGGATCGGCAGCGTCTTCGAGGAACAGATGGCCTACGAACCCTACTTCCGTGGGGACATGGTGCAGGATGTGGCGGTGTACTATTCCACCACCGGCCGGTACAACAGCATCGGTCTGCCCATCACCAGCAAGACCGCCGCCATCGGCCTGACCCGCACCCTGATCCAGCAGCACATCCCCATGGGCATCGTGGCAAATTCCACCACCGATAGACTATCGAAATACAAAATGGTCTTTGCCCCACACATCGCCGGGATCAGTGACCAGAACCGTGCCGATCTGCTGTCGTACGTGAAAAACGGCGGCAATTTGTACCTGTCCGGTGCCGAGGATCCCACACTGCTCTCGCTACTACTGGGTGCCAAGGTGCAAGGCTACACAGCGGAAAACGCCGTGTACATGGCACCCACCGAGGCGGGAGAGAAATATTTTGGTGATTTCAGTCAAAAGTACCCCTTCCCCACCGAGCAGCGTTTGCCGATCCTGACGGACACGGATGCCGCCAACAAGGATGTTGAAGTCCTTGCCACCATGACCCTGCCCTACACGAAGCCGGGGGAAAAACGCTTTGCCTCCATCCACTCCAACCCGCCGGGTATTCCCACAAGCTACCCCGCCATGCTGCGCAAAAAGCTGGGAGCCGGCACGGTGATCTGGTCTGCCGCCGCCATCGAGTACGACGACCGCCAGGCGCACAAGAACCTGCTCCTGTCCCTCGTGAACGACTGCCTGCCCTACCGTACCGTAGAGACCACCGCCCCCCGACAGGTGGAAATCGTGTCCTTCCGGGATGGGGACGAGACCCTCGTCAGTGCGGTAGACCTGCTCTGCACGGAGGAACGCCTGCCCATCCCGCCCTTCACGGTCTCCCTCCACTGCGACAAAAAACCCACAAAGGTCACACGCATAGGCACAGACGAGGACGTTGCCTTCACCTGGGACGAGGGCACGGTGCGGTTTGCCGTAGACGGACTTGTGATGTTCGATATGTATCGGATCCAATGAAAAGAAAAAATACCGATAGGCGAAAAACCTGTCGGTATTTTTCTATGGTTTTTTACAGCTGGATGTTATGGAGAATATCCTTCAGGCAGTCGGCACTCTTGTGGAGCAGTGCGGTCTCTTCGTCCGTCAGGGAAACCAGCAGCTTGCCACGGATGCCGTCCCGACAAACGATGTTCAAAGTCGAGAGACATACGTCGTCTACGCCGTATTCGCCGTGCATCATGGTGGATACCGTCATGGTGGTGTCCGTGCCGTTCAGCAAGCACTTGCAAATGTGACATACCGACAGGGATACCGCATAGAACGTTGCACCCTTCCGCTGGATCACACGACCGCCGGACTTGCGCATGTATTCTTCAACATCCTTATAGTTCAGCTCCGGATACAGTGCACCGGGGGTGGTGGCAACCTTGGGATATTCCGCCACCGGCACGTTGGAAATGTTTGCCAGAGACCACGGCACAAAGGAAGAATCCCCATGCTCGCCAAATACGTAGGCGTGTACGTTCTGCTGGCTGATGTCGTAGTATTCGGAAATTCTGGCACGGAGACGAGCGGTGTCCAGGATCGTACCGGAACCGATGATCTTGTTCTCCGGCAGCCCGGACAGCTTGTTCCAGGTGTAGGTGATCACGTCCACCGGGTTGGAAACGATCACATAGGTGGCATCCGGCGCATAGCTGGTCACCTGGGGAATGATGGTCTTCATGATGTTCACGTTGGCCTGCGCCAGATCCAAACGAGACTGACCGGGCTTACGAGCCAGCCCAGAGGTCAGCACCACAATGTCCGACCCGGCAGCATCCCGATAGGAACCCGCATAAATGGAGACCGGCGGGCAGAAGGGCATCCCCTGCCGAATGTCCAACGCTTCGCCCAACGCCTTGTCTTCGTTGATGTCGATCATGACGACCTCGGAAGCAATGCCCCCGCTTGCCAACGTATATGCAATGGTAGACCCAACGCTACCGGCACCGATAATGGTAATCTTAGCCATAATTATGACCCCCACATTGTATTTTTTGTATTGTTTTTGATGAAATAAATGGATCTGATAAAATGCGCAGTTTGTAGATATAGGAAGGAAAGACGAGATCGAGCAGTCAAGAACGCCCAATCAAGTAGGAACAAAACCGACTAAACCAAACGAAATTGGTTGATCCTGCACCCAAACGAAATACACCGGCGGGCGGCTCTATCACAAAACCAACCGTCCGTTTGACCGCTCTACTACACGACCCAAACAAAGCGCAGCGCCGTACGGTATATCTCCTCTTTTCGCTGCTGTACACCCCATCACTCAACGTAGTTGAGTGGGCCCGAATGTCCCGAAGCCGTACGCCCCGGCTATCAGATCAGAATGGCTCTGCCTGCACAGACTAAATGTCCATGGACAATGCTCCACAAAGCTTTGCTCACTGAGCGCAGCTCAGTGGGCTTTCTCG
>CAYXBQ010000021.1:22896-45305 GCA_964463375.1 uncultured Ruminococcus sp. | reverse complement strand
TATACCATATTTTTGCTTTCTTGTCATCTCTTTTTTTCGTAAGCGATTGCCGTGTATATTTCTATCCGACAAATTCCCCCATTTGCCCCTTTCCCACTTGACATACGTACAAAAATGCGGTATACTTATGGTACATTTATACGCCATTGGAAGGGAGCTTCTTTATGAAAGCCTGTGTGTTGCAGCCGCCGTATTCCATGGATCCGGAAAAGTCGGATGCCTATTTTCAAAAAAAGATCGACCTGCTGGAGGCCTGCGATCCCACTATGGATCTGATCGTGCTGCCGGAGTACAGCGATGTGCCTTGTGCCGTGGGTACCAGAGAGGAAAACCTATCGTACTCTGCCAAATATCAGCCCATCCTCATGGCAAAAGCGGCAGAAACGGCGGTGCGCTGTGGTGCGGTGCTGTTCGTCAATGCCTACGACCATACCCCCACTGGGATCCGCAACACCACCTTTGCCTTCGATAAGACCGGTGCCATTGTAGGGAAGTATTACAAAAAGCACCTGCCCCCCTCCGAACAGCACACGCTGGCACTGGATTCTGCTTACACCTTCGAGCCCTCCGCTCCCTATGTGCTGACCATCGACGGGATCCGCTATGCGTTTCTCACCTGCTACGATTTCTACTTTTATGAGGCCTTTGCCGCCATCGCACGGGAGAATGTGGACATCATCATCGGCTGCTCGCTCCAGCGGACGGACACCCATGAGGCTCTGGAGATCATCGGTCGGTTCCTGTCCTACAACACCAATGCGTACTTAGTGCGTGCTTCGGTGGCCATGGACGACAGCCGCAGCATCAGCTGCAACATCTGTGGTGCCAGCATGATCGTTGCACCCACGGGAGAGGTGCTTTGCAACATGAAGGGCAACGTGGGTCTGGGAACTGCCGAATTGGATCCACATGAGAAATATTATAAACCCGCCGGATTTGGCGGCAAGGCCACTGCCCACTACGAATACATCGAATGGGGACGACATGGCTGGCAGTATCGCCCCGGTGGCACTGCGATCGTTCCGGATGACCGGTTCCTGCCCTGGCCCCGTGTGTGCGCCCAAAATGCCTTTGCCGATCTCCCGCCAATGGCTGCCTATGGTGCCGCTGTGGGGCTGGGTGTGTCGGAGCTTGCCCTATCGCTGACGGTGGATGGAGATACGATCTACACCGCCGAGAACGTGCCCCTGACGCAGGTGCTGCAAAAGTTCTCCTGCCACGTGGTCTTTGCCTTCATTCTGCCGCCGGACACCGATACCGCGCTGCTCACCCGACTCCACGAGCTGCTCCACCGGTACGACTGCCTGGGCTATTGCTATTTTGTCTCCGATACTGCCGCTGTACTGGTGCAGTGTCAAGCTGCTTTGCCCTCTTTCCCCCGGTGTCTGCTGTGCCATACTCCTGCTATGCTACGGGAAGCTACGGCAGTGGGCTGTGACCGGGTGTGGGTATCGGCACCGGCGCTGGTCTCGACTGCTACAGAAGCGGGACTGCGGTGCTATGGGATGGATATACCTGCGGACGATGGGATCGTGACGGCACAGCCGGATGCGAACAAATGAAGATATATAATCAACGAAAGGAATTTTGTCGCTTATGAATAGAATCTTGATCGAAAATCAAACCTACGATGCAGAGCGTGCGCTCTACAACCTGACCCATGGAGATGTACAAAACTGCACCTTTGCGGGACCGGCAGACGGCGAATCGGCGCTGAAGGAAGCCCGGGACGTGCAGGTATCCGACTGTCGCTTTGCGCTGCGCTACCCCCTCTGGCACGCAGAAGATTTTACCCTGTCCCGCTCCACCATGACGGACACCTGCCGTGCGCCTCTGTGGTATGCCAAGAACGGCACGCTGGAGGACTGCCTTGTGGAAGGGGTCAAGTGCCTGCGGGAGTGCGACCATATGACGCTGCGTGGCGGCACCATCACCTCCCCGGAGTTTGGCTGGAAGTGCCGTGGCGTTGCGGTGGAGGACACGGAGATCACCTCGGAATATCTCTTCTGGGAAAGCCGGGATCTGGCCATTCGTGGACTGAAAATGCACGGCAAATATTCCTTCCAATACATAGAGAACGCCACTCTGACCCACTGCGACCTGCAAACCAAGGATGCATTCTGGCACGCAAAAAATGTGCGGGTCGAAGATTCCGTGGTGTCCGGGGAATACTTAGGCTGGTACTCCGATGGGCTGACCCTGGTACGCTGCCACATCAGCGGTACCCAGCCCCTGTGCTACTGCAAGAACCTGACCCTGATCGATTGCACCATGGACGGCACCGACCTTTCCTTTGAATATTCCGATGTAGAAGCTACGGTCAAAGGGAACATTCTCTCCGTGAAAAATCCCCACACCGGCCACATCACCGCCGACACCATTGGGGAGATCATTTTGGAAGACTCCATCATGGAACAGCGCTGCACCGTCACAAAACGACAGGGATGAACCCGGGATAAAACCACAAAAAAGCCACCGAACGTGTTACAGCGTTTCCAGTGGCTTTTATCTTTATAGTATCACAAGAGATCGTATCGCATCACGAGGCAGTGGTGCTTCTTTTTTTCCGTGTGCCAGCGTAGGTGGAATTGTGGCGGCATTTCCACCGCATAGACCGCTGGCACCCCTTCGTTCAAAGGCGTATCGTATTCGTCAGCCACGGTGCAGTCCGTCAGCCCACCCAAAAGCGGCGTGATCCGCAACCGAACCTGGTCTCGCTCCACCATAGCAACGGTACCATCCGTCGTAGGCATAGACAAGGTGTGCAGCAGATACTCCACGGACACAGGCACATCCGCATCGATCCGGTCTTCCACGATCAGCGTCCGGGAGAACAGCCGGAAGGTGCGTGTGTAACGCTTGAGCATGGGATAGGCTTCGCGAAGGTCCGTCTCCACCCATTGCACATTCTCCTTTTGTCCCCAGCCCGTGATGTGCCCGGCGGCAGTGTAGTCCCGCACCCCTTGCCCCACCCCATCGATGAGCACGCAGTTGTGGGCTTTGGTGGCGTTGGTCCACTGCATATGGTGCGCCGTGCCGTATTCCCTGCCGAAGTAGCCGGAGGGAGATAGCAGTGCGGTCTTGCCATAGAACAGCGCAAAGCTGCCCTGGTCGGCGTGGCGATGGCTCCCGGACGCAAACTTTGTGGCGTGGATCAGGCAGGCAAGGTCACGATCGTTTTGCGCCAGATCCGTGTGCATGGCGGCAAACCCGGCCTCCGGGAACACAGCTAAGTTTTGTTCGGGCGTAGTGGGTGCATCCTCCCCGGTCACCGGCAAAAATCTGTCCAGCAGGTGCAGCAGAAACACCGCCGGCTCCGGGGTCTCGGCCTGTCGTTTTTTGGCAAGTGTCGAACCGAACCGGCGTGCGTAGATCCCCAGCGGATCCTGGGCAAAGAAGCCCGGCCACTCTGCATCGGTGGGATGACACCAATAGCCGTCGCAGAAGGGGTGGTTCTCCCGCAGCGGGTCAGCGAAATGCACAAAGAACCGGCACAAATTTCGGTAAAAGGGACGAGAAAGGTAGCTGCGCCCGGTGTATCGTTCCACCGCAGAGAAGAAGGGCAGATACCATTTGGTGTAGCTGGCGGCATAGAACACGCCCTCTGCCCAGCCACCGTCCGGTGTACCGTAGTAGGGGAAGATCCCACCGTAGACATCTGTAGCATATGTCAGCCACCGGCGGCAAACCTCCTCCGGCAGCACACCGGAATCATACAGCACCAGTGCTGCTTCGCCCAGATAGGCAGGCTGTCGTCCCGCATGAGAGGAACCGGGATTGGCGATATAGTCCAAATTGGTCAGCAGTCGTTCGCATTGGTACCCATAGGCCATGACCACACCGGCCACAAACCGCCGCTCTTTTTCGGACAACAGGGGATAGAGCATGTCGTACACGGCAGGCAGGCACCGGGCATTGGACAAGCCGATCTCGTCTCCCGTGAAAGGACCGCACAGGCTGCAAGGCCCTTCCGGGTTCCAGTCGCATATGGTCAGAAGCAACGCTCGTCCCGCCGCACCGGCCTTTTCGTCTCCCAGCAGACTATATCCCAACGCCAGCGCCACCAGATCCCGGTCGCAGTAATCCCGATACCGGCCGAAATACTCCCGATAGGGCACGGCAGTCTCGTCCCAGTGGTACTTCGGCGGCTGGGGCAGACCATCCCGGTAGGCAAGCTCGATATTCCGGGCAAGCACCCGCAGCTCCTTCTCGTGGGTCGCCAAAATATGGGGGATCTCCGCTTTGGTGAACAGGTGTCGTGGGTGACCTTGCGGGATCCCGGCTATGATCTCGTCCACGGTAGGCCGCACGAACACCACGGCATCCGCCGGTACGGTGAAGGACCAGGCACCCCGGTGCTCGTCCTCCGCCATTACATCCCAGGTGTAGGTACCGGGCGAAAGCACGATCTCCGGCACAACGGCAGCCTTATCGGTAGTACCCTGCCACGCCACAGAACCGTTTTCGTCCCAGATCGTCACGGTGTAGGTATGTTTACCTTCGGCGAGCCAGCATAGTGTCGGTGGGTTCTCCGGCACGATGGCACCCGGCTCCGGCGCAGGAAACAGCTGTCCCAACCGGTTTTGCTTTGTCAAAAAGATGGACATACGGTACCCTCACGCTTCTGTGGTCGTTGGATTTTCGTGGGAAACCTCGGCTTTTCCCTCACGGGAAAACGTGGTATTTCCCTCACGGGAAAACCAGTGGTATTCTCCCGTCACAGGGTCGATGCGGCCTACCTGCTTGGCGGGGATCCCGGCCATGATGGCGTAGTCGGGGGTGGATTTGGTCACCACGGCACCGGCGCAGATCAGGTTGGCACGCCCCAGCTTCACCCCTGCCGAGATCATTACATGGGAGGCCAGCCAGCAGCCGTAGCCAATGACGATGGAGTCGTCCCCATCCGGTTCTGTTCTGCCGGAAAACCAGCCGGTTGCCGGATCGAATTTGTGGTTGCCCGCCGCAATGGAGCAGTGGGGACCGATCAGTACATTGTCGCCGATGGTCACGTTGCCGTTGACGTAGCAGTACAGGCCGAAGAACACGTTGGAGCCGATCTGGTCCAAGGGAATACGGATGATAGCACCGGGTGCCACCATGCAATCGTTGCCGATGCCCAGCACAGCCGCCCGCCGCAGCCCATCCTCGCCGTTATCCCGCCGGTTGCAGAATTCCGTAAGCATTCGATAGTTTTCGTCATCGATATAGTAGGACATAGAATACCTCACGTAGATTGGATATGGATTTTGGATATGTTCAGTATACCACAAAACGGGGGAATATGCAAGGATTTTGGGGGAAGATTCATGAAACAACTGCACCCTGGGTCGATGGAGAAATACGGGCGGATCGGCAAAAGTGAAATGCTGCTATCGTGGCTCTCCAAAATTTTTTCACTTTTTTTCGTAAACCCACTTGACAAAACCGTATATACTGTGTATACTGTATATAGCATGCACGGTATATATCACGTGAAACGAGGGATACCCTATGGAATTATGGATCGACAACCGCAGCGGCGTACCCATCTATGACCAGATCTGTACACAGCTGCGGGAGAAAATATTGTCCGGCGAGCTGACCGAGGACACCATGCTGCCGTCCATCCGTTCTCTGGCCAAGGATCTGCACATCAGCGTCATCACCACCAAGCGTGCCTACGAGGAGCTGGAACGAGAGGGACTGGTGTACACTGTGGCCGGAAAGGGCTGCTATGTGGGCAGTCGCAATCCGGAGATGGTGCGGGAGGCAGACCTGCGGCAAATGGAGGAGCATCTGTTGGCAGTGCGAAAGCTGGCAGAAACCCTGGACATGGACACGGCTGCGGTCATGGCTTTGTACAAGGAATTGGCAGAGCTTGCGGAAGACGAATAAAGGAGAGGAGTTGCATAGATTTATGAAAAACGCCATCGAGATCAAGGGACTACGGAAAACATACGGAGATTTTTCGCTGGATATCCCAGAGCTGACACTGCCCTGTGGCTGCATCATGGGGCTTATCGGGGAAAACGGTGCGGGCAAATCCACCACCATCCGGCTGCTGCTGGATCTGATCCGTCGGGATGCCGGGGAGATCACGGTGCAAGGTGCAGTGGTCGGTACACCGGCGTTCGAGGGGGTCAAGGAAGAGATCGGTGTGGTCTTTGACGAACCGGGCTTTCCACCGGCGCTGACAGGACGAGAGATCGGCAAGGTACTGCGATACACCTACCAAAGCTGGGACGAGACACAGTTCACGGCGCTGACCGACCGGTTCGCACTGCCCATGGACAAACGGTTTTCGGAGTACTCCAAAGGTATGAAAATGAAGCTGTCTATTGCGGCGGCGCTGTCTCACGCACCAAAGCTGCTGGTTTTAGACGAAGCCACAAGCGGACTGGATCCGGTGGTGCGAGATGAGATTTTGGATATTTTCATGGATTTCACAAGAGACGAAGAGCATTCCATCCTGATCTCGTCTCACATCGTCAGCGACCTGGAAAAGCTCTGCGACACCGTGGCGTTTTTGCACAAGGGTCGGCTGCTGCTTCACGAAGAAAAGGATCGGCTGTCGGAGCGGTACGGCGTTGTCCATTGCAGTGAATACGAGATCGAAGACTATGGCGATGCCGTGTGCGGCAAGCGGATCACACCCTATGGGGCACAGATCCTCGTCGATCGGGACAAGCTGTCATCGGATCCGTATGAGGTCATGCCCGTGGGGATCGAGGAGCTGTTTATCTATCTGGTCAAGGAGGACAACTGAACCATGAAAGCACTATTCTTGAAAGACTGGCTGCTGCTGAAAGCGCAGTATAAATTTTATATGCTGGTGTACCTTGCCTTTGGGCTAATCGGTCTTCTCTCCGACGGCAGCTTTATTTTAGGCTACACCATCCTGATCACAAGCACCATCGTCTCCAATCTCATCCAGAATGATGAGATCTGTCACTGGTTGCTCTATGCCGACACCACGCCACTCGGCCGGAAGCATATCGTGACACAGAAATACCTGTTCAACCTGCTTTTAGTCGGTGTGTCCTGCGTGTACGTGTTTGTTTTACAGGTGCTCTCCGGCTGTATCCACGGTGCATTTGTGGCAGCCCTGCACGATGGCGCATGGATGTTCTTCCTGTACCTGTCTGTGGGCACGCTCATGACCGGAGTGACACTGCCGCTGCTGTATCGCTTTGGTACTGTGAAGGGACGGTACGTGCAGCTGGTGCTGTTCGGTGGGATCGCCGGGATCGTGGCCGGTGGCAGCTTGGGTATGCAGATGGCAGAGAACACCGGAAATACGATCGCCATCCTGCCGCTGGTGGTCGTAGCACTGGTGATGGTGGCTGTGGTGTATCCGTTGTCGTGTGCGCTGGCGGTGCGGTGGTATGCAAAACGGGAGCTGTAACGGAGGTCGTGCTATGCGTGGAATGCTTTGGATGGACAGGAAGCGGATGCGATGGTGGCTGCTGTTTGGCGTACTTTGGACGACGGGAGCTACCTTCTCCACCTACGCACTGGAGCTGCGTTCGTCTCCGGTTTCCATTTTGATCTATCTGCTATTCCCCCTATATGTGATGGCTTTTGTCAAGGGGCAGGTGCTGTCGGACGTGGAAAGCGGCTGGCTGTGTCAGGTGGCGACTCTCAACCATGGACGGCGAACCTATGCGATGGAGAAATACCTTCTGCTGGTATGCTTTCTGCCCGTTTTGGCGGTCGGAGAATGTGTTGGAACACTTCTGTATGACTATTGGAAATACGGGGAGTGGATGCTTGGCGCATACGTACTCCACTTTGTCTCCTGGAAAAAGCTGCTCGTGTTTTTCTGTGGTTTCTCTGCACTCCTCATGCCGGTACTCCTGCTGTCTCCGAAACGGTATACAAAGTGGGAGACGATCCTATGGGCGATCGCATTGCCGCTGGCGGTGTGCCTGTACGAGATGGATGCCTTAGCCTATCACGCAGCGCGGCTGCAGAACGATATGCTTTCTCCACAGGCGTTTCGAACGGAGAACCATATCTTCAGGTATGCGCTGCCGTGGGAACTGCTTTGCTGGATAGCGATCCTTCTTTTCGTGGGCACAGGACTGGTCACGATCTGGAAAATCGAAAAGCATACTTCTATGACAGAGCGCAAAATGGGAATGCAAAAGCGGGGAAGGCAGTGGGCGATCTTTTGTTTGATCCTGACCATTTCCCTGTCCATCGCCTGGGTAGTGGACAGCCACACACCGAAATCCTTTTTGTATGTGTACAGCAAACCAAACTGGAAGGGCACTACGTCCTATTTGCTCACACACAAAACGCCGGAGGAGCTGGCAGAGAAAGCAGAATTTGCAGACTACACCTACAAAACGCACTATGAAGCGCAGGACTATGTTGTGCATACGGCAGGCATGACCGGGGAAAAACTCCTTTTGTGGGACGATCATTGGCTGCTGTGGGACATAGAGACCCACGAGACGCAGGCATTGTCCATACCGTACTCTCCGTATACGGACGATGAGGTCCATTATTCTGTATGGGCCATAGACAGTGCAGAGCCTATGGCAGCCTTTGTCACCAAATACAGCGATACCTTCATAGGCTTTGCCTTTTTCTCCATCCCGGAGGATCGTATGATCACGGACTTTGCCTATTGCGACACCAAAGACGAGCTGATCGACGGCAAGATCGCAGCGAAGACGAAAGAGGAGGTTTGGGTGCTTTTGGATCCACATACAGGAGACGTGGTGGAAACCTTGGCGGAAGAACCGATGGAAGACTGACAAAAACCAAAATGGGATACAGACCAGCCATAGCCTGTACCCCATTTTTCTTATTCCAAAACGATCCCCACCGGGCAATGGTCACTGCCGTAGATGTCCGTGTAGATCACGCTGTCCTGCACACGCTCCATGAGCCGGTCGGACACCACAAAATAGTCGATACGCCACCCGGCGTTGCGTTCTCTTGACTTCATCAGATAGCTCCACCAGGAGTACTCCACCTTGTCCGGGTACAACGTCCGGTACGTATCCTTGAAGCCTGCCGCCAGCAGTGCCGTGAATTTGCCCCGCTCCTCGTCCGTGAACCCGGCACTGTTGTGGTTGGTCGCCGGATTTTTCAGGTCGATGTCGTTGTGCGCCACGTTCAGGTCCCCGCAGTAGACCACCGGCTTGTCCTTGTCCAATGCGCAGATGTAGTCCCGCAGTGCATCCTCCCAAACCATTCTGTAGTCCAGCCGCTCCAGCTCCTTCTTGGAGTTGGGGGTGTACACACAGAGAAAGTAGAAGTCCGGAAACTCCAGCGTGATGGCACGGCCTTCGTGGTCATGCTCGTCGATGCCCAGCCCGTACCGCACCGATATGGGTTCTGCCTTTGTAAACACAGCCGTGCCGGAATAGCCCTTGCGCTCCGCACTGTACCAGTAGCAGTGGTAGCCCTCCGGCGCAAATTCTGCCTGCCCCGGCTGCATCTTTGTCTCCTGGATACAAAAAATATCCGCATCCACGGCGGCAAAAAAGTCCCCAAAGCCCTTGGTCAGACAGGCACGAAACCCGTTGACGTTCCATGAGATACACTTCATATAAAAAATCCTCACAATCCTATGATGTATCGTGAGGATAGTATAGCAGATTTTGCTGCGTATGTCAAGGGCTATCACAGTGCCACTACCACGGAAAGGATCCCGTCCAGGTAGCTTGCGGTGATCTTGTAGCCCATTTGTTCCAGTAGTGTCCGGGCAATGGACAGCCCCAAACCCCCGGTGTGCCGTGCGGATTCCACTGTGTAAAACCGATCGAACAGCCGCCCCACCTGCACCGCATCCAGCCCCGCCGCATGGTTGGCAAAGGTGATCTGCCCACCTGCCGTTAGGGAGACTATCAGATCTCCGTCGCTGTACCGCAGGGCATTGGACAGCAGATTGCCAAAGACCCGCCCCAACGCCCGTTTGTCCACCTGCCGCACCACCGGTGTTTCCGTCAGCGTTAACGCCGGCGTGATCCCTCTGGCACACAGGGCACCATAGAACCCGGCAATGGCCTCCTCCAGCACATCGTTCACGGTCACAGCCTCCAACACCAGCTCCTCCTCCCCGGAGAAGACCACCGAATACCGGAACAGTTCTTCCGTGAGATTCTTCATGGCATCGGTGCGGGAGCGGATCATGGCAAGATACCCCCGTGCGTTCTCCGACATAGGCTCCGTTTCCAAAAGATCCATATAGCCGCATATGGCAGTCAGCGGCGTGCGCAGGTCGTGGGAGACCCCGGTGATGGCGGTTTTCAGCTCTCTGTCTCCATGGGCAAACCGCAGCTCCTTTTCCCGCAGGACGAGTAGCTGGTCATTGATCACGGAGGCCAAAAACCGCACAGACCGGTCGCCGGTGGACACATCGATGCGGGTGTTGGTATCCATCCGCAGGCACCGACAAAATCCATCGGCGACCTCCTGCACCCCCGTGCGAAGAGAATGATTTTGGTACAGCAGCACCAGAATGACACAAAGTAGGATCACGAGAAGTAGGTAGTACATAGGTTGTTCTCCCTTTGGAAAATGAGGGATGCAGAATGAGGAGCTTGCAGTGAAAAATGCTTGCGATTGGATCATGCTAAAACAGTAACGCCTGAGACGTTGGGACACGCCACTCTCCACACGCCACACTTCTCACTTCTAACGCCCCCTCACCGAATATCTTTCTTTCGGAAGCAAACATACCCCACGCCGGTGGTCACCACAAAGTATACCACCTCCAGCGGCGGCCAGTGTGCCATCCGTTCCGTCTCACCGGTTTGGATCTGGAGCAACTGTCCCTCCGGCAAAAGATCCAGCACCCATTCGTATGCCGTGCGCAATGCTCCATCGATGTACGCCGGGTTCTCCACCACTTCCCCGAAGTCCACTCCGTTCTCCGTGATGGTGATGCTTTCGTAGGTGGTCTCAGGCTCCCGCAGCTGGCTATAGACCATGTTGGCGCACAGCAGCATGCCCCAGGACAGCAGTATCGCCACCACAGAGGGAATCGCTTTGGCAGAAATATCCATGGACAGCGCCGTGTACAGCGTGGTCTGTCCCCAGGCGATCAGGATGTTGCACGCCACCATGGTGAGAAATTGCTCGATCGAAATTTGCAAAGAGCCAAATAGTACATAGCCCAATAAGCCGGAGGAGATGCTGTGGACCAGCAGTGCCAGGGTCGTGGCCACCAAATTGGTCAGCAGCTGCGCCATGTAGATCGTCCACCGGGTATGCCCCACCACCAGCTTGTTGCGTATGGTGCCGTCGCTGTATTCGTTGCCCACCAGCAGGCTGACAGCCGTTGCCAAAAGCATTCCGAAGATCTGGTACATGTTGAAGAAGACATCCTCCAGATACAGCCGGTTTTCTGTAGCTTGCAGGTCTGTGGAATAGTTGGCAAGGACGATCCATACTGAAAGCACCAACGTCGCGATGATCTCCAAATGGAATATTTTGTTACGCAGCAATCGATACAGGTCTGCCCGCAGTAGTTTACGCATGCTCTCCACCTCCCACCAGTGAAATATAGTAGCCTTCCAGCGTTTCGTCCCGCTCCTGCATGGAGAACAGCTCACAGCCCGCCGTAGCCAGTGCCAGGGTCAGCGCCGTGACAGAGATCTGCCCATACAGGTCGGCGGTGGTGTCGGACAGGATCTGGTATTCGATGCCCTTTTTGTCCAGCACCTGTGCCAGCACAGCGGTACTTGCCACCGTCACCCGAACGGATTTCCGGCAAGCGGCGGTCAGCTCCTCGGCAGACAGCTCCTTTACCATCCGTCCTCCATCGATGATGCCGTAGTGGGTGGCCAGCCGGGACAGCTCGTCCAATATGTGGCTGGAGATCAGCACCGTGATCTGCCGCTCTCGATGCAGCCGCAGGATCAGCTCCCGGATCTCGATGATGCCCTGGGGATCCAACCCGTTGATGGGCTCGTCCAAAATGAGCAGATCCGGGTCTCCCGCCAGAGCCATCGCAATGCCCAACCGCTGCTTCATGCCCAGGGAAAAGTTCTTGACCTTCTTTGTGCCGGTATCCCCCAGCCCCACCAGCTGCAGCAGGGAAGGGATGCTGTCGTAGGAAGGCTGCCCCAGTACCCGGTATTGTAGGTGCAGGTTTTCGGCGGCGGTCATGTCCGTGTAAATGGACGGTGTCTCCACCACAGCCCCCATGCGCCGCCTTGCCTTGTGGATATCCCCACTGTCGTTGCGGATGCCGTATAGGGTGAATTCACCGCCGGTGGGTGCCTGTAGGCCGCAGAGGAGCCGGATCAGCGTGGTCTTGCCCGCCCCGTTTTTGCCAACCAGTCCGTAAATCGAACCTTTTGGGATTTGCATGCTCAGCCCGTCCAGCGCCGTAAAATGCTTGTATCGCTTGCACAGGCCATTGGTTTCTAAAACGTATTCCATAATGTAGTACCTCCCGATGCTTCTATTGTACCACGGAAAGGTCAAGAAAAGGGGCAGGAAAAGGGTCAAGATTTCGTCAAGATTTCATCCAATGCCAACTTGAACCCAATGCCCCACACCGTCTCGATGTAGTCCACACCGGTCACCTCCTGCAGCTTTTTGCGCAGATTGCTGATGTGCTGCTTCAGAGAGCGTTCCGTGCAGTCGGGGGTCTCAAAGCTAAGCTTGTCCAATAGCACTCCCTTGGTAAGCACCTGCTTGGGGTTCTCCATGAGCAGCTTGAGAATGGCATACTCCGTTCGGGTCAGCTTCACCGCCTGTCCCCGTACCGTCAGAGCCGTGGCATCGGTGTCCAGCACCAGCTCTCCCGCCACCAGCACATGTCCCGCACCCGCCTGTTCCGCTTTACGCAGCTGTACCGTGATCCGGGCCAGCAGCTCCCCGGTGTCAAAGGGCTTGGTCATGTAGTCCGCCGCGCCACCCAGCAGCAGCGCCACCTTGTCCTGCACATCCACCTTGGCACTGAGCACGATCACCGGCGTATGGACGATGTGCGGCAGCACCTCTTCGCCGGAAAGCCCCGGCAGCATCAGATCCAGCAGCACCAGATCCACCGGCTCCTCCCGCAGCAGATACAGTGCCTCGGTACCGGAGTACGCACGGCGTGTGGCATAGCCGTTTTGCTGCAGCAGCGTTTCCAGCATATCGCCGATGTAGCTGTCGTCGTCAATGATCGCAATGGTCTTCATGAGAGCCTCCTTAAGAAAAAATGATGCTTTGAAAATCGGATTTTGCATTTTTACTTGACAGAAGTGTCGAGGTGTGTTATACTGTAGGTACGAAACCGAGAAACGTAAAAGACGGTCATCACCTTTCTCACCCATTGAGAAAAATTGTGCAATGGGAGGAGGTGAACACTTTTTTTGGAGCAGCATTTGTTGCTCGGTAGCATTTGTTACCTACAGAAGCCTTTCTTCAATGGGAAATCTCCCGGAGAAGGAGGTGAAAGCATGATGAGTTTAAAAGCACTTTTTGAGATGTTTGAGATCCTTGGTGGCATCGACACGACTTTGGAGCTTTGCAAGAAGGTCGCATGTGGCATCAAATGGAGCATCCATACTATTCAAAATGTTGTCCATAAAATTCGCACTGCAAGAAAAAAGTGAGCCGTCTGCCACTAACAGATTGTGCTCACTTTCGCTAAGATTGAATGCTCACTTTCGATCTTAGTCATGATTGACATATAAATGTGGTGACCGTCTTCTCGGTTTCCATTTTTATTATAACATACCAAAACGAGTTTGTCAAGCACCAATCCCATCTTTCTCAAAAAACACAAAAAACTGTACAAAAAACCATTGACAAGTGCCGAAGGAATTGCTATAATAAATACAATACATATCGTTTATCAAGAAAGGCGACTGCTATGAAAAAGACGCTCACCATCCTTCTGCTGCTTGCTATGCTCACCGGTACGCTCTCCGGCTGTGGCGATTCCGGGACCACAAACGAAACTACGACAAATGGAACCGATACCACCACCGAGTCCCAAACGGAGGATACCGCACCGAAAGCGGATCTGCCGGATGTGGATCTGGGTGGCTACGCTTTCCGGGTGTACACCAGAGACACCGACCACCACACCAAGGAGGTCTACGCCGAGGAGCTGACCGGGGAAGTGGTCAACGATGCTGTCTATACCCGTAACGCCCGTGTGGAAGACCAGTACAATGTGGTGCTGGAGGCCGTGGAGGTGACCGAGGATCCGGAATCCACTATGATGAACGAGTTCAGCCGGATCGTTATGGCGGGCGAGGACGCCTTTGATGTGGCACTGATGCACACGGTCAACGCCGGTTCTACCGCCATCCAGGGTGTGGCCTACAACTGGAACGATGTGCCCTACGTGGACTTCACCAAGCCCTGGTGGAACACGGTGCTGGCTGAGGAGCTGGAATACAACGATATGCTGTTTCTTGCCGTCTCCGACTATTGCATCTCTGCCATCGACTATACCTGGGCCTTCGTGTACAACCGGGATCTGGCACGGGACAACGGCATCGAAGACTTGTATACAACTGTAGAAGAAGGCAAATGGGATTTTGATACCTTCCGTTCCCTGTGCGAGCAGGTGAAGGTGGACATGAACGGCGATGGCAAAATGGACTACGACGACCAATACGGCTTTACGACCCACTACAACAGCGCCGTGTGCAACTGGTCCTTTGCCTTTGACATTCGCTATGTCGCCAGAGACGAGAGCGGCGAACCCTATGTGCTGCCCCAGTCCGATAAGATGATGACCGCTGTGGAAAAGCTCTACGGCCTGTTCTTCGAGGACGGCTCCACCCTGTACTGCAACGACAGCGTGGTCAAGGCCATGGGCTACAGCTCCCACGACGCAGCTGTGTCCGGATTCTTTAAGGAAGGCAAATCTCTCTTTGCGGCACTGCGGATCTACGTGATCGACGAGCTGCGGGATATGGAAAGCGACTTTGGTATCATTCCGTTCCCCAAGTTTGACGCAGACCAGGACGGCTACTACACCCACGTGGACGGCCACGCACCGTTGATGATCCTGCCAAAGACCCTGCAAAATCCCGAAAACGCCGGGCTGGTCATGGAAGCGCTGGCCTTCGAGAGCAACCAGAGCGTGGTGCCTGCGGTGTATGAGATCGTACTACAATCCAAATATGCCAGAGACGAAGCGTCCTCCCGGATGCTGGACCTGATCCTGAACGGTCGTGTGTACACCTTTGGCTATATGTACGACAACTGGAAGGGCATGCAGTGGACGCTGACCAATATGATGAACAGCAAGAGCAAGGACTACGCCTCCTACTACGCCAAGCAGGAAAAGGGAGCCGAAGCCCAGCTCAAGAGCGTGCTGGAAAGCTTTGAGAAGATCGAAGACTGATAGTTTTCATAAACGATAGATGATTTTTGGAGGAAATATACCAATGCGTATTGTATTTTTCGGTTCCAGCCATGGCGTGCCGGAAGCCAACCGCCGCTGTTCGTCTGCCATGGTCGAGGTGGGCGACAGACGGTATTTCGTGGACATGGGTACCCAATCCATAGAGCAGCTGATCACCAGAGAGATCCCCATCGAATCCGTAAAGGGCATCTTCTTTACCCACATGCACGGTGACCACACCGATGGCCTGATCTCCTATGTGGATCTGTGCTCCTGGTACTTCAAGAACACGGACCCCGCCATCTTCCTGCCGGAGCCGATGGAAGACACGGTGGCGGCACTGCAAGCCTGGCTCAAGTGCAATGGAGTGGCAATGCGCCCCTTCCGCTTTGCACCGGTCAAGGAAGGACTGCTGTACGAGGACGAAGCCATCCGGGTCACGGCCTTCCGCACCAAGCATACCCAGATGTCCTTTGCCTATCTCATTGAGGCCGAGGGCAAGCGGGTGCTGTTCTCCGGTGACCTGTGCCATAAGGGACCCGAAGAGGATTTCCCCCTGTCCGTGTTCGAGAAGCCCCTGGATCTGGCGATCTGCGAGGTGGCCCACTTCCCGGCTACCAAGTATCTCCCCCTGCTGGCGAACCAGGAAAACCTGAAAAAGGTGTGCTTCAACCACTACTCCCACTTCTTCCAGGAGACCATCTACCCCACCATGAAGGAGCTGCCCATGCCGTCGCTTATGGCAGCAGATGGTACCGAGATCGTACTGTAAGAAAATGCAATAGAAAGATACCGGATATGGGTCTGCGCCTGTACCCGGTATTTTGTTGTGGTATAGCACCCTGTCTTGACTTTTCGCAGATTCTGTGCTATACTATTCCCATCAACAAAAATAAAGTGAGGTATTTTCCCCATGAAGCAAATCCCGACCTGGGAAGCCCCCAAAACTTCCCGTGTGTATCTGCACCCCTACGGCTCCCAAAGACTGGTCACCGTGTACCCCGACCTGAAGATCACCGACTTAGACCTGATCGACAAGGGCTGGCACTATAACCAGGCTGCCTTTGGTGTACATACTCTGTTTGGTACCGAGCCCAACGAGGCCGATATGGAGCTGACCCAGTGGCAGCGTCCCGAGGGCGGTATTCCGGTATACACTCTATACAACGTGGATCCCGAAAACGACTGCGAGATCACCATGACCGCCTTCTCCAGCATCGACCGGATCCCCTACACCTACTGCGAGCTGTCTGTGACCAACACCACCAACTATCCGGTAGGCGGCACCATGGGTCTGCTGCCCCGGTACAATAAGGAAGACCACTACCTGACCGGTCTGCATGACACCGGCTACGAACCCTATAACCCCAATGTGGGACAGTGGTACCTGAGCTGGCACAACGGCTTTGCTCCCGTGGCCCCCGGCAGTCTGGTTGCCAGTGCCAAGGACGGCTACGGCTGGATGGAAATTTTGGAGACCGAAAACTGTACGCCCGTATGGATCTCCCGGAAGGAACAGCTCCACCGGTTCAAGGCACACGACTACTACCGCATGGACTACAAGCTCCAGCCCGGCGATACCGCTACGGTACGGTTCGTCCTGCGCCGTGGGGAATACGCAGCCGCACCTACCTTTGACGATGCTCTGGCATCTACGGTACATTGGTGGGAAGAGCTGCAAGCCAAGGTGACAAGGCTCCCGGCAGAACCCGCATACGAGGATATGTTCCGGCAGAATATCACCCAGATGATGCAGATGCTCCAGCACTACGAAGGTGAGCACCCCGATCACATCTATGCCAGACAGGGCGACGTGGGTCGGTTCCAGTGGGTATGGGAAGTGGCGCATTTCTCCACCGTTCTGGACACCGTTGGCCTTGCAGAATACATCACCGACGCTTGCCGGATGTGGTACCAGTGCTGGCAGCTCACCGAGGGAGACGAAAAGGGCAAGCTGAACAATCCCTTCGTACATTGGGACAACACCAACGGCTCCGCCCTGTGGGCAACGGCACATAACCTGCTGGCAAGAGACGATGCTGCTCTGTTCGAAGAATTCCGTCCCTGGATGAATCTGGCACTGGAATACATCCAGTATCGCCGGGATCCCGCCAAGAGTGCAGACGGGGAAGTCAAGGGTCTGTTCTCCTCCGGCGTGGCCAGCGACTGGGGCGAAGTGGGTCAGCACTGGACCTACACCGATGCTGTCAACGCTTACGGTATCCGTGTCATGGCAGAATGCTACGAACACTTTGGTGCCGAAGAAGCCGCATATGTCCGTGGCGTGTGGAAGGATTACGACGGCGTGCTGCGGGATGTGCTTGCGGGGTTTGCGGCAGAACACCACGGCGAGCGTGCCTACAATATGCCCCACATTTTAGGCGTAGAATTTGAGGACAGCTACAGCCACTGCTTCTACACCGACGGTTGTCCCTACCTGATCAAGCTGGGGATCATGGATCCGAAGTCCGAGATCTTCGAGCAGATGGAGACCTTCTATCGGGAGATCGGCTTCTTAGACGACGAACACGGCGTATCCGGTCGTATGACCAACGATGCCTGCGGTGCAGACGGTCTGTATGGCAACGTGTACTACACCTGTGTATCGGAGATCCTGTGGATCCAGGCATGGATGGAGAGAGGGGAAACGGAAAAGGCCGCCAAGTATGCCAAGGGTATCCTGAAGTACCACGTGACCCCGGAATACATCACCTCCGAACGGTATTGCTCCGTAGACCCCTGGTTCACCCCGTGGCAGCCCAACGCCTCCGGTGCCGGTAGACTGTGCCAGTTCCTTTTGGATTACTTCGGTACTGCGGAAGTAGAATAAGTCAGAAGTTAAAAAATAGAAAATGGGTACAGGCTTTTGTATGGCTTGTACCCATTTTTATATTATTCCAGTTTCGCTACCGCAGCCTCAACCGCAGCAAACAGCTCTGCTACCGAATCCATATCATCAAAGGAGCTGCCGTAAAACATATGCGTAAACGAGGTTCCTGCATCCGTGGCGAGGGCTACAATGTCGCTGTCCTCTGCCTCCGGCGGCATAGCTTCCGGCAAATCGATCTCCACGCTACCGTGAGGAATCACGATATTGGTTTCTCCATCCGGTGCCTGTCCGATGAACAACAGATACGTGTGTCCCAATTCGTAATTGGGGTACTGGTGAGTTAACATATATTCGCCGTAAATACCATCGTAAAGAAGAATGGTTAGAGTGTCATCCTCAATGCCGATTTTGTCAAGGAATGCTTTGTGGATATGCAGCGTTACCGGCGTGCGGATTGACCGTACATAATCACTGATGGATGTGATATCCTCTGGGTCTAAGGTCGGATTTCCATATAGAAATGTATCACCAATTTCTTCTACCGTGCAAAGCACGATATAGTCAGCCAAATCGATAAATTCATCTATACTTAGGTTTCTAGGTACACTACCTTGAGAATCTACACGATATTTGATGTTCTCTGATATGATGGTTTCGCATGCATCAATTTCATTGGCTGCTGTATTTTGCGTGGAAAGTTCCTGTGACGAACATGAACAATACAACATACATAGGATGATCCCTGCTACTACAATATATAATTTTGTCTTATGCATATAGACCTCCTCAAAATTAATTCCGATGTGGTTCCCAACAATCATTTGCATTGTTTTTGTCATTTGTTTGCGGCGTATATATGTTGAGAACATCTCTGTCTGTGTTCATCACAGAGTTTAATTGGTATTGACTTCCGTAAAAATCAATCAAACCAAAAGCATGTCCCAATTCATGACAAATTAAACTTTGTACTGCCTTAGACATATCAGATTCATATGCATAGTTGTAATGATCAATTTTATCGTCATTTAAAGCAATTACATAAGATGTTACAACGTGGCAGGAACAAGCATACGAAAGTGTTGATGTAGCATAATACGTTCCATGCGCATTAGAATAATACTCTTCCCAATAAGAATTCGAATCACTGAAACTGCAATTGTGTATGTAACTGGAAGACGAAGTATTCACAACGACTTCTCTATCGATAACACCGGCATTATTCCAGGCATCGACGGCATCTTCAAAGTAGGAAGTATAATCGTCAAGTTCATTTTGTATAAATATCTTGGCATTGTAGTCCCGTTTTCACAATAGTTGAGTGCATACGCAGAAGTTGTAAGACAGCATACAATAAAAATTGCGAGAAATGACATGAAATACTTTCTGTTCATTCAAAGTCTCCTTTCAAATTTGTTGAGGATAACAAAAGGCGCATAGCCGGAGCTGTACATTATCATTATACAGTCCAACCTATGCGCCATATGAAATACGTCCTCTTGGAAGCGGTAGTGCATACCTTGTCATCGTATTCATCCTATGTGGGTAACGAGATATTCGTAAAACCACACGCACAACGGATTGGATGTATAAAAACATGCGCATGGTTGCCATTGCGAACATCTCCCCTTTCATATTAGAATAAATACTGCCTTGCTGTGTCGATAGTATACCAGTTTTTTGAACTGTTGTCAATAGGCAGAACACCCAAAATGGGCACCCCGCATTTATGTAAGGTGCCCGTTCGCTGTTTTGTTATACTGTTTCCCCTTGGTAAATATGCTCTACTGCAAAGCTACTATCCTCACCCAACGTGATCTTCGTGCCACCCAGCATTTCGTCTCTGTGGTAGTCGTAGGTGCCGCACTTGACACCAAAGGTGTACCGCACTGTGTCATACTGCACGGACAGGGTGATCTGGTGGCAGTGTCCGCAGAAGAACCCATCGATTCCCGCTTCTTTAAACATAGGCTGCAACCGCTTGCCGCTGACACCCATGCGCTCGTCCATATAGCCAAAGTCGCCGGGATGGGCAGGTGCCAGGGTAGTCTCGATGTCTACCGGCTCGTTCCCGATACGGAAGGTGCAGGCCTTTTGACTCAGATCCTCCATGGTGGCGTATCCGGCAGCTACGATGGCATCGTACACGTCAATGGTGGGAATGTGGCACAGGAAGAAGCCCGGTACCGTGTGGCCCACCGTCTCTCGAATGTGCGCAGCGGTGCTTGCCACCCAGTCTAACTGGTCCTGCCCGAAGTTGCATTCCTTGTGCAGCGCCGGATCCGTGCCGCCAAAGCAGGTATTGGAGTCCATCATGTACAGCACCCGCACCAGAGTATCCCCTTCGTAAATACCAACGGTGTAGTTGGAGTTGCCGGTCACCTGACCCCGGTCAAAGAGGCAGTTCTTGGCATGGGCATACAGATCGCACTGCCAGTCCACACCCATGGCGGTCTCGTTGTCGTGGTTGCCGAACACCGGTGCCCACGGGATCCCCAGAGAAGAGAAGCAGTCCACCAATGCATGGTGCGAGGTGCCGGCATCGTCAAATTCCCCGTAGATCAGGTCGCCGGTGATCACGATCATGTCCGGCTTTGCGGTGGCCACGGTCTTGCGGATGTGATCCAGTGCGTTTTTGTCCATCTTCTGAGGCTCCCACCATTCCGTACCATAGGAGCTCAGTCTTTCGGGATACCGCCGCTGCGCCGAGTCGATGAGCTGCATATCGGTAAGCTGCAAAATGGTGAAAGGCTTGCCGGGTGTCTTTTGCACCTGAAACGTGGTGAGTTTTTCCATAAAAATATACCCTCCGGTTTGAAATAACATTCTACAGGCAATAGTATACAATAATCTTCCGTGTTTGTCAAGAGTTCGTTGTATTTTGTCCGGGACAGGCAAAAATGGGCACAAAAAACACAATATCTTAGCATATTTCACAATCTGTTCACAAAAAACACGCCGGAAGCCCTTGACAATCCCGGATAAATGTGGTATCATTATTTTGCAATCAAAGAGTAGTCATGAGATTACCGTAAACAAAAGGCAACTGTAATCTCAAGACAACGATCGCTAAGCGACGATCATACACAAAAACGAACCGATGTGGTCGATCGACCAAAATTTCCGATCATAGAAACAACACAGACGGTGCGGAAGACAGCAGGAGGCAGAGATGGGTTTTCAAATCAGCGGCACCGGGAGCGCATTCCCGAAAAAAGTCTTGACCAACGAGGAGCTTTCCCAGATGGTGGAGACCAATGACGAATGGATCCGAACCAGAGTGGGCGTGGGTTCCCGGCATATCGCCACGACGGAGACCACAGCCGATCTGGCAGAAGCAGCGGCACGGCTTGCACTGGCTGAGGCTGGTGTGGCACCTGCCGAACTGGAGCTGATCCTTGTGGCTACCATCACGCCGGATACCGTTTGCCCCACCGTTGCGGGCGAGGTGCAAAGAAGACTGGGTGCGACCTGCCCGGCCTTTGATCTCAACGCAGCCTGCAGCGGCTTCCTGTTCGCTCTGGAAACAGCCAGCGGCTTCTTTGCCACCGGTAAGGTGAAAAAGGCACTGGTGATCGGTGCGGAGCGCATGAGCAAGATCATCGACTGGACGGATCGCTCCACCTGCGTGATCTTCGGCGATGGTGCCGGTGCCGCCTGCCTGACGGAGGGAGACAGCTGCCTTTGCTCGGAGCTGATGACCGCCGGCGGCGATGACGTGATCCGGATCTGTGCCTACCACGGTACCTCCCCCTTCAGCACCCTGCCGGAAGAAAAGCCGGTGGCACACATGGAAGGGCAGGAGACCTTCAAGTTTGCGGTGAACGCCATGGTGAGCCACATCCAGTCCATGTGCGAAAAGGTGGGCATCCAACCGGCAGAGCTGGACCACATCGTGCCCCACCAGGCCAATATGCGCATCATCCAGATGGCAGCCCGGCGCATGAAGCTGCCCATGGAAAAATTTGTCACAGACATTGAGACCGTAGGCAATACGGCAGCCGCCAGCGTACCGATCGCACTGGATGCACTGAACCGCTCCGGCAAGCTGCACCGGGGAGACCTGGTGGCTATGACCGCATTCGGTGGCGGCCTGTCCAGCGGTGGTGTTATCCTGCGCTGGTGAGCGGGGATATAGTGAAGCTAAATAGGAGAGCGAACCACCCCACTCCTGAAAATTTTACCTGACGGAAAAATTTTCCAAAGTTTGATGGAATTTCGAAGCGGGGATATAGTGAAGCTAAATAGGAGAGCGAACCACCCCACTCCTGAAAATTTTAC
>CAYXBQ010000021.1:0-22796 GCA_964463375.1 uncultured Ruminococcus sp. | reverse complement strand
TACACAGTAAGCAAATCCCATTTTTATAAAAAATTCAGTAACCATTGGTTACAACATCTTTTGGAGGTACATTATGATTCTCGAAAAACTGAAGGAAATTATCGCTGACCACACTGGTGAAGAAGTAGACGCTATCACCCCCGAAACCGCTCTCAGTGATCTGGGTATCGATTCCCTGACCACCGTGGAGATCCTGATGGATGTAGAAGACGAATACGGCGTTGCACTGCAGGCCGGTGAGATCGGCAAGACCGTTGGGGATCTGATCGCCAAGATCGAGGAGGCAAAGCAGTGATCATCACGCCTCTGTGCGACCTTGTCGGTATCCGTTATCCCATTTTCCAAGGTGGTATGGCCCACGTGTCCGATGCAGGACTGGCGGCGGCGGTATCGGAAGCTGGGGGACTAGGGATCATCTCTGCCATGAGCCGAGATGGTGCCTACGTTCGTGACCAGATCCGCCGGGCAAGAGAGTTGACCACTCGTCCCATCGGCGTGAACGTGATGCTCATGAGCCCCTACGTGGAAGACGTGGCAACCGTGATCGCCGAGGAAAAGGTCGAGGTGGTGACCACCGGTGCCGGAGATCCGTCGAAGTGTATGGCACGCTGGCTGGATGCCGGCTGCAAGGTCATTCCTGTGGTAGCTTCTGCGGGACTTGCCAAAATGATGGAACGGCAGGGCGCACACGCAGTCATTGCGGAAGGCGGCGAATCCGGCGGTCACATTGGCGAAATGGCCACCATGCCGCTGGTCCCCCAGGTGGTGGATGCGGTGTCTATCCCCGTGATCGCTGCCGGTGGGATCGGAGACGGTCGTGGACTGGCGGCGGCACTGATGCTGGGGGCTGTGGGTGTCCAGATGGGTACCCGGTTCTTAGTGGCTGCCGAATGCCCGGTGCATCCCCATTATAAGGAGCTGGTGCTGAAGGCGGGAGACATTTCCACCATCGTCACCGGCCGCCGTCTGGGTCACCCGGTACGCAGCTTGAAGACCCCCTATTCCCGCCGGTACGCCAAGGCAGAATACACCGATATCGACGACGAGACCTTAGAGCAAATGGGTGTCGGTGCGCTGCGGAAGGGTGCCGTGGAAGGGGACGAAAAGGATGGCTGCTATCTGGCAGGACAGATCGCCGGACTGGTGAAAAAGCAGCAGACGGCATCGGAGATCTTAGAAGAGGTCATGACCGAAGCCGAGCAGTGCCTACTGGGTGCCAGACGCTTTATCGCCAATCGGTAAACCAATTTATCAAGAAAGTATTATTATAATGAAGAAAATTGCATTCGTATTTGCCGGACAGGGCGCACAGTACAGCGGCATGGGACAGAGCTTGTACGAAGTCTCCCCGGCTGTAAAAGCGCTCTACGAAGGGGCAGAGACCCTGCGTCCCGGTACCATGGCACAGTCCTTTTCCGGCACAGCCGAGGAACTGCGGCAGACCGTCAACACCCAACCCTGCCTCTATCTGGTAGACTTAGCCGCAGCGTTGGCACTGGAAGAAAATGGCATCCACGCCGACCTTGCCGCCGGTTTTTCGCTGGGTGAGGTGGCAGCGCTGGCCTATGCCGGAGCCTACTCCCACATGGACGGCTTTTCGCTGGTGACCAAGCGGGGACAGTTCATGGATGCGGCCTCCCGTGGTATGGAGCCCGGTATGGCAGCGGTGATGAAAATGGAACCGGCAGCCATCGAAGCCCTGTGCGCAGAGATCCCGGACGTGTATCCCGTGAACTACAATTCCCCCGGACAGATCGCCATCTCCGGTACCAAAGCCGGTATCGAGAGTTTCCAGGCAAAAGCAGCAGGCGCACGGGTGCTGGACATTCCCGTCAGCGGCGCATTCCATTCTCCCTTTATGGCAGAAGCCTCCGAAAAGCTGGCCGGTGCGCTGAAGGACATGGACTTCACTGCACCCAAGATCCCGGTGTATGCCAACCTGACAGCGACTCCCTACAGCGAAAACGGCAAGGAAACGCTGGCGGCACAGGTGCAAAATCCTGTGCAGTGGCAAAAGTCTGTGGAAAACATGATCGCTGCCGGTGCTGAAGTGTTCATCGAATGCGGTGCCGGAAAGACGCTGGCGGGACTGGTGAGACGCATCGACAAGACCGTGGCGGTGTATTCCGTACAGGATGCCGACAGCCTGCGCACGGTCTGTGAGGAGGTGCTCGGATGAGACAGTATCGAGAAGATATGCTTGCCGGACAGTGTGCCGTGGTGACCGGTGCCGCCCGTGGGATCGGGAAAGCCATCGCCATCGCTCTCGCCGAAGCGGGTGCAGACGTTGCCGTGGTAGACAGAGCCGACGAAGCCGCCGCCGACGACACCATCGCCAAAGTCACGGCTCTGGGCAGAAAGGCTACGTTCTATTATGGGGACGTGACCGACTATGCCGACTGTGAAGCGTTGGTAAAGCAGATCGCTGCAGACTATGGCAAGATCGATATTTTGGTCAACAATGCCGGGATCACCAAGGATATGCTTATGCCCCAGATGGACGAAGCTGCCTTTGATGCGGTGATCGGCGTGAACCTGAAGGGTACATTCCATATGATGCGCCACGTGTCTCGGCAGATGATGCGGAAGAAATACGGACGGATCGTCAATATCTCGTCGGTAGCCGGGATCATGGGCAATGCCGGACAGGTGAACTATGCGGCATCCAAAGCCGGTGTCATTGGTATGACCAAGTCTGCCGCTAAGGAGCTGGCTGCCCGTGGGATCACCGTCAATGCCGTGGCGCCGGGGCTGGTGGAGACGGACATGACCAAGGATCTGGTGGACAACAACGGCCTGGCAGAAAATGTGCCACTTGCCAGAATGGCAAAGCCGGAGGAGATCGCCGCCCTTGTGACCTATTTGGTCTCCCCCATGGCTGGGTACATCACCGGAGACGTGATCCGCATCGATGGCGGTTTGGCAATGTAAAAGGTAAAGATAAGGAAGGAATACTATGAACAGACGAGTTGTCATCACCGGGATGGGCGTGGTCTCTCCCATTGGTTGTGATGTGGAAACATACCAGAAAAATCTACTACAAGGCGTGTGCGGCATCGGAGAGATCACCCGGTTTGATACGGCGGCGTTCAAGGTAAAGGTGGCGGCAGAGGTCCGGGACTTCGACCCGCTGGCCTATATGACAAAAATGGAAGTGAAGCAGACCGACCGCTTTACCCAGTACGCCATTGGTGCCGCTGCCCAGGCTATGGCACAGGCAGAATTGGGTGAAAACGTAGACCACGATCGGTTCGGGGTATACTTTGGCTCCGGCATCGGCGGCTTCACCACCTTCATGGAAGAATACGATACCATGCAGACCCGTGGCAATGCTCGTGTGTCGCCCCACTTTGTGCCCAAAATGATCTCCAATATAGCAGCCGGACAGATCGCCATCCGGTTCGGGGCCAAGGGGCCCTGCGTCTCTGTGACCACGGCCTGTGCCACCGGTACCAACGCCATTGGAGAAGCCTTCCGTGCCATCCGACATGGATACGCAGACGTGGTGATCTCCGGCGGTTCCGAGGCCTCTATCAATCCTTTGGCCGTGGCTGGCTTCCAGAACTGCATGGCACTGACCCAGACCGCCGATCCCCTGCGTGCGTCCATTCCCTTTGATAAGGACAGAAACGGCTTTGTCATCGGAGAGGGTGCCGGCGGGCTGGTGTTGGAGGCGTTGGAACACGCAAAGGCCAGAGGTGCCAAGATCCTGGGCGAGGTGGTCGGCTACGGCTCCACCTGCGATGCCCACCATGTGACCTCCCCCAATCCCACGGGCGAAGACGGCGGTCGTGCCATTCGCCAAGCCATGGACGAAGCGGACTATCGTGCAGCGGATCGGGTGTACATCAATGCCCACGGAACCAGCACGCCCCTGAACGACAGCACGGAAACAAAAGCCATCAAGTACGCCATGGGAGATGCAGCCTACGGTGCCGTGGTCAGCTCCACCAAGTCCATGACCGGACATATGCTGGGGGCCGCCGGTGCCGTGGAAGCCATTGCCGCCGTGATCGCTCTGAACACCGGCACGATCCCGCCCACCATTGGCTACCAGAATCCCGATCCGGACTGTGACCTGGACGTTTGTCCCAACACAGCCAAGCAGTTCGATCCCACCCTGGCACTGTCCACTTCTCTGGGCTTTGGTGGTCACAATGCCTGCATTGCACTGCGGACCTATGCGGATGAAAGTTGTGGTGAATCGGTATGACAAAAGAAGAGATCAAGACCCTTCTGCCCCACAGAGAGCCCATGCTGCTGGTGGATGAAGCAGAGCTTATCGACGGCGTGTCCCACGGGAAGATCCACATCAAAGGGGACGAATGGTTCCTCAAAGGCCATTTCCCGGATCATCCGGTGGTGCCGGGGGTGATGTTATGTGAGATGCTGGCTCAGTCGGCGTGTATGTGTCTGCAAGGCCAGATCAAGCCGGGCTCGCTGACCTTTTTTGCCGGACTGGATAAGGTGCGGTTCAAGAATCCCGTGCATCCCGGCGACACGCTGGAGACTGCCTGTGAGATCACCAGAGCTCGTCACCCCTTCTACTTCGCCAAGGGGGAAGGCAAGGTGGATGGCAAGGTGTGCGTCACGGCAGAATTTTCCTTTGTGATCCAAGAACCAAAAGAGGAGGAGATGTGATGGCAGAATCGGTAAAATGCAAAAGCTGCGGTGCCGAGCTTGCGGTCAGTGTACTGGTCGGACAGCGCAAGATCTGTCCCCGCTGCGGCCACTATTTCCGGATGAGTGCCCGAGAACGCATCAACATGGTGGCAGACCGCCGCTCCTTCAAGGAACTGGACGGAGAACTGGTGAGCCACGATGTGCTGCACTTCCCGGAATACGAAAAGAAGCTGGAAAAAGCCATGGCGGAATCCGGCGAAAAAGAAGCGGTGCTCACCGGTACAGCCAAGATCGGCGGTCATGCCTGTGCGCTGTTTGCCATGGATTCCACCTTTATGATGGGTTCCATGGGCACTGTGGTGGGCGAAAAGATCACCCGGCTGTTCGAATATGCCACGGAGAACCGGCTGCCGGTCATCGGCTTCACCTGCTCCGGTGGTGCCAGAATGCAGGAGGGCGTGCTGTCTCTGATGCAGATGGCTAAGGTCAGCGGTGCGATCCGGTGGCACAGCAATGCGGGACTGCTCTATATCGCCGTACTGACCGACCCGACCACCGGTGGTGTCACAGCCAGCTTTGCCATGGAAGGGGACATCATCGCCGCCGAACCCGGTGCCCTCATCGGTTTTGCCGGACAAAGAGTCATTGAGCAGACCATCGGTCAGAAGCTGCCGGAGGGCTTCCAAAGAGCGGAATTCCAGCTGGAGCACGGCTTCTGTGACCTGCTCATCGACCGGCAGGATATGGAAAAGACACTGGCAAGACTGCTCTCTCTCCATGGGGACAGCTATCAAAAGGATCGGAGGAATGCCTGATGAGCGCATACGATAAAGTGACCTTAGCCCGTTCGTCCGCTCGTGCCATGGGCAGCTTTTACATCGACCAGATCATCGACGATTTCGTGGAGCTCCACGGCGACCGGCGGTTTGCGGACGATGGTGCCATCTGCGGCGGCGTAGGCCTTTTGCGTGGCGAACCGGTGACCTGCATCACCATGAAGCGTGGCGATACCCTGGAGGAACGGATGAAGCGCAATTTCGGCTGTCCCTCCCCGGAAGGCTACCGAAAGGCCCTGCGGCTCATGAAACAGGCGGAGAAATTCCACCGGCCTGTGATCTGCTTCATCGGCAGTCCCGGTGCCTATTGCGGTATCGGTGCCGAGGAACGGGGGCAGGGACAGGCCATTGCGGAAAACCTGTGGGAAATGTTCGGCATTCGGGTGCCCATCGTGACGGTGGTCATTGGCGAAGGGGGCTCCGGCGGTGCGCTGGCTCTGAGCATTTGCGACAGCATGATCATGTTTGACAATGCGGTGTATTCCGTGATCTCGCCGGAGGGCTGCGCCAGTATCCTGTGGAAGGATTCCACCAAGGCACCGGAAGCCGCCGAGGTACTGCGCCTGACAGCCGAGGATCTCTATGGCATGCAGATCGCAGACGTGATCCTCCACGAAGGCTATCGCACCAACGAAGAGATCGCCACGGAGCTGAAAGGGATGCTGGTAAAGGAGATCGGCAGACTGAGCCGCCTGTCTACCCCCAGACTATTGGCGACCCGGTACGAAAAATTCCGGAAGATCGGCGTGTAAACGAATACAAAATAAAACAGCGAAGCGGTCCTATGGGGAGATCGTATCGCTGTTTTTTTGCTATGGGAAAGGCCGTGCGGTCATGCTTGGCGGAAGGCAGTGGGGGAAATACCATTGACACGACGAAAGGCAGAGGAAAAGTGCTGGCTGTCGTAGAAGCAGAGCTTGTGGGCAATGTCCTGGATGGGAATGTTGGTCTCCCGCAGAAAGATCTTTGCCTGCTCCATCCGCATGTGCGCCAAATATTGCATGGGCGTGACACCGAACTGCTTTTTGAATGTGCGGATACAGTGGGAATCGGTGATGTACAGCCGGTCTGCGATCTCCCGTACCGTGATGTCGTGGTAGATGTTTTCGTCCAGCAGGCGGCGGATCTGGTAGGGCAGGGTATCCTTTTCCTCTGTGATCCCAAAGGTCTCCTCTTTGCGCAGCTGGGTAAGAATGTCGAACACCGATACGGCGATATGGCGCATATTCTCATACACGTTGGCGGGTGTTGTGCCCTTGAGAAGATTGGCGATCTCCCACATTTGCAGCTCCACCGGGCAAGAGTCGATCAGCACATGATCTGTGGGCAGCGAAAACATCGCACGATAGGACTGCCACACCGTGCCGGTCATTTGGATCCAGAGCTTTTTGAAGGGCTCGTCCCTGTCCGCCTGAAAACGCACGACAGCACCCTTGGGGATAAAGAGCAGCTTGCCGGCGGTGAGGGGATGTATGCCGTTTTTGTCTGTGATGGTGCCGGTACCGGAGAGGGTGTAGTCGAAGATGGTGCAGGGACAGCCGGCAGAAAAATCCACATCGTATCGGGGATTGGGCTGGGTCAGACCGCAGAGGATCACGTTGAAAAAAGGGATGCGCGTCTGGCGGATATAGAAAAATTTTTCTCCCCAGGTATTGGTGGTAAGCCAGTGCTCAAGCTCCATGGTAGGACTCCTTTCTGCCAAAACGGCGACGGGCGCATGGCGTAAGATCAATTTTTTACACGTGGATTGGTGGATTTCCGGGATTGACAAATGCAGTTACATATATTATACTGTAAACAGACACAGAATGCAACCCCCGATCGGGGAGAAAGGATATCGAATATGCATAAAAGGATCTGTTTATTTTTGGCATGTCTGCTTGCTATGGCAGCGGTCACAGGCTGTCAGGCAAAGGAGGATGAGACACAGCCGGCAGTGCAGTCGGAAAGCGAAACGGCGCAGGCCACCGAAAGCGAGGACACCGTGATCCCGGATGATCTGCCGGAAAAGGATTTTGCCGGTGCCGATATGCAGATTTTGACCACTACGTGGTATGAGGCAACCAAGTATATCTATGCTGAGGAGGAGACGGGAGAGGCCATCAACGATGCACTTTTTTCCCAGCGTGCGGAAATCGAGGAGCGCTTCAATGTGGAGATCGGGCTGACAGCAGATCAAGATTGTACACCACTGGCAACTACGCTCCACAATCTGGTGATCTCCGGGGATGATAGCTACGATCTTTTCTACAACCACGACCTTTTGACCATCGGCAATGCGCTCAAGGGGGATTTTTACGACCTGCGACAGGTGGATGTGATCGACTTTGACAAGCCCTGGTGGAATGGCTCGACCGAGGTATTCACCATCCAGGGAAAGCTGCCCTGTACGGCAAATCCACTGGCACTGAGCGGCATTTACATGAACTATGTGCTGGCGGTGAACAAGGACATCGCTGCCGATCTGGGGATCGAGATCCCGTATGAGGACGTGCGGCAGGGAGCCTGGTATATCGACGACCTGATCACCTTAGCCGAGCTTGCGACCATCGATACCAACGGGGACGGTACGCTGGACGAAAAAGACCAGTGGGGACTGCTCACCTCCATGTACGGGCAAATGGGCATGCAGTCGGATCTGGAAGGCACGGTGCTGGGGAAGGACAAGGACGGCAACCTGCAATTTGTGGATACACTGGAGCATACGGTAGCCATTCTGGAAAAGACGGACAAGCTCATGGAATACACCATCGACGACTATGGTGAGGCAAACCAGTTTGGCGTAGAGCTGTTTGTTGCCAACAAGGGTCTGTTCATGTTCGCCGAAAACCGGAACCTGTACGAAACGGTACGAGATGCAGATATTTCCTATGGCGTACTGCCATTCCCGAAATTCGATGAGAACCAAAAGGAATTCCGTTCCTCCGGTTGTGACATCTACTGGGCGATCCCCCTGTCCTCTGCCGGCAACAGCGAACTGATCGGTACGTTGGTGGAGGCCATGAGCTGCTACAACTACAACTATGTGGTGCCGAAGGTATGGGACAATGTGCTGGGTGGCAAGCTGGCAGATTCTCCCGATGATTACGATATGTTCAAGATCATTCGAGACGTGCAGTATGTCGATCTGGGCTACGCCTTCAGCGGCAATGTCTTCAGTGGCGAAAACAATAAGCTGTCGGAGCTGATCTATCTGGTGCGGAATGCGGATGCCGGTTCTGCGGTTTCCTATATCGAAGCGAGAAAATCGGCTGTCGTTGCCACGATCGAAAAGATCAACGATACCTACAAGGAATTACCGTAAAAACACAAAATACGCTTGACAAATCCGGCGTAGTATTGTATACTATGACCATATCTACTTGTATGATAACGGAGGCTCTTCCTATGGCAAAAATCTGTTTACTCCCCTGCAACAGTGCAGGCACCATCGATCCCCACATCTACGGTCACTTCTCCGAGCATATCGGCGGTGTCTTCCGGGACGGGCTTTGGGTCGGCGAGGATTCGGCTGTTCCCAATACCGATGGGTTCCGCAATTTCGTGATCGAAAAATTCCGGGAGCTGGATCCACCGGTACTGCGCTGGCCGGGCGGTTGCTTTGCCGAGACCTACAAGTGGCGGGACGGCATTGGTCCCCGTGACAAGCGTCCTACGACCATGGGCTGGTGGTACCGCAACGATGGTCGGTTAGAGACCAATGAAGTGGGGCTCCATGAGTTTCTCCACTTCTGCGAAATGACCGGTGCCGAGCCCTATGTGGCTGCCAATATCACCGGCATGACCCCCATGGATATGCGGGATCTGATGGAATATTGCAACGCGCCGGCAAACTCCACCACTTTGGCAAAGGAACGTGGGGAAAATGGACACACCGAACCCTTTGATATTCCCTATTGGGGCATCGGCAACGAAAACTGGGGTGGCGGTGGCAATATGACCCCGGTGCAGTACGCCCGAGAATATGTGAAGTACGTGACCCTGTGCGACACCGTCAATCTCCACGGTGCCAAATACGTGGCCTGCGGTGCGGATTCTGCCAACTACCACTGGACAGACGGCTTCATGCGGGAGTATGCCCATCGGGTGCCTTTGTATGCCCTGGCGTTCCACTACTACTGCGGCGGTTCCGGCGACTGCGTCAACTTCACCAAGGAACAATGGGACAATTTGGTGGGCAGAGCCGGCAGACTGGACGACATGATCCGGCGGCACAGCGGAGCCATGGAGCTGCACGATCCGGAGAAAAAGGTCAAGATCATCGTGGACGAATGGGGTGCGTGGCATCCGGAAGGCAGTGGTCCCTCCAAGGGCTACAACCTGTATGAGCAGCAGAGCACCATGCGGGACGGTGTGATCACGGCACTGAGCCTGAACGCCTTCAACAACCACTGCGACCGGGTGGTCATGGCGAATGTAGCACAGCTTTGCAACAACATCCACTGCCTGTTTCTGACCGCCGGAGACAACGCCATCGTCACGCCAACCTATTATGTGTTCAAAATGTACAAGAATCATATGGGTGCCAGACAGATCGGTACCGCCGTGGACGGGGAAGGTCTGTCGGTATCGGCATCGGAAAAGGATGGCAAGACCACGGTGACCATGGCAAACCTGTCCTACGACACGGCACAGGACGTGGAGATAGACACCTTTGGCGGACAGCTAAAACAGGCGAAAGTCACGCTCTTAGGCGGCGAACCCCACGCACACAATACCTTTGCAGCCCCGGATACCGTCGTTCCCACGAAGCCGGAGACGGTGGATGTGGTGGATGGCAAGCTGCACGTAAAGCTGCCCTGCGCCTCGGTGGCACTGGTGGAATGGTAAAATACTCTTGACAATTGCCATCGTTTCTGCTATACTGTTTCCAGTGATGCAAATACACCAATAGAATCGCAAAGGAGCAATGGCTATGTGTGAAAAAATACAGCAGGAACCATTATCCAAAGGCCAATGGTCCCGTGAGAAAGCCTGGGAATGGTACAATGCCCAGCCCTGGATCCGTGGCTTTGCGGGCTACCCGTCCAACTGCGTGAACCGGATCGCCCTGTGGCAAGCATACGGACACAAAGAGGTCATGGAGCAGCTGGACTATGAGCTGGGTCTGGCTGCGGATATTGGCTACAACGCCGTCCGTGCCGTGATCCAGTTCGAATGCTGGTACTACGAACACGATGCCTTTATGCAGAATCTGGAAGACTACCTGACCGTGGCAGACCGCCATGGGATCAAGGTCATGCTGTGTCTGGGCAACGACTGCTGTGTGCCGAAGCCCTTCTGGAAGGCACCTGTGTTTGGCGAACAACCGGTGGACTGGGGCTACCACAGCGGCATCAAAAAGGGACCCCACGCCGGTGGTTACACCGAACCGGGCTACCAGCTGTTGGATGATCCGGAGATCGGTCCCGCCTACTTCACCATGGTGGATGAGATCGCCGGGAAATATGCCAAGGACGAGCGAATCCAGATCTGGGATGTGTGGAACGAGATCGGCAACAGCCGCCGTGGCATGATGAGCGTACCGGCCATGGAGCGGTTTTTCGAGATCATTCGCGCCCACGATCCCATCCAGCCTCTGACCGCCGACATCTGGCGCATGACCACCGATTGGTCCAAGGTAACGCCGGAAGAACTGCGTGCCGTGGAACTGTCCGACGTGATCACCTTCCATTACTATGGTCCGTATCCCGATATGGTGCAGATCATCGAGGTGCTGCGGGAACACTGCGACCGGCCGCTGATCAACAACGAATGGCTGAACCGGCTGGGCGGCAACCACGTGAACGAGATCTTCCCCCTGTTCTATCTGGAAAAAATTGGCTCCTACAACTGGGGGCTCATGCAGGGCTATTCCCAGACCTTCGAACCTTGGGGCGGTATGTTTGACGAGGCCTTCCTCCAGGGCAAGCGGGACCTGACCAAATGGCAGCACGACCTGTTCCGGTTCAACGGCTACCCCTACGACCCCAACGAGACCAAGCTGATCAAGCGTTTCTGTGACCTTGCCGACAAGCGGTGGAAAAGAGAAATCAAAAAATAAGCAAAAGAAAATGACCGATGCAGATGGCGTATGTACCACCCAGCAGGGGTCATTTTTTGATTTTATCTTTTTATTTTAGGAAAATACGAATCCAGCAGGGTTCATTGTACTTCTTCAACCTTTTCACATTGCAGTTCACGATCCAGTATTTCCGCAGCGGTGCGCACGAACCGGACACAGGGGCGTTCCTTATAGTACTGTTCCGTCCGTGGTTCCGGAATGGGAGAGCTGTCTTTTTTCAGTCCGGCGATCAGCTCCCGGCAGATGATGGTACCGTGTACCGCTTTGAATTCTGCTGCCAGATGCTGGACTCTGGTGTAGTGCGCCGCCTTTTCGCCTCCTTCGCCGGTGCCTTCGTAGCCCCACAGGATCCCGGCGATCATGAGCATGGAGGACACCGTGCCGCAGACCTCCCGCATCCGTCCCATGCCGCCCCCAAAGGAAGATGACAGCCGCATCGCTGTGGCAAAGTCCATGCCGGTCACATCACAAAAGGCACCCATGACCGATTGGGCACAGTTGTAGCCGGACAAAAACAGCGCCGCTGCCCGGTCTGCGTGGTTGATAGTTGTGGTTTCCATAGGATCTCCTTGTTATTTCGATTCTGTGTCGTAATGCCGGGTCAAAAACATGGCCAGCAGCAGAGCCGTTACCGCTGCCACTGCCTTGCCAACGATCATGGGCAGCACCAGCGTGGGTTCCATGGCATTGCAGAACGCCATATGATCTCCCAGCAGATACCCGCCGCTGACCAAAAAGGCAAAGTTCAGCACCTTGCCACGGCGATCCATGTCTCCGGTCATGCCCATGGTGGGGATGCAGTTGGCGATGGTGGTGACCAATCCCGTGGTGGCGGTGCTGTTGATGTGCAGCTTTTGCCCCAACTTTTCCACAGGTTTCGCCAGCAGCCGGGACAGCAGCGTGACCATCACATAGGTCCCCGGCAGGATCAGCACGATGTTCACCACCAGATCCATAGCGTCCCGAATGTCCCCCAGCCCCGGCAGTACCATAAGCCCCGTGACGGATTGGCAGATGGACAGCACACAGGCCAGTGTTGCCACGATGCTGATGACTCTGCCGAAGAGAAGGAATGCCTTGGCAATGCCATTTGGGATCAGCCACAGCAGCAGTGCGATGACGAGCGATACCACGATCACCGGGATCAGCAGCCGCAGGGTCAGGAGGGCATCGTAGCCAGCCACCAGTCCCCCGCAGAAGCAGCCGATGGGAATGGTGATAAAGCCGCACAAGATTCCCAGAGACATGGCGGGTCGATCCTCAACCTTGACCATGCCCAGCGCCACGGGTATGTTGAAGACGATGTTGGCACCCATCATACTGCCCAGCAGCATCCCACCAAGACCAATGGCTGCCGGCGAGGTGGAAAGGCTCTGGGAAAGCGGATAGCCACCCATGTCACAGGCCAAAAGCATACCCACCACCATGGCAGGGTCGATCCCGAATATGTCGCACAACGGTGTGATCAGGGGACCTATATATCGTTCCACATAGGGCAGCAGCACCAGTACACCGGTCATGGTGACGGCCAGCGAACCAAAGGCTTCAAATCCCCGGAGAAACTGCGTTCCCAGCCCATATTTGTCGCCGCAAAGATGATCCAGCGCACCGATCAGCATAAATACCATCATGCAGCCGGTGAGAATCTGTGGAAAAGTCATGGGTATCTCCTCCCCCTTTTTTATAAAAAAGTATTTTTCAAAAAAACGCCGTGCCTGTACACAGATACATGGAACGGCGTTTTGGATTTATACGGATGTGCGGATCAGTTGGCCTTGACCTGTGTATCCTTCTTCAGGAGCTTTTTCACCAGCAGCGGCACATACGCCACAGCCAGACCGACGAGGATAGCTACCACCAGGTCAAACAGGATGGTCAGCGCAAAGGTCAGCACCAGCACCAGAATGTCGTGGAAACCGGCGGTCTTGCAGATATGTACGAACTCCCGCCATTCGCTCATGTTGTAAGCGACTAAGAACAGCACAGCGGCGATGATGGGCATGGGGATCCAGGCGGCGTAGGGCATGAGCAGGACCAGCACCAGCAGCAGTACCACAGCGTGTACCATACCGGCCACAGGGGTACGACCACCGTTCTTTACGTTGGCAGCGGTACGAGCGATGGCACCGGTGGCAGGGATCCCGCCGAACAGACCGGATGCAATGTTGCCCAGCCCCTGTGCGATCAGCTCCGTATTGGAGTTGTGCTTGTCCCCGATCATGCCGTCAGAGACCACGCAGGACAACAGCGATTCGATCCCGGCCAGAATGGCGATGGTGCAGGCACTGGAGAACAGAGAGGTCACAGAGGACAGGGAAAAGGTCGGTACAGAGACGGTGGGCAAGGCACGGGAGATGGTGTACAGGTTACCGATGGTGTTCACCTGCAAACCGGTAAACTTGACCACCAGCACGCCTACCACAACGGCGATCAGGGAACCGGGGATCTTCTTCGAAACCTTCGGCCACAGGATCAGGATGGCAAGACCGATACAGCCCACCAGCAGTGCCTGGAGGTTCAGGGTACCGATGGAGGAAGCAACAGCAGCGAGCTTTTCGGTGGTCTCAATGGCGTTGGTACCGGCGGGGTAGGTCAGGCCGAGGAAATCCTTCAGCTGTCCCACCACGATGGTCACGGCGATCCCGGCGGTAAAACCGGTGGTGATGGTGTGGGGGATGTATTTGATCAGCGAGCCCACACGGCAGATGCCCATGAGGATCAGCAGTACACCGGCCATCAGCGTAGCGATCACCAGACCGTCTGTGCCGTGCTGTGCCACGATACCGGCCACGATGGTAGCAAAGGCTGCCGTGGGACCGGAGATATTAACGGCGCTGCCGCCGAAGAGAGCGATGACGAATCCGGCTACGATGGCGGTGTACAGTCCCTTTTCGGGAGAAACACCGGAAGCGATGGCCAGTGCAATGGACAGAGGCAGCGCAATGATGGCTACGATCAGCCCGGCGACAAGGTCATTCACCAGCTTCTTTCCGGAATACTGTTTCATAGTGTCGATGATTTTTGGTCTAAAAATGTTCATGGGATCTGTAGAAGGCCTCCGAGATATGATTTTTGTAGTGTTGCCAAAGATATATTATACACCTTTTTTACCTATTTCGCAATGGATGGAGATACAGAAATATCCCATGCCTGGGCGAGAAAACTTGTCGAATATGGGGAGTGATGTGCGCACAAAAAAAGACACACGGGCGAACCATGTGCCTTTTTGCCTATACAAATCAAAGCGCCGCCTGCACGCTGTCCACCACAGCTGCGCAAAGTGCATCGTATCCCGCTTCTGCAAAGTGGGTGCCGTCACCGCTGTAGGCATCCATGGGCAGTGCGGCACTGACGGCGTACAGATCGTCGATGGCACAGCCGTACTTTTCCGACAGCCGCACCAGCGCTTCGTTCCGCTCCACCACCAGCTTGTGGAATTCCGTGGGTACATCCGTGCCGGGGTTGTAGGTCTTCGTGCTGGTCACAAGGATCACCTTGCCCATGGCCATGAGCTTCTCCGTCAGCGCAGCCATACCCGCTTCGTACACATCCGTGGTCATGTGGGCTCCGTGCAGACCGTGGTTGAAGTGGATCACGTCATAGTGGCTGTCGGCGGCAAAGCTTTCCACAAGGGCACTGTAGAACGGTGCATCGATGGCGTAGGAGGTGGCGATGTAGTCCACCTGACATATGCCACGCAGGGCCTCTCTAACTTTGGCCTGGTATCCGTTGGTGATAGAGTCGCCGATCAGCAGTACCCGTGGTACGTCTGTCCGTGCGGTTTCGTCACACCAGCTGTGTATCCATTCGTATTTTTCTTTTCGCATAGCTATCCTCTCATTCTCCACGGCAGCAGCGCATGAGCAGCCGGAACAGCCGGATCTCATAGTCGTAGGAATAGGGATTTTCCTTTTCCCCACGGACCATGGCAGCAAAATCACCCATCATGGCATCGTATCGGTCAAAGGCACCGGAATCCCAACGCTCGGCACTGTCGCCCCACGGTGTCTTTTCGTTTTCAAAATTGGTGAAGGCGGCAAAGGTATGCATCCCGTCTGCCAGATATTTTTCGGTGGGCTTGATCTCGATGGTGCCCTTTGTCCCGCTGATCACGATCTGCCGCCGCTCAAAGCCGTTGTACTCCACCGCACTGGATCTAGCAAAGGAAGTGCCGCCGGGATATTGCAGCAGTACCATGCCTTGATCCTCGGCCGTCACACCGTCAAAGCCGGCAGGCTGGCTCAGTGGGATCACCTGCATGGGTTCGCCTTGCAGCTGGTAGATCAGGTCGATCAGGTGACAGCCTAAGTAGTACAGCATACCGCCGGGATATTTCCCCAGCCAGTTCCGCTTTTCCACAGAATGCCGCACGCTCATTTGTGCTTCAACCGACAAAATATCCCCCAGCTTGCCTTCTTTGATATAGGCAAACGCCTTTTGGATCACGGGATTGTACCGGTACATATACCCCACTTGGAAGGGCAGATGCTGTTCTTCCAAAGTACGAGCCAGTTTTTCAAAGGAGGCCGCACCGGGAGAACCGGGCTTGTCCATGTGTACCGCTACGCCACGATCGGCGAAAAGCTGTGCATATCGAGTGGCGTATTCCTCGTCGCATTCGATGGTTACGGCATCCAGCTCCATGTCCAGCAGCTCCTCTACCGTATACAGCCGGGCCCCCTTGTACAGCGGATCGCTTTCCAGCCGTCCCATGTGCATCTCAACAGGTTCTGCCAGTCCTACGACCTCGTAATCGTCGGACAGCTTGCACAGACTGCCGTAGGTCACGTTGGCATGGTCATGTCCCATACCGACCTGGGCAACACGAATTTTCTTCTGCATGATCGTACCTCACAGCTTTACGTCTGCGTACACAGGCGAATGGTCGGTGGCATCCAATGCTTCTTTGTCCAGCGCCAGCCGATACTGCTCCACAGTGAACTGTCCCAGACCAATGATGTGGTCGATGGAGGCACGGTGGGGCTTGTCGGTGGTGCTGCCGTGGTACTTGCCGTCCTCGCCACGCACGGGGTCCCCATGGTGGGAGCTGATGTCTTCCTTGTTGTCGGTCATGTCCCACAGGTGCCGGATATGGAAGCCGTCGTACACCGTGAACACACCGCTGTCTCTACCGGTGTTCATATCGCCGAACGCAAAGACAGGGCAGTTCCACCGCTGGTGAAGCTGTGTCATGAGGGAGGCAAGCTGCGTGGCATTGAGGATCCGCACGGCATCATGCTCCGGGCCTGTCATCCACCAGAAGTGGGTGTTGCAGGCGGCAAAGCGTCCCTCGTCACTGTCAAACACCGCCCAGGTGATGGCCTTGGACATATCGGTGGTATCGGTGAGCCGTTCGTAGCCCTTGGCGATGGGGTGGAGCTTCTTCTTGTTATACACAAAGGGAACGTAGTTGTCCCAGTCGGTCTCGGCACCAATGGTGGCATAGGTGTCGGCGAGGGACTGGAACAGTCCGCTGTGGTACCAGCTGCCGGTGATCTCCTGGAACCCTAAAATGTCAGGCGCATACTTTTTGTATACCGTAAGCACCTGTTCCAGCCGTTCGTCCACCGGATTGCCGAAATAGTCGCCCCAGATGTTGCTGGTCATGATCCGCATGGCTCAGTCCTCCCGCCACTGGAACTGCACGACGGGGAATACCTTTTCCACCATCAGCCGTGCATATACCTCCGGGCATTCCTCGGGCTTGTGGGTCTCCTGTACCAGATCTCCCATGTGCAGCCGTCCCATAGAGGTCAGACGCAGCAGGGCAGCCATATCGTCTCTGGTGGTCCACCAGCCGGGATGGGATTCGTGGTCGGGACGAGCCAGCGTATGTGCGCCGATCAGGGTAATGCCGGGACCGTGTACCTTCCGGTAGTAGTCGATGGTGAAGTTGGAGTCACGGGTACAGCCCAGCAGTGCCACACGACCGAACCGTGCCATGCAGTCCAGTACCTGATCGAGAGCCTTGCCATTGCCGGTCACCTCGATAGCCACCTTCACACCACCGGTCAGGGACTTGACGTTCTTGACAAAATCCGGTGCAAAGGGATCAAAGACATAGTCTGCACCCAGCGTCAGCGCACGTTCTCTCTTGGTGGGATCGGGATCCACAGCGATGATCGGGCAAGCGCCGGACAGCCGCAGCAGCTGTACCGCCACCTGACCCAGCACGCCCTGTCCCATGACGATGGCAGATTCTCCCATTTCCAGCCGGCACTTCCGGATAGCAGCCATGGGGAAGGTACCGATCAGTCCCAGTGCCGCATCCTTCCAGCCTACGTTGTCGGGCAGCTTGTGGATGTTGCCGGCGTCCTTGATGATGTATTGGTTGTGGGTGCTCCAGGATACCACTACTCTGTCGCCCACCTTTACATGGGTCACGCCTTCACCCACTTCCTTGACATATCCGGCGCAGCTGTAGCCCAAACGACGGGGAAAATAGGTGGCCATATCCGGCAGGTCGGGGCCGATACCGATGTTGGGGTTGCCGGACAGGTTGGCACGTTCGGTACCGCTGCTGATGGTGGAGCGCACCACTTCTACCAGCACTTCACCGGCGTTTGGCGAACGAAGCTCTTCTTCCCGCAGCTCTGCGATACCCGGCGCGGTAAATGCGATATACTTGTTTTTCATGGGAATATCTCCTTAAATTATTGTTAACTTATGCAAAAGGGAACAAAGCCCTGATACAGCGATGTACCAGCGATTTGTTCCCGATATAAATTCAATCTTCTTTTACGGTCAGAACGACCTTACCGACGTTTTCCCCACGGTAGAGGATGTCCTGTGCGGCTTCTGCCTCGGTGATGGGCAGCACGGCGTGGATCTTCTGGGGGATCTGGCCGGATTCGAGCATGGGCCATACCTTTTCCACCAGCTCGGCTAAGATCTCACCCTTGACTGCAGGCGACTTGCTGCGCAGGGTGCTGCCGATGAGCCGTATGTTCTTTACATACACGTTGCGGAAGTCGATGACGGAATCGTCTCCGGCCAGGGTGGCGATCATGATCCAGCGACAGCCAAAGGCAACATGACGCAGGCACTCGCCCAGGGTAGGACCACCCAGACAGTCGATGGCCAGATTCACCGGATGACCGGCGGCAGCTTCTTCCTTCATCACCTCGGCAAGGGATTCCGTGGTGGTATCTACTACTCTGTCGGCGTGGAGATAGGCCACCTGCTCGACCTTTTCCTGACCGAGTACGGTAGTGATGACACGCAGACCCATAGCACGTGCCATGGGGATCACCACGCTGGCAAGGCCACTGGCACCGGCCTGCATGAGCAGTGTCTCCCCGGCTTTTGCTTCGCCTACATAGGACAGGTTCAGCCAGGCGGTGGCAAAGGCTTCCGGCAGTGCGGCGGCTTCTACCATGGACAGACCCTTAGGCATGGGCATACACATACAGGAAGGCACGGTCACATATTCGGCGTAACCACCGCCGCCCAGCAGTGCGCATACCTTATCGCCCAGGTGGAAACGACCTTCTGCTTCGGCTTCGGGGGAGAGGGCGCAGATCACACCGGCGACCTCCAGACCCGGCCAATCGGGACAACCGGGCGGCGGCGGATAGGTGCCTTCTCTCTGCAAAAGGTCTGCTCGGTTCAGCGCAGCGGCGTGTACCTCGATGCACACCTCACCGGCGGCAGGGGTCGGATCCGGCACATCCTGCCAGACAAGGGAGCGGTCTTCTTGGATCACAATTGCTTTCATATGCGTACCTCGTGAGATAATTTTGGGTAAAGATGGGGATACTATCTTTGTATATTCCTATAATAGCACAAAAAATGCGGTTTGTCAAGGTGCTGTTTCGGTGCAAATAGCCTGAAACGATGTCATACATGGAACCGGCGAAACAGCTCCGACGAAAAGCTGCGCCAACGGAACAAAAGCTGGAAGCACAGCAGTCCAATGGACACGCCCACGCTGATCACCGCAAAGGCCGGGACCGTGATGATGCCAACGAGATACAGGATGAGGGTCAGCACCGTGCCGATCATGCTCAGCAGGAAGTAGATCCCATAGGTGGAGGAATTCTTGCGATCCACCAGAGACAGCACGAAATAGAAGGTGCTCAGCGCGCCCGACATGATGGGCAGCACATAGTTCACGCTCCAATGGTACCATTCCAGGAGATTGTCGATCCAAATGCACACGCCGGTGGACAATATCGCGAGGTACAGGATATTTTTGGGGATGTTCTTGCGCTTCCGGTAGCCGATGTTCACGATGAGCCAGGCACAAATGGTGATCAGCGTCAGCGGGATATACAGCGCCAGATGGGGGATAAAGGCCAAATTGATGATGTTGATGACTAAGATGCACAGGATGGCGGCAAAGGTGGAGATCTTGAAGATCAGGTTGTAGGAGAACTGCTGGGGGATCTCCGGATACACAAGCGACCGCTCCACCTCCACCTGTCCCAAAAGCTTGCCGCACAGGGGACAACGGTTGCGCTCCCCGGTGAGATGTACGCCGCATTTGGGGCAGTAGTGGGCATCGTGGCTTTCGTGTTCGTTCATTCTTCAGCGACCTCCTTTTCCGTGTAGTTGGTGGTGATGGTCAGCGAGGGATCTATGGCAGCCAGTCTGCGGAAGAAGGAACGCTCCAGCTCCCGCCCGGCCAGCACCCCGGCAAACACGATCTGCATCCGATCCTGATAGGAGCAAATGCATACCTGCTTGGTGGCACAGCTGTTGATCACCATGAAGCTGTCCACATAATCGGCCAGCTCCGGCGGCATATCCACCTTGCCAATGTTGGAAAGACATATGGTGCGCCGGTTGTCGCTGAGGATCTGGTACCGAGACATGACAAAATTCTTCAGCCCCAGCGGCAGGATCCGCACCAGCCAGAATTTCTCGATCTTCACCTGCTCGGCGATCATCTCCTCCATGGCCTCATGGGTCAGCTTTTCGTGCAGAGCCTCGGTCACGTGGCGACAGATGGTGGAGAGATCCTCACCGTCGGAAAAATCGTATTCGATGTTCACGATGCCAAAGAAGTTTCGTGCCGTGTCGGAAGGGAAGTAGGTCCGCAGGTTCACCGGCAGGGCAATGGACACCGGTTTGTGGCGATCTCTGGGATCCATGATGTCCCGGAGACTGGCGATGAGCAGGGCCGTGGTGTACACCGTCACCGTGACACCCTCTGCCTTGGCTGCCGCTTTGATAGCCTTCACAGAGGCTTGTCCCTCCGTTACCAATAGCCGCAGGTCGTGGGATTTTTGTCCCCGGAGTCGGTAAACTTTTTTGCGTTCCTTACCCAAAATCCCGGCAATGTCTTTACTTTTGATCCGTTTTTTGTTATAATATTGACTGAAGCTATCCACGGCCTTTTCCGTACCGGAGCTGTCGATCCCGATGTCCGGCATGGCCGAGGGGACCACATCTCGGTGCAGGCTGGTGAGATAGTGAGTCATCACCGTTCGGAAAAACATGAACGCACCGGTGCCGTCGCACAGCGCATGGAACACCTCCAGGTGTACCCGGTTTTTGTAATAGGACACATCGAACAGCAGACCACAGGGTTCGTTGCGATAGATGGGGCCGCAGGGCGTGGCGTTTTCCTCATGAATGGTGGGACGATAGCTTGTTTTTTCCAGATAATACCAGAACATCCCGTGCCGCAGGGTGCAGGAAAACAGGGGATACTCCTCCATGGCTGCATTGACCGCATCCTCCAATACCCCCGGCTCCACAGGCTTCTTCAGCACACAGGAGATGCGGAACACCTCGCTGTCCTCCTGGGATACCAGCGCAGGGAACACCTTTGCCATGTTGTCCAGCCGTTCCCAGTGTACGGTTTTGTCCCGCCAATAGTGCAGATGGCTTTCTGTATGCTTGCTCCCCCGGGGGACTCGTTTTTCGTCAGCGTTCTTCTCGTTCGACATGATCGGCTCCTTGTAAAAAGGCAATAATATGTTTGTACAGCTGCCGGGTGATGGGCGTGGCAGGGGGAAGACTGAGCATACCATGGATCCCGTTCTGGATCCGGCGCACCGTCACCGGCGTTCCCCCATCCCGAAAGGCTCTGGCCAGCGCTTCTCCCTCATCCCGCAGCGGATCGAATTCCATGGTCAGGATCAGCGTCTCCGGCAGATAGGCAAAATTGGTATGCCGCAGGGGCGCAAAATAGGGATCCTCGTAATCCGCTTCGCAGGAACGATACAGCTCCATATAGTCTTGCAGCTTCTTGATGGTCAAAAGATATTCTTCTCCGTTTTCCGCAACCGAGGCAAAGGGCGTGCTTTCCCGATAGTCACACCAGGCGGCCGGATAGACTAAGATCTGTTTCTTCGGCAGCCGCCCGCCTCGATCCCGTGCCATCATCGAGGTCACGCAGGACAGAGTCCCTCCCGCACTGTCGCCCATGACGATCACTTCGGCAGGATCTGCCTGATACCAATCTTCGCAGTGGGCGAGGATGGTTTGGACAGCAGCATAGCAGTCTTCGGGACCGGCTGGAAATTTATGCTCCGGTGCCAGCCTGTAATCCACGGCAATGACCTTGTAGCCGGTTTGGGCAGCCATATGGGCGCAGACGTGGCTGTAGCTGTCGAAATCCCCGGTGACAAAGCCGCCGCCGTGGAAGTAAATGATCAGCGGTGCGATCTTGCCGTCCCGGCTGAAGGCTCTGGTGAGCAGCGTCCGTTCCGGTTGGTCATAAGCGGAAGGCAGCGTCAGCATCCGCTCCATCATGTTGGTGGTGATGCGATTGTAGTAGGGTCTGGTGGCTTTTTCAAATTGTCTCGTTTCTTCATAATGATTCTTCAGGTCCACATCGTATTTGGACAGAGCCGCCAGTGCTTTTTTCACGATTTTGTTCATACAGTTGGCATAACCTCATAGGTGTCGAAATAACAAAATATATTGTACCATATATCCTACAAAATTGCAAGGCTTTTTGTAGGATCCGGCATAAACAACCAGCGGGACTTTGTCAAAAAGGATCGCTTTCGAAAAAAACGTAATCAATCCAAATAAATAAGAAAGCACAGGGATGCAAATATGAAAGCAAAAGACCATATCCAGATCGCCAAAACTCTCTCCGGTACCTATGGACTGCACGGGAGCCGGAAAGGGGCGTTTGTGGTGGGGAATATCCTGCCGGACATCAATGTTTTTTCTTACCTGACGACCGTACGGGATAACCATCTGCGGGGACACAGCTATACGTTCAAGCGGAAGAAGATGGATAGACATATGAACAGGCCCCAGACCAACTCCACCTTGTGGTGGCTCAAGACCGGGATGCTGTGCCATTACCT
>CAYXBQ010000020.1:0-47926 GCA_964463375.1 uncultured Ruminococcus sp. | reverse complement strand
GCCTGACAGATGCTCATTTTGTAATTTCGGTCTGAAACTGTTTTATGAGCACCTAACTAACCGGGAGTGGCGTTTTTCCTTTTGCAGCTTCTGCCATCCATTGCAATACAAGTCTTGACATCCCTCGATGGATGGAGTATAATAAAACCGATAGTCTAAGAAAAGAGGCATAAGAGTGATGGAAAAAATGGATCTGGGCGCATATCGGGAGAAGATCGACGGGATCGACCGGGAATTGGTGCGGCTGTTTGCAGAACGGATGCAGGTGGCCAGCGAGATCGGCGAGTACAAAAAGCAAATGGGATTGCCGGTGCTGGATGCCGCAAGAGAACGGGCGAAATTGGCGTCTGTAGCCGATATGGCACCGGAAGGCATGGGGGACTACACCAAGGTATTGTACTCCCTTTTGTTCGAGCTGGCAAGAGCCCATGAGCAGACCTTACAGAACGACGACGGTGGTCTGTTCCAAAACGTAAAAAATGCCATCGACGGCACACCTGCACTGTTCCCGGAGGATGCCGTTGTGGCTTGCCAAGGGACCGAGGGCGCATACTCCACCGCCGCCGCCGAAAAGCTGTTCCGCACCCCCCGCATCGTGTACTGCAAGAGCTTTGATGCCGTGCTGCACGCTGTGGAAAACGGACTGTGCCGGTATGGGCTGCTGCCTGTGGAGAACTCCACCGCCGGGATCGTGGAGGGCGTGTATAAGCTGCTGGAAAAGCATTCGTTCTATATCGTCCGTGCCGTGCGGGTGAAGGTGGATCATAACCTGCTGGCCAGACGGGGCACCAAGCTGGAAAATATCCGTGAGGTGATCTCCCACGAACAGGCCATCAACCAGTGCTCCGCTTTCTTAGACTCCTTAGGCGTGAAGGTGACCTACTGCGAAAACACCGCCGTGGCCGCCAAGCTCGTAGCCGAATCGGGGCGAGACGACCTTGCCGCCCTGTCCTCTGCCGCCTGTGGTGCGCTGTACGGACTGGACAACCTCAAGCCCGCCGCTCAAAATGTAGGCAACAACTACACCCGCTTCATCTGCGTGTCCCGGGATCTGGAGATCTATCCGGGTGCCGACCGCACAACGCTGATGCTGGAGACGGAAAACCGCCCCGGTGCGCTGTACAAGCTGCTGGCCCGCTTCTACGCCCGTGGGATCAACCTGACCAGCCTTGTCTCCCGCCCCATCCCGGAACGCGAATTCTCCTTCCGGTTTTACTTTGACCTGGACACCAGCGTATATTCCGACTCCTTTGCCCAGCTCATGGGTGAGCTCGACAGCCTCTGCCCGACCTTCCGCTACCTGGGCAGCTACCGGGAGATCATTTGACACACTGCCCTATGGCGGTATACGATCAAAAGCTCCACCCAGCGTCCCCCCCTTTGTAAATCCAAAAAATACTTTCAACATAGAAAGGATTTTCCCATGCAACTGAAACGTGTATTTTTAGAGGAAAACAATCCCGATTGCTGGCTCGATTGCTATGTGGCTGACCCCGTGCCAGGGTTCACCAGATCCGCTATCCTCGTTATCCCCGGCGGCGGCTACGGCTGCGTCTGCTCCGACAGAGAAGGCGAACCCATCGGGCTGGACTTTGTGTCCCATGGCTATAACGCCTTCGTTTTGCAGTATAACGTCGCCAGAACCAAGGTCTACCCCGCACAGCTCATCCAGGCCTCCCTCGCTGTGGCCCACATCCGGGATCACGCCGACGAATACGGCATCGACCAGGGCAAGATCTTTGTCACCGGCTTCTCAGCAGGTGGACATCTGGCCGGCTCCCTGGGCACCATGTGGCACCGGGATTGCATCTACGAAGCCACCGGCATGGAATACGGCAAAAACAGACCCAACGGCATGATGCTGGTCTATCCCGTGGTCTCCGGTATCGCCTCCTTCTCCCACTTAGGCTCCTTCCAAAACCTCCTCGGCAAGGACGAGCTCACCACGGAAGAGCTGGAAAACGTGAGCCTGGAAGCCGCCGTGGACGACAAGTCCGTGCCCCTGTTCCTGGTGCATACCTCCAATGACCAGCTTGTGGACATCCGCAATGCCCTGCTGCTGGGCGAAGCCTACCGAAAGGCCGGTCTCCCCTTTGAGATGCACATCTACCCCGATGCCCCCCACGGTATCGCATTGGGCAATGACATCACCCGCTGCGGCAATCCCAAGTACAGCGACCCCGCTATGGCACAGTGGATCAGCCACGCCGTCTATTGGGCAGAAAAAATGGGGAAATAGGCCCGCAGGACCATCGTGAGCGCATAAAAAAACAGGCACCGCTGCCCTTTGGGTATCCCATGGGTCGGGTGCCTGTCATTTTTGGGGGGATCTTACGGCATCTTCCGCAGTTCGGTAACCAGTGCGTCCGGATCGGTCACAGCCTTTTCCAGAATACACTGGATCACAAAGTTCCGGGAACAGCCGACCTCCCGTGCGATCTCGTCCAGCTTGCGGATCACTACATCCGGAAGGCGATTGTTCACGATCCGATAGTTGTAGTTCTTCCAATCCTGTGCTTCATTTTTCAGTTCCATGTTGTACCAATCTCTTTTCATGTGGTTTCGACAGTATAATGATAGCACATTTTTCGCTATAATGCAAGAGCCTTTTGCATTTTTTTTGAAAATTTCTTGCGAAATGAAGGGTAGCTATAAGAGTATCATTTCATAAAATTAGATTACATACGTCTTATGTAAAAATAAAGATCACGTCTCCATTGCAATGGGTGCGTGATCTTTTGTTTTTCTTATATTGTATCGGATCCACTGTGGCCGTTTTCCAGATCCAATGCTTACAAAAACGCCGGTGTATAGCCTGTCACAGCCGAGTCCTTCTCCTGGGTGTAGCCATCGAACCCCAACCGCACGGCCTCATCCAACACCGACTCATATTCGAAGGTCGTCACCCGCCGGTGCAGGGAGCGGGGCAGATCGTCTCTGTCGTCCACAAACGCCGGTGTGTACTGCCGCATCAGCGATAGGCGAATGGTGGAGATGGGCAGACCTGCCTCATCCAACACCGCCGCCGCCCGGCGCAGCACCGCAATGGAATCCATGCGATACCCCGGCAGACACAGGTGCCGCAGGATCACCCCACGGGTCAGCATCCCCTGTCCGTCAAAGACCACGCCGCCCACCTGCCGCACCATCTCCCGTAAGGCCTCCTCTGCCCGTGCCGGATAGTCCGCACTATGGGACAGCGTGGCAGCTACGTCCGCAGAAGCATATTTCCAGTCCGTCAGGTACACATCCACCAGCCCATCCAATGCCGCCAGCACCGCCGCCGATTCGTATCCACCGGTATTCCACACCACCGGCAGGGTCAGACCGGCTTTTTTTGCGCTCCTCAGTGCATCGGCGATCTGGGCAGCATAGTGGGTGGGTGTCACCAGATTCAGGTTGTAGGCACCTTTATCCTGCAAAGCTAAGAAGCTCTGCGCCAGCTCCTCCGTGGTCTTGTCTGTGCCCACCGTACTGCACCGACCGCTGATGTCCCGGTTTTGGCAGTACACGCAGCCCAGAGAGCAGTGGGCGAAAAACACCGCACCGCTCCCACGCACATCTTTGTCACTGCCACTGATGCAAGGCTCCTCCCAGTGGTGCAGCATGACCTTGGCGACCCGTGCGTTTGCGCCACCACCGCAGTAGCCCACCTGCCCCGCCATGCGATCCACCCCACAGCTTCGGGGACACAGACGGCAGCTTGTCAGAGACAAAGGCACCATTATACGTTCCCCTTGCTGAAGGTGGACAGCATTTCGTGCTTCAGATCCCACAGCTTCTGGGACAGGTCTACGTAATAGTTGTGGGGATTGTCGAACCGCAGCACCTCGTCCCACATGGAGTCGATCTCCGTCTTGCAATAGTTCCGGATCACATGCAGCGGCGGCAGGTCGTATACCAGCTCACCACCCCGGAACACCTGCACCATCAGCTCTCTTGCCGAATAGTTCTCCATGATCCGGCGCTTCCAGGTGTGGACAGGGTCAAAGATCTCCAGGGGTTTTGTGGCATCGATGACTTCATCGTGGATGCAGATGTAGTCCGCTTCTGCCTTGCCGGTCTCCTTGTCGTAGAGACGATAGAGCTTCTTGAAGTGGGGATTGGTGATCTTAGCAGTGTTTTCGCTGACCTTGATCTTGGGGATGATGTTGCCGTTTTTGTCTTCCCGTGCCGCTAACTTGTACACACAGCCGAATACCGCATCGGATTTGGCGGTGATGAGCCGTTCGCCCACCCCAAAGGCATCGATGCAGGCCCCCTGCCGCAGTACCTCGGTGATGATGTACTCGTCCAGGGAGTTGGAGATCACGATCTTGCAGTCGTTCAGCCCGGCCGCATCCAGCATCTTTCTCGCCTTCCGGGTCAGGTACGCAATGTCGCCGGAGTCGATCCGGATGGCGCAGGCACGCTTGCCCATGGGCCACAGCACCTCTTTGAAGGCTTTGATGGCATTGGGGATCCCAGAGCCGAACACGCTGTAGGTATCCACCAGCAGGGTCGGATTCTCGGGATACAGGCGGCAATAGGTGGCAAAGGCCTCGTATTCGGAGTCGAACATCTGCACCCAGGAATGCGCCATGGTGCCGCCCGCCGGTACGCCAAACAGCTTCTCGGACAGGGTGCAAGCCGTACCCGCACAGCCGCCGATGTACGCCGCTCTGGCACCATAGACCGCTGCATCCTCTCCATGGGCTCTACGGGAACCAAATTCGGAGATGGGTCTGCCGCCTGCCACACGGACCATACGAGAGGCCTTGGTGGCGATCAAAGACTGGTGGTTCAGCGCCAAAAGCACATAGGTCTCGATGAGCTGTGCCTCGATGGTGGGGGCCCGCACGGTCAGGATCGGTTCCCCGGGGAAGATCACCGTCCCCTCCGGCACCGCCCAAATGTCACCGGAAAACCGGAATTCGGCAAGGTAGTTCAGGAACGCTTCGTCAAAGAGATCCTTGCTGCGCAGGAAGGCGATGTCTGCCGGCGAGAAGTGCAGATCCTCGATATACCGCACGATCTGCTCCAGCCCCGCCGCCACCGCATAGCCGCCCCCATCGGGTACCTGGCGATAGAACACGTCAAAATAGGCGATCTCGTCCCGCAGAGGGGTATTGAAGTAGCCCCGTCCCATGGTCAGCTCATAAAAGTCGCAGAGCAGAGACAGGCTGTATTCGTTGTTTTTCATAGGTATGTATAGTCTCCTATATGTATATTTTCAGGCTTCGCAATGCCTCATTCGCCCACGATGTGTCTGTACCGTGTCTCCCAGGCTTCTGCCACCAGGGCATCCACATCCACCAGAGCCTCCTGCGCCTTGACCTTGTCCAGCTCCGGCTGGGTGCGAGGATGGCGGGGCGTGAAGACGGTGCAGCAGTCCTCATAGGGCAAAATAGACGTATCAAAGGTGCCGATCCTCCGGGAAATGCGAATGATCTCCTCTTTGTCCATGCCGATACAGGGACGGAAAATGGGCAGCTCTGCCGCATCCTCGGTGACGCACATGGCCTTCATGGTCTGGCTTGCCACCTGACCCAGGCTTTCTCCGGTCACCAGCACCTCACAGCCGTTCTCTTTGGCGCACATACTGGCCAGCCGCATCATGAACCGCCGCAGCAGCAGGGTGAAATAGTCCTCTTCACAGGTGTCCCGCAGCACCTCTTGGATGTGGGTCAGGCTGATCACGTGGATCCGCAGCTTGCCGCCGTACTCTGCGATCTCCTCGGCTAAGGTGAATACCTTGTCACGAGCCGCTTCACTGGTGTAGGGGAAGGATTCGAAGTGCAGCGCATCGATGGTCATGCCCCGCTTCATCATCATCCAGCCTGCCACCGGCGAGTCGATACCACCGGACAGCAGCAGCAGTCCCCGCCCGGCAGAACCCACCGGCATCCCACCGGCACCCTGATCCTGTCCCGCATGGATATAGGCCGCTCTGTCCCGCACCTCGATCCGCACGGTCACATCGGGATTTTTCAGATCCACCTTCAGCTGGGGCATCACGTCCAAAATGGCACCGCCCACTTCTCCCGCCAGCTCCGGAGAGCCCAGCGGGAACCGCTTGTCACTGCGCTTGGCTTCACAGCGGAAGGTTTTCACACCGGCCAGCTTTTCCGGCAGATAGGCTTGTGCGGTCGCCACAATGGCCTCTAAGGTCTTCTCACAGGCCACAGCCCGGCACAGCCCCACAAAGCCGAATATCTTTTTACAGCTGTCATACAGTTCATCGAAGTGGAGAGCGGCCTCCTCGTCAGCCGGCTCGATGTAGACCGTGCTTTGCATATAATGGATCTCGAAGTGACCGAACATAGCGGCCCGGCGTTTCAGCTCCCGCAGCAGCAGCGCCTCGAACTGGCTCCGGTTGTTGCCCTTGAGCACGATCTCGCCATATTTACACAGGATAACTTCCTTCATGGGAGTTCCTCACTTTATCAAAAAAATCGAAGGCACCGTCCGAAAACGGTACGTCATTAGTATACCACAGTTTGCCCCAAAAGTCAACGCAGAGGAAGGCAGAAGCCACGGAAATACGGGAAAATGGCGGATCCAAAAAGGTGGGGAACGCCATGGATCTCTCCCAAGCCATTCCCCACCTGTGACCACCAAAATCATTTTTTATTTCTGCTCTCTATCCTCTGCCCTTGCCAGCAGATCTGCCAGCGTCACACCGGAGAGGTAGTCCTCGATCATGCTGTCCAGCTCCTTCCAAAGCTCCACCGTCAGGCACTTTCCCGCTCTGGTACAGGTGGAGCCGTCGCATTCCGGACAGGCTACCGGTGCGATCGAGCCCTCTGCCGCCCGTACCACATCCGCTACCGTGCATTCGGCCGGTGTCCGTGCCAAGCGATAGCCGCCCGCCTTCCCTCTCTTGCTCTCCACCAGTCCCGCTTTTGCCAAATTGGCTACGATGGCTTCCAAATATTTCATGGAGATCTCCTGCCGTCCGGCTACGTCTGCCAGCGACACATATTCCGTCCCCGCCATCTGGGCAATGTCCAACAGGATCCGCAGGGCATACCGCCCCTTTGTCGATATCATCATTGTGTTTTCTCCGTTTCTATGACCGGCTGTCCCATGCTGTCCACCCAGCGATCCCCCAGCCAGATCAGCTTTTTGCCAAGGTCTGTGTCAAATACTTCCTGTCCCACATGGGTGGCATAGGTCCTTCGTTCTGCACTGGTGCAGAGCTTCCTTTGTGCATTGTTGACCGTCTCCACATGTACGCCGCTGCCTTCCTCCCAAAAGCGGATGGTGGGATCGTTTTTCGTGTAGTAGCCGCCGTTGGCAACATAATCGATGTGTCCGCAGTAGTCGCCGGGACGTTCCTCGTAGGCATAGCGACCACCGCCCTCCAGCCGGAGCCACGCCGGGACCCGTTCAAAGCTGGTGTTGTATGCCATGATGCACTGCCGGAAATCGTTTTTCCCAAATTTCCACAGGTTGGCGTTGGCTTCGTCCAAGCAGTTCAGCAGGGTAATGGGATGCACCACCGCGCCGAAGGGACAGGGGTAATTGTGGAAGGTGTAGCCGTAGCGGCCGAACAGTGCGGCGCATTTGTGCATGAGCAGATGCTCACTGCCTACCGCAAAGCCCTGTCCAAAGCCCTCTGCCTGACAAAACTCCCACTTTTCTTCCCACATATTGTTGGAGCCGTAGGTGCCCATGAACGCCACAAAGCCCTCCACCGGCAGTGGCTCCACCGTCTTCCCATAGTTGCCGCGGGTGTCGCACAGGCATTTGCACCGGCGCAGTCCCATGGCACCAAGTAGCCGTCCGTCAAAGCAGATGATGTTCTTCTGGCTGTCCGGCACCGTCACGTACAGATCCTCGAACACATGGTGGTTCCAGTTGTGGGCTGCCCCGGCAAAGACCGAGTAGCTGTCGCAGCAACTGCTGTTGCTGTCGGCTGGTGTGGGCAGGCTATCGTAGCATGCCTTTGTCACATGGATGCAGGTGGATTCCGTATGGACAGAGCCGGTGATCCAAATGCCGATGTGGGCAAAGCCGTTGGTGGCGTCCGGCACCTGCACCGCTGCCCACCCGGTGGGTATCTTTTTCGGAAAAGCATCGATGTAGTAGTGACCCGGCAACAGGACGATATGCCGTCCCCGCACTTCCCCTGCCACAGGAATGGCGATCTGCTCCACTGCCGCCTGTAGGGTCACTTCATCGTGGGTACCGGCGCACACAAAATCCGCTCTGTCCTTGTCTTCCCCGGCAGAGTCTGCTGCCGCTACATATATCGTATCCGCAAGCCGGAGTCGCTCTGTCTGCATATCGTCTCCTCCATAGGTCCAAACATAGTGTATCTGTATTATACCATAAGTCCGGTAGGAATTCAATGGTTTGCTGCGTTTTTCTCACGGAAAAATCGTGTGCCGCTCCCTTTTGCAAAAATTTCCTGCCAATTTTCTAAATCCCTATTGACAGGATAGGAATTATATGGTATAATACCTACACAGGAGATAGGAATTAACAACCAGGAGGATATCATATGATCTACGCAGACAATGCTGCTACCACGAAAATGAGCGAACACGCTCTGCAAGTATATACCGAAGCCGCCCAAAGCCAATGGGGAAATCCCTCCAGCCTGCATACCACCGGGCAAAACGCCAGAGTCGCACTGGACAGTGCCAGAGCCAAAATGGCAGCGCTGCTCCATTGCCAACCGGGAGAGGTGTACTTCACCTCCGGCGGCAGTGAGTCCGACAACCAGGCCATTCGCACCGCCGTCATGCGGGGACTGCAAAAGGGCAAGACCCATGTGGTCACCTCCCAATTCGAGCACCACGCCATCCTGCACACCTTAGAGCAGCTGCAAAAGGAACATGGCATCACATTCACTCTGGTGGATGTACACGAGGATGGGCTGGTGCGGCCGGAAGAAGTGCGGGATGCCATCACACCGGAGACGGCGCTGGTGTCCATCATGTACGCCAACAACGAGATCGGCACCATCCAGCCCATCCACGAGATCGGTCAGATCTGCCGGGAGAAAAAGGTGCTGTTCCACACAGATGCTGTACAGGCCGCCGGGATCCTGCCCATCGACTTTGCCGGAGACGACATCGATATGCTGTCCCTGTCGGCCCACAAGTTCCACGGACCCAAGGGGGTAGGCGCACTGCTGGTACGGCGTGGGGTGATCCCATACACGCTGATACAAGGCGGTGCCCAGGAAAAGGGCAAGCGTGCCGGTACGGAAAACCTGCCGGGGATCCTCTCCATGGTGGCGGCTCTGGAAGATGCGGTGAACCGTCGAGAGGCAAACACGACCCACATGACCGCCCTGCGGGACAAGCTCATCACAGGTCTGTCCGCCATTCCGGAAAGCTACCGAAATGGGGATGCCACCCACCGACTGCCGGGGAACGTGAGCTTCTGCTTTGCGGGGATCGAAGGGGAGAGCCTGCTGCTGCTGTTGGATGCCAACGGGATCGCCGCTTCCTCCGGTTCCGCCTGCACCTCCGGCTCCCTGGATCCCAGCCACGTGCTGCTGGCCATCGGCAGACCCCACGAGATCGCCCACGGTTCCCTGCGCCTGTCCCTCTCGGCTGAAAACACCGACGCAGACGTGGACACCATCTTAGAGGTGGTACCGCAGGTGGTGGAATATCTGCGCAGCATCTCGCCGGTTTGGAAAGCCGCGCATCAGTAATATAGATTAAGGAAGGAAATATAGATATGGCAATTCAGTTTACATCAAACAATCCGGTATACAGCCCGGTGGTCATGGATCATTTTCTGCATCCCCGGAACGTGGGGGAGATCGAGAACGCAGACGGTGTGGGCGAAGTAGGCAACGCCAAGTGCGGCGACATCATGAAGATCTACCTAAAGATCGACGACGGCATCGTGACGGACGTGAAGTTCAACACCTTCGGCTGCGGTTCTGCCATAGCCTCCAGCAGCATGGCAACGGAGATGATCAAGGGCAAGCCCATCGAGGACGTGCTGTCGCTGACCAACAAGGCGGTGGTAGAAGCCTTAGGCGGTCTGCCGGCCCACAAGATCCACTGCTCGGTGTTGGCAGAGGAAGCGGTGAAGGCGGCACTGAAGGACTACTACGACAAAAACGGCATCGCCTACGACCCGGAGCAGTTCAAGGAGGTCTCCTGCGAACACTGCGAGAAATAATAAGATAGAAAGAGACAGCAGAACCCCCAAAAAAGGCGCACTCTGCTGTCTCTCTTTGTTTTCATCAATTATTTGACCTGTATATATTGGCTCCAGCCCCACAGACCGTTTTTGTCCTGCACCTCCACCCGCACGAAGGTATCGGCACCGGTGGGCGTATATTCCCCATGGGTCAGAGCTTCCCCGACATCGGAGCGGTGACCTGTCCAGACGCTGTCGGTGTAGTACACGATCGCCTGCACCGGGTCGCAGTCCACCACGATCTTCCCGTCCACCAGCCGCACATCCATTTTAGGCCCCTGGCTGGCGTAATAGTTCCCTGCCCGAATGGCCGCAAGGATCGCCTCTCTGGTGCATTCCTCTGCCTGCACCCAAATGAAGCTGCGGCACCGATCCCAGTCGGCGTACAAATGGGAGTCGTCCGCAGCACCCAGCGGCAGGAACACACCGGCAGAGGCCAGCATATCCGTGATCAATCCGCTGTAGGGGCGGCAGTTCCGGGGCATATCGGAGGTGGAATTGAAGATCTCCGTCATGTCAAAGGGGGTATCCCGGTGGATGGCCAGGATCTGCTCCGGTGTGTTCAGGCTCCAGGCCGGGTGGGCAATGATGGCAATGCCGTCCTTCTCGTGGATCCCGTTCACGATCTGCTGTCCGGTATAGTCCCGCTGGATCTGGGGATCCTCCGTCATGCCCACGCCAACGATGTGGTAGATCCCTTCTCTGGGATTGGCACCAATGTTGTATTCGCACCCGGTCAGGCACAGGATCCCATCAAATTCATCTGCCGGTCCCACCTTCCAGTGATCGGTGCGCGCGATAAAGTCGTAGCCGTTCTCCCGGTACAGCTCTGCCGCTTCTTTGGGGGAGAGACTGCCGTCGGAGGCGGTGGTATGCATATGCAGGTTGCCCTTGAACCATTTTTTGCCGTTTTGGTCTATGTACATGGTATCATCCTCACTTGTTCTATTTCTATGGATACCACCATTATAGCACAAGCGGATCGGAAATGGCATGGGCAAGATCGCCAAATTATATTGACAATACGCTCGATTTATGGTATACTATCCATATCACTGGAAAGGAGCATGAGCCTATGGAAAAAGAACTGGTTGGAACCTGGTACAAGGAAGCGCTGGGAGAAACGCTGAACATCTTTGACGAAGAACCGCTGCGGATGAAAATGACCTTCACCTCCAGCGGCTACTACAACTTCGATCCCAACTGCGTCTATGAAAAGGACGGCTATTTCTGCTACGAGATCAACGACGAGCACTACCGCATGGTCTACCATGTGCGCCACGATCCCGACACCGACACCTTAGTGGGCTACTATACCCAGTTTGGCAAGGAGACCCCGGTCACCTACCTGCGCCAGTCCCACACACCGGTGGACGAGCCCTATGTCTATCGCCCCACAAAGATCTACGTACCCGGCACGGACGAAAAGCGCATCGATGTGCTGAAACGCTATGCCGCCTACGACCGGAATTCTGCCTTCCCCTACACCGACGAATGGCCACTCGAAGAGCTGACACGGGGCAAGAAGGTACCGCCGCTGCTGGTGAAATACAACTATGAGGACTACGTCACCCCATGGACAGAACCCACGGACGAGACCGCATTCCGGCTGCTGGATCTGGTGTGCGACCATTTTGGACACAACGGCACCGGTGGCATGGGCGGCGGCAGAGGGATCCCGGACATGATCCGGTTTTGCGAACGCAACGACATGAAGATCAACTGCCGGGGACTGGCACTGATGCTGGCATCCTTCCTGCGCTATAGCCAGATCAAAGCCCAGCACGTCACCTGTATGCCCTACGAGGAGCCCTTCGACGATTGCCACGTGGTGGTGGATTGCCTCCTTCCCTCCGGCAGCCGCATCCTGTTCGACCCCACTTTCCGGCTGTACCTGACGGACAAAAACGGCGATTACGTTTCCCTGCCACGGCTACGGGAGATGCTCATCCAGGGCGAACCCTTCTTCCCCAATCCCACAGCCGGCTACAACGGCGGCAGCTTTGATCTCGAGGACTACCGGGTCTACATGACGAAAAACACCCTGCGCTTTGCCCGGTGTACCCTACACAAGGAATGCGTGGATCACGATGTGGAGGGTCACCCGTACATCACGCTGGTGCCGAAAGACTATCCTGTGGAAAACTTCAAGGTTTCCGACAGAGCGCATTTTGTCACCAACGATGCAGCATTTTGGCAGATGTAAGAAACACAAAAAAGGCACGGTCGCAAAAACCATGCCTTTTTCTTATGCAAATTTGCTTAGCTTATCTCTTCTTAGAAACAGCGTACCCGGCGGCGGAAACGATGGCGCATACAGCAGCGATCACACCAGCATCAAAGGTCTGGGGAGCGGCTACAACAGCAGTCGTTTCGGCAGCAGCATCCACCACTTCGGCAGCGGCTTCGGTCTCTACGACCGGTTCCGGCTTAGCAGGGATGTGCAGGGCCTCGGAAACGTAAATGGTATCGGAACCGGAGTGGTCGCAGGCGTAGATACGGTCGTTCATGATGCCCACGCCGGAGAAACCGGAGTCTACGATGGCATCGGTGGGATGGTATTCGCCAACGGTGGTCATGGTCTCGGCATCCACAACATATACCATGGATTCGGTCTTGTTCCGGCAGCCGACCACAACGTATTCATCCGCATACACGGACACGCCCCAAGGCTCGGGCAGACGCAGTTCTTCGATAATGTTACCGCTCATGTCGCACTTGATCAGGGTGTCGCCCTTGCTGCCGTCGTACTTCAGCGCTGCAAAGTATACGTTGCCCTGGGAGTCCATAGCGCAGTTGCCGCCTTCGGCCACGCCGCAAACCTCGGTCAGGTCGAAATGGCTGATCTCGGTGGGCTTCTTCACGTCGGTCACGTCAAAGAAATACATACGGTTGGTCTCGTAGTTGCAGATCAGGGACAGGATGTACTTGCCGTCCACATTGGCAACGCCCACACCGTTGACACCGATCTTCCCATCGATCTTTACTTCCACATAGGACTGCTCGGTCAGGGTCTCCATGTCGCAGATGGAGAAGAAGAACGCACCGTTGTTGGCGGCATTGGCAATACCGTTGTACACGTAGCCACGGTCGTCACAGGTGATGGCCTTCACATAGGAGCCGGGATCGGTGGTGAACTGGTAGGAATCCACCATCTCACCCTTGGTGTTGAACTTGTACATGGTAGGGCCGCCCTGCAGGTTACCACCGAAGTAGTACTTGCCGTTGGGGTCGGTCGCAAAGCCACGCATCTGGTAGGTGCCCAGCACGTCGGAGCCGTAGGTAGCCAGAGCGGAGAATTCCACATCGGCGAACACTTCGTCACACCAACCGGCAGCAGCACCCAGCGCACAAGCAACGGTCATCACAGTCGCCAGCACGAGAGTCAAAAACTTTTTCATCTTGTTTTCCTCCTAAGATTCTGAAAAGATACGCCAATACATGGATCGGCGTTCATAGAATTGGATAGTTACATTGTACCACTCCAAGCCGGATTTGTCAATGGTTTTTGCATGATTTTCCAGAGAAAATGCCAACTTTTTTCTATTTTATAAATGCAAAAGATCCCCATATCCAAATGGGATACAGGGATCGATACATTTTATAAAGCGAATGCTTATCTCTTCTTAGAAGCTGCATAGCCGCCCAGTGCGGTCACCACAGCGATCACGGCGAACACGCCGGCGTCAAAGGTCTGGGGTGCCTTTGCGGGCTCTGCTACCTGTGCTTCCGCAACGGTCTCTGCCGCGGTCTCCGGTGCTTCGGTCTCTACCGGAATGTCGGATGCCTTGTGGAAGAAGAAGTTGTCGTAGTACAGGCTCTTTACGGTGCTGTCGTCAAAATCGGATGCCAGGGACATGGTGAAGGTATGCTTGCCCTTGGTCAGCTCCATCTGCAGCCCGGTCAGGTACTGGGGGATCTGCTGGGTACTGTCATCTGCATAGTCGAACATCATATAGATGTTGGGTGCGCCATCTATAGTCACGTTGGTGGAACGGGGCACGCTCTTGGTCCAGCCCATCAGGGTCACGCCGATGTCATAGATACCGTCTTCCTCTACCTCGAATTCGACGATAAAGTCGCCCTTGCCATCGTTCTTCAGGTACACGTAGTAATCACCGACACGGGCATTGGTCACGCCTTCTTCATAGTAATCCTCGAACTCCACCACTGTGGCATCGTCATACCAGGACGGTGCTGCTTCAAAGCTGGACGTGAAGGTATCCGATACCCAGTCCTTTGCGCCAACCGGGAGCAGCAGCGCAGTGCAAAGCAGACAGACGAACATAAACGAAAGCAGTTTCTTCATAGGGTACCTCCAATGATCATAAAATACAAAATTCACCGATAATTCCAATTCGGTTCGATATATTTATACCACATTTCTCATCGTTTGTCAAGGGGCATACAGAACTTTTTCACGATTTTTTCGCAAAACCTTCGCACTTTTTCACCAGTTTTCACAGTCGCATAGTTTTATCCCAACCAAAAAAGACCGCTCACCGGATCACGGCAAACGGTCTTTTTTGTATGTGTTTTATCGTTCAGTATCGATCAGTCTTCGTCAGAATTGTCCGCATCGGCGATGACCTTCTGGGCGATGTTGCCGGGCACCTCTTCGTAGCGGTCCACTACAAAGTCGTAGGCACCACGGCCCTGGGACATGGCACGCAGGGAGATGGTGTAGTCCATCATTTCTGCCTTCGGCACATCGGCTTCTACAACCGTGTAACCGGACTTGTGATCCGCAGGATTGATCCCCAGCACACGACCACGACGCTTGTTCACGTCGCCCATCACGTCGCCCACCAGAGAATCCGGTACGGTCACGTGCAGCGTTCCAACAGGCTCCAGCAGTACGGGCTTTGCCTGGGGCAGACCAGCCTTGTATGCCAGCTTAGCGGCCAGCTTGAAGGAGATTTCGTTGGAGTCTACCGGGTGGTAGGAGCCATCGTACAGGTCGGCGGCCAGATTCACCACGGGATAACCCGCCAGCACACCCTTGAGCATAGCTTCCTGCAGACCCTTTTCTACAGCGGGATAGAAGTTCTTCGGCACGGTGCCGCCCACAACGGACTGGGTGAAGGTCAGACCTTCTGCCTCGCCATGGGAGAAGCGCATCTTGACGTGACCATACTGACCGGAGCCGCCGGACTGCTTCTTATGCTTTCCTTCTACGTCAGCCGTACCCTTGATGGTCTCACGATAAGCGATCTTGGGCGTGGTCAGCTCTACAGAGGTACCAAAGCGGCTCTTCAGCTTGGAAACGACAACAGCAAAGTGGATGTCGCCCATAGCGGACAGGGTCATCTGCTTGGTCTCGGCATTGTTTTCGTATACCAGCGTGGGATCCTCTTCCAGCAGTCTGGCGATACCCACGGAGATCTTGTCTTCGTCCCCCTTGGCGGCGGGCATGATGGCCTGGGTCATATAGGGCTTCGGGAAGGTGATCTTCTTATACTGGATATCCGCACCGGTGGTCAGGGTATCGTTGGTGTTGGTGCCGGCCAGCTTGGCGATCATACCAATGTCACCGCAAGCCAGTGCAGTCACTTCGGTCTGCTTCTTACCACGGATGGTGTAGATGTGCGCCATCTTTTCCATGACGCCGGTGTTGGTGTTCTTCAGGGTCATATCGGCCGTCAGCTCGCCGTTCATGACCTTGAAGAAGGACATCTTCCCAACGAACGGGTCGGCGATGGTCTTGAATACGAACAGTGCGCATTCGCCGTCGGCCTGGATGGGCGTATCGGTCATTTCGTCACCGTCCACCAGATGCTCTACCTTACGAGCGGTCGGGCGGGGGAAGGAGTCGGCGATGGTATCCAGCAGGAAGTTCACGCCCCACAGGTTCACAGCAGAACCGGAGAATACCGGCACGATGGAACCGTCGATGATCCCCTGGTGCAGCGCTTCTACAGCTTCTTCCTGTGTGATCACGCCTTCGTCAAAATACTTGTCCATCAGCTCTTCACTGGTGGCAGCCAGCGCTTCGTTCAGGGTCTCTGCGTAGCCGGCAGCGATATCCTCCTGGGCGGGGGTGAAGTCTGCTTCGCTTCTCTTGCCCTTGTCGTCAAAGGTGTATGCCTTTCTCTGGATCAGGTTCAGGAACGTGACCTTTTTGCCGTCCTTCACCGGTACCAGTACCGGGCAGACAGCGGTGCCGAACTGCTCGTTGAGCTGGTTGAATACTCTTTCGAAATCCGCTTCGGGATCGTCACACTTGTTGATAAAGAAGGCCTTGGGGATGCCGGCCTCGTTTACCTTGTCCCATGCCAGCTCTGCGCCCACTTCCACGCCTGCCTTGCCGTCCAGTACGATGATGCCGGCATCGGCCACACGGGTAGCGGCACAAACCTCGCCCTGGAAGTCTAAGAAGCCGGGGGTATCGATGAAGTTGACCTTAATGTCATTCCAGATCACGGGTGCCATGGTCAGGGTCAGGGAAAAGCCGCGCTTGATCTCTTCTGCATCATAGTCGCAGACGGTATTCCCATCTGTGATCTTTCCAAGTCTGTCGGTGGCTTTGCCCAGATAGAGGGCTGCTTCGGCGATGGAAGTCTTACCGCTTCCGCCGTGTCCCAGTAAAACGATATTTCGGATGCTCTTGGTGTTGAAATCTGCCATGGGGGTGAACTCCTTTATATATAATGAAAACATTCGTAAGTCGCAGTATGTGTTGGTAGAAATGGTGTTCGGGATTCTGTATACACCGAACAAGGAAAACCCGACGTTACTTGTTTATTATACACCATTACTCGCCCTATTGCAAGAGCATGGACGAATTTTTTTGCCGTCATGGGTGCCAGTAATTTGCGCCATTTTTTGTGTATCTTGCACAAATGCGCTCGATTTTGTCCAAAAACCAAGGGATTTCTGCCAGTGGCATGGAGAAAAGAGGCAAAAAAAGCCCCGTCTTTCTGGGCAAGAACACCATATCGGTGGCGATATGACGGATGCTGCCGGAAACACGGGTGCTTTTGGGGATCAGAAATTGCTGCCGTTCCAGCCCCAGTGGGAGACCTCCTCGTACTTGACGTAGCAGTGGTCGGGGGAAATGCCGCAGTGTTCCTCCATGGTCTGGCAAACAAGGGCGGTCATTTTGTCGTAGGCAGCGGCGGTGCCTTTGCCGAACAGGGCGATCTGCACCATGGCGCAGGGCTGGTCATCGCCGGCAAAATGCATATGGCAGTCTCCGGTGAGATCCACCATGAGCCAGCGTTCGGTCTTGCCGGGGAAGGTCTCGATCTCCTTTCCAAAGGCAGAGGTGAGCGCAGATTCTTTTTCTGCGGTAAGGGGTGTGGTCATACGGACCTGGATATAAGGCATAAGCATACGCTCCTTTTTGGGATTTGGTATGTAGTTATGATACCACGGAACGAGGGGATTGTCAAGGGGAAAATGGATACGGCAGAAGTCGTAACCGTAACGGTGGGTTCTACTTCCGACTCCTTATTTCTAACTTTCGTCCCAAATTTGATATTGACTTTCATTTTCAAATGTGGTATACTATAGCTGCTATTTCCCATATTCCAAAAACCAACGCAAAAAAGAGAGGCGACATCGGATCATGGCTTATCAGACCAAGCAGCGGCATGCGATCCTGGCGTACCTGGCTGCCGAACCCCATACGGGACATACCGCCAGAGAGCTCATCGACCACCTGCATATCAGCGAACCCACCGTCTTCCGCACCCTGACCTATCTGACCGAGGAGGGGCTGCTCAAGCGGTTCACCGGTCCCCATGGGGCTGTCTACCAATATATCGGCTGCGGCGGCCACCATATGCACCTGAAATGCAAGACCTGCGGCAATCTTGTCCACCTGGAATGCAGCTTTGCCGAGGAGATCCTGCGGCATTTCTCCGAGGAGCACCACTTTATGCTGGACGAAGAAGACACCATTTTCTACGGCTTCTGCGACAACTGCCGCCGCAAGACCGAAGCCGGAAAGGATACAGATCTATGAAAAAAACACTGCCTCTGCTTTTGGCACTGACCTTTCTCACCGGCAGTATGACCGGCTGTGGGGCTGGAAACGACGGCAGACCGGATGCGGATGGTCTGACCATTGTGACCACCAACTTTTTCCTATACGATACCGCACGGACCCTGGCACGAGAAAACGACGACGTGATCATGCTGCTCTCCCCCGGTGCGGAATCCCACGACTATGCGCTGACCCTGACCGATATGGCGACCCTGGAGACCTGCGACCTGCTTGTCTACGTGGGCGGCGAGGGCGAGGACTGGGTCTACGATGCCATAGACACCTTTGCGGCAAGCGGCATCACCATCCCCACCTTCTGTGCCATGGAAGCGGTGGAAGAGAAGGGAGATCTCATCCATGCCGCAGAAGAGCACGACCACAGCGAACACGCAAACGAGCATTGGGAGGGCATCGATGACCATGTGTGGCTCTCCATCCCCAATGCCATAGCGATCTACGAAGGGCTGTGCGAAACGCTCCTGCACACCTACGAGACCTGGTCTCCGGCGGAAAACGACTGGACATACACCGTCACCACCTGGGACGAAAAGTACCGGGCGCTGGTGGCAGAGGCGGCCGATCCCTTCCTCATTGTGGCAGACCGGTTCCCCTATACCTACCTGACCACCGAATACGGCATCGACTATATCGCAGCCTTCTCCGGCTGTACCTCCGACACGGAGCCGACCCTGGATGTGGTGGACACGCTGATCACGGAGGTGGAAAACCGCCCATGCAAGACGATTCTTGTGACCGAGCTGTCCGATCAGCAGACCGCCCGTGCTATCGCCGCCCAGGTGCCGGAGGTGACCATCGAGGAGCTGCATTCCTGCCACAACGTGACAAAGGAAGACTTTGCTTCCGGCGTGACCTACATCGATCTGCTGGCACGGAACTACGACATATTGGAGAAAATACTATGGAAGAAATAGAGCAAAAAAAATACCCTACCAAGGTAGGAAACTCTACTTTGGTAGAGCACCCAACCAATTTGGTTGAGGCAAAGAACGTGACCCTGTCCTATGACGGCAAGCCTGTGGTGGGTGACGTGAACTTTACCGTAACAGCGGGGATGTACCTGTGCGTGGTGGGCGCAAACGGCAGTGGCAAATCCACCCTGATGCGGGCCATCACCGGTATGCTCCGCCCCACCACCGGCACCCTGACCGTCTCCCCCGGCGTGACCATCGGCTATCTGCCCCAGCAGTCGGAGATCCAGCGAGACTTTCCGGCCTCGGTGTGGGAGGTGGCGTTGTCCGGCTGTCTGGGGCGGGTGAAGAACAAGCTCTGGCCGGGCTTTGGGTACGATAAGGACTCCCGGGAGCGGGCAGAAAGGGCGCTGGATATGCTGGGGATGTCCGACAAAAAGAAGCGTTCCTACAACGAGCTATCCGGTGGGCAACAGCAGCGGGTACTGCTGGCAAGGGCGCTGTGTGCCTCGGACACGCTGCTACTACTGGATGAGCCGGTGACCGGGCTGGATCCGGATGCCACAAGGGAGATGTACGCCATGATCCGGCGGCTGAACAATGCGGGTACGGCGATCCTCATGGTGACCCACGATATGGAGGCAGCACTGGAGGAATCCTCCCACATCCTGTGTCTGTGCCAACGCCATGGAACCCCCACCGACCAGGGTCACACCAACTTCTTTGGAGAAACAGAACGATATCGTGCCGGTTTGGCGGATGACACCTGCAGCTGCTGCGGTATGGCCCACGACCGGACCCGTGGCAGCTTGCAGATCCCGGACACGGTGCGCAGTACCTTTGCCGGAAAGGGGGCACGCATATGACACTGGATATGATCCTTGCTTCCCCATTTTTGACAGGTGTCGTCATTCGTTCGCTGGTGGTGGGGGTGCTGGTATCCCTCTGTGCGGCACTGCTGGGCGTGAGCCTGGTGCTGAAGCGGTATTCCATGATCGGGGACGGCCTGTCCCACGTGGGCTTTTTCGCTCTGGCTCTGTCCACCGCCGCCGGTGTCACAGGTGCCTACACCATGGAAGCGTCCCTGCCCATCGTGATCCTGGCGGCAGTCCTGATCCTGCGGCTGAGCAATTCCAAAAAGATCAAGGGGGACGCCGCCTGTGCCATCGTTTCCACGGGAGCGGTGGCCATCGGTACGCTGATCAACAATGTGCTGGGCGTGCGTTCGGCAGACGTGTGCAGCAGCTTATTTGGTTCTGCCTCCCTGGTGACCCTGACGAACAAGGACCTGTGGCTCAGCATCGCCATGTCTGCCCTGACGCTGGTGTGGTATGTGCTGTGCGCCCGCCGGATCTTTGCCGTGACCTTCGATAGCCCCTTCGCCCGCTCTGCCGGGGTACATACCGACCGGCTGGATCTTGTGATGGCGATCTTGACCGGCATCACCATCGTGGTGGGCATGAAAATGATGGGTGCCATCATGATCTCCGCTTTGATCCTGTTTCCCCCCATGACCGCCATGCGTGTGACCGGCAGCTTTCGCAGCACCGTATGGGTGTCGGCCGTGGTATCGGTGGTGAGCTTTGTGGTGGGCTTTCTTCTGGCCTGCCGCTTCACCCTGCAAACCGGTGCCACCGTCGTGACGGTACAGCTGTGTATGTTTTTGTGCTTTGCACTGGTGGGACAGCTGCGGAGCAAAGGGAAGCTCGTTTGATTTTTGTGCATAGGCCCTGCCACAACGGTATTATGCCATAAGAATAACAGCAGGAATATCGCTCTACCCTATCGGTAGCTCCGGCGATACTACTGCTGTTTTTTTATTTCTATCGAATCCCGGTGTCCGTTTGCGTTTTATCCCTTTGCCGTCGCACACCGTTTTTGTGCATCCCGCTTTTCTTCCATCTCTCGAATGATCTCCCGCAGGATCACCGCCGTCTGCTCCGGTGCATAGGTGTAGTTGGGGATCAGCTCCTCCATGAAGAATTCTCGATACAGGTCACAGAAGGAACGCTCCGTCAGCATCGTCTCCGACCAGCCACTTTCCATGGAATAGTCCGTGTCTGCCGCAATGATCTGGATCCCCAGCCCTACCATGTAGGCGATGTCCGTATCCAATAGGTTCCCTTCCTCCTCCGGCAGCAGCATGTACATGTGGAAATACGGATTCTCCTCCACCATGCGCAGCAGCAGCTGGAAGATCCGGATCCGTTCCTCTATGTTGAAGGAACGCATACCGAAAAAGTGGCTCTTCATCTTCCCGGTCTCGGCCATCTCCCGCAGTCTCCGGGGGGAGGCGATCCAATGGGTGGGCTCCCGCTTGGCTACCACATTCTGGAACCGCTTCTCCTGTACGGCACGCAGCTGGGGCAGCACCGCCGTGAGCTTGCTCAGCTCCTCCGGCGTGAAGGATTCCGCTGCAATGGCACCCACCAAAATGTCCACCGGCACATAGTCGAAGCATACGTCCCCTTTGAACAGCAGGATCTCCCGCCCCTTCTCGATCTCTCCGTAATATTCCAACATCTGCAAATAGTCCCGCAGATCCGGCACCTGGGATTTCATCGGATAGCCCCGCTGGATATAGGCCTCCATATACCGTGCCCAATAGTCCCACAGTCCCGGTGCCTCGAAAATTGCACCCGTATGCTCATCCCGGATCAGGACCTGGAATTCCCTTGTCGTCCCATCCGGCAGTGTGGCCCGCAGGATCAGGGCTCGTCCGATACCATAGGAATAAATGGGGTCGTGGGATATGTCCTCCTGCCGGATGTAGAAGGCCTCGTGGTTGTGGTAGGGCAAAACCGGCAACAGACACCGGATCATCCGCACCGTCCGTGCCGTGTCTCCGTTGAGCTGCATCAGCTGCCGCACATGGATCCGACACCGCAGTCGCCCCAGCAGCGCCGCCAATACATGCATCACATAGGGATACCCACTGCTGAGCACGAACATCTCCAAATGCGCCACGGGAATTTTGTCCCCCGCCAAAGCTGTCTCCGTGTCACAGGGGACAAAACGGGCAAACAGCTCCTCTAAGGATATGGTGTCGCCATCTATGCACTGGATCCACATGGGATGCTGCTTGTTGCTGTGCGGTCGCAAAAACCGACGCATCTCCGAACGGGCCCGGTAATTCTCCAGTCCCCACAGCTCCACGTCGTATGCCACCTGCAGCCGGTCGATCTCCTCCTCGGTCAAGCGCAGTGCCTCGCACCGGCACAGATCCGCATAGACATTGCCCACACAGCGCACACCGGCCTTCCCCTGCAGTACCCGCAGCAGGGTGGTCTTGCTTTTATATTGCAGCATATCTGCCAATAGACCGGCAGAAAGCTCTCGTTCCTCCATCAATTGTCCAAGGCACTCCTGAAAGCTATCGGGAACACCACTTCGCGTAGACATACCGCATCCTTCCCGCTGCCCCATATCAAGCACAGGACCAAAGCATATGGCCATGCACCGCCGCAGCTGTATACTCCACCACCGTCCGTGTCCCCATATAGTTTTTGTCTGCGACCAAATCGGTGACAAAACGAGGCGGGTGAAAATAGTATACCACACTCCCCGGCTTTTTGCAAGACGCCCCTTCTGCAAACCGACATTTTTTGTGGATTATACCGAATAAATTGTGGATTTTCACGATCCCAAATGCCACCAATATCATGCAGTTTCGATAATTGTACAGCATTCAGTATGGATATATATCGGCAAAATATGCCATAATCGCATGAACGCCCTGTAAACAAGCACATCCGGTATTGCCGCAAAGGAACGCAACCGAAAACCGACACATATACTGGAATAAAGGACCCCCAAAAAGGGATATACTACAACTAAGCCCCGAAAGAAGAAAGCAGGGGAAAGGGAGGAAGTTCATATGACCGTGAAGCGGGGAGATATATATTATGCGGATCTGAGTCCGGTGGTGGGGAGCGAGCAGGGCGGCGTGCGGCCGGTGCTGATCGTGCAGAACGACGTGGGGAACCGGTATAGCCCTACGGTCATTGCGGCGGCGATCACCAGTAAGATGAGCAAAAACCGGCTGCCGACCCATATCGATGTGTACGCCGACCGGGTGGGACTGGCAAAGGATTCCGTGATCCTGCTGGAGCAGATCCGCACCATCGACAAAAAGAGACTGGGCGAAAAAATGGGACACTTAGACGATGCTGCCATGGCCGCCGTAGACGATGCGATCTCGGTCAGCTTTGGACTGAAATGAAAAAGAGCCAGAGGAAAGGCCCTGCGACACCGGACAAACCGAAGCGCAAAGCCATCTCTGACTTCTTCATTATGCATTTTTAATCGCAGTCGTGCGGCAGGCCGGTCTTGCGGTGCCGGATATGCTCCATGGTCATGCGGACGGCCTTGGTCACGTGGCTGTCGTCCAGCGAATAGATCACGTGCTTGCCTTCCCGGCGACTTTTCACCAGGCCTTCCTCCCGCAGGATCCGCAGCTGATGGGACACGGCGCTGTTTGTCATGCCCAGAGACGCAGCGATCCCACCGGCGCAGATCTCCCGGCCCTCTGTGTCCTCGTCTCCCACCAGCGCACACACGATCTTGAGCTTGGTAGGGTCCCCCAGTGTACGCAGGAACCGGGCAGCGGCTTCCAACTCGTCGGCGGGGGGCAGCGGCACGGCGTGGGGATGGGTATGGTCTATGATCACGTCCTGTCCGGTTTTATCCACGATCGTCCCTCCTCACAGCAGCTTTTCGTCGTACACGGCACGGCAGCCGCCGATGAACTTCGGTCTGGTGCGTGCTGCCAGCAAAATGGCCTCGCCGACGTTTTTGGTAGCCAGCCGCACGGGCACAGCGACCTCCTTCAGGTGCATACCGATGAGGGTACCGCCGATGTCCAGTCCCGCATCTGCCCGGATCCTCTCCACGACCACCGGCCGCTCGAATCCCCGATAGGCGGCAGTGCCAAAGGATCCGCCTGCCTTAGGCTGGGGCACCACGTTGACGATATCCGCCCCCGGCACCGCATCCCGTTCCACCACGATGGCACGGTTCAGATGCTCACAGCACTGTGCCGCCAGCCAGATCCCCCGGGGAGCCAGCACCTCCTGCAAAGCACCAAATACGGCATCTGCCACCTCCGGCGAGGAATTGGAGCCGATCTTCGACCCGATGATCTCACTGGACGAGCAGCCCACCACCAAAATATCGCCTCTTTGCAGCCCGGCCAGTCCAACCAGCTCCTCTGCCGCCATTTTCACTTGCGTATGTATCGTCTGTAGCATTTCTATATTTTCACCTCGTTTTTTACAAGCAAGAAGCATCGATTTTTGCTTCAAACTTCTTATTTTTCTTTTATCTTTTGTTTCGCATATTTTCAAAAAATCCTTGCAGCAGCCCACGGCATTCCTCTGCCAACACGCCGGAGGTCACGGTGGGCTTCCAGTTCAGGGGATAGCTGTTCAGGTTCAGGAGCGAACCCATGGCACCTGCTCGTGCATCCTTGGCACCGTAGACCACCAGTGGCAGGTGTGCGTTCCAGATGGCACCGGCGCACATGGGACATGGCTCCAGCGTCACGTATAGGGTGCAGCCGGTCAGCCGCCAGCCACCCAAAATGGCACAGCCCTGCCGGATCACGGAAAGCTCGGCGTGGTAGGTGGCATCCTTCGTCTCTTCCCGACCGTTGTAGTCACCGCACAGGATCTTGCCGTCCCGCACCAGCACCGCCCCCACCGGCACCTCTCCCTGCTCTGCGCCCATTTTAGCAAGTGCAATGGCACAGCGCATATAGTCTGCATCGGTCTCGGCAGGCGACCAGGTGTCCAAAAGCTGTCGGATCTGTTCTTCTCGCATCGCTCACACCTTCCTTCGCAGTTCTACCCGGAGCCGCCGGATCCAGAATAAGGCACCGCAAAGCAGTCCCGCACCCAGCAGCACCGCATCGATCCCATAGGTCACCGTTTCCGGCAGGACGGGATAGACCACGGAGCGCAGATTGATGAGCATATGGCATAGGATCGGCACCCACAGTCGGCCGGTCCGCAGCATGAGCATCCCCAGCACCACGCCGCCTGCAAAGCCGTAAAGCATCCCGCCGCTGCCGGTGTGTACCAGGGCAAAGAGCAGTGCCTGGGTGAGTACCGCAAAGAGCATCCCCGCTCTGGTGGCTGTCACCGGTGCCGGTGCTTCTCCCGCTGGCACGATCTCCTCCCGCACCTCGGACAGGGACAAAAGCCGATCCAGACACAGCCTGCGGAATAGGATCTCCTCCCAGATGGGATGGACCAGCACCGCCGACAGGAGCCGCACCGGCAGTGGCTCGGTCACCACATCTCCGGTCACCGGGAAAACGGCCAGCACGCCCAGCATGAGTAGGATCAGCCAAAATACGCCATAGGCCACGTGTGCCCACGCCATGGGGAGCCGACAACGATAGCGGTCCCTGTGGGGCACTGCGGTTTTGTCGATCCGGCGATACAGGACAAAAAAGACCAGCACAGAGAGCAGAAAGGCACCCAATGCCGTGACCCAGTCTGCCAAAGGTGTCTGGAGTCGGGCAAAGAGGAACGCCAGCAGTCGGTCGCAGCCCCAAAAGCCAACAAAGGGCAAAAGCACCTGCAAAATGGTACGCAGCTGGGCATGCTTCTCCATGGGTGTATCCTCCTCTGTGTGATCGTAGATACCTGTATTATACCACGAAATCTGCCGTTTGGCAAGAGACTTTCCCGGCGTTCGGCAAGAAACTTCCCCCATTAGAAAAAGACAGAACGAGATGTCCTGCCTTTCTCACGTTACAGCTCAGTCCTCATAGAAGAACGAGAGCACCTTGTCGTAATAGGTCTGCATGGCTTTGGCGTGCTTTTCGTAGGTGCTGGCAAAAGCGCCCTCCGTCTTCACAAAATCGGCAAGCTTGAATACCCAGCCGCTCCAACCGTCGTACAGGTATGCAAAGTCGATGACACGGGAGGACAGCACCAGATCGATCATCTCCACCGATTCCGGGTCCCGTGCGGATTTGGCACCCAACGCAATGTCGTAATAGGTGGGCAGAACGGTACGCCAGCTTTGTGCCGACAGCGCCTCTACCACGGCACCGATCATTTCCGTATTGGCAGCCGTCACCGGGATCGCCATGATATTGGCACCGGCATCGCACACGGAGTAGTATTCTGCCTGCTCTTCGTCCCACTTGGGCATGGGAATCACACCGTAGTCGTTTTCGTATTCCCGTAGCTGTAGGTACAGATACTGCATCTGGATGGGGCAGAACAATGCCTTGCCCTCGGTGAAGCAGGTGTAAATATCCTTGTTGCCCACGCCCGTCTCCGGGATATAGGTACCATCGGAGGCAAAATGTAATGCGTACAGCTTATCGCAAATGGCAGCGGCCTTTTCCGTGTTCAGCATCATGTTGACGTTCTGTCCGTCCACCACCGCCAGCCGCTGGTCGAAGCCATAGAAATAGGACAGCAGCAGGCAGCCGTTCATGGCAGACACATAGCCATAGTAGTCCCCGGCATCCTTCTGCCCGTCGCCGTTCACGTCGGTGTAGATCCCCTCGGTGATGGTCAGCAGCTGATCCACGGTCCATTTGCCCTCCTTGACCAGTGCATACGGCGACTCCACCCCATAGTTGGCAGCAGCCACCTTGTCGAACACGATCCCCCAGGTCTGCTCGGCGTAGGACATACATAGGTCACTGACCGTGTTGTACATCTTGCCGTTGACAGTGGCGGCATCTCGGGCAATGGACTTGGGCCACCAGGGCATCTCAAAATCCACATAGGGAATGTCGTACCAGTTGCGGAAGATCCCTTCCTGGGCATCCTTCCCGGACTGCTCCATCTGCCCCAGCACCAGATCAAATTCGTCGTCTCCGGCGGTGATGGACTTTTTCACTCTGGGAGACAGAGCATCAAAGGTCTCCGACGAAGGCGCTTCGATGACCACGTTGAATCGCTCCTCCACATCCCGGTTCCGGTAGTAGATGGCATCCTTCAGGGCATCGCCGCTTTCCTCCTCAATGTAGATCTCGTAATCCGTGGAGGCCTGGACGATGCTGCGGAAGCCCTGTCCACCAAAATCCATCTCCGGCACATTGTCCTGCACCGCCCGTTCGTCCTCTGTTTCTGTTTCGGTCGGCACAGCCGTGGTGTCTCCCACCGACTCCGTCTCCTGCACCGGCTCCGCCCCACCGCAAGCCGTCAAGGATGAGGCAGTCAGCAGCGCCGCCAGCAGCACAAGCAGCATATTCTTGGCATTTTTCATATCCGATCTCCTATCTCGCACCTATTTTTGTTCATTATACCACAGCCATATCCATCTGTCAAGGCATTTGCAAAACTTTCTCACCTCGTAGTATACGCCACATTTCTGCACAAAAAAATGCGCCTCCCCAAAAGAAAGCGCATGGTTGATCAGATACTAAATTCCTTTCCCGCACCTAAGAACTGCTTGGTCTTTTCGCTCTTCGGATGGTCGAACACTTCCTCCGGCGTACCCATTTCTTCAATGACACCATCGGCCATGTAGATCACCTTGTCGGCGACCCCACGGGCAAAGGCCATCTCATGGGTCACCACGATCATGGTGCGGCCGCTGTTTTCGCCGGTCTCCGTGGTCTTCAGTCCCCGAATGACCCGCAGTACCTCGCCCGTCAGCTCCGGGTCCAGCGCAGAGGTGGGTTCGTCAAAGCACAGGATGTCGGGAGACATGGCAAGGGCTCTGGCAATGGCCACCCGCTGGCACTGTCCGCCGGATAGCTGGCAGGGATAGCTGTCTGCCTTTTCCGTCAGCCCCACCGTTTCCAACAGCGACATGGCCTGTGCCCGGATCTTTTCCAGCCCCGCCGCCTTTTCGTCCCGTGTGGGTTTTCTGCCGCCCAGGGACTCCGAAAGCTCTTCTGCCAACAGCAGCTCCGGTGCTAAGGTGATATTTTTCAGCACCGTGTACTGGGGAAACAGATTGAAGGATTGGAACACCAGCCCGAAGTGCAGTCTGCGCTGGCGGATCTCCCGGTCGGTCAGCTTTTTGTTTTCCGACGCATCGAACAGCGTCTCCCCACCGACCTTCATCACCCCACGGTCCGGCGTTTCCAGATAATTCAGACACCGCAGCAGGGTGGTCTTGCCGCTGCCGGAGGAGCCGATGATCACCAGTACCTCCCCCCGCTCCAGCGTAAAATCGATCCCCCGCAGCACGTCCACACTGCCGAACCGCTTGTGAATATCCTTAACTTCCAGTATAGGCGTAGCCATAGCCATGTTTTTCTCCTTGCTTACAGAATATCGTACAGTGCCGGATCGTCGATGCGCACCCGTCGGCCTTCTCTGGCAGACAGGTAGCAGGCCAGCACCATTTTCAAAGAATCTCTTGCTTCATAGACAGAGCAGATGGGTCCTCTCTCGCCTCGTAAGAACTGGGCAAAGATCTCTCCCTGCGCCCCGATCCGTTCACCATGGGATACAGGACTGGGGATCCCGCTGTCCGTCCAGTCACTGTCCCCCAGCACATAGTATTTCAGCCCCGGCTGTCCCGCAGGTCTGGGCAGAGCGGTGGACACGGCATCGCCGTAGTACTGTTGGATGGAGCCCTTGGTGCCGTAGATCTCCGTGGTGATCTCCGAAGCCACGCACACAAAGGAGCAGGTGATCTCGGCGATCATGCCGTTGGCATAGCGGAACAGTGCCACGCCGTTGTCGTTCTTGACCTTTTGGTTGACCATGGTGGTCATTTCGCAGGACACGGTCTCCGGCACGCCGAACATCCAGTTGATCATATCGATGGGATGGGCACTGTCGTCGGCGAAGATGTCCCGGTTGTAGTGCTCCTTGGCGTGCCATGCATCCTCAAAGTTGCCCCAGGTGTGGGTAGCCAGACCATGGCGGCGGCGGTAGTGGCAGATATTGCCGATGGTACCGTTTTGCACCAGCTCCTTCATCTTGATGTTCTGAGGATCCACCCGCATCTGGTAGCCTAAGGTAAAGCGCACGCCGGCCTTTTCCACAGCCGCCACCATCCGGTCTGCCTCGTCCAGGGTCAGTGCCATGGGCTTGTAGCAGATGATGTCCTTCCCATGTGCCGCAGCCAGCTCCGTCAGGGTCACGTGATAGGAGGTCTCCGAGGAGATCACCACGGCATCCACGTCAGCCAACAGTGCTTCCGGATCGTCGTAGGCAGGGATCCCCAGTGCAGCGGTGCTCTGTGCGCATCTGGCAGCATCGTGATCCCAGCCACCCACCAGCCGGATCTCCCATTCGGGGTGCTCCATCCATTTTTTACCATAGTTCATAACATGCCCGTGGGCAAGTCCTAAGATACCAACTTTGATCGCCATCGTATCGTCCTCCGTCAGTTTTTGAAATAGTCCATTTTCTTTTCGACCCAGCCAAAGAGAATGGTCAGCAGACCATTGAAGATCAGGTAGTACAGCCCGGTGTAGAACAGGGGCCAGATAAGTCCGGCGCTCTTGATGTAGGCCTGTGCATGCCAGATCACCTCATAGACGGAGATGATCCGGGCCAGGGACGTATCCTTCACCAGGGTGATGATCTCGTTGCTCATGGGCGGCACGATGCGCTTCACCACCTGCAGCAGCACCACATGTACGAAGGTTTGGACCTTGGTCATGCCCAGCACCTGACAGGCCTCGTACTGACCTTTGGAAATGCTTTCGATCCCGCCCCGGTAGATCTCGGAGAAGTAGCAGGCATAGTTGATCACGAAGGCCACCAGCACCGCCGTAAAGCGTGGCATCAGCGGCATATCGAATATGAGCCCCGGCCCATAATAGATCACAATGAGCTGTAGCATCAGGGGCGTACCACGGATGATCCAGACAAAGGTCTTCACCAGCGCACCTAAGGGACGGAGGGCGAAGTTTTTTATCCGGATCTGCCACTTGCTCATAGAACCAAAGCAAATGAGCAGCCCCAACGGCAGGGAAAAGACAAGCGTCAGGGCAAAAAGCTTCAGAGTGGCACCAAACCCCTCCAAAAGACTCATGGTCACAGGCCAGAACATGTATATATACCTCGTGTTTTTGTGTTGAATATAGTGGTACAGGCAGTACCGTACAAGCAGTACCGTACTGTCCAGAAAGCGCAGCATTTCCTGCCCACCACATGGATGTATAGGGAATCCAAAATACGCAATACACCGCAGACAGCACGTTCCCTTGGCGGTAAAGCACCATCTGCGGTCGTATTTGCTATAAAGAAAGTGAGGGGGGTCTTACTTAGCCAGCGTCAGGTTGTACTTGGCGGCCAGAGCGGGCAGCGTACCATCGGCGGTCAGCTCCACCATGATGGCGTTCACCTCGGCAGCCAGGTCAGAGCCCTTGCGGAAACCGATACCGTATTCTTCGCTGCTCAGCTCCAGGCTGTAGCCCAGATCGGGATAGCTGGTGCCTTCGCCGGTCATAGCGTTTGCCATGGTGATGTCGATGATGCAGGCATCCACGGAGCCGGAGGCCACTTCCATCAGTGCGGTAGCCTGGTCAACAACAGCGGTGACGTTGGCGAAGCCGGAATCGGCAGCAACAGCTTCTCCGGCGGAACCGGCTTCTACAGCGAAGGACAGCGCAGACACGGCAGCTACGTCGGCGTAATTGGCGGCATCCTTGAGCACAACGACCTGTGCGTTCTTCACATAGGCATCGGAAACTTCCATACCGTTGCGGACTTCATCGGTGATGGTCATACCGTTCCAAACGGCGTCGATCGCACCGGAGTCCAGCTCCAGGATCTTGTTGTCCCAGTCGATAACGATGAATTCGGCGGTAACGCCCAGCTTGGCACAAACGGCCTCTGCGAACTCGGTATCAAAGCCGGTCCACTTGCCGTCCTCCTGGTAGTTCATAGGTGCATATTCGGTGATCCCGATGACCATCTTACCGGCATCCTTCACAGCCTGTACATCGGCAACGGTAGCGGTATTTCCCCCGCAGGAGGTGCAGCATGCCAGCAGCATCCCGGCAAGGATACAAGAAAGCAGTTTCTTCATGATATATCTCCTTGATCGATTCTAAAAAAATTGAGGTCGTCTTCAGGAATTTAATGCTTTATCGCACTAAAGCAATACTATGATACCACAACTCCGCGCATTTGTCAATACTTTTTGAAAAAGTATTTTTAGAAATTTTTTATTCCCGGTGTTGGGCCTTGCGGACGAGATGTCTTGCGAAAAAATCCCGGTTACCCCCTTGACATTCGCCTGCAAAAAGGGTATAGTATAGATAACCAAAAATATACACCCATCCCACGTGCGGCTGGCGTGTTTTGACCAAAACAAAGGAGTATATATATGCTGTATCAAAAGGATCTGCCTGTGCGGATGGATGTGGATGTGCTGGTGGCGGGCGGCGGTGCATCGGGCGTCACGGCGGCAGTGGCGGCGGCTCGTGCCGGAAAATCGGTGCTGCTGGTGGAGGCCGGCGGTGCGCTGGGCGGTGTGGGTACCTCCGGGATGGTGCCTGCCCTTGCCACCTTCGGAGATGACGTACGCATATTGGCTGCCGGGATCGGCATGGAGATCCGCCGACAGGTGTCCACCAGCGTCCCCCTCTCCGCCCACTGGACCTCCATCGATGCCGAAGAGCTCAAGCGTATCTATGACCGCCTCACCACCGAGGCCGGGGTCCGGGTGCTGTTCTTCACCACGGTCTGCGATGTGCTGACCCATGGCTCCCACGTGGATGGCGTGGTGCTGACCTCCAAAACAGGGCTATACGCTGTGACTGCCAAGGTCTTTATCGACTGCACCGGTGACGGTACCCTCAATGCACTGGCCGGTGGGCAGTTCGAGCTCGGCAACGAGGAAGGCAAGGTCATGCCCCCGACCCTTTGCTCTCTGTGGGATCAGGTGGACAACGAAGCCTATCGCTCCGCCAACATCAAGGAACAGCTGGAAAAGGCCATTGCCGACGGGGTGTTCACCTATGCGGACCGGCACCTGAGCGGTATGTTCCTGCGGGACGGCGGCATCGGCGGCGGCAACATCGGCCACATCTTCGACAACGATCCACTGGACGAAGCGTCCCTGACCCATGCCATGATGTGGGGGCGGCAGTCCATGGTGGAATACATCCGTTTCTACAACGAATATGTCCACGGCTGTGAGAATGCAAGACTGCTTGCCACCGGTTCCCTTCTGGGCATTCGGGAATCCCGCCGGACGGTGTGCGACTATATGCTGTCCGTCTCCGATTTTCTCGCCCGTGCCGACTTTGCCGACGAGATCGGCCGGTACTGCTATCCGGTGGACATCCACATCATGAACACCGACGGAGACGAGCTCAAGCGTTTCCAGGACGAATACCAAAATATGCGCTACAAAAAAGGCGAATCCTATGGCATTCCCTACCGAAGCTTAGTGGCGGCCTCCTTTGACAATGTGCTGACCGCCGGCCGCTGCATGGGTACCGACCGACAGATGGAAGCCTCGATCCGGGTCATGCCGGGCTGCTTTATCACAGGAGAGGCGGCAGGGACAGCGGCAGCCCTTGCCATCGATGCCGGCGGAGAGACCAGAGCGGTGGATACGACCCTGCTGCAACGGACGCTGGCAGGCAACGGAGCCTATATGCGGGAGGAGCTTTTATAAGATGGAAAAGCTTTCTCCCACCACCGAGACCATCCTGCAAAACCGCTTTGGCTGCGACAATCTGCTTGCGCTGGCCACCACAAGTGGCACAACTCCCTATGTCCGTGCCGTGAACGCCTATTATGAAGCCGGTGCCTTTCACGTGATCACCTGCGCCACCTCCGCCAAAATGACCCAGATCCGAGAGAATCCCACGGTGGCTATCTGCGGCGATTGGTTCACGGGACACGGGATCGGCGAAAACCTTGGCTGGATCCGGGAGAGCGCCCATGTGGATCTGGCAGACAAGCTGCGTACCGTGTTTGCCGAATGGTACGACAACGGACACGTGGATGAAAATGACCCCGATACCGTGATCCTGCGTATCCGGCTGACCGATGGGATCCTATACCACCACGGCACCCGATACGACATCGATTTCACAAAATAAAACGATCACTATACTATTACCATATAAGGAGGATCTATCATGCGTTACACAGTTGTAGATGCAGCAGAATTCACCTACCCCGACCAGATGTGCTATCCCACTTCCACCGGCACCATCGCACTGGATGCGGCTCGTGGCAGCTATGCCGGGTTCCAGATCCTGCTGGACGGGCTGACCGTCGATCATGTCAAAGAAAGCTGGCTGCCGGAGGAGGTCTACAAGGATCCGGCCCTGCTGGAAACTGCCAAGCTCGGCTTCCCCAGAACCAGCGGCGTATCCATCGGGACCGACCTTGCGCTGCCTGTGGAATGGTACAGCTTAGTGCCGGTCACCGTGGAGCGCAACCATGGTCTATCCCCGGAGACCTTCAAGCCCCACTTTCCCGAACGGGTCGCACCCTATCGGCTCTACGACTGCTATCGTCCCTTTGACGGCACTTTAGACGTGGGCGTAGGCGACGGCAGAAGACCGGACACCCAGATCGGCGGCTTCTATGGTGCGGTGCAGATCCCGGCAGACGCAGACCCCGGCACCTATACCGCCGGTGTGACCATCACCGTTGGCGCAGAGACGATCACCATTCCCATGACCCTCACCGTATATCGTGCCACCGTGCCGGACGAGAGCCTGACCCTGATCCAGGGCTACAATCCCACAGCGGTTGCCAAATACCATGGGGTCCCCTATGGTTCCGATGCCTTCTACGAGCTGGATGCCCGGTACATCGCCGGTCTGCGTCGGATGCGGCAGAACATGATGTACGTCAGCGGCGTGCAGGTGGAGACCGTTGGGGAAAACGAATACCGGTTCGACTTCTCCGTGATGGAGGAGACCATGCGTCGGCAGCTTTCCCAGGGGATGCGGTACTTCAACGGTCCTTCCGTAGGCTGGCGGCAGAGCTGGTCGTCCTCTACGATCTTGGTGAACAACAAGACCATTCCCTCCATGAGCTACGAGGGCTATTGCTACCTGTCCCAGTATCTGCCTGCCCTGCACGCTATGCTGGCGAAAAACGGCTGGCTGGATCGCTTTGTCATGGGTGTGGCAGACGAACCCAATGCCCACAACGCCACCGAATTCCGTGCCCTGTGCGGTCTGATCCGTCGGTTCGTACCGGATATTCCCCTGATCGATGCCATGTCCTACGGGGACCTCCACGGCGCATTGAACATCTGGGTACCGCTGAACGCCGAATACGACAAGCATAGAAAAGAGATCGAGACCCTGCGTGCCAACGGCGACCAGATCTGGCACTATGTCTGCTGTGCTCCCCGTGGCGAGGAATACATCAACCGGTTCATGGACTATCCGCTGCTGGCCACCCGGTACCTGTTCTGGGGCAACTACAAGTACAACCTGACCGGCTACCTGCATTGGGCCGCCAACTGCTACCAGCCCGGTCAGGATCCCTTCCGCTTGAACTGCCCGGAGCACCGCAACACCGATGCCGTCTGCTACCTGCCCTCCGGCGACACGCACCTGCTGTATCCCGGCGAAGATGGTCCGTGGCTGTCGGCAAGAGGAGAGAACCAGCGGGCCAGTGCCGAGGAATATGAGCTGCTGCGGCTGCTTGCCGAAAAGGACAAGGCAAAGGCAGACGAGATCTGCGAAAGCCTGTTCCATTCCTTCCGAGACGTGGCATACGATGTGGCTGCATTCCGCCGTGGCAGACGGGAGCTGCTTTGTGCATTGAGTGAAGGGTGATATATACCATTCCATTGGAGAATAAACACAAACCGCAATGAAAAAGAAATATTGTATCGGCAATACCCATTTTGATCCGGTGTGGCTGTGGCGGTGGCCGGAGGCGATGGCGGGGATCCGGGCGACCTTTCGCGCCGCACTGGCACGGATGGACGAGGATCCGGATTTTCGCTACTCCTTTGCCACACCCCCGGTGTTCCGGTGGATCCGGATGACCGAACCGGCGATGTGGCAGCAGATCTGCGACCGGATCAAAGAAGGTCGGTGGGAAGTGGGCGAGGGCTGGTGGCTGCAACCGGACTGCTACTCTGCCGCCGGAGAAAGCTACGTCCGGCAAGGCTTGTACGGCCAACGGTGGCTCCGGGAACATACCGGCAAAATGGCAGAGACCGTCTTCAACATCGACTCCTTTGGCCACAGCCCCATGCTGCCCCAGATCCTCTCCGGCTGTGGCATCCATAACTACTGCTTCACACGACCGGAAAGCCGCCATGTCACACTGGACCTGCCTTTGTTCTGGTGGGAAAGCCCGGATGGCAGTCGGGTGCTGACCTATCGTGCCGAGGACTGCTACAGCAAAAACATGGCCGCACGGCTGGCGACCGATACCGATACCGATGCTGATGAGCTGGTGGTGTACGGCGTGACCGACCATGGCGGTGCTCCCACCAAGGAAGCCATCGCCGCCATCCGCAAGGCGGACAACGCAATCTTCTCTACCTTATCGCAATATTTCCACGACCACCACAGGGACTGCACACAGGTGGAAAAGCGGGAGTTTATCACCGGGGACTTTGGCGTGTATGCCAATCTGCCACCCATCAAGGCCATGGTGCGCCGAGGCGAATTTACCCTGCTACATGCGGAAAAGGCGGCTGTGCTGGCATCCCTCTCCGGCTGTGGTACCCCGACCCACGATGCCCTCACCAAGGCCTGGCAGGATGTGCTGTTCAACCAATTCCACGACATCCTCGGCGGTGCCTGCATTCTGGAAGCCTACGACGATGCCTACGCCTCTCTGGGTCGTGCCATCACCACCGGGCAGGAGATCTTGCATACCGCTCTCCAGCGCATGACCGCCACCTATGCCATGCCCGGACAAGGCTGGAACCTTGCAGTGTGGAACCTCCACGACGTAGCCTACGAAGGATATATCGAAGCGGAGGTACAGTGGCTACACGAATACGACTGGTACACCGGTGGGATCCGGCTCACGGACGAGGACGGCAACACCATCCCCTGTCAGATCCTCCGGGAAAGATCCGTGATCCCCGGCTTCCGCTCCCGATTCCTGTTCCGGGGACAGCTCCCGGCCATGGGTGTGCGGCTGTACCACGTGGAAAAGACCGGTGAAGCCGTTCCACAGGTGGACAGAGCACAAACGATCACCACCATCACCACCGATGCCCTGACAGTCACCCTAAAAAACGGCTGTATCCAAAAGGTCACGGATGCGGAGGGAAACTGGCTGGCAGATGCGCTGTTTGTCCCCACCATGGTGCAGGACGACGGCGACACCTGGGCCTTCAACATCGCAGACTACGGTGCCACCATCCCCTGGGAGCACATGGGCATGACGGTATCCGAAAGCGGCCCCCTGCGCACGGTACTGCGGAGCGTATTCCGGTATGGTCCATCGGAATTGGTACTATACTACAGCTTTTATCAGGACGAACGAGCCATCGAGGTGCGCTGGGTCTGCCACTGGAACGATGGGCATAAGGCAGTGAAGCTATCCTGCGCTGTCCCCACCGGCGAGCATCTGGCGGCAGTGCCCTACGGATACGCCAAACGCAGCGACACGCCCCACGATGTGCCCCTGGGACTGTGGGTGCAAACGGCGGGCTATACGCTGTTTTCCAAGGACAGCTTTGCCTATTCGGTGCAGAATGGCAAATTGGGTGTGACCTTATTCCGCAGTCCCATTGCCGGAGACCTGCGCATCGGCGAGATCGATCTGACCGACGACTACGACATCCTCTCCACCGGCAAGAACGAAGGCCACCTGCGGCTGTGCTTTGACCAATGTACGCCCCACGCAGCCTGGGCAAGCGCCGAACATTTTGCCGACCCACCCATCGTCATCGACGAAGCCTGGCACGACGGGCAACCGATCCCCCGTTTCCCATGCACCATCGATGCAGCCTCTACGGCTTTGACCGTTCTCAAGGAAGCAGAGGATGGAGACGGCATCGTGCTGCGGCTGGTGGAGCAGGATGGCAAAGAGGACACGGCACGGCTGCGGCTCTGCGGTACGGAGCACTGTATCTCCATGCAGCCCTACGAGATCCGCACACTGCTCTGGCGAGGGCAGACGCTGACATATACCAATATGTTGGAAGACATACTATAAAAAATGCTCAAAAACATCACGTTTACAAGAAATACATTGATTTTTACCTAAAAATATGGTATGATACAGTCAACACAGATGAATGAAAATCGTGTAAAACCAATTGCAAATAGGTCGTTTTAAGCACATTTTCAAGTTGTATGATAGCAAAGCGCATACTTGTATCTGTCTATAGAAAGCTGAGGAATATTTGTGAATGCCTGCAACAATATCACACCAAACACTATACTAAACGATTCTGCTCACTCTAAGTCAAATTCTCGCTCAAGAGCACCTATGACCATTGAGCTTTTTGCTGGTGCTGGTGGGTTAGCCCTTGGAATTGAAAAAGCAGGTTTCAATACGATTGGACTCATTGAGTATGACAAAGATGCCTCTGACACATTGCGTTGCAATCGTCCCAATTGGAGAGTCATCCATGATGATATTGCAAATATATCATGTTTGGATTTAACCGAATACTTTGGTATTAAAAAAGGCGAATTAGATTTACTTTCTGGTGGCGCTCCTTGTCAAAGCTTTTCGTATGCAGGAAAACGATTGGGATTAGAAGATGCACGTGGTACTTTGTTTTATCATTATGCAAAATTTTTAGAACAGCTCCAACCAAAAATGTTTTTGTTCGAAAATGTACGCGGCTTGCTAACACATGACAAAGGACGTACATATAAAACTATTACCAATATTTTTGAAAATACCGGATATACAATTCAAAAACAGGTATTAAACGCATGGGATTTTGGCGTTGCTCAAAAAAGAGAGCGTTTGATTACAATCGGAATTCGAAATGACCTGACAAGCAGAATCTCTTTTGAATTTCCCACTCCGCACAAATACAAACCTGTTTTAAGAGATATTCTATTGGATTGCCCCAAAAGCGAAGGAACACCATATTCTGCATATAAACGTGAAATTTTTGAAATGGTTCCTCCAGGAGGCTATTGGAGAGATATTCCAGAAGATATCGCAAAAAGATATATGAAAAGCTGTTGGTACATGGGAGGTGGTAGAACTGGCATATTGCGAAGATTGAGCTTGGATGAACCTTCGTTAACAGTACTAACTTCTCCAAGTCAAAAGCAGACTGATCGTTGTCATCCGTTAGAAGCTCGTCCTTTTACAATTCGAGAAAATGCCAGGTGTCAAAGTTTTCCTGATGATTGGCAGTTTTGTGGAAGTATAGGGCAACAGTATAAACAAGTTGGTAATGCCGTTCCTGTGAATTTAGCCTATGAGATTGCTCTCAAAATAAAAGAAGCTTTGGAGTGTCTATGATGTGGAATTTATCTTTTATAAGTGAAGATGACTTCACCAATCATGTAAAAGCAACTATTGAAAAATATGGCGAAAAACTGAGATCGTATGATTTGGATTTTTTTAACCGAAATATAATTGATCCAATCAAGCTGATCTTTGATAAAACTGTTTATCATTCTTCATGGGATGAAATCGTAAGCAACGAGATTTTTCGCCAACGTGATAAATCAAACAACAACGATATTGGCTATTTCCACCAACGCATTTTCCAGTATATAAAAAATTGCCGTGTTCCAGAAAATGGAAAAGAAGGAGGATGGGATATAATATATGAAAACAAAAACGGTATTCCTATCCCTAGCGCAGAAAGTGTTCATAAAGTGTATGTTGAAATGAAAAACAAACACAATACCATGAACTCTACATCTTCATCTAAGACATTTATAAAAATGCAGAATCAATTGCTTAATGATGATGATTGCGCTTGTTTCTTGGTGGAAGTAATTGCACAACGTTCGCAAAATATCAAGTGGGAAACCTCTGTAGATAAACATAGAGTTGGGCATAAACTGATACGTCGAGTAAGCCTTGACCAGTTTTACGCTTTAGTAACCGGGCAAGAAGATGCATTTTATCAAATGTGTATGACACTTCCATCTGTTATTGAGAAGGCTGTATCTGAACTTACAAATACTATCATTCCTCATGACACCGTTATTGATGAACTAAGATTGTTGGCAAACAAGCAAAACATTGCATCTGAAGATTTAGCCATTGCAATGGCCACTTATATGCTTGGTTTTTCAACATACAATGGTTTTAGCCAAGCATTTGAACAAAATATTTTCTGAACAAGTTTTAACGAAAGGATACCCTCATGGAAAAGATCATTTTATTCGATGGCACCGACCTGTCGCACTTCACGAATTTGGATGGCAGCCCGGCCCAGTGGGAGGTCAAGGACGGCATCATGACCGTGACCCACGGCAACATCATGTCAAGGGAGACCTATGGCGACGCACACATCCACGTGGAATGGCGGGAACCGGATATGCCGGAGGCCACGGGTCAGTGGAAGGGCAACAGCGGCGTGTACATCCAGGGCTGCTATGAGCTGCAGGTGCTGGACTCCTACGGCATCGCAGAACCGAAGTACGACGACTGCGGCGGGATCTACAGCATCCAGGCACCCTTGACCAATGCGTGCAAGCCGGCGCTGGAATGGCAGACCTACGACATCATCCTGCGTGCAGCCAAGCTGGATGAAAACGGCAAGGTGCTCTCCCACGCCGTGGTGACCATCCTGCAAAACGGTCAGGTGATCCACAACAACTTCACCCTGCCCGCTAACACCCCCGGCGGCGTATACGACCATATCGTAGCCGAAGGACCGCTGATGCTCCAGGACCACGGCAACCCGGTATCCTTCCGGAACATCTGGATCCAGAAGCTGTAATGATTTGCCGCTTCTCCCGGTAAGCAATTGTGCAAGTGGTGCCTGCACGATTTTCGTGTAAGCATCCTACGCACCCGTTGAGACGATTTCAAAGTTTCCACACAAAAAGAAGTCAGAAATGGGAGGCACTGTCCAACCAGTCCTTTCCATTTCTGACTTCTTATTTCTTACGTCATACTTCCAAAAAGCTATGCCTTGCCTGACACACCGGACACACAAGCGGTGCTGTCTCCCCCCGGTATGGGTACCCGCAGCGGCAGCAGTGCCACGCTACCGATCCACTATGGTGGGAGACATGCTGCACCTGTGCCAATAGCCGCAGCAGCGTGTCCTCCATCTCCCCTTCGCAGGAGGCCACCTGCCGCAGCCGTGCCGCCAAAGCCCCGTCCTGCACCCGGTCGGCATATCGTTCGTAGCGTTCCCGACCTGCAAAGGACAGCAGCGTTTCCAGTGCCGCCGGTGTATGCACTGCCATCCCCAGCTGACCAAGCCAAAGCCGGGCGTGCTCTCGCTTGCAAAGTCCCATCTGCCGCAGTGCCTGTGCCAGGGTGGTGTAGCCTTCGGTCTCCGCCTGTGCGCCGTAGATCTCGTACAGCACCGCCAACGTACAATCTTCCCGCAGTGCGTCCTGCAAAATGGTTTCCCGTTCCTGCATTTTGGTCTTCTCCTTTGCGCCGTGTAACGTCATACTACAGGATATGCAAAGTGGCGTGGATGGGGCAAAAAATACTTCACTATACAAAAACAGCACCCATTCAGGATGCTGTCTATTATCCATTTTTCTCTGTAATAGCCTGCTCATCGTTTTGAGCTTTCTTTTCCTGTATCCGGTCTAAAATGCCAAGGTACTTCAGCCCAGCCAAAAGAACTACAATATATGTCGCTACTTGTAAAAGTGCGAAAAGTATGCCAACGATCTGCACAACAATTGTGATCATCATAATAACGCCTCGGAATTATCTCGACTGTATTTTATTGCAACCTTATGTCGCACTATCATTGTACCGCATTTAACAATCATCGTCGGTACACAGATCACACAATCTTTCGTTCATGTTTTTGTCTTTTTTTACGTTTTCCCCGTGGATAATGGATTCCCATTTTCACAAACCAATTGACATCTCCTGTCCAACGTGGTACAATGATACCAATATCAATTCTCTATTCCGGAGGAACACATATGAACGAACATTTGAAATTTCACCCGGCGGTCTTTGCCGTAGAGAAGGATTACCAGATCCTCTTCCTCACCACCACCGACGGCATCGGCTGGATCGAAGTGGACGGCGTGCGCTACACCGACGAAGAATGCGGCCTGCTCCACTACGGGAAGATGCACAAGATCCCCGTGGACGGTGCCGCACTGGACAAGGCCGGTGCCTATACGGTCGTCTTTGTGGAGTACAAGGAAAAGCCGGTGTACTTCCCCAAGGGCGAAGAGGTGATCCGGGAGACCTATACCTTCACGCCGGTCACGGGAGACAAGCTTCATCTGTTCCAGTTTGCCGACACCCACGGACAGGTGGAGATCCCGCTGGAAAACTTCCGCCGGTATGTGGACACCTACGGCGACATCGATCTATTGTGCCTGAACGGGGACATCAACGACTCCTCCGCCAGCATTGCCCATTTTGAGGTATCCTTTGCCCTGGCCTCCGGTGCTGTGGCCGGTACCAAGCCGGTGATCTACTCCCGTGGCAATCACGACACCCGTGGTGCTGCATCGGAGCTTTTGCCGGGCTACAGTCCTACGGCATTCCGTGGCAGCAGACGAGAGACCTTCTGGTCCTTCCGGCAGGGTGGCCTGTGGGGTCTGGTGCTGGACTGCGGCGAGGACAAGTATGACACAAACGTAGAATACGGCGGCACCATCCAGTTCACCACCTTCCGGGAACGAGAAACGGCCTATCTGCAAAAGATGATCGCCAACCGGGAAACGGAATACATGGCACCCGGCGTGACCAAAAAGGTAGCCTTCTGCCACGTGCCCTTCGTAGAAAACTTCGAGCATCCCTTTGACGTAGCGGCAGACGTGTACCAGGGCTGGGCCGATCTGCTGTCCGAAATGGGCATCGACCTGCTGGTCTGCGGCCATATGCACACCTGCTACCGGATCCCGCCCCACACCGAAGGCAGAAAGGACGCAGCCTTCCCGGTATTCGTCAGCTCCAAGCCGGTACAGAAAAACGAGGACGGCAAGCCCTACTACACCGGTGCGGCACTGGAGATAGACGGAGAGACGATCCACGCCTATGTGGTAGAGGATGGCGTGCGCAAGGATGAAGTGGTGTATTGAGAAGAAAATAGGCACCCGAAACGGATTTCTGTTTATCTCTTGACAAACCCACAAAACCGTGCTATAATAAAAACAGAAGCCGAGAAGACGGCTCCCCAAATGATATATTAGGTTATAACGAATTGGAGCTTTACAGTTCCAATTCAACCCAAGTGAGCATCATCTGTTGCCGCAGACGGCTCACTTTTTTTCGTTACAGATCATCTTTACGATCCACCGAACGAGAGCAATTGCATACTTGACTAAATCAATAATCGCAACGATCCCGCTTAAAATGGTAAATACTACAAGAATAGTATCCAGACCCATGCACGTCACCCCCTTCCTGGAGAAATCCCAACGAAAGGAGCTTATGTAAAAAAGTATTGAGGCCCCTTTCAGAAGGGTGTCAGGGGCAACCGTCATTCGTCTCTCAGCTTCTGCTTGTATTATAGCATACTATGTCAAGCGTGTCAATATAAAAACCAAAAATTACGCCCACACGCCTATCCTTCCACCGAAAGCCGTACCGTGCTGCTACCGCTTTTGTCCCGGCTGACTACGACCTGTCGATCGATGCGCTCCCGCAGTCCTGCTACGTGGGAGATGATCCCGATCAGGCGGCAGCCGTCGGACAGGTGGGACAGCGTGGCAATGGCACTCTCTAAGGATGCGCTGTCCAGGGAGCCAAAGCCTTCGTCTAAGAACATGGCCTCGATCCGCACACCGCCGGATACCGATTCCGTTTCGTCTGCCAGACCCAACGCCAGAGACAAGGATGCCTTGAATACCTCCCCGCCGGAGAGCGTGCGTACGTTCCGGGTGGTGCCGCTGTAGTGATCCACTACATCCAGCTCCAGCCCGGATTTGTTTTTGAGATTGTCCGCTTCTGCCCGCCGCAGCTCATACCGCCCATCCGTCATGGCCAACAGACGCAGGTTGGCACGGCGCAGGACCCGCTCGAAAAGGTGCAGCTGTGCATAGGTCTCCAGCGGCATTTTCTCCCGGCCTTCCAGATTCCCCGATGCCGTGTCGGAGAGCCGCTTCTTTCGCCGGTATTCTCCCTCCGCCAGCTCGACGGCCGCAATACAGTCCGGCAGCCGATGGAGCACATCCTGTCTGGTATAGGACAGTCCATGCCGTGCGTTCTCCTGCCGCCGCAGCTCCCGCAGAGCCGATGCACCTTCCTGCCGTTTTTGCAGCAGTGCGGGCAGCATATGGGCGATGCTTTCCTTCGTCTGCTCTGCCAGCGTGTGTACCTGTGCGGTGTAGGCGGCGGCTGTCCGTTCGTCCTCGGCCTGCTTTTTTTCCAGCAAACGGCACTGCTCCTCGATCTGGTCGGCGCTCCGGTGCAGGGTCAGGATCCGGTTTTCCAACACCTCCACCGGCATATCCGGCACCTGTGTCAACAGCGTTGCGATCTGTTGGGCGGTGCTTTTTTGTTCTGCTTCTCCGGCGGCCAGCGCTGCCTCCCCTTCCTGGAACCGGGCGTTTTCCTGCCGCAGCTTTTCTTCCCCACGGGTCACGCAGTCCAGCAGCTCCTGGTGCCGCCCCGCCCTACGCCGCAGCTGTTTCAGCTTTTCGGCGGTGGTGTTCTGCTCCTCTTCCTGTTTGGCAAGCAGTGCCCTTGTCTTCTCCACATACGATGTGGCACCGGTGGGCTCCTGCCAGCGGAGTGCGGTCACGTCCTCCTTAGGATATACCGCCGCCATACGTTCCCGGAAGGCTTGCAGGGCTTGTTCGCTGCTGCCCCGCAGGATCCCGGCTCCGCTTGCGGCATCGGTCATGTCTGCTTCGGCGGCAGTCTTGGCCTTTTGTGCTTTTTGCAGCTGGGCATCCGTGGGGATACGCTCGTCTGCTGCCTGTGCGGTGGGAGATGGATGGCTGGCGGAGCCGCATACCGGGCATGGCTCTCCCTCTCGCAAGGACTGCGCCAGGATCCCGGCCTGTCCGTCTAAATACGCCTTCTCCATACGCCGATACCCGGCAGCGGCACGGTCGGCGATCTCGCTTTTTTGGGCATACATCTGTGCGGCAACCGACCATTTTGCCACCGTATTCTGCCAGGTCTCATGGGCCGCCAGCAGATCCCGGTACTGCTGCGCCATATGGTTGCCCAGCTGCCAGGCTGCCTCGGCTGCCCCCAGCTCCATTCGCGCCTGACCAGCCTCCTCTGCCGCTGCCCGCACCGCCGCTAACTTCTCCTGCATATCTGCCAGCCGTGCCTTGCCATCTTCCTGCGCCGCTTTGTCCGCTGCCAGCTGGGTCTCCAGTGCCGCGGCACGTTCCCGCACGCCGGCAAGCTCCCTGCATAAGGGGAGCAGTGTCTCTGCCCGTGCTGCATCCTGCCGTTTTTCCTGTACCTCCGGGAGTCTCTCACAGGCACGCTCCCAGTCCTCATGGGATCGGGCATACTTTTTTTCTGCCAAAGCCTTATTCTTCTCTGCGCTCTCCTTTTGCTGAAGCAGCTTTTGATCCGCCTCGGCTTTGGTGATCTGCACGGTCAGGGCATCTTGTTCCTCTTCGCTTTTATGGATGGTCTCCTCCAGCAGTGCCAATGCCTCTGCATCCTCCTGCACCAGCGCATCCAGCACCGGCAGCAGCTCCCCTTTGTGGGCAATCGGATCGGCAAATACTGCCGGCAGCTCTACCCCCGGTGCCGCCAGTCTGTCCACCAGCTGCCGCAGTGCCATACCGGCTTCCTCCGACCGATTTTTGGCAAGTGCCGTTTCTGCCACCAGCCGCTCGGTCAGGTGGGCATACCGCTCTGTACCGAACAGCTTGCGCAGCAGGATCAGCCGGTCCTCGTGCTTGGCAAACAAAATATCCCGGAATTCCCCCTGTGCGATCATGGCGCAGCCCCGGAACTGCTCACGGGTCAGCCCCAACAGCTCCTCCACCGCATGGTTGATCTCGGTGGCCTTGGTGACCGGCGGGATCGTGCTGTCGTCCAGGCAAACCATTTCCGCCTCCTGCCCCTTCACAAAGCTGCGCTCGCCACTGCGGCTGACCCGCTCCTTTCCCAGTACCCGCTTGATGTACCAACGGGTGTTTCGGCATAGAAAGGTCAGCTCCACATAGGTGCTGTCGTCGGGAGAGGCTTGTCGGCTGCGGAGCATGGGGGATTTTCTGCCGTCGCCGCTGGGTTCGCCGTACAGCGCATAGGTGATGGCATCGAACAGCATGGTCTTGCCTGCCCCCGTCTCCCCGGTGATCAGATACAGTCCACGATCTCCTAAGGCGGCAAAGTCCACGGTGCAGGTGTCCGTGTAGGGGCCAAAGGCGTGCAGGGTCAGCTTCAGTGGTCGCATAGGTCTTCTCCTTCCTCCCTGAGCAGGGCACAAATGGTGTTTTTGTCCTCATCCGGCAGGGGTATGCCGTTTTGCTTTTCAAAAAATGCCGCAAAGACTGCATCCGGCGACAGGGTCTCCTCTACGGGCGCATCTATGCTTTCCGTCACACCAACGCCGCCCTGTCCCTGATATTGCAGCTGCACCACACGGGGATACACCACGCTGAGCTTCGCCATAGCATCGGGCACCGGCGTATCTTCCTCCAACAGGATCCGCAGATAGTCCTCTCGATAGGGGCAGCTGTCCCGGTAGTCCAGGCGGATCAGGGTGTCGTAGGGGCCGGTAATGGTGGAGAGCGTGTGGGTCAGACCGGCAGGCACGGGCAGGAAGGTGGTGTGGAGCCCGCCCTCGGTGTCCAGCAAAATACACCCCTTGGTATCGGTCTCCGAAAAGGCGTAGGGCATCAGGGTGCCGCAATAGCGAATGTGCTCTCGTCCCGCCACGGTTTGGGCACGATGGAGATGTCCCAGTGCCACATAGTCAAAGTGCTCGAAAAGCGTGGCATCGATGGCATCCAGCGTCCCCACCAACGGCACCTCCTCGGAATCGGAGCGGGTGGCACCGGTGAGAAATTGATGGCACACCAGGATGTTGCAGCCGTTTCGGGACAGCCGGCCCCGGGACAATACGGCTGCCATGGCATCGTTATAGGACAGCGGCAGCTCTTCCCCCTCGCTCTCGTCCACACGCTCCCCCAGCGCCTGCCGCACGTGGATGGGCTTGAGGAAGGGCAAAAGATGGATGTAGACCCGCTCGTCCTCGTTTTCCAGCGGAATGGTGCGGATCTGCCCATCGTAGACGGGGGAGAAATAGATCCCGCTTTTTTCAAACAGTTCACTGCCAAAGGCGATCCGTTCGGGGGAATCGTGGTTGCCGCTGATGGCGAACAGGGGGATCTTTTCGGCACTCAGCCGGGTGAGAAAGCTATCAAACAGTGCCACTGCCTCCACCGGGGGAACCGAGCGGTCGTAGATATCCCCGGCAAGCAGGATCCCCTGTACGTGGTTTTCCCGTGCCGTTTCCAGCACCCAGTCAAGCAGTACCGCCTGTTCGTCCAGTAGCCGATATTCCCCCACCCGTTTGCCCAGGTGCAGGTCAGAGATATGGAGTAGCTTCATAATGGCATCCTTTCTTTGGTCATGTCACGCTTCTTCCTGGCACCGGCTCCGGTATTCTCCCGGCGGCACACCGATCCGACGCTTGAACAGTCGGTTGAAATACAGTTCATCGCTGTACCCGCAGGCGGCGCTGATCTCGTTGATGCTGAGGGTGGAGCTGGTCAGCAGGTCACAGGCGTGCTGCATCCGCAAAGCGATCCGGTATTCCCGGGGAGACAGACCCGTTTGCTTGCGAAATACGGTGCGGTAGCGGCTCTCGCTCAAATGCTCCATGACCGCCAGCTCTCCCATGGGGATATCCTCTGTGAAGTGGCTATGTAACCATACGATGGTGGACAGAGTTCGTTCGGCGGTGTGGCTGGCGGTGGATACGGCACGGGAGAGCTGGACCAGGATCTGCGTCAGCCGGGCGGCACAGGCATCGTCAAAGCCACGCTGGCGGCTGGTGAATTCCGCAAACAATTGATCGAACATCTCCGGGATCCGGGTACTGCCCTCTCCTGTGCTGTAGATCACCCCCGGCTCCAGCTGCAAACGAGACAGCAGTCTGCCGGCGTGGAAGCCTGTGAAGTGGGCCCAAAGATAGCCCATCTCGCCTTCCTCTGCCTCTTGCGCCGCCGGATAGAAGTAGCGGTAGGGCGTGCGGGGACGGGTCAGCAGAAAATCGCCCGCCTGCATCGCCACGACCTGCTCTCCCATCCACACCTGCAGAACACCGTGGGTCACGTATTGCAGATAGTAGTCCACCCGCCCCTCCCGGTTCCAGGTATGAAAGGGCTCGTGAAAGACGCAAGCGCCGGCGCAGTTCACCACAAGCGGTTCTTCGTCGATCTGCTGGCTCTGCCCTGCCTTCGACAGATCGCGGTAAAAGGATCGGTTTTCCATGGGTTCCTCCCCGGGGTGCTTCCCCGATCATAGGGTTTTTATCCATCCGATCTGCCACCGGCCGCAGAAAAACAGGAAACAGTCGATTTGTCCATAAAAACAAGCGGATAGGGTATTGCAGACAGACGGATTTTTGATTATAGTTATTATAGCACAGTTTTCTCTCCAGGAAAAGGGGATGGGCGCATTTTTCCCGCTCTTTTGGAGAAAAGCTGGACAAATGGATAAAAAATACTCTCCGTGCGAGGTGAAAAATATGAAAAGAGCATTGAACGCTTGGACAGTCGAAGGGTCTCTGGATATGGAGCAGACCTTTGCCGCTGTGGCAAAAGCAGGCTTTGAAGCCATCGAGCTGAACGTAGACGCACCGGGTGCCGCACATGGTCTGTCCATGGAATCCACCGCTGCCGACTACGCTGCGATCCGGGCATTATCGAAAAAGTACGACCTGC
>CAYXBQ010000019.1:0-50435 GCA_964463375.1 uncultured Ruminococcus sp. | reverse complement strand
CCGGGATGCACCCGCGTTGCCAGTTCCGCAGCTTTGCACCTCCCGTGGGGGTGATTGTACTGGCGTACGGCTTGCTGACGGATTTTTTCACGATTAGTATCGTGGGCAAGACAAAATCCAAACCAGCCCAACGCCAGTTGAACCCCAAACCCCTACGGCAGTAGACAAACCCCCACGGAGTCAACACGCCGTACGCCAGTACAAAACCAGCCCAACGCCAGTTGAAAGCCTTACCACTCGAAGACGGTCTCCACGCGGGATACTACCTTTTTCGGGAGGCGAACCTCCCCGCCCTCCGTGGTGATCACGACTTCCCCGTCGAGAAGCCCTACTAAGGTCCCCTCAAATACACGCTGGCCGTTTACTGCCGTGAAGCACTTGGCTACGACCTTCTGCCCCGCACAGGCCGCATAATGCTCCTCTCTCGTCAACAGCCGCTCTACCCCCGGGGACGATACCTCCAACAGATACGAGCCCTCGATGGGGTCCGCTTCGTCTAAAATGGGGTCGATGGCACGGTGGAAGACCTCACAGTCGTCGATGGAGATGCCGGGCACTTCACCGGATAATGCCCCCGGCTTGTCGATCGTCAGCCGCAGTACCCAGTCTGCCCCTTCCTTGACGTATTCCACATCCCATAGGCTGTACCCCAAAGATGCCGCCGTGGGCTCCGTCAGCTCCCACACCTGCTGTGCTATGCTCTTCTTCATGTGCTACTTCCTTCCTATCTTATGTGTGCCCTGCGGCAGGTATCTACAAACAAGAGAGTGGAACTTTTGCAAGCCCACTCTCCTAATCAACAAACGAATCATCGTGCATATACATGCTTGTACATACACCGTATATAGTATAACACAAAACCGCCGGAATTGCAAGAGAAATCCCAAATATTCCAGAGAAAAATTTGGCGGTAGAATGGACGGGAATCGTACAAAATGACGAATGAAAATGGGCGGAATTTTGGTACGGCAAGTGTGGAGTTTCCCCCAAGGTTGTTGAAAAGTCGTGTGGGAAACCGGGTGAGTTTGGCAAAAAAGTGGTTCTGGAAACAGTTGTCAGCGAGTTATCCAAATGTGTTTTCCACAAGCTGTGGAGAAAAAGCAGGGGCAAAATGGCGTTATTTTGTGGTTTAGGGGACGAAACCGCACATTTTAGGGGATGCATTTTGTGGTGCGGCAAGTTTTCCACAGAGCGTGGGAGAAGTGCCATGCCGTTATCCGAAAGGGGAACAGTTTCCCACAGGTATGTTGGAAAAGGGGGAAACCGGGAGAAAAAATGGGAATGCGAGATAGAAAAAAGCACTTGACAAACGGGAGCGGTTATGGTATACTTGTACCATATGAAATAGGGGGCCATTAGCTCAGTTGGTTAGAGCTCCCGGCTCATAACCGGTCGGTCCAAGGTTCGAGTCCTTGATGGCCCATCAAAAATAGGTCTCCGAAAGGGACCTATTTTTGTATTCTTCACTATTCATTTTTCATCGGGAATAAAAGAATGAATAATGAATAGTGAATAGTGAATAGTTATGGTGGATTTTTACTGCGTAAAAATCGAATACATGTAGAACGGCGCATAAGGCGTTCTTTTTTTTCCAAAAAATCCATTGACAATAGGCGTGGGATATGGTATAATCAAATTACGTATATAGTGACGGCACCGGTGCGGGACTGCTCACCGAGTATAGCTCAGTCACTGAGTATTACTCAGTGGGGGAAAATGTGAGGAAAATGTAAACGTTTGCCAAAGCGGGAACTTTTTGCACATCCCGGCAGTCTAAGCACACACCCAAAGGCGTGGGCCGCTATGGTGTACGTCGATCCATAAGATAAAGGAAGGATAAGGAAAATGAAAAGGAAACTAAGCGCACTTTTGGCCATCGTTCTGGTCGCTGTGATGGTGTTCCCTACCGCGATCTTTGTGGGGGCAGCAGATGCACCGGCATACACGGTTAAGCTGGATGGAAAAGAAATTTCTAGTCCGTATTCGCTTGCTTTGGCTGTTGACCAGAAAGCGGTTGTAACAGTTGAAACAGATGCAGAGGTTACTTATACCAATAGTGAAAACAATTTTGCAGCGAAGATTGTTGCAACAAATTCAAATAAGACGTATGATTTTACAGGTATGTTGAACGGCGAAAGTGGTACATTGACCATTAAGATCGGTGATGCAAACTTTGTTGTAAATGTTAGTTGTCATACGCCGGTTGTTGACACTGAGAGCATTACTGTTACCACCATCAATGGAAGTGAGTATAAAGGCTCTTATGTAGAGTATGATGCTAGAACTGAAATTAGTAGTGCAACGGTAACAGCTAAGTTAGACAATGGGAAAGATGTAACTGCTTCTACTGTTAAGTTTGCACTGTCTGATAGTGATACTCCTGCTGAAAAGGTAACGCTCACGCCGGATAATAAACAGCTCTACATTCATTACACATTCTCCGGAGACGGTTATACTACCTATTCCAACAATAAGTGTATTCCGATTTATGTAAGCGGCAATAAGGTAACGAATCTGAAAGTAGAACCCAAGAGCACCACTCCTTGTGTGGATTCGATTTCTGTTGATGACTTCAAAAAGACGTATGTTTCTTTGGTTGCTGACGGGGATATTATTGGCAACAATAATTACACACTTACCGTTACTAACAAGAACACCCAGAAAACGCACACTGGTGATATTACAAAGGATAACTACACCGCACTTGTTTTCAATGTAGATTACAACGGATATAGCCTTGCTGCCAATGCGAATGTATCTGAGTTTATTTCGTTTAAGACAATTAAGCCGGTAAGCCTGTCTGTTGATTTGGCCAATGCAAAGGTTACAGACTATGTTGAAGGTCAAGAGATCACTGATTTTACAGGCATCTCCGTGACGGTTTTGTATGATGACAATTCTACGAAAGTAATTTCCGGCAAAGACCTTAAGAATTCTGGTGTGTCTTTCCCGAAGTTTACGTATGGTGTGGAAAAAATTACCGTTTCGTATACAGAAGGGTCTACGACTATCAAGAATGATTCTGTGACGATTCTCGGATACATCAATGTAACTAAAAAACAGGTAGTTGCGATTGCAAAAAGCAGTGCCTCTACTATGAAGACATCCTATAGCGAAGGCGATAAGCTGGAACTGGATGGATTGAAGCTGACTCTGACGTATAATAATGGTGAAACGAAGGATGTTCCTTATAATGATTCTCAGATCACCTGTAACCCCAAGAATGGGGCTGAACTGAATTCGACTTTGAAGACCGTTCTGGTAACGTATGCAGACCCCAATACAGGTTATGAAAAATCTACTGAAATTTCCATCACCGTAACGGCAAACACCAAAACCACTATCAAAGAAGTCAAGCTTCTGTCTTCTTCCAATGCCAAGAAGGATTACTTCATTGGAGAAGCTTTTGAGCCCAAGGGATTTGAATTCCTGGTGGTGTACAGCGACGCTACTACCGATGTAAAGGATCTGGGCAGCTACACCGTTACCGTAGATTCTTCTAAGTATGACTCCACCAAGAAGCAGTTCACGGCCTCTATGGACGGCGATCTGAAGGTGAAGTTCAATATGAGCCATAATGGCAAGACTTACGAGATCAACTTGACCCTGCCCGGGATCAAGGTCACCAAGCGTCCTCTGCTGACCGGTATCGTGGCTACCACCAATAAGATCGTATTCATGGAAGGCGATGCGCCCCGTGTGTGCGACTTCAAGATCACCGCAAAGTATGACGACAATACCCAGCGCGTATTCGAGGTAGATGCCGAGACCACCGGCGCTACTAAGTCTACCTATACCGTCACCAAGGACAACGTGTACTACACCGTGAAGCTGACCCCCACGATGATCGACAGCGATACCAAGTCTATCCGTGTGACCTATAGCGAAAAGACCAACGAATACGGCACCAAGACCTTCTCCGACGACATCGAGATCGAAGTAACGGTCCCCGATGCCATCCTGACCTACTACGATAACACCACCGGTGTGAAGGCGTACGTTTCCAAGGCCTACGAGGATTTCTACGAAGCCCTGAAGGATGCCGAAGATATCGCCGATGAATACGGCAGCACCTACACCTCCTCCTACTACAGCCGGGTCCCCGAGATCCAGCTGCGCCGGGATGTGACCATGTCCTACGACTTCGATACCACCGAGGACCTGAAGATCGACCTGAACGGCCATACCCTGACCATGATCCGTGGCGAGCTGTCCGTGTCTACCAAGGCACCCAACGATACCCAGGTCATCTTCACCAACACGGCCGATACCGATGCCAAGCTGATCTACTCCACCAGCGATGACGATACCATCATCATTGCCGAGGACGAAAGCTTCAACATCGACCGCAGCAGCGGCTCCAACAAGGGTAAGTACGACGTGACCATCTCCTCCGTGAAGAACGGTAAGGTGGACGGCCCCCGTGAAGTGACCCACGGCCACGATGCCAAGTTCACCATCACCCCCGACGAGGACTACAAGATCAAGTCCATCTCCGTAAAGCAGGATAAGTCCACCAAGAAGTACACCGAAAAGGACGGCGTTGTCACCGTGGAGGACGTACAGGGTGCGCTGACCATCACCGTGACCTTCGAGGAAAAGGCATGGGACAACCCCTTCACCGACGTGTACAAGTCCGCTACCTACTACAAGTCCATCCAGTTCGTGTACGAAAACGGCCTGTTCTCCGGTATGTCCGCCACCAAGTTTGAGCCCGACACCACCATGACCAGAGCTATGTTCGTGACCGTGCTGGGTCGTCTGGCCGGCGTGGATACCTCTAAGTACACCAAGGCCCCGAGCTTCACCGACGTTTCCACCAGCGACCAGTCCATCTCCTACGCCATCCCCTACATCCAGTGGGCTACGGAAAAGGGCCTGATCGAGGGCTACGGCAACGGCAAGTTCGGCCCGAAGGACAACATCACCCACATCCAGATGTACGTGCTGATGCAGCGTTACGCCAGTGCCATCGAGCTGAAGAACACCGGTGCTACCTCCACCAGCATCCCCGCCAACGATGTCAGCGACATCCCCACCTGGGCAGGCGCATACGAAGCCGTGCAGTACGCTGCCAAGTATGACTTCTTAGTAACCTCCAGCAACCGCATCACGCCCAACGGCGACGCGAAGCGTTCCGAGCTGGCTATGCTGCTGGAAAAGTTCTGCGACAAGGTCCTGGACTGGGAAAAGTAATAAAGACTCCTCTCCTGCAAAATAGACCGGAAAAAGCTGTCTCCATTCTCTGGGGCGGCTTTTTCTTGTGGCAAAATTTCCAGGTTGAAAACGTGCCAAAACGCCACAAATTTCAGCCTTTAGGCACGTTTTCTCGATTTCATCCGTGTGAACTTAACATAAACCCCTTGTTTTCTCGGAGCTTTTGCGGTATACTATAGGTAGGGCGAACCCTACTATCATAGATAGGGTAAACCCTACTATCATAGATAGGGTAAACCCTACTATAGAACTGCCTATAATATAAGGTAGGAAAATCCACAAAAAATCACATATACTACATAGACAAAGGAGACCAAACCCCATGCTGTACACCATCGCAAACGACAAGATCCAGGTCACCGTCACCGATATGGGCGCGGAAATGACCTCCCTGATCCTGAAGGAGACCGGCACCGAATACCTGTGGCAGGCAGATGCCACCTATTGGACCGGCCACGCCTACAACCTGTTCCCCATCTGCGGCAGACTCTGGGACGGCAAGTACAACTACCACGGCAAGACCTACGAAATGAATCTCCACGGCTTTGCCAGAAAGACCGCCTATGAGATGATCGAGCAGACCGATACCACCCTGACCTTCCGTCTCACCGACACCGATAAGACCTATGCCCAATACCCCTTCCACTTCACGCTGCTGCTGACCTACACCCTGGACGGCGCCTCTGTGATCACCAGCTTCCACGTGGAAAACCACGACGATAAGGAGCTGATCTTTGCACTGGGCGGCCACCCCGGCTTCAATGTTCCCCTGGCTGAAGGTGAAAAATATACCGATTACGAGATCGTTTTCTCCGAACCCTGTCAGCCCCAGCAGCTGTGCATGAGCGAGACCTGCTACTACCTGGGCGAGACCAAGCCCTTCACGCTACCCAACGGAGCTGGGTTGACCGATGGCAAGAGCTTCCCCCTGTCCCACGACCTGTTCGACAACGATGCCGTGTTCCTGACCGATATGGCAAAGGAAGTCACCCTGACCTCGAAGGTGTCCGGTCACTACGTGCGTGTGACCTACCCCGGCATGAACTACGTTGGCTTCTGGCACAAGCCCCAGACCGAAGCGCCCTACGTGTGCATCGAGCCCTGGGTCAGCATCCCGGCAGACGATGGCAAGGTGGACGCATTCGAGACCAAGCGGAACATGCTCCGTCTGGTGAAAAATGGCGTACACGAACAGTCCTTCACCATCTCCATTGGCTAAGTTTTGCGAGAAGGGAGCTATAGCCAACGCTATTTCCCAATTCTCCCCCAAAACCACATAAAAAAACCTCCACCGTTGTCCGACATAGATCGGATTTCGGTGGAGGTTTTTGTGTATTAGGAGGACAGGTTTGCTTTTTTTAAGTTGGCATGGTCACCGCAATGGCAACCGCCTTGCTTTGCTTTGGCGCACTGCTTTGCATAGGGACAACCCACGCAGGTCACGCCTTTCTTTTTTTCATGCACCAGATAGGCGATGATGGAACCGGCGATGGCGGCCAGCACCAGCGTTAAGAGCAGGTCTACCATAGGCTTATGCCTTTGCTGCTGCGCTGTGCAGATCGTATTCGGCCTTCATCTTCTTGTTGGTGTTCCGGATGATGGCGATCACGATCCCCACCATGACCAGTACAGCGATGAGCCCGGCAATGGCAGCGCCTACGTTAAGGTCACCGCCGGTCACGATGGTGCCGATGGTGTATACCAGATAGGCCACGGTGTAACCGGTGCCCAGCTGGAGACCAATGCCGCCCCACAGCCACTTGGCAGACTTCATTTCAGAGTTCATAGCACCGATGGCAGCGAAGCACGGCGGCGTGTACAGGTTGAACATCAGATAGGCAAGCGCAGCGACCTTGGTGATGGCCATGATCCCGGCAACCTCAGCACCGGCACCCTCCAGCATTGCCAGCTCGTCGGTGTCGATCAGGTTCTCCAGACCCACGAAGCACACGGCCAGGGTACCAACTACGTTTTCCTTGGCGATGAAGCCGGTGACAGCAGCCGCAGCCAGCTGCCAGGACAGCACGCCCACAATGGGGATAAGCAGGTAAGCGAAGGGTCTTGCGATAGAAGCTAAGATAGAAGCATCGGCAGTGTCCGCTACCTGGAAGGACCAGGTGAAGGTCTGCATGAGCTGTACCGCCATGTTGCACAGCAGGATGATGGTAGCGGCCTTGACGATGTAGGCCCAACCACGGCTGCACATGGACTTGAAGGCACCCCACAGAGACGGCGCCTTGTATTCGGGCAGCTCGATGATGAAGAAGGACTTTCTTGCCTTATACCCGGCGATCTTCCCAACCAGCAGTGCGCCTAAGAAAATCAGCAGGATACCGCAGAAGTACATGAGGGTGCTGACCCAACCGGCATCGTCAAAGAAGGCACCGGCGAACAGGGAGATCACGGGGATCTTGGCACCGCAGGGCATGAAGGGTGTCAGCATAGCAGTGGCACGGCGTTCTCTTTCGTTCCGGATGGTACGGGAAGCCATAACACCGGGCACAGCACAGCCGATACCGATGACGAAGGGGATCACGGACTTACCGGACAGACCGACCTTTTTGAAGATGGGGTCCAGTACTACAGCCACACGAGCCATGTACCCGCAGTCTTCCAGCAGAGCGATCAGGAAGTACATGACCATGACCAGCGGCAGGAAGCCAACAACGGCAGCCACACCACCGATGATACCGTCCACCAGGATGGCAGACAGCAGAGGAGACGCATTTTCCAGCAGACCGCCGACCCATTCCTGGAACGCTTCCAGCCAGCCTACCAGCAGATCCGCAATGGGCGCGCCCACCCAAACCTGGGAGATCTGGAACACCAGGAACATGACCACCGCAAAGATCGGGATACCCAGCCACTTGTTGGTGAGGACAGCGTCGATCTTGTCGCCGAAGTTCGTATCCTTCGTGAGTACCTTCCGGTTTTCCACGGACTTGACCAGCTCGCCTACGAAGGAGAAACGCTTGCGGTCCTCGGCTTCCACGGCGTTCTTATCGGTCAGGTCGATGTCGGCCTGGTGATAGGGCGCAGACTGTGTCCGATTCACAGAGGCAGCAGCGGCTTCTACCACAGCCTTCAGGCCGTCGGCGTTGGTGGCAGTGGTGGCAATGACGGGACAGCCCAGCTTGACAGACAGGGTATCCGCATCGATCTTGTTGCCCTTTTTGTTGTTCAGGTCGGTTTTGTTCAGCGCAACGACCACCGGCACGCCCAGCTCCAGCAGCTGTGTGGTGAAGAATAGGCTACGGGACAGGTTGGTGGCGTCCACGATATTGATGATGGCATCGGGGTTTTCGTTCTTCACGTAGGAGCTGGTGATGCTTTCCTCGGACGTGAAGGGGGACATGGAGTAGGCACCCGGCAGGTCCACGGCGATCAGGCTTTCGCTGCCGCTGTAATAGGACTTCTTGATAGGATGCTCCTTCTTGTCCACGGTAACGCCTGCCCAGTTGCCGACCTTTTCATTCCGGCCGGTGAGCGCATTATACATGGTGGTCTTCCCGGAATTGGGATTTCCGGTCAACGCAATTCTCATACTGTTTCCTCCTGCTTTGTATGTATGATTTTTGTTTTACGGATGTGATGGGGTCGTCGTGGCTGTGGGCTACACGCAGTTAGCCACCGCTTTCGATTAACTTGCTACATCGATTAGCTTTTATCTGAATTAGCACAAGCTAACCGATAGGCTGAAAAACGAGGGGAGTGTCTCCCCTATGTTTTTGTCGGATACCAATAGCATCAAGCAACCACGATTGCATCAAGCAACCACGATTGCTCAAGCAACTACAATTGCTTGGGCAAGCTGGTTATCGATGTTGTAGCGACCATCCTTGATGGACACGGTGCAGCCGCCTCTTCTATGGGCGACGACGGTGATGGCCTCGCCGGTGTAACAGCCCAGGGAGAATAGGAAGGCGTTCAGCTCTTCGTCGTCTGTTACAATATCCCGGACGGTGTATTCCTGTCCTTCTACAGCTTCTTTCAGCGTCATATCTGTTTCCGCCTTTCTGTTTGCATTTTGTGATCCCAGTTGTTAGCGCAAGCTAACTTATGGGACAAAAATTTGGTTAGCGTTCTCTAACCACTGGATAGTATACCACTTTATGGCGGCTTTGTCAATAACCTTTTTCGAGAAAAAAGCCCACTCGGGAGGATTTCGGAACAATCCCCAGAACCGCCCGCCAAAAAGCCGCCGACCTGTGCACATTGCGCAACAAACACACGGAAAAACGACATTCAAAAAGGCTATGACATAGGTGTCCAAATGGTACATATTGTCTTTTATAGATGGCGTATTACAATTTGACTCCAACATATAATGTAGTACTCAAATCAAAAAAAAAAAAAAGAGATTGTCTAAAACCTGTTGCATTTTTTGAAAAGGTGTGCTATAATAAAAACAGGAAGAGAGCCATCGCCGCGGGACGTATCCCCGGTGTTTGGGCAAGCCACATGTATGTCGGAGGTGCTCTTGACCGATAAGGAGCTAAAACGGATGAGCAGAGCCGAGCTGCTGGAGCTGCTTATAGAACAAATGGAAGAAAATGAGCAGCTGCGGCAGAAGCTGGCCAAAGCCAATGCACAGCTTGCCGATCGGCAGGTCACGTTGGAACGGGCCGGCTCTATCGCCAAAGCAGCATTGGAGCTCAACAAAGTCTTCGAAGCCGCCGATCTGGCCGCCAGACAGTATGTGGAAAGCGTGCGCCGGGTGGCAGATTCTATGGCGCAGGGTGCCGCAGAGGAGGGAGCGCATAAGCATGGAGAGCGCAAAGCGAAACGGACGTAAGAAGGACCTGCCTACCGTGGGTCAGCTCAAGTCCGAGCTGAAACGGATCCATTACCGCCAACGCTACGGTTCGGTGCTCCGCAGTACCATCTATACCCTGCTGATCTCCGCCGCCTGTGCCGTTTTGGTCGCCACTGTGTTTCTGCCCATTTTGCAGATCTACGGCACGTCTATGACCCCTACCCTGACCGAGGGCGAGATCGTCGTCTCCGTCAAAGGCATGGATTTCGAGACCGGGGATCTCATCAGCTTCTACGTGGGCAATAAGCTGCTGGTCAAACGCTACATCGCCGGGCCCGGACAATGGGTCGATATCGATGCGGACGGCAACGTCTTCGTGGATGGCGAGCCGATCGAGGAACCCTATGTGGATGCGCTGGCCTTTGGCGACTGCAATATCGAGCTGCCCTATCAAGTGCCGGAGAGTCGTTATTTCGTTTTGGGAGACTACCGGATCTCCTCTGTGGATTCTCGAAACACCTCCATCGGCTGCATCGGCGACGACCAGATCGTGGGCAAGATCGTTTTTCGGGTCTGGCCGCTGGATCGTTGGGGAAAAGTTAGTTAAAGCAAACAATAAAGATATTCGATGCTATCGTCGAATTTTTGTGCATTAGAAAAATAAAGGAAAACAGGTACGTATGGAACACAAAGTATTGCGCCAAGCAGAGAAATACCAAAAATCGCATACGAGAAAAAGCTGGCTGTACCGGGGACTGTCTGTCCTGGCGGCTGGTGCTGTGTTCTGCACCACCTATGCCCTGATCCTGCCGGCCATCACTCTGGACAGCGGTACCACCTGCGGCATGGAGGCGCATACCCACACCGTAGAGGAATGCTACGCCACCGAAGGCACGTGGAGCTGCATGACGGAGCCGGAGATCATCGAGCAGCTGGAGAACGCAGACTACGTGGCGCATACCCATGGGGAGTACTGCTATGACGAGGCGGGGGAGCTGATCTGTCCCTTTGCGGCATGGGGGAACGACGGCGAACACCGTGCCGTGATCGAGCCCCACGAGCACACGGACGAATGCTACGAGATCACCTTGCATAGCCATGATGAAAACTGCATGGGGCTGGTGCAGGGGGATTTGATCTGTGGGATGCAGGAAGACGTAGGCCACACCCACGGCACAGACTGTGAGACGGTCACGGAAAGCTATATCTGCGGTCTGGACAAGCATGGACACAACGACGACTGCCGGGATTCCGAGGGCAACCTTGTCTGCGGTCTGGAGGAGCATACCCATAGCGAGGAAGACTGCATTGGCGTAACGACCACCCGCACCTGCATGGAAGAGGAGCGGCCGGAGCACAAGCACCTGCCCACCTGCTACAGCTATGTGACGAAGCCCCAATGTGGGATCGAGGTGGATGCAGAGGAGCGGCGGCTGATCTGCGACAGGATCGCACTGCACACCCACACAGACGCATGCTATACGGAGGGTGAGCTGACCTGTGGCCTGCCGGAGGTGATCGAGCACGAGCATGACGAGACCTGCTACGTGGCAGGAGAACCGGTGCTGGTGTGCCAGCTGGAGCAGCACGAGCATGATCCGGAGCTGTGCTATGGCACTGTGATCGTGAATGATACGATGGCAGATCCCGGTGAGAAGAATGGCGAATGGACAGCCAAGGTGCCGGCGCTGACAGGCGATTGGGCGCAGGATCTAGTAGCGGTGGCCATGAGCCAGATGGGCTATGAGGAGATCCTGTACACGGATGCCGACAGCCTGCAACGGACATACACCCTGTACGGCGAATGGGCCGGTCAGGCAGACGCACGATGGGATCAGATATTCATTTCCTGGTGTCTGGACAAGGCGGGGGTACCGGCTACGGCGATCCCGCAGGAAAAGGATGTTGACGGATTCTGGGCAAAAGCGGAGGAGAGCGGCATTCTGCGGTATGACGAATGCGATCCGCAGGCGGGGGACATTGTGATCCTGTTGGAAAACGATGGTTCCTTCCGTTCTGCCATCGTGACGAGTACCGATGCGGACAATATTTACCTCATCATGGGGGATGCCGGTAATAACAACGACAGTGTCATTGTGTCCTATATCAGCAGTACCAGCGACGTTGTGGCGTGGGTCTCTACGACTTACCAATATATGGAATTTGCCAAGACCGAGCTGCCGGAAGAAGGCGATGGCGATGGTGGAGAGGAAGAAGCAGAAGAGATCCTCCACGCCGAAAGCTACTACGACTGGCAAGCGATGCAAGACTTAGCGGCCAGCGGCTGGTTCACCTATTGGGCAGACCATCCCACGCCGTATGAGGAAGAAGAACCGGTCACGGTACCTGCAGCACAGGATGAGGTAACGGTCGGTACTGCAGCCAATCAGGAGCAGATCGATGAACCTGGTGGAAAAAAGGAATATGATGAAAACGGCAATGTAGTAGACAACGGCCGTGTTTCCGTAAGCAAGACCATTGCGGGGACGGACACGGAGAATGTCTTTGACATCACGCTGACGGTTACGGCAGACGAAGAAGTCAAGACCCTGTATGAAGACCCGGATATGGCGATCGTTATTGTTATGGATATTTCCAATACGATGACTGATAAACTAGGAGAAGGCAACTGGCAAGATGATAATGGCAACTGGCATTACAATGAACCGATGACTAAGTATCAGGGGGCTGTACAAGCAACGGAAGCTTTTTTGGATACATTTGTCGAAAATACGAAAGGTGTATCGAAGATCGGGTTTGTTGCCTTTAACACCGATGCGCATGAAATTTGCAGTATGCAGATGGTGACAAACGAAACTGCACGCACATTCAAAAATGCTTTACGCCAAGGAACGGGAAATATCATTAATGCTAGCGGATATGGCGTGGCGCATTCCAGATTCACCAACATGGAAGCTGGTCTAAAAATGGCCAATGATATGTTGGAGGGTGTAAGCAATAAGAATAAGTTTATTGTACTTCTGTCTGATGGTTTGCCAACTACATACTTGATGGATAGGGATGGGTATCTCGGATATGACCCCTACATGGATAATGGATCCGGTGGCAATAAAAACATATATGGTTATTATCCAAGTGAAGCCAATAAGGGTGTAGATGGCTACTTCTTGGATATGGTCGAGGATTATTGGTGTACTTATGGTACAAGCTATAGCGATAAGGGTGCTATAAGAGCCGCTGAAGAAGCTGAAAAAATTAAAGAAAAAAAAGTTGATATTTATACCGTTGGAGTTGGTATGACGTTTACAATAGGTGGTGGTGCTAAAAACTACGGTACAAAAGACTTTGTGCAACAATTAATTAACAATGGGAGTAGCAGTGGAACAACATTGGATAGAGGCAATGTTGATGTAGACGAATTGGAGATATTCGCAGGTTCTGACAGCTTCGCCGGAAGTGGCGGCTGGCTTGCCCGGAAGATCTCTACTTCGCCGGGTAACTACTACGATGCGAAAGATGTAACTAGTATCAATACTGCCTTTACGAGCATCTTCGAGGAGCTTTCCAAAAAGGTTCAAGAATCTGCTACGACGGCGTGGATCGTGACCGACCCCATGAACGATGAAATAAAGTTCCTGGAATTGCTGGATGATCCTGCTCCCGGTGCAACGGAATCGAATGGTACGATAACATGGGATCTGAAGAATCCTTCTGTAAAGCCGGTCGTAACAACAGCGGATGGTAACAAGACGATCTACACCTATCAGCTGAAGTATCGTGTGCGTTTGACGAATGAAAGTGCTACATTCAAAGAAGGTGCTATTTACGATACGAACAAAGAGACAACGCTGACGTATCAGGTGCGGCAAACGGTGGATGGGAATACTACGTTCTCGGAAATCAACACCGCCACCTTCCCGATCCCGTCCGTGCATGGTTACCTTGGCGAACTACACTTCACCAAAGTGAGCCGCTTCGGCGAGACGGACACCGGCGGCACCCCCTTGTCCGGTGCTAAATTCGAACTGACCCATGATCCAAGCTGTGCGCTTTGCAAAATCGATGACGAATCCGTCATGACAGACGCAGAGCTGCAAGCCATGATCAAGACGGCAACGTCTGAAGCCAATGGCCTTGTGTCTTTCACCGGGATTCCTTCCGGGCATACATATATTTTGGAAGAAACCTTCGTACCTGCGGGACACCAACAGAACCCTGCAACATATTTGGTGGAGGTATCGTACGACAAGGTCACGGTGAAGACAGTGGGTGAAAATCCAACCGTAGTTTGGACGGATGAGAATGTGGATGGTACCCCGAACACAAATGACTGCATCATTCCGAACTACACCGCCTACGAGCTCCCGTCAACGGGTGGGGAAGGGACACGGCGGTACAACTGCGTGGGCGTGATGCTGATGGGAGCGGCGATCGTACTGCTGTACACGGTGCGCCGGAAGCAGCGGGAATAGGCGTTCCCCCAGCCGAAACGAACCACAAAACCACAAACAATTAAAGGAGAGACTGAAATGAAACAATGTAAAACGCTGTTGAGCATTGTCATGGCCATCATGATGCTGCTCACCATGATGATCCCGACTTTGGCGGCAGATCCGACGTATACTATTGTAATCAACAATGCAGCTGCGACCGAAACGTATACTGCATACAAGGTTTTTGATGTAACGTATAGTGGCGACAATTACGCATACACCATTAGCAACACTAACAAGTTCTATAACACGATCGTAAATTATAAATATGATTACGATTCTTCCAAAGCTGGTGCCGAAACGGTATTCACGCTGACACCAAGCTCCACTGATGATACCGTTATGATCGTAACCTATGACAAATCTATTTCTACAAATACTGACCTTGCTGCTGATTTAGCAAAAACCCTTGCTACAGCATTGGATAGCATGGCAGATAAACCCGCTGGTACAACAGGCACGTATGATTCTACATCCAAGAAGTGCACGATCACAGTAAGTGAAGCTGGGTACTATTTTGTACAGACTTCTCTGGGTGCTCTGTGCTTCCTGGGTACTACCAATCCTACCGCAACTATCGATGAAAAGAACGAAGAACCTACCATTGAAAAGAAGGTCAAGGATGGCCAGAAGGCCGATGGTTCGGACAACTGGGTTGATTCCAATGACAAAAAGATCGGTGACACTGTAGAATTCAAGACCACTGTACACGCTAAGAAGGGTGCAAAGAATTACGTTGTACATGACCAGATGGATGCTGGTCTGACACTGAATCCGAGTTCCTTTAAGGTTACTGTTAATGGAACTGAAGTGATTGCTTCAGGGAATTACACCATTACGACTTCCGGTCTGACGGATGGTTGCGATTTCGAAATTGCATTCACCCAGGCTTATCTCGATACCATCACTGCGGATACTGATATCGTTATTACATACTCCGCTGTGCTGAATGAGAATGCTGAGATTTCCACGGAAACCAATGATAACAAGACCAAACTGGACTATGGTGATAATAGCTCCACCGAATGGGATAAGACCGAGACAAAGACCTATATGGTTGACATCATCAAGATTGATGGTGACAAGAAGATTCTGAGCGGTGCAAAGTTTGAACTGTATGCTTCGGCAGCTGGCACGGACAAGATCAACCTCGTCAAGGAAGTTGATAGCACGTATCGTGTAGCTACTCCTGATGAAGTTGCTGTTTCTGGTTTCACGTCTGCTGTAATTGAAGCTGGTAAGATCACGATCAAGGGTCTGGATTCTGGCGATTACTGGCTGGAAGAAACCGAAGCACCTGCCGGTTACAACAAGCTGTCTGCTCGTGTTAAGTTTACCATTGATGATGCCAACCTCACTACTACCATGACCGAGGATGTATGGTCTGAGAAAGATGGTGGCGTTGCCATCGAAAACAAATCCGGTACCGAGCTGCCGTCCACCGGTGGTATCGGTACGACCATCTTCTACTGCGTGGGTGCTACCCTGGCCCTGGGTGCATTCGTGCTGCTGGTCACCAAGAAGAGAATGGGCAGAGAATAATTTCCTACAATATTATATAAGCCCTTGTGCGATGCCGTGCCTTCCCGTCCCCCCGGAGCCCCCACGGCATCGCCCCCTACAAGGGCCACCCTTTTACAAGGGTAAGGAGAACCCTTCCATGAAGAACAAAATTACTACCTTGCTGCTTTTTCTTGTCTTCCTGGCAGGGCTGTCCTTGCTTTTGTACCCCACCATCAGCGATTACTGGAATTCCTTCACACAGTCCCGTGCCATCGCTTCCTACGCCGATGAGGTCGCCGGTATGGACGAGGAAAAATATGCCAAGCTATGGGACGATGCCACAGCCTACAACGCATCCCTCCGCTCCCGCCACAACAGCTTCCTCCTCACCGAGGAACAGGAGCAGGAGTACGATGACCTCCTGAACCTCTCCGGCACCGGCATCATGGGCTATGTGGAGATCCCCACCATCGGCTGCTCCCTCCCCGTCTACCACGGTACCGCCGACTCCGTCTTGCAGATCGCGGCCGGCCACCTGGAATGGTCCAGTCTCCCCGTGGGCGGCGAAGGCTCCCATTGCGTGATCTCCGGACACCGGGGCCTCCCCAGTGCCAAGCTCTTCTCCGATCTCGATGACCTGGTGGAGGGCGACATCTTTATGCTCCGTGTCCTCGATGAGATCCTCACCTATCAGGTGGACAAGATCTCCATCGTCGAACCCACCGAAACCGACAAATTGACAATCGTCGAAGGCATGGACTACTGCACCCTCGTCACCTGCACCCCCTACGGGATCAATACCCACCGGCTGCTGGTCCGTGGCCACCGCATCGAAAACATCGCCGAGTCCAAAACCATCCGGATCACCGCCGATGCCGTCCAGATCGACCCCATGGTCGTGGCGCCCATCGCCCTGATCCCCTTCCTCATCGTCTTTATGTGCGTCCTGATCCTGACCGATTCATCCGGTTCCCATACATCCACTAAACATACCCACACGAATGGAGGCTCTTCCCATGAAGAAGATTTGTAAATGGCTGTCGCTGCTGCTGACCATCCTGCTCTTTGTACCGACGCAGGTTTTCGCCGCCGAAGCCATTCAGTTGCAAAAGGATGTGTCCCTGACCATCGATTACGCCGACGGCACCACACCCCTGCCCGGCGCAGCCTTCTCCCTCTATTACGTGGCCACCGTGGATGCCTACAATTACTCCGAATTCACCCTGACCGAGGCCTTCGCCGATAGCATGGTCGTGATCAACAATATGACCAGCGAAGGCTGGCACAACGCCGCCCGCACGCTGGCCGCCTATGCCCAGCGAAATAGCATCCCCACGCTGGATAGCGGCAAGACCGGCACAAACGGCATGCTCACCTTCCCCACAAGCGATACGGTCACCATGAAGCCCGGTCTGTATCTGGTGTTGGGCTCCCGCTATGCCTACGGCGGCAAGACCTACACCCCGGATCCCTTTTTGGTGTCCCTCCCCGTGCTGGACGAAAACGCCAACGCCTGGGACTATAGCGGCACCGTGAAGCCCAAGGTGGAGCCGATCCCGGATACCCCCATCATCCCCGGCACCATCGACCGCAAGGTCATCAAGGTCTGGGACGACAAGGGCTATGAGTTCGCCAGACCCAACCAGATCCAGGTGACCCTGCTGCGAGACGGCGTGCCCTATGACACGGTTATATTAAATGAAGGAAACAACTGGACCCACCGCTGGAACGGCCTGGATCCGAAATATACCTGGACGGTGGTGGAGGACACAGTCCCCGGCGGCTATACCGTGACCATCGGTCAACAGGGCATCACCTTTGTGATCACCAACACCTACCACCCGGATGTACCCACCACGGACAAAAAAGTGGTGAAGATCTGGGACGACGGCGGCCACACCGACAAACGCCCCTCCGGCATCGTGGTGGAGCTACTGAAAAACGGTCAGGTCTACGACACCGTGACGCTGGGCGAAAACAACAACTGGAGCTACCATTGGCAGGAGCTGGATCCCGATGCCCGGTGGGAGGTGCGGGAGAAATACATCCCCGACGGCTACACCGCCACCATCACCGAAGCCGGCAACACCTTTGTGATCACCAATACCTATAAACCGGAGGAAGAGACCACCACCGCCACCGTGGTGAAGACCTGGGTAGACAGCGGCTTCGAGAACGACCGCCCGGACACCATCGCCGTAGAGCTGTGGAAGGATGGCGTGCTGTACGATACCGTGTACCTGAGTGCCGCTGCCGGGTGGAGATACCAGTGGGATAAGCTGCCGCTGGGGAGCTACACCGTTGTCGAACCGAACGTGCCGGCACAATACACCGCGGAGGTCACGGCAAACGGCAATACCTTTGTGATCACCAACACCCACGAGATCCCCGTGGACGAAACACCGGTGGAGCGCAGCGTGCTGAAGCTGTGGCAGAACGACGAGGAACATCTGGCAGAACGACCGGATTCCATCCAGGCGGCACTGCTGCGGGACGGGGAAGTGTACGAGATCGTGACCCTGTCCGAGGCAAACGGCTGGCGGTACCACTGGACAGGGCTGGAAGCCGGCCACGAATGGACCGTTGTGGAATACACCACGCTGGACAAATACACCTGCACCATAGCCCGGGACGGCGACACCTTTGTGCTGGTGAACCAGTACAGCGACATTCCCCAGACGGGGCAGCTGTGGTGGCCGGTGCCGATTCTGCTGTGCGGGGGACTGACCTGCATCGTAGTGGGTCTGCTGCGGCGGAGACATGGCTATGACGAAACGTAACGACCGAGGGCTGGCGTGGTTTGTGGCGGGACTGCTGCTGATCACGGCGGCCCTTGTGCTGATTTTGGGCAACCTGTGGGAGGATCGACAGGCGGGGCGTGCCTCTGCCAAGGTCATGGAACGGCTGCGTACCGTGGTGCAAACGGCGGCCATCGACAACGGCACCATGGACGACCTGCCCACCGGCGAGACCCCGGAGATCCCGGACTACGTGCTGAATCCGGGGATGCCCATGCCGGAGGAGGAGACGGACGGACGGCAGTACATCGGCATATTGTCGATCCCGGCGGTGGAGCTGGAGCTGCCGATCCAGTCGGCGTGGAGCTACCCGAACCTGAAGGTATCGCCCTGCCGGTTTTCGGGCTCGGTGTACACAGACGACATGATCCTCTCCGGTCACGACTACCGAACGCATTTCCGGGCACTGCGAGAGCTATCCGGCGGGGAGCGTGTGACGTTCACGGACATCGACGGCAACCGCTTCGTATACAACGTGAGCCTGATCGAGACCATTGGCGGCACGGACGTAGAGGGGCTGCTGGGGGAGACAGGCGACTGGGATCTGACGCTGTTCACGTGTACGGCAGACGGAGCCTCCCGTGTGGTGATCCGATGCACGAAAGTGGTATATGAGGCATAAAAGAACAGGCTGCATCTGGCGAAAACGGGCAGGTGTGCGCCTGTTTTTTTGTATGCGCCGGCGGTTGGATATTGTCGTAAACAAAATAAAAAAGAAGGAAAGAGATTGTTGAAAACCTATTGCAATTTCTGGAAATGTGTGTTATAATAGCTACAAGTCCAGAAGTGTCGGACCCAACGAATTTACGGGGGGGGGCTATCGACATAACGGAATATACTAAAATCAAATAAAGGAGAGGCAAAAATGAGAAAAAGAATTCTCTGTGCGATGTTTGCCTTGCTGATGGTCGTGACCCTGCTGCCTGTCGTGGCGGGAGCGGATGCCACACCCACGATCAAGTTTGTCCAGCAGGAGACAGCCGCCGGAGCAAGCAAAGTCAAGGTTGACGTGGTGCTCGAGAACAACCCCGGCTTTGTATCGGCAACGATCCCGGTCAAGTGGGATCCCAGCATCATGACGCTGACAGACTCGATCCAAGCTACGAATGTCGTGGACACTGGCTGGTGCGGCATGAGCATGACGGAATATGCCACAAACGGCACACAGGGCACGTACTATCTGGCGTGGGACAACGACACACGTACGGAAGCGGGCGGCGGCAATTTCACCGGTGACGGTAAGCTGCATACGCTTGAGTTCACGCTGGTAGACAATACCAAGGATACCGCCACGCAGATCACCTCCGAGCTGAGCGCAGACATTGCCAATATGATGAACTACGACATGCAAGACCTGCGGAATAGTGGTCTGACCGCCGTTGCAGGTATGGTGAACGTGACCGCAGCTGACGCTGGTGGGGATACGCCGGTGGATCCTACGCCTACGCCGAGTGGATTCTATGTTGAAGCCGGTTCTGTTAAGGGAAAAGCTGGTGATACTGTTGAAGTGCCGATTACGCTGTATAACAACCCTGGTTTAGCTTCAATGAAGATTGTAGTGGAATTTTCAGAAAATCTGAAATTTGTTGGGATTGTCGATAAAGGTTTGTTAGGCTCTGCACAACACCCAGAGGAAATTATTGGGAATAAGTTTAATTTGTATTGGGAAGACGGAACAGCAACGGAGAATTATACGTCAAATGGCGTTGTTGCGACAATCCAATTAAAAATCGCAGATGATGCAGAAGAAAAGGATGTATACGCAATTAACCTGTCTACTGTTAATTGGGGAATCGTTGATGTTGATGCAAAAAATGTCAACTGTGAATTTGTTAATGGTAAGGTTGAAGTTATCAAGTATATAATCGGCGATGTTGATGGAGACGGAGAACCTGCAACACCTAGAGATGCTATGTATCTTGCACGGTATATTGCTGGTTGGATTGGCTATGATGAGTTGGTAGATGTTAATGCAACAGATATCGACGGAGATGGAGAACCTGCAACACCTAGAGATGCTATGCTCTTTGCAAGACATATTGCCGGTTGGATAGGTTATGAAACATTGCCTGTAATTTTAGGCAATTAATGAGGAAATGTTTATGAGATTAAGAAAAGCATTATGCTGTATTTTTACCATGTTACTGGTTTCTTCTTTGTTTGCAGGTTATGTAATAGCAGGCGATAAGGAAGTTGGTACATTAAAAGCTGGCAATGTTGATGCAAAGGCAGGAGAAACGGTTTCAATTCCTGTTACAATTGAAGCGAACCCTGGAATTACATCTATGAAATTAGTTGTAACATTTGATGATGACCTTGAGATTGTTAGAATAGTGGATAAAGACATATTAGGGGATTATGTTCATCCAAGTGAATTTACAGGCAATTCGTTCAATCTATACTGGAATAATCCCACCACAAAAGAAAATTACACAGTGACTGGTGATATTGCTGAACTTGTGTTTAAGGTGAAAGATACAGCAACTATTGGCCAAAAAGATATTACGATTACGTATGGTAAGTTCTTCATTCTTGATGTGGGTGCGAATGCAGTTGAATTCACCATCACCAACGGTTCCATCACCGTTCTGGGCAAAGATTTCGAAACCACGCCTACCCTCACCGGTACTGGTGAAGTTACCTACGATGGTCAGGCTCATACCATCTCGGTAGCCAACCAGCCGGTGGATTCCGATGTAACGTGGTATCTGAAGGGTACGGATGGCGAATACACCCAAAAGATCGATAATCCTTCCTTCAAAAGCGCCGGTACCTACGAAGTAAAGGCCGTAGTATCCAAGGCTGGGTACAACGACGTTACGCTGGAAGGAAAGCTGACGATCAACAAGGCTGAAGTAACCGTAACCGCAAACGATGTAACCAGACCCTACAATGGCACGACTACCGCAAATACCGCCGGTGCAACGGCATACGGTATTGTGGGCGATGATAAAGTGAGCTTTCAACTCGCCAGCAGCGTTAATTTTGATAGTGCTGATGTTGGTACTTATTGTCCTAACGCTACTATTACGTGGACGGGTACTGACGAAGCTAAAGCGAACTATAACCTCCCGACGACGGCGCAAGTAAAGGTTGAGATTACGCAGAAGCAGATCACGGTAACGGCTGACAGCTTCTCGAAAACCAAAGGCTTAGACCTGCCGGAACTGACGTATACTGTGGATCCTGAAGGTGGTTTGGTCGGTACTGATCAATTGGTGGTTTCCCTTACTGCTCAGAATTGGAGTAAGGATACTGAAATAGTTGATGATGAATATGTCATTACAGGTACTTTGGGCATCAACCCGGAAGCCTCTGCGAAGAACTACGATCTGCAACTGGTAGATGGTAAGATGTCCATCATTGATGATACTCTGGAATCCATTAAGGTAACTGCGGGTGAAAACTTCAAGAACACCTATTTTGTAGGCGAACCTCTTGATGTTGAAAATCTGACCATTACGGCACATTATGAAAAGAATGGGGACGTAATTGTACCTGCAAATCAATGCACAATCACGCCTTCTGAAATGCCGGATGTAGTTGCAGATGGCACGAAGCAGACCATTACAGTTACGTACAACGGTAAAATTGATAGTACTATTGAAGTAACTGTCAATATTGACGACATCGTATCTATTTCCGCTAATACGACTGACGAATGGATCTGGGTCGGCGAAGAACCTACCGTGACTGTAACCGCAACCTACGAAAGCGGAAATACAGATACTCTTGCTGCAGATGACTATGCGGTAACTGTAGCAAACACTGCAGAAGCAGCCGAAGCTCAGGTGACGGTTACTTGTGGTACGATCACCAACACCGATCTGAAGATCACCGTGATCGAAAAGGCTCTGGATCGTCTGGAAGTGGTAGAAACCGCAGAAGGCGCTCTCAGCAAGGTTGCCGGTCAGACCTTCAAGGTTTCTGACGATGGCGTACAGATCAATGCTGTGTACAAGGATAAGAGCGGCGTTGAAAGCAAGGTTGATGTAACGAGTGAATTCAACACAGTTGAGATCACATCGGCTACAGCTGGTAAAGTATCTAAGCCTATCACCTACACGAAGAAAGTGGGTGGTTACGAAAAGGAAGTTACCTGCAACCTGACTGTAGATTTTGCTGCAAAGGCTGTATCCTCTATCACGGCTACCGCACCTACTAAGACCGAATACACAGAAGGTACAAAGTTTGATCCTGCCGGTATGACGGTCACGATCACATACAATGACGGTGATATTGTGTCTGTGACCGACAACTATGCAAACTACAACATTACCTTCACTCCTGCTACCCTGACGTTGGGTGACACTACTGTTACCGTATCCTGCGGTAGCAAGACAGCGCAGGTGGATGTTACTGTGATTCCGAAGGTACTGGATAGCATCTCCGTAAAGCCCATTAAGGATACCTACGTGGACGGCGAATCCTTCTCCAAGGATGACATCGAGGTAACGGCTGAATACAACAACGGTACTACCGCTACCGTAACGGATTACATCGTTAACGAGGAAACGTTCACGCTGACCGATGCGGCTGTAGCAGGAACTGTTACAGTAAAGGTGACTTATACCGGTAAGGATGCTACCTACGTCGTAACCGTCAAGCCTTGCGTAGCTATCGTAAATGGCAAACGCTATGCCGATCTGAACGAAGCCATCGAAAACGCAAAGGCAGGCGATACTATCGAAATGCCTCTGCCCGGAGAATACGATGTTGATGTGGACAAGGATCTGACCTTCAAGAACACCAGTGACGAAGACATCTCCATGAAAATCAACAACGAAGAAGTGACTATCGAAGCCGACAGCTCCTACGAAGTGGAGATCAAGGATGAAATGGATAGTACCTACTTCACCTTCTACCTCCAGATGCTGCAGTGGAGGAACCGCACCTTCATCGTGTCCTATAAGCAGACCGAGGGCGGTACCGTCTCCGGTGCTAACGCCGCTCGCTTCAGCCAGTCCGTCACCTTCACCGTGACCCCCGACGACGGCTATGCCATCGCTGATGTGCTGGTCAACGGCAAGTCCGTGGGCGCTGTGGATTCCTACACCATCCGTAGCATCAAGGCCAACACCACCGTTTCCGCTACCTTCGAAAAGCTCGAGACCGAAGCCGTGGAGATCGTTCCCGAAACCACTCCCTGGGCGAACCCCTTCACCGACGTGGGTGAAATGGATGCTTTCTATGTAGCTGTACAGTACGTGTACGAAAACGGTCTGTTCAAGGGTATGTCCGACACCGAATTCGGTCCTGCCATCACCATGAACCGCGCTATGTTCGTGACCGTTCTGGGCAGACTCACCGGCGTCAACGTGGATGACTTCACCACCGTGACCTTCGCCGACTGCGAAGCCGGTTCCTGGTACGCTCCCTACGTAGAATGGGCTGCCAAGTCCGGTATCGTAAACGGTATGAGCGCCACCGAGTTTGCGCCCGATGCCGAGATCACCGTGGAACAGGCACTGACCATTCTGTATCGTTACATGATCGCCATGGGCTATGACCTGACCGGTGCAGCTGATCTGACTGCCTATGCAGACGCCGCTTCCGTTTCCGATTGGGCTGCTCCCGCTGTACAGTGGGCCGTTGCCAACGGGATCTATGAAGCTGCCGATGCGCTGGCTCCCCAGTCTGCCGCCGCTCGTTCCCTGGTTGCCACCCTGCTGTACAACCTGTCCGGCATGCTGGCGAAGTAAAAATGCGTCGGTGACGTAGCTGCGTCACCAAAACCTATACGAATATCTGCTGAAAAGCGGCCGTTTCCCAAGGTGAACAGGATTGTGCATTTGCGGATGCGGCCGTTTTTCTCAGCCTCCAGTTACTTTGACAATGGAAAGGAAAGACAAAATGAAATTTCGCAAATGGTTAGCAGCCACATTGACGCTGTGTATGCTACTGCCGACCGTGGTCACAGCCGTGGATGTGGCGCAGGAGGAGATCGTCATTTTGGGTACCGGCTATATCGAAAATCCCTATGGTACCCACAGTGTGCTGGAACCCATGGTACTCGCAGATGCCGGCGAAGAAGCCAAGAACCCGCTGCCGGAGTTGTATTACGACGATGCAGATGCCGCCGCCGAAGCACTGTTGACCGGTATGAAAAATCGGGAAAGCGAGATCATCATTGGTGTGACACCGGATCTGTATGCGACTCTGGGGAAGAGCGATGCATGGCACAACCTGTTTGAAGCTGCTATAGCGCATGACAGAAGCGATCCCACCGGCGGCGACTACACCGGTTATCTCTTTGATCATATGGATGCCCAATACGGCAGCAATGCGGAAGAAACAGAATACTTCCTACAATATTCCTTTACCTATCGCACCACCTTGGAGCAGGAGAATGCCGTGGATGCAAAGGTAGACGAGCTGGTCACCGCATGGAAAAGCGAAGACCTGGACGAATTTGAGACCATCCAGACCATCTACGACTACGTCACCGCCAACGTGCGCTACGACTATGAAGGTCTGTACGATGGTACGGATCTGACAAAGTACACGGCCTATGGGGCACTGTGTGAAAATTCCGCCGTGTGCATGGGGATCTCCATCCTGTTCTACCGGCTGGCACTGGAAATGGGGATCGATGCCCGGTACATCGGCAGCATCCTGCGCGAAAACCACGCCTGGAACATCGTGGGGCTGGACGATCTCTACTATAATGTAGATGCCACCTGGGATCTGGACGAAAAGGGACAGGACAACGACATGTGGTTCCTTCTGAATATGGCAGACTTTCAGGAAGACTTCGACGGCTCCGCCTGCCATACCCGTAAGGATGCCTTTTTGACGGACGAATGGATGGCAGCATATCCCATGGCAGAGGTCAGCTATGGCACCATTACCTATCCGGATGTGCCGGAAACGGCATGGGAGGACCTGACCTGGCAGTTTGATGGTATCACCGGTACGCTGACTGTTAACGGGCAGGGCGTGATCCCGGCCGGCTATGACGAGGAGACCGGTACAGAGCGGGCATATCCTTGGCAGGCATACACGAATGGGATCCGGCACGTGGTGATCGGCGAAGGGATCACGGAGATCCCGTACGGGATGCTGGGGGTACTGTCGGGGCTGGAGACATTGTCTCTGCCGTCCACACTGGTCCGCTTGTCTGTCCAGGAGCTTTCGTACCTCGGCAATTTGGAAACGATCACGATCGATGCGGATAACCCGCAGTATTTTATGCAGGACGGCGCACTGTTTTCGAGCGAAAACGGCTACTGCACATTGGAGGCCTACCTCCGTGGGAATACCGCCTGGTCCTATAGCGTGCCGGATACCGTGGATTGCATCAGCACGTATGCATTTTCGAATCACGAATATTTGGAAGAGGTAGCCATACCGGCCTCCGTCACGAACATACAGGAGGGGGCATTCCGGTTCAGCTTTGCCTTGACCACGATCACGGTGGCAGAGGATAACCCGAGCTACGTCTCCGTGGAGGACATTTTGTACTCGAAGGATCAAAAGAAGCTGCTGGCCTATCCGTATTCCTATGGCGCAACGACATTTACCGTGCCGGATGCGGTGACACAAATGACAGCCGATGTATTCCAAACGGAATATATGGAGCAATTGACCATTTCCAAAAATGTGTCTGTGATCGAAGAGGTGACCCATACCATTTCCGATTATGCATTGCAGGAGATCGTGGTGGTGAAGGAAAACCCCAACTATTGCGCAAAGGACGGCGTGCTGTACAGCAAGGATATGACCACCTTGTACTGGTATCCGGCACGGAAATCGGACACGGTGTATCACATCCCCGACACAGTGACGACGATCAACTCCTTTAGCCTGTTTTACACGCAAAATATCCAGACCTTGTATATGGGCGCAGCGGTCGAGACCATCGACTTTATGCTGTTGGCAGACGATACAGCAGTCACCGCCATCTATTTCCCCGGTGCGCTGCCGGCCTACTTTGCCGATGCGTTTTGGAACATCGCAGACCGTACTACCTTCTATTATCCCGCCGGTGCTGCCGGTTGGACCACACCCACCACAACGGTGGACGGCATCACCTACAGCACGTCCCCGTATACCCGCACCACAGCCGAGGACCTAACCGGCGACGGTTCCATTGGTGCCGATGACCTGACGCTGCTCACCGATTATTTCACCGGCAAGAGCGACCAGAGCTTCGATCCCCTAAAGGCCGACTTTGACCACGACGGTGCCTTCACCCGTGCGGATGCTATGTATCTGGCACGTGCGCTGGCGAATTGGGTCGGGTATTCCATACATTGACCTATGAAAAAGATCCACGGACCTGTGGGTCTTTTTTCGTTTATGCAATACAGGAATACCGAATGAAAAATTTCTTACAAGCGGGGGGATATTTTGGAAAACCCCTTGCAATATTGGTGCGACAGTGGTATAATTTAACTAAGCATATCTTTGCAATGGGCATTTTGGCGCATTGCGTTTATTGCAAACGGAGTATAACACAGAGAGAGGAGCAGCGTATGAAACAAAAGCTTTTGATCGCCTTGCTGACGGCAGCAGCGGTCACAGGTCTGTTGGCCGGGAACGTAGCAGCAGATGCTACGGCAGATGAAACCTGGGGCACCGGTGGCTGGGACGTACCCAAGCAGCGTACCACATGGAACCCAGACGGCGCATGGATGGAAGGGGAATACTACAACGTAGATCTGTCTGCCCAGCCGGAAGGCACCGTGAACTATGTTGTTGGGGACGAAGAACAGTTGGTGAAGGATTTCTCCTTGGGTATGTCCTGGGATGAGGAGTATCTCTATACCTTTATCATGTTCGAAGGTGGGTATAACTATACCGATGCCATTTGGGACGGCTGTTGTATCCAGTTCAGCGGTACCGATTACGGCAACGTAGACGGGACCGCCCGGTTGGAGTACGGCATCACCTTCAACACCCGTGAAAATGGCGGCAACGAAACCATCAACTGGTGCGACTATCTAAACTCCGGCTATGCCGCCGGCACGAACACGGACGACTTTCAGGTGTTTATCCGGGATGGTATGGTCGTGTACGAAATGCGCACACCCTTTTCGGCATTCTCCACGATCAAGAATATCGGGGAAGGCAACAAGGTCGGCGTGTGCTATGTCATTGCCAACAATGCGAATAATAGCAACTTTGCCCACACCCAGATCGGCTATGGTATCAGCGGCGAGTATGGTAAGGCTGCCGAAAAACATTGCCCCATCACGCTGACGGCTGCACCCGAAGCGGAAACCTGGGAGAACAATGGCTATAATGCACACTTTCACAATATCGGCGGCGATTGGTTCAATATGCTCGACGTGAACGAATTCACCGATGAGGACCTGAACCTCATGTCCTTCTTCCAGGAAGGCGGCAAATTGTACGGAAATCTTGAAGCATTGGATAGCCTGTACGGCTACAACTTTGTCGGTTTCCGTCCGATACTGCTGAACGGCACAAGACCGTGGGATCTGCTGTACGGACTGGATGACGAGCTGACCCTCAACACGGTTCTGTTCACAGACAGTAAGGGGAACGAGATCCGTCTGAAGGATTATTGCTTCAAGGAAACCAGAGTTGACGGCGTTACCTTTAACGGCTTTTTGCTCACAGCCATCTACGAACCGCGGGAATTTACGGTCCGCTTCCTTGTGAACGATGACGAGATCGTCCATTCCGATACGGTCTATACCGATTGGAACCTGTGGGACAACAAGCCGGAAATGCCGGAAGCACCCGAGGGAATGTTTTTTGACCATTGGGAAGTGCTGGACAAAAACGGCGAAGCGTACATGGTTGGTGACCAGTACATGACCATGTACTATGACCACTGGTCGGATGTTACGCTGAACGGCGAGATGATCCAGAACTGCGTGACGGATAACACCATCACCGTTCGTGCCGTCTACACCTCTGCCGACACCGTTCGTTTTAGCGGCACCGTAGGCGACAATATTCCGTGGCAGCTCACCGTCGATGGTACGCTGACTGTGGGAACCGTTGGTGGTACCGGCAGCTACAGCATTCCCGACTGGGGCGACCCGTATCGATTCAACTGGGACAATGAGGAAGAGATCAACACCGCTGTTGCAAACGGTGAGATCGCTCCCTGGTTCCCCTATAGATGGGACGTGAAAGCGATCGTGATCGGGAACGATATCGATCATATCGGCGGCCATTCCTTCCGGGATCACGAAAATATCACGGAGCTGGTCATCCCCGGTAACGTGAAGACGATCGGCGAATGGGCATTCCACAACAACAACTTTGCAACCGTGACAATCGCAGAAGGTGTAACAAAAATCGATGCGTATGCCTTCAACGAAAGTCATGAACTGACCACCATCCACATTCCCGCCAGCGTGTGGTATATCAGTGAAGAAGCCTTCAAGGAATGCTATAAGCTGGCAGCCTTCACGGTAGCGGATGATAGCACGGAGCACACGGCCGTAGACGGCGTGCTGTTCACTAAGGATATGACAGCACTGATCCGGTATCCCTGGGCGAAGCCGGACACCTCTTACACCGTACCGGATGGCGTAACACTGCTGAAGGCTACCTGCTTTGAAGCGTCCAAGAACCTGACCAGCATCACCCTGCCGGAAAGTCTGGACACCATCGAATGGTGGGCACTGTCTAACCTGAACGTGACCGAGCTTGTCATTCCGGCAAGTGTCAACAGCGTACAGGACAGCGCATTCCGCCGCAACAACAACCTGACCGACATCTATTTCCAGGGCAACAAGCCGGACGATTGGCAGGGCAACCTGTTCACGCTGTACAGCGAGGAAGGTGACTACGACTATTTCAACGAAAATATTCGCATCCACTACAACGCCGCTGCGGAAAATTGGGGCGACATTGTGGACGAATACGGTGACAACATGGTCATCGATGGCGGTTACCGTGTGGAATTCCGGGACGACGATGGCGTGACCGTGATCGACGAACAGACTCTGAACCTGAATGCACCTATCACCGTACCGGCAGCACCGGAAAAGGACTATGGTGCGTTTGCACATTGGTTCGCATGGGAAAAAGACTACACCACCACCGACAACGATACTACCATCACGCTGACCCAGGACCTGCTGAACGAAGCCGGTTACGACACCAACTGGGACGGTTTCAACGATACCATCGTCTTTGAAGCCGAATATGATATGAGCAGTGCCGGTGAATTCCGGGCAGAAGGCTGGATCGACACCGACGAAGATGGTACCAACGACATCCATTGGTTCGTGGAATGGAACAGAAACCTGACCGTGGAATCCACCAACGACAACAAGGTTTCCATCCCGGACTACTCCAACGAAAACCCGGCTCCGTGGCACGACTACGCCAGCTACATTCGCAGTGTGAATATCTGGAACAACATCGACCGCATTGGTAGATATGCCTTTGCCGACCTGTTTGTGCTGGATGGCGTAGATATCCCCGGTGACGTAAAGTCCATCGGTACCTGTGCATTCTATAACTGTACCAACATCAGCTGGATCAACATTGGCGATGGCGTGGAAACCATCGAGCATGATGTGTTCTGCTGCGTGAATATGTACAACAGTATCTGGATCCCGGCCTCCGTGACCGATATGAGTGACAACGCATTCATTAGTTTTCGCACGAACTACTTCGAGGTAGACGACAACAACCAGAACTATTGGAATGACGAACAGGGCATCCTGTACAAGCGCAACGGTGACGGCACCTCTACACTGCTGGAATATCCCAAGAACAACGGACAGCAGGCTGTGGTGATCCCGGAAGGCGTTACCACCATCCACGAATATGCATTCGAGGAAACATGGGACATTCGCTCCATCCAGCTTCCCGAATCGCTGCGGACCATTGAAAACTATGCGTTCCGGAATTCGAACCTGCGTATGGTACATATCCCGGCCGGCGTGAACTCCATTGGAGAAGAAGCATTCCGGTACGACTGGGGTCTGGAAGGCGCATACTTCTACGGCAATGTACCGACCATGGGCAACGATGTGTTTACCGACACCTCCGGCGATTTCCGCATCTACTACCTGAACGGCAAGTCCGGCTTTGACAGTCTGGGCTACAACACCGACACCTTCGCCGCAAACGACGACTACATCGGCGGTGTGATCGACTACGACTGGAACGACGAACACATCCATCTGGATTGGAACATCACCAAGGACGGTTGGCTGAACGTAGTAGGCGAAGGCTCCATCCCCAACCATGAGCATCCCTGGTGGGAATACTTAGCGTATGTACGCCACGTTGATATCGACGACCGCATCACGTATATTGGCAACAGCGCATTCTGTGACCTGACCCATGTAGACCAGATCAATCTGCCTGCGAATGTGATTGAGATTGGCGCTGTCGCATTCCGTAGTAGCAACAGCAACAGCATTGGTTCTCTGGTTCTGCCCGGTAAGGTGGAATCGATTGGTAGTGATGCGTTCTGTAGTCTGGGCATCACGAAAGTGACCATTCCCGATACGACCAATTGGATATGTGACAACGTATTCCGTGAAAATCCCATTGAGACCTATGTTGTTACCGGTGGTAACGAGTATGCAACCGACAGCTACGGTGCATTGTACGAGCTGGGTGAGAATGGTGAACTGCTGAATCTGGTGGCATATCCCAATGCATCGGCATTTACCGAATACAAGGTGCCGGATGGGATCACTATGTTCTACAACCATGCGATCTTTAACGCAGAGAACCTGACAAACATCATTCTGCCGGATTCTCTCACCTGGATCGGCAGAGAGGGCATTGTACACAGCTATAGCCTGACTACGCTGACTATCCCCGCTGGCGTGGTAGACGTGGAGCAGAACGCTTTTTCTTGGAATGGTCTCGCATCTGTGACCTTCTTGGGCGACAAACCGAATTTCTGGGATAATTGCGACTCGTTTGAAGGCAACTCTGAAGACTTCACCATCTACTACTACGAAGGCACCACCGGATGGGACGACTATGATATGTATCCCACCTATATGCTGCGTGCAGGCGAAGAACCCTTTGTAGCACGTGGCCACGTAGACGGCACCAACATTGATTGGACCATCGACAAGGACGGCGTTCTCACCGTATTCGGCGAAGGCGACATCCCGGACGACGTATGGGAATGGCGTGAATACATCGATACCATGGTGAAGAAGATCCACATCGAAGATGGCATCACCGGTATTGGACATAATGCATTCTGGAGCGAAGCCGGCGGTATCACTGAACTGACGCTGCCCAATACGCTGCAGTACATTGGCACGAACGCATTCGTTTGTAACGGTGAAAATGGCAACCGCTTTGGTGAAGTCGTTCTGCCGGAAGGTCTGGAACGGATCCATTACCATGCATTCTACAATTGTGGTCTGACCAAAGTGACCATTCCGTCTACGATGCAGGAATTTGATGCCGCATCCTTTGAGAAGAACCCGATCGAAGCATACGCAGTAGCCGAAGGCAATCCCGAGTTTGCTACCGACGAATACGGCGTTCTGTTCCAGCTGTGGTATGACGAAGATGATCAGGGCAACCGTATCGACGGTACCGGCAAATTTGGCGTACTGGCGGCATATCCCTCCGGTTCGTCCATGACCTCCTATACTGTCCCGGATACCGTAGGCGATATTCAGTGGTGGGCATTCTCCTATGCCAACAACCTGACTACGCTGAATCTGAACCGTGCATGGGGTTACAACGATCATAGTATTAACTGCTGTGACAACCTGACCTCTCTGGTTCTGCCGGAAAACATCGACTGGATGAGTCCCGAAGCGATCTACGGCAACAAGAACCTGAGCAGCATCACCTTTGCCGGTCGTATTCCGAGATTCAGTGTGTGGGACGATGGCAGTTTCGATCCCTTCGTGGACAACGCAGACGATCTGACCATCTACTACTATGCCGATGCAGAAGGTATCGAGAATATCACCGATGAACTGCGTGCAAGACACAACTTCGTAGCCCTGACCCGTTCCGACAAGAAGGGTGACATCTCCGGTGACGGCACGGTGGACGAAAGTGACCTGCAGGTTCTGCTGGACTACTTCTCCGGCAAGAACGTAGGCTACTTCGATACGGCCAATGCGGACATCGATGGGGACGGCGCATTCACCCGGAAGGACGTTATGATCCTGAACCGGTACTTAGCCGGCTGGGGTGAAGAGTACAGCAAATACTTCAACTAATTCCCCAAAACAGCAACACAAAAACCACACCAAATCAAACGGTGTGGTTTTTTGTTGTATATAGGATACATAACTTTTGACTTACCATGCCATCCAATATCGTGTTACCACGACATTGTCGAGAACTGCTCATAGGCTTCGAGAATATCCTCGAACCGTGTGGTCATAGGCGGAGCCAGCTTTTCCAGCGAGGACACGATCTGCCCACCGGAGGATTTCAGGTTCCGATAGATCGCCCAAACATAGGTGTTGTCGCCGCCGGAGAAGGAATAGCCAATGTCCCAACGCCGACCGTCCCCAATGTACCCGATCATCTCCACCGTCTCCGCATCTCTGGCGTACCGGCTGTTCTGGATGGAGTCCGTGTACACAGGCAGGGTCTCATAGTAGCTGGCGCAGGACAGCGCTTCCACCAGCATACCCACCTTGTCAATGGTCTCCGCTTCTGCATCGATCGGAATGGCAAGAGAACCGGCACGGGCATCTACATAGGTGTAATACTTGTCCTGGCTCTCGTCAAACTTCGCATAGGGCAAAACGCCGTAGTCCGATTCGCAGTCCCGGAACTTCTCCAGATCTGCCAGCCAAATGGCCTGGATGAACACCCGGTTGGAGTCCCACTTGATGTCGCATTCCTTGTCCCAGCCGATCTCATAGGTCAAATGGCTGCCGCCGTACAAAATATTATACAGCCAGGTGCAGGTGTCGTAGAACCGCTCGTTGTCCCAACCCAGCTCGATGGGCTTGTCCGAGGTGGGATCCAGCTTCACGGAAACATTGCCCGCTGCGTATCCCCAGGTGATGGCGTGATACCCCATGTTGGAGGCAAAGCCGTAGGTGTCGTTGACGGTAAAGCTGCCGTCCCCGTCGGAGTCCTGGGTGAACTGGGTCAAGAGAGACTCGAACTGGTCAAAGGTCCAGGTGCCCTCCCGCACCATGGCATACAGATCACTGGACGACAGCCCCTGGTCCAGTGCCATAGCCTTGTTGAAGATCAGCGCATTGGCGTACTGGTAGGAGCTGATCAGGTAGTCCGAGGACACAAAGGGCAGATAGTTGTACAGGGTGTATTGGTCGTTCATGTCGGTGTGCCACCAGGGCTTGTCGAAGTTGATGTGGGGCACCTTCAACATATTGTACAGCACCCCATTGGTGATCACAGATCCGCCGGAGGCAAAGGGTAATAAAAATGAAAGGTCATAGTCCCGGGAGCCGGCCTGTACGCTGTTGGTCAGCATGGTGATGTCGGTTGCCCAGCCGTCACCGGGGATCAGGGTCAGGTCGCAGTTGAACCGGTCCTTGATGGCAGCATCTCTGGCATAGATGGCATCGTTGACCACCTCACCGGTCTGCTCATGGGCGAAGAAGGTATCCTCGTCGGAGAGAGGGTCGTGGTGGGACAGAATGCGCATGGTCCAGCCAGCCATATCGGTGTCGGGCAGATCATCGGACAGCCGGGTCTCCGCCGTATCCGCCGCTACGGTGCCATCGCCGGTAGAGGTGGTGTCCGCAGTGGTCTCGACGGTTTCATTCCCGCAGGCCGTCAGTACAGGCAGTGCCACCAGCATAGCGATCAGAAGTGATAAAAATCGATGCATAAGAAAGCTCTCCTTTGTATATAGCGGGCGCCGATGCAACCAACCTTGTTCAGCGTTCACTATAGGTGTACACTATAGGTGTATTTGCCTGTATTATAACACATTTTGTCCCCATATGCAAGGGGAAATATCCATTTTTTAGGATTTTTTCCACCCCCGATTTTGTCCTGCACAGACAGATGCCATACAGGACAAAACCGATCTCCCACACTCATCTGCGGATCACATAGCGTCCCCCCACCTCCTGCACCGCCGTCGTGCGATACCGCTTTTGCACGTCCCACACCGTCTCCGTGGGATCGGGCGTGTACAGGGTCAGGCTGGGGCGAGCCGGGGGCAGGGGCGTGCTTTCGTCCGGCACCAGCTGCTCCAAATAGGAACCGGGGACCGACACCAGTGCCACCCCGGTACAGCCGACCTCGGCGTGTAGGTGCAGCGTGTCGCCCTCCATATGCCCGCCTACATCCCAGATCCCAAAGGCGCAACGGCTGACCAGCTGCGGTGCCTCTCCCACGGGCAGCTCCCATTCGTACCGGATCGGCAGGGTCACTTCCTCCGTCACGATGTCTCCGTTCCCCGTCAAAAGCACCGTACAGACCGCCTGCCCCGTCAGCACCAGCTTATCCTGCAAAAGCTCCGCCTTCTCAAAGCTCCCCCGTCCCCAGCCGTACAGGAATTGCAGATTGCCGTTGTCCCCCTCCGGCAGATGGGTGCAGACCTTTTCCCCCGTCAGTGTCACCTGTCCCCGGATGCAGCGTCCACGCACCATCGCCTGTACTTCCCGAAAATGGGTCGCATAGGGATGGGTGGTGCAGTAGCCGTCGGTGGTGACGGAGGCGGTGGTCTCCGCACACAGCGTTCCTTCTATGTCGTATTCCATCTCCCACCGGATCCGTCCATCCTCCTCTTGGGTGACGGTCAACGCCGCACAGATCCCGCCGGCTGTGGCATAGCCGGTGTTGACAGACGGGCAGGGCAGCGTTTCGTGGATGGGCATGCGGCTTCGTACCGGCACGTAGGCACCGCTGTCCCCCTGTACCAAAAACCGCACAGACGCTTCTCCATCCACCACCAGTCCCTCCGGTGCCGTGCGTACCTCCGTGATCTGCACATGTCCCTGACAGGTGATGACCTTGCCGCCGCCGGTCTCGCCGCTGACCGTGCCCGTCCCCCGACAGGTATGCAGCCGCACCACCGGCATTTCTTCGGTACGGCATACGGTGTCGGCAGGCGCAGCCGTGGTGCAGTCGGTGTCCCCCAGTGCCAGACTGTGCAGCTTCACCCGTGCCGACAGCGTGAGCTTGCGTGGCCCCGTGACCCGGCAGACGGCATTCTCCCCCTCACAGACCAAGTGCAGCGCATCCACGGACACCTTTTGTCCCTCCGGCAACGGGAGCCGGGTCTCCCAGGTGGTGTAGAAGGGCAGGGAAGACAGTCCCCCCTCGCCGGTCAGATAGACCACGGTGTACAGCACACAGCCGGACACCTCGATGGTATTTTCTTCCAAAAACGTCGTATCCCGTGTTACGCTGCACTGCACCCCCACGACCCGCCGTACCTCCGCCTGGTATTCCGGCAGCTCGAAATCCTCGGAGACATCGGTCTCGGTGGTATGAGACAAAGCCAAAGTTGAGAGCATGGACATCATATGGTACTCCTTTGGTGAAATAAGGTACCATAGGATATGCGTGTAGGGCGGGAGATATGCCACCGAAATACGGCCGCACGATACCGAAAATATACCGATTTTTGCCGACAAGACAAATTTTTGTCGACAAATTTATGTCGGCATAACGAGAAATAATCTGTGGAAAGCTCCGAAATTCCCTTGACAAAGACGGTGGAATTTTGTATACTATAGGTATACCATATGTGTACGCAAATGCGTTGGAAAGGATCTGTGAACATGAAAAACCGTATTTTTATCACCCTGCTGGCAGCACTGCTGTGTCTGGGTGCCGTATCCTGCGGCGCACCGGCCGAACAGGATGTGACGACGGACACCACGGCAGACACCACCGTCGAAACTGTGGAGACCGAGCAAAAGCCCGACCTGCCGGATGAGGATTTCGAGGGCTTTGCCTACCGGATCCTGTGTACCGAAAATGACCTAAAGTATCTCTGCTCTCTGGAATCCACCGGGGAAGTGATCAACGATGCGGTGTACGATGCCAATATGGAAGTGGCTGACCAATTCAACATTTCCTTCACACGTGTGCCTATCGATGGGGATATGAACGTCAATGCGGTGCAGGCCTTCATCATGGCGGGCGAGGATGCCTACGATGTAGCCGAGATGCACGACTGCACCACCGGCTCCATGGCACTGAACGGCTGGTTCCACAATATCCATGAGCTGCCCTACGTCGATACCGCCGCACCATGGTGGCCCCAATTCACCGTGGACTCCCTGACCCTCAACGGCAAGATGTACTACATCTCCAACTACACCACCTACCGTGGCCTCCACGAGACCCGTGTGACCTTCTTCAACAAGGACATCATCACCGACATGGGGCTGGAAAATCCCTATGATATGGTGAAGGAGGACACCTGGACAATCGACAATATGGCAGCCATCTCCAATTCCGTATTTGTGGACGTGAACGGCGACGGCGTACAGGATACCGGCGATACCATGGGCTTTGTGTTCACCAGTGCGCCCTACTGCTGGCTGGAATCCTTTGGGATCGAGGCCTACAAGAAGGAAGCCAAGGATTCGGCTGTCCTGACCCTGGACATCAACAAGGAAGTGACCTACACCCTCATCGACAAGCTCCACAACTGGATGGGCGTGACGGGCAACAACAGTGCCTACGTGAACTTTGGCGGCGACCGGGAGCTGGCAATGGAAATGTTTGCCAACGGCTCGGCACTGTTCACCTTCAAGTGCATCGGCGACCAGATCCCCTATCTGATGGACACCGACCTGAACTACGGCATCGTGCCCTTCCCGAAGGTAGACGAAAACCAGGCGAACTATGTCTCTGCCTGCACGGATAAGCTCTTGTCCATCCCGATCACGGCAAGCGATCTGGAACGCACCGGTGTCATCGTAGAAGCCATGAGCTATGCCGGCTACAAGCACATCCTGCCCGCCTACTGCGAAAAGGCACTGAAGAACCGGTATTCCACCGACCAGGAATCCGCAGAAATGCTGGATATGATCTTCCAGAACCGGATCATCAGCTTCTCGTACCTGTTTGTGAACATGGTACCCAGCGGCATGCAGTATCTGCTCATCGCCAACACGATCCAGGAAAACAACGTGGCATCCTACTACCAGGCCAACGAAAGCAAGGAAAACGCCGTGATCCAGACGGTGTCGGAATTCTACGCAGACTAATGCGCGTGGATATATTATAGCTGAAATTGCAAGCGAACCACCACGCGCTGAAAATTTCCCTGGCGGAAAATTTTCCAATGTGATGAATAAAACGGTTGTGTGGATATATTATAGCTTAGGCTGTAAGCGAAACGCCACGCGCTGAAAATTGCAATGCACGCAAAAAGAAGTACCTGAGCCAAAACTTAGGTACTTCTTCTCTCTTATTTCTAACTTCTTACTTTTCCTGTAGTGCCTTTTTCTCCCCGCCGGAGAGCTTGTAGTTCCTGTATTCCTGCTCCATGTACCGGATCGGGGCGATGCTGTATGCGCCGTTCTGTTTGTCCATGTAGACCTGCCAGTTGTCCTCGCCGATCTCCACGTCGTTCCATTGCAGCACCCGGTATTGGTACAGAGACTTTTCATAGCTTTCCACCACATCGGGCGTGCGCAGGGTGGCTGTGTCGTCGTTGCAGCACAGGAAGAACGCCAGCTCCGTTCCCTTCGGCAGGTTTAAGTAATCCCAGGTGCTCACGTTCCAGCGGACCGTCACCTGTAGCTGCTTTGTCTCCGGCACATAGCGGAACCCGTAGGCAGAGAAATACCCGTCCGACGTGATCTCCGACGCATTTTCCTCCAGCCGCAGCACCTCCAGTTCCCCATCGGCGTAGGCCGCCACCATCTCCGGGGTCACCAGCAGATCCGTGTAGGACGACCGATCCCCACTGGCGCAGCACCGCAGTATGATCAGCGCACACAGCACCAGCACCACGGCATATATAAATGTTTTGATGATCTTAGAAAACATACCATACCTCACAACGTGTAGTCCCTTCAGTATACCACACAGATATGAATTTTTCTACCATATCCCGCCCTACGCCAAAGAAAAATGGAGCTGTCCCTGCCTCGGTTTCGGGATAGCTCCATTTTGGGTCCTATCGGTTTAGTTTGCCATATCCTTGTAGGCCTGCACCAGCTTGTCCAGTGCGGTCTTGTAGCTCTGCTCCTTGGATGCCAGGATCGTAGCATAGCCCTGGTTGCCGGAGACGACATTCCGCAGGATGTGCATGATGTTGTCGCAGGAGTAGGAGTTCACAAAGCCAAAGTTGTACACCGCCCCATCCCGGATCAGATCCAGCATTTGGGAGGACGCTTCGTCCCGGCTGTACTTGCTCTTCATGGTCACTTCAAAATAAGCGGGGGTCACGTTTTTCCAGGATTCGTATGCCATCTCCTCGGTGACCGCACCGATCATGTCCAGATCCCCGGCATTCAGCGGCACGCAGAACAGGGAGTAGGCATCCTGGGACATGGTGTGGTAATCGGACTGCTCCTCGTCGTACTTGGCAAGGGGCAGGATCCCGTATTCGAATTCCACGTCCCGCAGCTGGGAGGCAGCATAGTTCAGCGTTGCCACGTTCAGCAGTGCCCGACCTTCCTTGAAGGGAATATAGCACTTGTATTCGCTGTCCTCCGCTTCGCTGTACACATTGGTCGTGTTGTCGTAGAAGGACATCATCTTTTCTGCCACGTCGATGGCCTTGGCATCCCCCAGACGCAGCTCGATGTTGCCGCTTGCGTCCTTGGCAGTGATGGGCTGGTCATAGGCGGCCATAAAGGTGTCGCACTGGTTGCCGTTTACCATCACCAGACCATATTCGTCGCTGGCATCCATGGTGCCGTTGCCGTCCAGGTCCCGACCAATGGAGCTCACTAAGGTATACAGGTAATCGTAGGTCCAACGGCCTTCCTTGACCACGGTATACAGATCCTCTACCGCATATTCCTCTGCCATATCCTTGTTGAAGAAGGTGCCGTACATCTGGGCGATCATGGTGTAGGACAGATCCCCGCCACCGAAGTACAGTTGTCCGTACAGCGTCAGCTCGTCCCGTAGGCTGGAGTTCCACCAGGGCTTGTCGAAGTTCAGGTAGTTCACGTCCAGCAGATTGGTGAACAGTCCTTCTGTTGCCAGAGAGGGAATGTAGTAGGCATAGCCCGCCACCAGCTGATAGGATGCATCCCCGGCCTGTACAGCGGCACGGATCTTGTCAAAGAATGCCCATTCGTTGCCCCAGATACCGGGGGTCTTGTAGGCATCGATGGCAACGTTCAGCCGGTCCTCCACGGTGATCTCCCGGTTGTAGATGGCATCGTTCACGGTATCCCCGTTCAGCTCCGGGGTACACATTTCGTTTTCCCAATCCAGGTCTTCCCGGCTCAGGATGGTGTAGGTAGCCCCATCAAAGCGCAGTCCATCGGGCAGGTCGGTGGTGAGCTCGGTATCCACAGCGGTGGTGTCCGTGCTGGTCGTATCGGTACCGGCAGGCGTGGTCTCGTCGGACACGGTGCCATTGCCGCAGCCGGAGAGGGCAGAGGCCAGCAGCAGGGCAGAAAGCAGCAGTGCAAGGGTATTTTTTTGCATGATACATATGTCTCCTATTATTGTTATATGTGAATATTATAGCATACTTTTGCAAAATTGCAAGTGGTAAAAGCAACGAATCAACAGTAGGAATCGGGAGAGGAAACGTGTATATAGATGGAAACGTTGTTATTTGTACTACAGGACGGTTGCACCGATCCTGCCGATCATTGAAAAAATGTATAAGCGTTGCAGAAAAAGTGCGCCGTCTGTCGAACAGGGATACGCAAGCCCAAGAGACCCATTTCTCCCAAAAAACAAAAACCACCATTCTCCTAAAGAAAAATCCCAAAACCCCTTGCAGAACCACAGGATCCGTGGTATAATATTGTATTATGATAAACTGCTAACTTTATGGAATATGCGCCGTATCACACGGCAGAAAAAGGAGAAATATCCACCATGCAATGGACTTCTATGAATGACCTGCGGGAGAAATATCTCTCGTTCTTTGAATCCAAAGGGCACCTGAGACTGCCCTCTTATCCCCTGGTTCCCCAAAACGACAAATCCCTGCTGCTCATCAACTCCGGTATGGCTCCCATGAAGAAATTCTTCACCGGCGAAGTGGTGCCGCCCCGCAACCGGGTGACCACCTGCCAGAAATGTATCCGTACTCCCGACCTGGAACGAGTAGGCCACACCGCACGGCACGGTACCTATTTCGAAATGCTGGGCAACTTCTCCTTTGGTGACTACTTCAAGCACGAAGCCATCGCCTGGGCGTGGGAGTTCCTCACCAAGGTGCTGGAGATCCCGGAAAACCTGCTGTATCCCTCCATCTATGAAGAGGACGACGAAACCTTCGATATTTGGGTAAACGAGATCGGCGTGCCGGCTGACCACATCAAGCGGCTGGGCAAGGAAGATAACTTCTGGGAACACGGCACCGGTCCCTGCGGTCCTTGCTCCGAAATTTACTTTGACCGTGGCGAAAAGTATGGCTGCGGCTCTCCCGACTGCGGCCCCGGCTGTGACTGCGACCGGTTCATGGAGATCTGGAACAACGTATTCTCCCAGTTCAACAACATGGGCGACGGCACCTACACCGAGCTGGAGCACAAGAACATCGACACCGGTATGGGTCTGGAACGGTTGGCTTGCGTCATGCAGGGCGTGGACAATATGTTCGAGGTAGACGGCGTGCGGAAGATCCTGGACAAGGTCGTAGAGATCTCCGGCAAGCAGTATGGTGTAGATGCCAAGAACGACATCTCCATCCGTGTCATCACCGACCATGTCCGTGGTGCCACCTTCATGATCTCCGACGGCGTGATCCCCTCCAACGAAGGCCGTGGCTACGTGCTGCGCCGGATCCTGCGTCGTGCGGTCCGCAACGGGAAGCTGCTGGGCATCGACCGGGAATTCCTGACCGATGTATGCAACGTGGTCATCGAGCAGAACGTGGCCGGCTATCCCGAGCTGGGCGAAAAGGCCGACTACATCCGTAAGGTCATGTCCATGGAGGAAGACCGGTTCAACGCCACCATCGATGCCGGGCTGAACATCCTGGGTGACCTGATCCAGGGTGCCGTGAAGCAGCATCTGGACACCATCTCCGGTGAGGAAGTCTTCAAGCTGTACGACACCTTTGGATTCCCCATCGACTTGACCAAGGAGATCGCCGAGGAATCCCACCTGCACGTGGACGAGGATACCTTCAAGATGCTCATGCAGCAGCAGAAGGTCCGTGCCAGAGAGGCCAGAGCCAATATCTCCGGCTGGAGCGATGCCTCCAAGAATCTGCTGGAAGGGCTGCCCAAGACCAACTTCACCGGCTACACCGACTATCGTACCAGCGGCTGCAAGGTGCTGGCGATCCTGGCTGAGGATACCTTAGTGGACGAGATCTCCGAAGGGGACTGCACCATCGTGCTGGATAAGACACCCTTCTACGGCGAAGGCGGTGGTCAGGTAGGCGACACCGGTAACCTCTACAAGGACGAAAACCTGCTGACCGTTTACGATACCAAGAAGACCGACGGCGTGTACCTGCACCTGTGTACCGTGGCCGGTGGCTGTATCCATGTGGGTGACGAAGTGACTGCCGATATTTCCGATGCCCGCAGAGATGCCATCCGCAGAAACCACTCCGCTTGCCACCTGCTGCAAGCTGCCCTGCGCACCGTGCTGGGTACCCATGTAGAGCAGGCCGGTTCCTATGTGGACGACCAGAGATGCCGCTTCGACTTCACCCACTTCCAGGCACTGACCACGGAAGAGCTGAACCGGGTAGAGGCTCTGGTGAACCTGCACATCTTAGCTGCCAACGCCATCGACACCACCGTTACCGACATCGAGACCGCAAAGGCCGCCGGTGCTATGGCGCTGTTCGGCGAAAAGTACGGTGCTGAGGTGCGTATGGTCAAGATGGGCGACTTCTCCACCGAGCTGTGCGGCGGTACCCACTGCGACAACACCGGCAAGATCGGTCTGTTCAAGGTGGTCAGCGAATCCTCTGTGGCCGCCGGTGTACGCCGTATCGAAGCCGTAACGGGCATGGGCGTGCTGGGTCTGCTGGCTGAAAAGGATGCTATGCTCCACGAGGCTGCCAAGGCGCTGAAGGCACAGAACGTACACGAAGTAGCCGGACGTGCCGGTGCCGTGATGGCTGAGCTGTCCGCTGCCAAGAAGGAGATCGAGGCCCTGAACGCCAAGATGGCTGCCTCCAAGCTGGACGACATTCTAAAGGGTGCTGTAGAGGTGGGGGCTGTGAAGCTCATCGCCGGGGATCTGGGCGAGACCGCACTGGATTCCGCCAGAAGCCTCTGCGACACGCTGCGGGACAAGTACCCGAACATGACGGCTGTATTTGCCATTCGCCAGGGAGAAAAGCTGAACTTTGTTGCCGCTTGCGGGAAGGATGCCATCGCTGCCGGTGCCCATGCCGGGAACCTGCTGAAGGCCGTATCCGCTGTGACCGGTGGTAAGGGCGGCGGCCGTCCCGACAGTGCGACCTCCGGCGGTAAGGATCTGAACAAGGTAGCAGAAGCCCTGGGTCAGGCTGCCGACATCCTGAAGGGAATGCTCAAGTAAGGTCAGATACACCAACAAGTTGGGGGTCGGACAGAAAACGGTAGACTTCTGAAATCGAAGATATAAAAATACAATGCAGTCTGTGATCGGATCATGGGCTGCATTTTTGCATCAAAAAACAGCCTGTCCGTGACGGTCACAGCAGACTGTTTTACTATATTACTTTCGTGTCGGATCGTCCCACTGGGTATCCAAGATCTTGCCATTCTCGGTCAGGTCCCGGATGTGCTGGTTGCGGCTGCCACGGAAGCGCAGGCTCAGATCCCGCTCGGCTTCCACAAAGGGACCGTCCACCAAATAGTGGGTCACGTCCAATAGAGAGCGCACGTCCGGTTCCGTTGCGGCTTTGGCAAGCAGCTGTTCGTAGGTCCAGCCGGAGTAGGTCATCACGTCCATGCCGATGGCGTTGGCGCACCGACCCAGCTCTGCCAGCTCCTTTGCCCAAAGAAAGGGTTCGCCGCCGGAGAAGGTCACGCCACGGATGGTGGGATTGCCGATGAGATTTTGCCAGATCCGGGTGGTGTTGGTGAGAAAGCCGCCGGCCGGGTCATGGCTTTCGGGATTGTGACAGCCGGGGCAGTGGTGGGGACAGCCCTGCACAAAGACCACGAACCGCAGTCCCGGCCCGTCCACGATGGATTCCCGAACGATGCCGTACAGCCGTATGGGCAGCTCCGGTGGGGTGATGCCCTGCGCTTTGTCCGGCTTGCGGAGTCGATCGGCGGGGATGGGTGTATAGATAGGTGACATGTTTATTATCCTTTTTGGTGATGGGGTATGGGTATAGTATACCACAATCGGGGTACAAAAGCAAGCCGAGAAGGGGCGGCTGCTTTCTTTTTCCATCTTTCCCCTTGATTTTTTCGGGCAAATACGGTATACTACAGTATACCGTATAAAAGCACAAGGCAAAGGAGACACAGAACCATGCATGACGAACTGACAGAAGTGGATATTCAAAAAATGAAAGAGGAGATCCGGTGGCGTAGAGAGGAGCTCAATCCCAAGCTGCGGGACGAGGTGCGCCGGACAAGAGAGCTGGGGGACCTGAGCGAAAACGACGAATACCGTTCTGCCAAAAGAGAGTGGAACCGGAACAACGGCCGCATCCGGTATCTGGAAGCCATGATCGAGACGGCCATCGTCATTCCCGTAGCGCACGAGGAGAACACCGTAGGCCTCTTTGACAAGGTGACGCTGTACTACGAGGAGGACGACGAGGAAAACACCATCACGCTGGTGACGACCCTGCGCAACGACGTGTTCGGCGGCTACATCAGCAAGGAATCTCCGGTGGGCAAGGCGATCATGGGACACCGGGTAGGGGAACGCATTATGGTGCAGGTCAACGAAAAGATCAGCTACCCGGTGGTGATCAAAAAGATCGAAAAGGGCGAGGACGACCCCACACTGAAAATACAGCAGTATTGAATCTATGCATATATCCAGCGAAAGTGGGTACAATAGCAATAGACTTTCACCTGTTCACAGCAATTTCACGAATTTGCTATTGCAATTTTGCAAATTTATGGTATACTTATAGGGTAAGGATCGGCCGTATTGGATGCGATGGGGCCGCAACGCAAAAAGATAGCATACCCGTATGATGATCGGGTAGAATGGAGGATCCATATGGAAAACAAAAAGAGCTGTTCTCTGAAGACTATTTTCACCGTGATCGGTGCCCTGGTGAGCTTGGCTGCGCTGGCGATAGTGCTGTACAATGTTTGCAAGAAGTATTTCCAGATCACCTTTGCCTGCGACGGCGACTGTGACTGCTGCGACGGCTGCTGTGACGAAGAATGCTTCGAAGACGACTGCGAAGGCTACGAGCCCATCTGCTGCTGCCAGGACGACGAAGACGCAGAAGAGGACGAGGACGCTGAATAAAGCAAATACAAACGATCAACAAGGATCTGCCGTAGTGGCGGGTCCTTTTGGCTTTTGGCGGAAAACGCAAACGAACCGGTGCCATTTTCGACTCCCCCTCTTGTAATTTGTCGCATTCTGTGGTACAATATGCACTGTACTATTTCTGTCAATCGAGGTCGAAACGATATTATGTTTTCCTTTACATCTCTTTTGTCCACCAGTATCACCCTGTTCCTGCTGCTGGCGGCGGGGTATCTCTGTGGGCGGCTCAAGATCGTGGACGAGGTATCCTCCAAAAATCTCTCCACCCTCATCGTCAAGGTGGGACAGCCCTTTTTGATCATCAACTCCCTGATCGGGCTGGAATTCACTGCCGAAAACCTGAAGACCGGCCTGCTGGTTCTGGTGCTGGGTCTGGGGATGCACATCCTGCTGGCGGCACTGGCGTACATAGGTGCGCTGCCCATCAAGGGACTGGACGAGCGGAAGCTGGCGGAATTTTCCATGGTCTTCACCAACTGCGGCTTTATCGGCTTCCCCATTCTGGAGTCCATCTTCGGTGCTAAGGGACTGTTCTACGGTGCCTTCTACATCATCAGCTTCCACCTGTTCACCTGGACCTGGGGCATCGTGATCTTGGCTCGGAAGCGGGACGACATCAAGCTGACCATCAAAAAGGCCCTGGTCAACTTTGGTACCATCCCCAGCCTCATCGGCTTTGCCCTGTTTATCTCCCGGATCCCACTGCCCACGGCCATCACCTCCTTCACCGGCTATCTGGCATCCCTGTGTACGCCCATCGCCGTGATCATCACCGGTGCGAATCTGGCACGCCGCAGCCTGCAAAAGATGCTGACCTCGCCGCTGGTGTACTACGTGAACCTGTGGCGGCTGGTGATCATTCCCATGGTGGTCACTACCTTCCTGTGGCTCATCGGCATCCCGGACGAATTTGTGGTGTTCAGCTGCGTCATGGCGGCTATGCCCACTGCGGCCGTCACCACCATGTTCGGCGAAATGTACGGCATCCAACCGGGGCTGGCGGCAGAATTCGTAGGCAGTACGTCCGTGCTGTGTACCGCCACGCTGGTGCCTGTGATCACCTATGCAGCTTGGCTGGTGGGGATGGTGTGATGAGGATCGGTGCAGGGTCGTCTTCTCCAATGAATCAGCGTTAACAAAAAGTACACCGCACTCTCTTGACAAAGGAAATGCGGTGTGGTATAATGTAGGTAGCAAATTGATTCCAGATTTGTGATCAACCATATGGCGTGTTTTCCTGTGGTGGTGCGCAGGATACTAACCAAAAATAAAGACCATCGGGGTTTCCGGTGGTCTTTTATTTTTGCATATAGGTTGCATTTTACTTCAGAAAGTGATATAATACACATTGTAGCGCACCAGGAAGGTTGATCAAAATGGAATTAATTTGCATTGTAATCTCTACCATCGCTACTGTATACATGGCATGGTGTGCTTACAAAGACCATAAGCAGGATAAGTAATCCTCAAACATAATAAAACGAGCATACAACAGCGGAGCGAGTAGGAGGGAATGCACCACATCCCTTGCGCTACATACTCCAAAGAAATAACAGGTCGAAAGTGTTCGCTGTTGTACCGCTGTTTTATCCAAAGAAAGTCATCGTTTCGGCGGTGGCTTTTTTGGTTTATTTCTCTTTTTCGTCGATGCGCATCCCCGCTAGCAGCTTCACAAAGCTCCACATCATTTGCTTGCCTTCCGGTGGCAGCTCCCGTACCGTGCGGATCATGGCGCCCATGGTCTTCATCGTGCCTTCCGTTAAGTCGGTGACGGTGCGGGCATTGTTGGCTTCTAAGATCCGGAAGAACACCTCCGTGAAGGTCCGTCTGTCCGCCGGGGTCATGTTGGACAACCACCGCCGCATCCGCTCTCCCCCTTCCACGGCTTCTTTTGCCAGTGCCGGTTCTCGCACAAAAGAGGGACCTAAGATCTGCCAGGAGAAGGGATCGTGCTGGAGCAGGCGCATATGGTTGCTGCGGATCACCTCATAGGGTCCGCTTTGCTCCAGCAGCATCCCCACGATGGAGGACTGTGGCAGCAGTGTCAGCAGCTTATCCTCCATGGCGTGGTAGGCGGGGGAGTCGATCATATCTTCGGTAAAGCCCGGTCCATCGTTGCTGTAGGCCCGAACGATCCGTTCCCGCACCCCATCCTTGGCCTGCACCGCCCCATAGATGGCAAGGTTGCCGCCCTTGGAATGCCCGCCCAGCCGGATGTTTCCACGGTAGAGGCTGCCCACCTCGTTGACATACTGCACGGCGGCCTGTTGGCTGGGGGTGGGCGTGCAGAAGCTCAGCTGAAAATCCTCGTGCCAGCCCACCAGCGTGTCGTCCGTGCCCCGAAAGGCGATGAACAAGCCGTTGTCCGGTGGGGGGAGCAGAAAGGTGACAGCGGCGAACTGCTTGCCGGCAGCCTCGTCCAGTTCATCCCGGTAGCAGGTCACGTACACATCCCGGAACCGGACAGAATCGGCGGCCTGCCGGAACAGCTCGTTGGTGACCGCCGGGATCAGCACGCCAAAGGTACAGCCATCCGGGTGGGTCTCGAAGAAGCGTTGGCTGCACACGTCCAGCTTCACCGGCCTGCCCAGCGCATCCCCGGAGACGATCTCGGAAAAGTCCACGAAGGACAGCATGGAAAAGAGCAGGTTATCCACATCATTGAAGGGCGAGGCCGCAAAGGAAAGATCCCCCCGCCACGCCAGGTAATCCATTAAGTTTGCCACGAAAAATCACTCCTATATAGGAAGCACGTCAGACATCAAACCTCTGCATCGATGTCTACAACTGCCAATTTCTTTCCCAGCGGTGCCAGCAACTTCATAACCGTATGCAGTGTAGGACTGGATGCACCACTTTCTAACCGTGCGATCACCGGCTGTTTTACTCCACTCATTTCTTCCAGCTTTTTCTGACTGATCCCCTTTTCCTGCCGGGCACGGATCATTTCTCCAATGATAGCAACACGAAGGTCACATTCTGCAATTTCCTCAGGTGTATATAGCTGTGTACGAACTTCTTCCCATGTAGCTGCGATGGGACTGGTATCCTGTTTTTTCATACTTATCACTCCTCCTTGTTCTGCAAAAAATCAGCAAATTCTTTCTTTGCTTTTTCAATCTCACGTTTGGGCGTTTTTTGCGTTGTTTTCATAAAATGATGTAACAAAACCAATTTTCCATCACACCATGCAGCAAATAAAATTCTGTCTCGCAAAGGACGTAGTTCCCATATTTCCCCATCTAGGGGTTTGATATAAGGTTCCCCTGCCATAGTACCATATAAACTGATCACCTGTATGTATTCCTGGATCTTATTGAATTTTATTCTGCTGTCTTTATCTTTTCGCTCTCCCAAATTTTGCATATATTGCAAAACGGATGATGCATTTCGCTTGTCCTTATAGAACAAGATCTGATACATACTATCCTCCTATAGTATATCCTATTGCCGTCTGTTTGTCAAGTACTTCCTCGTTATTAAAATGATTTTCATTCCCCCAGCTGTGCGATATACTCCTCCAAACAGATCCCGGCATCGTGGATCTTCTTCGCATGATACCGCCCCACATACCGCCAGTGCCAGGGCTCAAACTGGATGGAGGTGACATCGACCTTCTCTTCCGGAAAACGGAGGATAAAGCCAAATTTCCAGGCGTTTTCCATGAGCCATTTGTATTCGTCCGTGTACTGGAAGTCCGTGGAGAAGGAGTCGTCGATGGCCATATCCACGGCCAACCCCGTCTGGTGTTCGCTGGTGCCGGCACGGGTGGAGTAGGTCAGCACGATGGCTTCGGCTTCGGCACGGCTTAGGTTGGGATCTTTTGCCATTTCGTTGTTGGTATAGGTCTCAAACAGTATGCCCTGATAGTTGTAGGTGCGGTAGCCGCTGTTCACCTGCATCCCCGGCAGCCCGGCACTGTTCATCTCCAGCAGCAGTGCCTCCAGTGCTTTGGCAGCGATCTGCCGTAGCTTTTGGGTGGCACGTCCCTTGCCCGTTGCCGCCACATCCACCAGGTCCGTAGGCGCATAGTCGGCCGACAGGGTGTGGGTGGGGCTCACCAGATCCAGATACGCATCCCGGTTTTCCGGTGCCATGTACTGCTCATAGGCGGTCAGATCGTTGGTAAAGGTCACGTTGGCAAGCTCCATGTCGATCTCTCCATCGTCGTCGGTCAGGTTGGCGGGCAGGAACGCATCCTCCTCCGGCACCGATTCGATGGGCTCCGCTGCCTTCATCCGGAAGGAGGGATCTAGGTACAAAAGCACCTTATCCTTGGCCTGCTCCTCCGTGGTCTCCGTGTCCACCAGCTTGCCCACTGCCACCGTGCCGTCATCCACCCGGATGGAGAGGTTTTCCATCACATCGGTGACAAAATCCACGCTGACCCAGACCTCCTCGCCAATGAGCCGGTTTGCGCCATCCAACGGGATCTGCTGCCCGTTGACCACCGCCGCCGCCACCCCATCCGGGAAGGTCACATATTCTTCGTCGCCACTGCCCCGGCTGTCTGCCAGCGAATCGGCATCCACGAACAAAAACCGCCGTTCTGCCGCCGAGCCGGTTTCCGCCATGCCCAGATAATCTGCCAGATCCTGGAAGCAGAAGTAGTAGCAGTCCCCCGCATAGGCCGTGGCAAAATCCACCTTTCGGATCTGCTGACCGCCATAGGTGTAGGCGATCTTCTGCTCCTTTTCCGCATCCGGTGTAGCACGGAACAGCAGCAAAAACAGTCCCGCCGCCACCAGTGCCATCACCAACAGCACCACACCGAACACCGCCAGCCGCCCCAAAAACACCTGCCGGTTCCGCTGTCTGCGCCGTCTGGCCTCCTGCTTGCGCATCATCCGCTCCACCTCAGCCGCCCGCCGTCTTTGTGCAGCCGTAGCCGCTCTCTGCCGCTGGTACGCCTGGTACTCTCGCTCGGTCATAGGATGCCGCCGGTTCTGACCGTACATTGGCTGTCCGTTCGGCATACGTTGTCCGCCGTATTGTCCCCGTGGCTGCTCCGGGGGACGTCTTCTACCATTGTTTCCCCGTGGGGGGCGATTATACCCATTTTGCATGGTTTGTGGTTCCTTTCGATTTTTTTCAAGCTGCGGTTGGGTGGGGGGTAAGGGGGGGCCCCCTTTACCTAACCCCCTCCACTGCCGTTTGGGTTTTTCAACTGGCGTTGGGCTGGTTTTGTACTGGCGTTGGGCGCATGGACACTGCGTTGGGCTTTTGGTCACTCCACCATTCTGGCGGCACGTG
>CAYXBQ010000018.1:0-52251 GCA_964463375.1 uncultured Ruminococcus sp. | reverse complement strand
TGACCTCCTTCGGCGCATTCGTAGACCTGGGCGGCGTAGACGGTATGGTACATACCTCCGAGCTGTCCTGGAGACGGATCCATCATCCCAGCGAAGTGGTTTCCGTTGGCGACAAGATCCACGTATATGTGAAGTCCTTCGACAGAGAAAAGGGCCGCATCTCCCTGGGCTACAAGACCGAGGAAATGAACCCCTGGAACATCTTCGTGAACCAGTACCAGGTTGGCGACGTTGTGGAGGTTCGCATCGTAAGCCTGATGCCCTTTGGTGCTTTCGCTGAGATCGTTCCCGGCTGCGACGGCCTGATCCACATCAGCGAGATCGCTGACCATCGGATCGCTAAGCCTGAGGAAGTGCTGGAAGTTGGTCAGGTAGTGAACGCACAGATCACCGCCATCGACCTGGACAACCGTCGGATCAGCCTGTCCATCCGCGCTCTGCTGGAAACCGAAGCTGACGACAACTACGACGACGCTGAATAATCGCTGTCGTACATAACGCATGACAAATATGGTGGGGGGAATGGCCGGAGCCGGTCATACCCTCCGCTTTTTGTTTGTTTTTGTGGGTTCCAATTCGTTGGGAGGCTATTTCGTGAAACAAAAAATGACCAAGCTGTGTGCGCTCCTGCTGTGTGTGGGGATGCTCTGCGGCTGTGCCCCTGCTGTACCGGTGGAAACATGGTCGATCCCGGCGGAGCAGGCTGCCCTGCAGGAGGACATCCGCTACATCATCCACGCCGCCGGAGACATCGATGGCATGGCAGGCTCCAATAGTCTGGAGGCCTTAGAGCAGACCTATGATGCCGGGTGCCGGTATGTGGAGATCGATTTTCAGTTCACCGCAGACGGCGAGCTGGCGTGCATCCACGACTGGTATCGGCAGTATACCTCGGCGATCCCGGCGGATGGTACGGCACTGACTTTGGCAGAGTTCCAGGCCTGCCAGATCTACGACCGGTACACGCCCCTGTGGCTGGATTCCTTAGCCGACTACATGACAGACCACCCGGATCTGTATATCGTCACGGACATCAAGGATCGCAATACCGAAGGGGCCGCCAAGATCGCCGCCGACTATCCGGAGCTCACCGATCGGTTCATCATCCAGATCTACGATGGCAGCGAATACGAGGCTGTTCGAGAAGCGGGCTTTGGGCATATCATCTACACCCTGTACCGCTTAGACTGGAACAGCAAGACCGACACCAAGGCACTGACCGCCTTTGCCCAGACCTACCCGCTGCTGGGCTACACCTTTGCCTATGAGCTGTGCGACGTGGACGGCTACGTGGAAGGGATGCTGGCCTCCGGTGTGCCGCTGTATGTACATACGGTCAACGGTGCCGAAGCACAGCAGGTGTACTTTGACATGGGGATAGCCGGTGTGTATACGGATGAACGGTACTGATCGTGTGTGCAGAATGTGAAAAAAATCGGAATTTTTTCGTGTACCTATTGACAAAATAGAGGTGGATGTAATACAATGTATTATAGATAAAGGAGGTGCTGTATATGACCATATCCATGCGATTGAATGATGCGGAAGCGGACCTGATCCGACAGTATGCCAAGTTGTGCGGGATCAGCGTATCGGAGCTGCTGCGCCGGTCGGTGCTGGAACGGATCGAGGACGAATATGACCTTGCTGCGTACGAAAAGGCAATGGCAGCCTTCCGGGAAGATCCCACCACCTACACCTTGGACGAAGCCGAACGGGAGCTTGGGCTCTCATGAAGTGGCAGGTCGTTTTATCCAAAGAAGCGATGAAGCAGCTGAAAAAAATGGACAAGCACACGGCGGCCCTGCTTACCGGCTGGATGCGAAAGAATCTGGAAGGCTGCGAGGATCCACGGCTCCACGGGAAAGCGTTGACGGCCAATCGGGTCGGACAATGGCGGTACCGGGTAGGCGATTACCGGATCTTAGCCGAGCTGCAGGACGAACGTGTCGTCATCCTGGTCATTTCGGTTGGTCATCGCCGAGAGATCTATGACAGTTGAAAAATCGTAGGATCCTATGGAACATAGGGTCTCATTTCCCAAAAAGGAGAATACATTATGACAAACATTCCCCGCCCTGAATACCCCCGGCCGACACTGGTCCGGGAGGACAACTGGCTCAACCTGAACGGCAAGTGGGCTTTTGCCTTTGACTTCGGGAACTCCGGTAGAGAACGGAAGATGTGGGAAGCACCCGCCGAAGCCTACACCCACGAGATCAACGTGCCCTTCGTGCCGGAATCCAAGCTGTCCGGTATCGAATACGTGGACTTCATCGCCGCTTGCTGGTACCGCCGCACCGTGACCCTGCCGGAAAACTGGTGCAAGTGCTGCGGTCGGATCCTGCTCCACTTCGGTGCCGTGGATTACTACAGTGAAGTATTCGTGAACGGCAAGAAGGTGGGCGACCACACCGGCGGCTACACGCCCTTCGTGTTTGACGTGACCGACGCTGTACAGGCCGGCGAAAACACCATCGCTGTGTTTGCCGAGGACAACGGCCGCAGCTCCCTCCAGCCCACCGGTAAGCAGGTATACTACAGCTACTACAACAGCGGCTGCAGCTACACCCGTTGCACCGGTATCTGGCAGACCGTTTGGATGGAATATGTGCCGAACAGCTACATCAAGAACCTGAAGATCACCCCCGACATCTGGAACGAAGAGGTGGAGATCTTAGTGTCCCTGGAAGGCAAGTCCTGCGACATCGACGAAGTGACCGCCTGCGTTTCCTTTGCCGGTGAAAAGGTGACCTGCGGCAAGGCCAAGGTTTCCGGCAAGCACGCCAGACTGCATCTGTCCATCCCCGATCCCAAGCTGTGGGGCGTGGGTGAGCCCAACCTGTATGACCTGACCGTGACTGCCGGCAAGGACACCGTACAGAGCTACTTCGGTATGCGGGACGTGCGTGTCAACGGCTACGCCATCGAGATCAACGGCAAGCCTGTGTACCAGAGACTGGTGCTGGACCAGGGCTACTACCCGGACGGTATCTACACCGCTCCCACCGACGAGGACCTGAAGAAGGACGTAGAAATGTCCATGGCAGTGGGCTTCAACGGTGCCAGACTGCACATGAAGGTCTTCGAACCCAGACTGCTGTACCACGCTGACCACGCCGGGTACCTGCTGTGGGGCGAATTCCCCAACTGGGGTCTGGACGAATCCAATCCGGCCTCTCTGCTGTCCATCCTGCCCGAATGGCTGTGCGAGATGGAAAGAGACTACAACCATCCTGCCATCGTGGGCTGGTGTCCCTTCAACGAGACCGGCGTGAATCGGAACTTCCGGGTATTCACCACGGTATATGATGCGACCCGCGCCATCGATCCCATGCGTCCCATCATCGACTCCTCCGGATACGTACACGCCCGTACCGACATCTTCGACGTACACGACTACGAACAGGATCCTGCCAAGCTGGAAGAACACCATCGTGGTCTGGCAACCGGCGAAGGTCCCGTTTGGGAAAACTTCCCCGGCAAGGAGACTCCCTACATCGAAGGGCAGCCCTACTTTGTATCCGAGTTCGGCGGTATCTACTGGAACCTGGACGAGGGCAAGGAAGCGGCCTGGGGCTACGGTACCGCACCCAAGACGATCGAGGACTACTACCAGCGATTCGAAGGCCTGACCAAGGTACTGCTGGACAACCCCAAGATGTGTGCCTACTGCTTCACCCAGCTCACCGACGTATACCAGGAAAAGAACGGTATCTACGCCTTTGACAGACGGGTAAAGTTTGACGCAGACAGACTGAAGGCTGCACAGACCCGTGTGGCTGCGATTGAGCGAGAATAACATACAGCATACATCGCAAGCGATCCATCTCGCTAGTTGGATTGGTCGATTGAAAAGTAAATAGAATACAAAAGCTCCACAGTTGACGAAGATTTTGCAATTGTGGAGTTTTTGCTTTTTTTTACAGAAGAACAAAAATAAGATGGTGTGTAATAAATACGTAAACAACCGTATGCGATATTGACAGAGGAAATGGTGTGGTATACAATATAAGCAAGACAACGGGGGTAGGACATCTTTGCCGAAAGATAACATTCTGTTTTTATTTTGGAAAGGAGCATAATATGAAAGCAGCAACAAAACGATTGTCCCTTCTTCTATCCGGTTGTGTTCTGGTATGCAGTGGCTGTACCGGTACGAGCGATCCTGCTTTGCCGAAAACGATATCCGAGACACTGCCTGTGGTGGAAAGCGAAAGTGACTCCCCGGATGAAATAGCTGCTGTGACAGAGCCTGTGGGTCGTGTGGTCGGACTGCTCAGTGACGGAAAGGGCGGCAGTGTGGCTGTGGCGTATGATACCGATACATGGGAATACGAGGTCCTTCAGGTGTTGCCGGATGTGACACCGGACAACTATGCGGCATTGTCGGCAGACGACACCAAGCTGGCGTATACCACATGGAGCGATTCCTATACCATTCGGTATGTGGAAGTATTGGATATGCAGACCGGTGAGACCCGGGCTTTTTTTTGATGATATGGAATACCGTAACGAGATCATCAAAATTTCCTGGATGCCGGACAATGTCTCCCTTTTGTACATCCATAACAATACAAACAACTTTTTACAGACGATCGAATATATCCAAACGGATACAGGAGAGATCACACGGGTAGATACCGGGGATGCCTGGAATGTGCGCACTGTGGAGTATGCAGACGTGGACGTGGAGCCCTTTGTTTCCCCGGGAAGCGGAAAAGAGTGGCCGGTGAAATGGGTAGAAGAACCCAACGAATACAACGAATGCTGGTTCTACTACATGGATGAAGAAGATCTGAAAGAAATCTATGAAGCCTATGGCGGGGTGCGGGAATTTGACTTTGGTACGATTCTATTTCGTATGTATGTCACATTTTCCGCACCCCGTTGTTCTGTGGATGGGAAAGCGATCGTGTACAGTGCTTTTTTGGATCGAGATGGTGCGAGAGGAGAACACACGCCCTTATGGGTAGCCGCAGAGATCTGGACGTACAATGTGGAGACCCAGGAAAAGCAAATGGTCTATAGCCAGGCTGACGAAGCGTGCATCGGCCGTGTGGATTGGGTATCCGAAGACGAGGTATGCTTTGTGACCTATTATGCGTGGATCGGTAGCTGTGACGATATTTGTTATTACAACCTGTCTACCGGTGAGGTGCGGATCCTGTTCCCCCATACGGCAGAGCATTACAACAACATCACCCTTCTTCCGGTTGGAGACAGAAAAGTCAGCTTTACCTCCTGTCTCCCCGATGCATTCTACAGTACCTCGGATACATACGTGATCGATGTAGACAAAGGAGCGTGGGAGAAGCTGGATGTGCGGTACGCAGGAGAACCGGTGATCTTAGAGAACTTCATATACCAGTGAAAAGCATTATCTATGTTCTTTGTTCTATTGCTGTAAAATGCCCCATTATCCGGAAATCCTTTCGGCAGATTTTACAAATCCCATTCGTTTTTTGGGTGCCGTTCAAGAAATTGCAAAAAAATCCGGGGAATCTTGCCGTTGCCCCTTGACGTACGCAAGGTTTTGGCGTATAATAGTATACGGAAAAAGAGCCGGGTCACGCTGCCCGGTTTTTGTCAAGTACATAAGATGGGATACGAACAAATGCATTTGTTTCATAAAAGAAATAGTGGCGTGCGGATCGCGACCGGCGTTTTGATGAGCGTGCTGCTGCTCCTGCCTACGCTGGCGGCCGATGTGGCACCCCTTGTGGGTTCTGCGTCTCTGCTGCGTGGGCAGCTGGCACAGACCACCATTGGCACCGGCATCCGCTCCGGCTGTGCGCTGGGGGAGGACGATGCGGCGCTGCGGCTGTACTATCTGGATATGCTCACCGGCACCGGTACGGGCAAGGACGGCAGCGTCACCTTTGACCTGCAGCGAGACCTGACCCGGCTGGAAGGGGCGGTCATGGCGGTGCGGCTCATGGGCATGGAGGATACGGTCTTGTCCGGCACCTACAGCCATCCCTTCTCCGATGTACCGGAGTGGGCCAGCGGCTACGTGGGATACCTCTACAGCTGTGGCTTGATCGAGGCGGGAACGGAGGGCAAGTTCTCTCCCCAGTCCCCGGCATCGGTGGAATATTTCATGGGTTGTATGCTCTATGCCCTGGGCTTCCGCATGCGGGAGGGGGACTACAACTTCCTGACCGTGGCAGACCAGGCGCGATATGCCGGGCTTTGCGTCACCGATGAGGACGAGCCCCTGACTCGTGGGGACGCTGCCGTGGCGATGTACAACACCCTTCGAGCCAACGTGAAGGGCTCTACCAAAATGCTGTCGGAGGTGCAGGTAGCAGACGGCAGACTGGCCTATACCGATGCGGTGTTCCTGCTGTGGTGCAACAATAAGGCAGAGACGAAGACCTACTTAGATGCCGTGGGCTACTCGGCAGAATGGATCGTGCCGGATGGGTATTACACCATTCGCATGAACGGCGACCTGGTCATGAACGTGCTGGCAGACGGACCCAATCGAGACTACGAGGGCCTGGGCGTGTGTACGTGGCAGTCTACAGGCGATATCAGCCAATCCTACCGCCTGGAACGAACAGAGCGGGGAACATACCTGGTGTACGCCGCATGCAGCCGTGGGGGCTTCTATCGCCTGCTGGGCTGTGCCAATACCGGTAGCAACATCGGTGTGTACCAGGCGACCTCTCGGAACGCACTGGAATTCACCATTCGCCACAGCGACGACGGCACCTGGCAGTTTGTGACCAGAGACAAAAACGGAGCGGAGCGGTACCTGACCGGTGGCAGTGCCGGCAGCAGTTTGCAGCTGACAGCCGACGGCGCTACGGCATGGACACTGGAACGGCTGGGCATCACCAACAGTGCCGGACAGGATCTGGCGTTGTTCCCGGCAGACTCCATGCGTGTGACCCAGGGAGCCTATGACGACTTCTCCCATATGGAGCAGAACGCACTGGATATCCAGCCCACCGGCGGCATGGCCTTTGCACCCTTCAATGCCCAGATCGTGCGGAAGGATGCGGGTGCTGTGCTGTGCAACGGCATTTGGATCCAGTCCACGGACAAGGTGCGGTATGCGGACGGCAGCTATGACTACATGACGGTGCTGTTCATGCACGACGACAACATCGACAACCTGTCGGTAGGGCAGATGCTGACCCAGGGCGAATACTTCTACCAAAGCGGCACCACCGGCAACTCCTCCGGGGCCCACATCCACGTGGCGGTCTACCGAGGGCAGTACAACGAGGAAATGCGCTTTGGCTCCGGCGATGTGGACGTAGAGGATGCCTTTTTCGTCATGGACGATACCGTCATCCACGAGGACTATGACCTTGCATGGGTGTTTGTATCGGATGTGGAGTGACGAGTGGGAATAACTTGCACCTGAGTAGGGGAGCGAACCGTCCCACCGAGTTAGGTGACCTAACTCCTGAGAATTTCCCTTACGGAAAATTCTCCAAAGTTTTGTTGAAAACATTGGAATGGGAATAACTTGCACCTGAGTAGGGGAGCGAACCGTCCCACCGAGTTAGGTTGCGACCATTGAGATAACAAAAGAACACCGTGTTCCCGAAAAGGATACCGGTGTTCTTTTTGCGTGGGATCACTCCTCCATACAAATTTCCTCCCCCAATACCGTGCTGTACAGTACCGCACGCCGGATCGGCTCCCCAAAGAGCTGGCTGCAGATCTCTCGATATAGCGATAGCTGATCCCCGTGCCGGGTGAGAAATTGCTGCCGGAGCAGGGCGGGATCCCGTCTGGCCTCTGCGGTGGGGTGATCCGTTTTGTAGTCCACCAGCGTCAGCGTGCCGTCCGGTTCTCGGAAGACGCAGTCCACCACACCCTGTACGATGAGCTGCACATCCTCTGCGGCAAGCTTCTCCCGCAATATCGGATCATTGGTGAAGCGGCTGGCGGGCAGGGGCATGTTGAACCGAAACTCCCGGTGGCACAGGGGCGAGGCACACATGCGCCGGAACAGATCGCTTGCCCGGAACCGCTCGATGTGGGTCACATATACCCCACCGGCGGTTTTTTCATCCAGATAATGCTGCTCCACCAGCCGCCGAAGCTCTGCCGCCACACCGTTTTCTGCCAGTGATGCAAAGGAGGCAAACTGCAAAAACTGATGGGTGGCAGTGCCCCGCTGTGCCGCCGTCAAGGGAGCCGGACCGCCGGTCATGAACATAGGCAGCGGCATGGTCTCGGCGGGCATACCTTCCTCCCCGGTGCTGTCCCGTGCGACCTCGTCTTCCTCCGAGATCGGCAGGGTGTCGGTATCCAGTATCCCCGGATGCAGCTGGGACACAGACAGCTTGGCAGGGATCCCGGCCAGATGCGTGTGGGCATACCGGAAGGACAGGTTTTCCCGCAGCAGGCTCTCCCAGTCCATCGGCGGTGTTTCTGACACGGTTTCTGCGGCCTCCGGACTCTGGGCGGTCGTGTCGGTGGTGGTGGGAGAGACGGTCACGATGCGGCAGCAAGGGTCCGGGCCGTGGGCAATGGTCGCCATGGTGATCCAGTCCAGATAGGTGCAGTTGCCGGTGATGCTGTAGGGGGAGGCATATTCGGCGGCAAAGCGGCAGTCTGCCAGATACTTTTCCGCATCCTTGACCTTGCCGGTGACGATCAGCCGGTTGCGAGCACGGGTCAGCGCCACATACACCACCCGCATCTCCTCCTCCACGGATTCCAGCCGCTTCTTTTCGCCAATGGCAGAGCGCAGTGCTGTCCCACATCGGGCATAGCCGCCACGGTCCGGCAGGCGCATCCCAAAGCCTAAGTCCACGTCGTAGAGGATGTCCCCCATTTCATCCCGGTTGTTGCGCTTTTTGGAGCAGGCAGACACGAACACCACCGGGAATTCCAATCCCTTGGAGCGGTGGATGGACAAAATATGTACCGCCGGGATCCCGCTGCCTTCGCCGTTTTCTCCCTGTGCCTTGGCTTGCAGCTCCTCCGCATAGGTGAGAAAGCCGCCGATCCCCCCAAAGCTGCCGGCCTCATACCGTCTTGCCAGATCGTACAACGCTTCTAAGTTCGCCTTTTCCACAGGATCCTGTTGTACCTCCGGCAGATCGAAGATCCCTGTCTGGCGCAGCAGGGTATCGATGAACCGGTCGGCACGCATCCCGTAGGCCATTTCCCGCAGCTCTGTCACCGTTTTGTGGAACACACGACACTTTTCCACAAGATCTTCCGGCAAAGGCTCGATGAAAACGGGGTTTTCAACAACATCTTGGGCTTTTTCCCCAGCAAACGGGGCGTTGTCCACTGTCGAAAACGAGTTCTCCACAGGAGTTTTCCACTTTTCCACAGGCTCCGGCTCCGGCTCCGGCATCAGCACATCGGTCAGATCCTCGCCGCATGCCAGCCCCACCAGGGTGAATAAGGGCATGTCTCCCTCCCAGGTGTACCGGGCACGCAGGGTCTTGCGGCTCCAGTCCCGCAGTAGCACCAGCTCATGGGTGGCAAAGCCGAACAGGGGCGAATGCATGGCACCGGCTACGGGAATGTCGTACAGAGGATTGTCGGCGGTATGGAGCAGACACATGGTGAGCTGTACGGCAGGAGAGGCAAAGAGCAGTGTCCCCCCCGGCAGCTGCACCGGGATCCCCCGTTTGGCCAGTGCATGGGCATAGGCGGCACCGTTGGTATCGGGACTGCGCAGGAGGATGGCGATGTCTCCGGCGGTGAGGGGGCGGTCGTCGATGGTCTCGGTGGTCAGCAGAGTGGCGATCCGCTCGGCTACATATTCGGCTTCCGGATCGGTGTCTGTGTCGGTTGCGGTGGTCGTGTCGGCATTGGCATCGGTGTCCTCGTCTTCTCCGGCGGTAGGCTTTTCCACCAGCACGATCTCTGCCGGGATGCTTTCGCCACTGCCCTTGCCGAACACCAGCGCATCCTCGGGGGTGTAGGGCATGGAACCGCAGGCGAATAGAAAGTCCGACACCAGATTGACAAATGCCACCACCGTTTTGTCACAGCGGAAGTTCTCCGACATGAACAGGCAGTGTCCGGCCTCCGGATCAAAGGGAGCCTCGGCAGTATCTATGGCTTCACTTGGCACCTGGGTGGGCCAGCATTCTCGATAGCGGGCGAAGACGGAGGGCTCAGCACCCCGGAAGCGATAGATGGACTGCTTACTGTCTCCCACCAAAAACCGTGGTGCTTCGCCGCCTATGGCACGGAAAATGCTGTCCTGCACCCGGTTGGTGTCCTGATACTCGTCCACGAAAATGTAGGAGAACTGCTTGCCCACCTCCTTGGCGGCTTCGGTAGGGGCACCGTTTTCGTCTAAGAACAGCTGTAGTGCCAGGGACTCTAAGTCGGCATAATCCAGCAGAGACCGGCTCATTTTGCGGGCACGGAAGGCATCGGCGTAGGCACCGAGCACATCGGCGGTGGTCATGAGCAGCTGGGCGGTGCGGCGTATGGCATCGGTGACCAGCTCCGGCGGGTCGGAGAAAAAGCTATCGGACAGGTGGGTGATCTCTTTTTTCATCTGGTTCCGGATGCTCTTGAACCCATCGGAGGCATCGGTGGCATCCTTGGCGGAGATCCGACCCAGCTTCACCGGTGCATATTCCAGCAGCCACTGCCGGGTCATGCCGTAGTCGTCCAGCCGCAGCTCCAGCCCCGTGAGCCAGTCCAGATCCCCCGCCAGAGCCGGACCGTATTGCTTTTCGGCAACATCATCGAATTCCATATGGATACAGGACATGGCGTGGCGGTAGTGCTGTACGGCCTGTCGCACCCGGCTGCGGATGGGTTCGCTTTGGGGCATGGCGAAAAAGCAGTCTCCCGTTTCTGCGGCATCGGATAGGTCTTTGCCATACCGGGCGAGGGCGGCAGGCGTTTCCCCGGCGGCAGTGATCTGGGCATAGATGGCAAGCAGGGTGCGATCCAATGCTTCGGTATCCCGGCTGACGGCAAGGGTATCGGCTAAGGTGACAAAGGCGGGGTCATCCTTTTGGTAGAAGTCGTCGAGGGTATCCCGCATGGCCTCCTGCCGCAGGGTATCGATGGTGGCCTCGTCGCCGATGGTGAAGTCCGGTGTCAGCCCCATAGCGGCAAAGGAGGGGCGCAGTGTGCGGTACAGGAAGGCGTGGATCGTGGAGATCTGTGCCCCCGGCAGCTCCGTCAGGTGTCGTGCCATTTTTCGGCTGCCGGTAGCTTTAGCCGCTTCGGTGATCTTCTGTCCGATCCGGCTCCGCAGCTCTGCCGCTGCCGCCCGTGTATAGGTGACGATGAGCATCCGAGACAGCGGTGCCTTCTCATGCTGCAATAAATACAAGATCCGTTCCGTCAGGGTGGCCGTCTTCCCGGAGCCTGCTGCCGCCGACACCAGCAAATTCTGATCCGGATACGCGATCGCTGTGGTTTGTGCAGGTGTATACTTCATTTCTCTATCTTTCTATTTCCTTGTGGGTGGTTCCTTGCGAAAATATCGTTTTCAACGGTTCGTCTAACTTCTGACCCCGAATTTCACTCTCCACACTTCACACTTCTTATTTCTCTCCCCATGCTCTGCACACGGCGCCATAGGGACAATACGTGCATTCCTTCCCCCATGCGGTGCGCTTTGGTGTTGCCGTGGAGTGGCCGGTGTGGATCTGGCTGGCCAAGGTGCCGATGATCTGGCGCAGCTCATCATACAGCGCACCAAATTGGGCCAGATCCTGTAGGGTCGCTTTGCCGGAGAGGGTGCCGTCCTTTTTGCGGGTCACAGGAACGTATTTGCCGGACAGGCCCGCATCCATGGCCTCCAATACCTCCTCGTCCCGGAGCCAAATGCCGCTGCGGCCGATGTGGTCCATGGAAAGCTGGCGTGCATCCTCCGGGGTCAGCATGGCGGCAGAGGCGACTTCTCCCGGCCGTACCTGGAAATAGACTGCCCCCGCCGGTAGCAGCTCGGTCGGCTTTTCGTTGTTGGGAGAACGCAGACCGCCGTGCCACAGGCTGAACAGGTATAGCAGCAGCTGCACGTGCATCCCCTGTCGGATCTCATGTAGGGAGAAGGAGCGGGTGCCGGTCTTGTAGTCCACCACACGGACATATTCTCGACCATCGGCGGCGGTGTAGTGATCCACCCGGTCCATGATCCCGGTCAGAGTGACCTTGACCCCGCCCTCGGTCTCGATGGTCACAGGCCGGACATAGGGCGCATCCTCTTCGGCAGGCTGACCTACCGGCAGCTCGAAGCCCATGGGCACGAACCGACCCTGGGCATATTCCGCCATGATGGCCTCCAAAAATACAGACACGCTGCGCCGGAGCCGAACGAACAGGTAGCCCAGTCGCCCCGATTCCTCCACGCCCAGCCGGTTTAGATACCCCCGGATGAGCCGTTCGGCGATCTCGTTTGTCTCCGCTTCGGGCAGGGGAAATTCTCGATCGGCGGTCTCCCGGAAGAACTGCTCTAAGATGGCGTGGATGAAGTTGCCGATGTCGGGGGAGGTGATGGCGGCGTGCGGTGCCTCCCGCAGTGCCATGCCGTACTGACACCAATACCGGAAGGGACAGCCGGAAAAGCTATCCAGCCGGGACTGGGTCAGGCGCATGCGGGCCCCAAAGATCGTGCCGATACAGCCCTCGTCTGCGTGGTCATAGGCAGCGTTCAAAAGGCCGGGATAATAGGGGCGGGCAGGGGTATCCGCTTTCGTTTGCAGCCAGGCGGCAAGGGCAGGATCATTCGCGCGGGCTGCTGTGTGGTAGATGCGCTTTTCCACCGGACGGCTGTCCCATTCCGGCGGTTGTTGCTCTCTGCCCAGCAGTGTCAGCATCTGTGCTACGCCGGGAGAGGGCGTACACAGCTCTCCTCCGTTTTTGCGGGGACAAAATACGGTCAGGGAACGGGTGGCAGAGGCGGCGGTACGATAGAACATCCAGTATTCCTCTGCCAAATATTCCTCTCCGTTCCCGGCAAGCTCGATCCCCACTCCCTCTAGCAGGATCCGGTCGCTGTCCCGGAAGAAGCCGGTGTCCGATACGTCTGCCGGAAATTCCCCTTCCACTGCACCAACCAGCAGCACATGCTCCACCTGTCCGAACCGGATCCCGTCGGCGGAACCTAGCAGCACCTCGTCCATGGCGGTGGGGATGGCACCAATGTCCATAGACGAGATGACCTTGGCAAGCAGCCCGGAGAACCGCCCGGCATCCAGAGACACGTCCCCCAACAGCGATACCATTTTGTCCAGTGCCAGACAAAGCTTGTCCCACACCTGGGCCGTCTTGGCACTTTCCTCCCGCCGTCCGTCTCGCAGCTGTTCTTGGGAGCGGGTCAGGAGGCGGGGGTACAGGTCGATGGACTGGGCAAAGGTCACAAGTCCCCGACAGATCGCCGATACCGGTGCCACACGGGTCTGCTTGCCATCCTTTGTCACCGGGGTGAAAATATCGCAAAAGGCAGCGATGGGCGGCAGCAGCTTGTCCCGGGCCCGGTTGGCATCCCGCAGACATAGCTTGCCCCAGGGGGACATCTCCGGCTGATACCCGTCCGGGTTCCAGGACCAGCCAAAGCTTTCTTCTCCATTGCCGCAGAACATCCTGCGTCCTCGGATATTCCAGGTCTCGGTGTACATGGCAAAGCAGTCTCCCTCGGCGGCGCTGACCGGTGTCAGTCCCGTGGCGATCATGCGGAGCAGATCCCGTCTGTCAAAGCCTCTGGCCTCTACCGCCAACAGAGATGTGAACAGCCGCACCGCCGGGGATGCCGACAGGGGATCGGGCTCGGCTAAGAAGCAGGGGATCCCGTGCCGGTGCAGGGTGGTGTCCAGAATGCCCCGCAGTGATTCCATACGGCGGCTGACCACGGCAATGTCCCGGTATCGACAGCCACAGCGCACCTTTTCCTCGATCCACGCCGCCACTGCCTCCGCTTCCGCATACCGGTCGGCACATTGGTATACCGCCACGTCTTCGGCGGTAGCCGGATCCTCGATGGGGGTGGCTGTATCGCCGAATAGACCGGCGGTGATGGTGCGCAGACCGGGGGTGGTGTGCCGTTTGTCCTCGGTCAGTGCGATGGTCTCCACCGGCTGGCCGACCTCGGCGGCGATGCGTTCCATTTGGTCATAGAACTTGCGGATGCGCAAAAAGGGCAGCTCTCCCTTGTCGTCCCGGTCACAGGCAAAGCTGACCCATAGCTCCGCAGCACCGGCCGCCGCACAGCGCAGGATCCGCAGCTCCGGTGGGGTGACGGAATAAAAGGAGTCCACGAACACGACCTTTTCGGCAAAATAGGGGTGGGAGAGCAGCACCTGGACTAAGGTCTCCAACAGGTCATCCCGGTCGGCGTACTCGGCGTGGAGCATCTCCTCATAGGCGGCATATAGCAGGGAAATATCCGACAGCCGTCCCGCAAAACCGGCAGCACCACTGTCCTCTCCCAGCGAACCCGCCGCCTGCTCCAATGCCAGAGGCGAGACCCGGTTGCGCTTGAGTTCCCCGATCGCACCGGTCAGCAGCGGCAGGTTTCGATCCTCTCGGCCGTCTGCACCGTGGTTGTACACCTGTAGCATATCCCACACGGACAGCATGGCACGCCAGAGCACCAGGGTACGGCCGCCGTCGTCGATGAGGGGCTTTGCCAGTCCCCCGTATTGCCGGAAGACAGCGTTTGCCAGCCGGGTGAAGTTGGTGACCTCCAGATGCAGCTGTAGGGATGGGGGCAGGGTACGGGCCAGGGTGGATTCCCACAGCACGGTCTGCTGCTCCGGTACCAGCAGAAGCACCGTTTTGCCCGCCCGCAGTGCGCTTTCCATATGGGTGAGCAGCAGGGTGCTTTTTCCGGTACCGGGTCGGCCTGTGACGAAATGGAGCATGGGTAGCGTTCTCCTTTTTGTGCGTTCTTTCTTGGGTACGATTATACCACAAACGGGCGGGGAAAATCAACGGGGATACGGCGCATTTTCTCCCAAAACCAAAACTTTTTTGCGTCCCCCTCTTGCGCTTTTGCCGAAAATCGGGTACAATCATTGTATAGAGAGAAAAAAGGAGACAGGTTTATGGCAAAGGGTTGTGGATGGGTCGTGGGACTATGTGCAGTGCTCATGGTGCTGACCGGGTGTACCGGCGAGGTGGCAGAGAAGGATCCCCTGTACGATGCGCCTATGCAGCAGGAGGAGATCACCTGGATCGAAGACGATCTGGCGGGGCGGTATGGGATCCCGGATGGCGTGGAGGTGCCGGCGGGGGCGATCGGGATCGGGTCGGTGGAGGCCCTGTTTGCCATTGGGGTAGACTATCCGCTGGACGGGGACTATGTGCTGACCACGGATCTGGATCTATCCGGTGTGACGGACCTTATGCCCATCGGCGGAATGGCATCCTCCTGCGGCATCGTGGCGGGAGACAACGTGTTCTCCGGCACCTTTGACGGTCGTGGACACACCATTCGGGGCCTGACCATGGAGCTGACTGCCGCTGTTCGTGTCCATGGGGGGCTGTTTGGCAGCTTAGGCTCCTGCGATCCTGCCGACCCCTGCGTGGTGCAGAACCTGATCCTGAAGGACGTACACATCACTGGCAGCTTTTCCGACATCTACACCTTAGGAGCACTGGCAGGACAGGCCTCCGGATACGTGGAGCTCCACAATATTGCGCTGCTGTCCGGCAGTGTCACCGCCGCGGATGCCAATACCCTGGGGGTGGGTGGACTGGTGGGACAGCTGCGCACCGATACGGACACCGGTCTCTCCAACGAACATATCGCCATCACCGACATCTATTGCGGCCTGCAGGTGGAGTCGCCAAGCACCGATGTGACAGGCGCACTCATTGGCCGGATCCGTGCCTCCAACGTGGGGGAGCTGTCCCGGATCGTGGTCACCGGCTCTGCCAAGGGAAGCGGCGGCAAGGGACAGGCGATCTGCGGCGGAGACAGCGTGCCGGTGGTGTCGGAGAACGTGTGGTATATAAACTCCGCCGGGGAGAACCTGTGCGGGGTGGGACAGTCACGGTCTGCTTCCTCCATGCGTACACTGCCGGGAGAGGGCTGGGCGGTGCAGGGGGACAGCTATGCCATGCCGCAAATGGTGTGGGACAGCCCTGTGTTCTCCCCCGGTCTGGATCTGATGACCCTGCGCTTTCTGGGGGGAGACAGCCTGGCGCATATCGAATACAGCTTCAGCCTGCCCACCACTGCCGGTGGTCAAAGCCTGCTCTGGGAAAGCGACGATCCCGCACACCTTGCCATTGTGGGACATACAGCAGAGGTGACAAAGCCGGTGCAGGGTGCGGCCTATGTGCATCTGACCTGCCATGCGGGAGACGTGTCTCGGACGTACACGCTGCGGGTGGTCAGCGGGGAGGAGACGGCACTGACAAAGGATGGCTCCTGGCTGCGGGCCGTGGGGTATCCGACGGGGGTGGACTATTGTTGGATCGTGGAGGATGCAGACGGGGAGATGCTCTCCTTCCAATGGAACACCACCGGCCGGTTCCGGCTCCACGATCTGCCGACAGACGGTCAGGTGCTGCTGCGGGTGGCGGGCTATGACGAGCTGTCCTACCGGCACTATGCCTTCCCCACTCTGTACATCCAGTGCGACACCGGGTACTACAGCCTGACCAAGGGGAACGCCAAAACCGCCACCATGGAGCTGGTCACAGCCGAGGGGACCACTGCCTACAGTGGCACGACCCAGATCAAGCTCCGGGGCAACTCCACCGCCGGGCAGGAAAAGCGTCCCTTTAAGCTGAAGCTGGATAAGAGCGCCGACCTATTCGGTATGGGTAAGAACAAGCACTGGGTACTGCTGGCCAACTGGTACGATCGGACGAACCTGCGCAACGTCATGTCCTACGAAATGTCCGGCAGGCTGGGCATGTGGTACTGCGAATCCCAGTGGGTGGAGCTATACTACAACGGTGAATACTACGGTCTCTACCAGCTTTGCGAGAACATCCGGGTGGACGATGACCGGGTGGACATTTTCGACTGGGACGAGGCTGCCGAGACCGTGGCGAAGCTGTGTGCCCGGGAGCATGGGCTGGATGCGGCTGCCGAGGAGCAGCTAGCCAGACAGCTTTCCTATGATCTGACCTGGGTCACCAAGGGCACCGACGGGCAGTACGATCTCTCCGGCTACATCGACGAGCTGGGTCTGGATATCACCGGCGGCTACCTGATCGAGAACGATTCCTACAACGATGAGCCATCGAAGTTCACCACGGAGAATGGGGTCATGTACATGGTGACCACCCCCAACACCATCGTGGAGAGCCGGGATATGTTCCGCTGGGTCAAGGGTTATTTCCAATCGGTGGAGGATGCCATTTTCGCACCGAACCGCCGGGACGACGCTGGCGCACACTACACAGACCTGATGGACATGGATTCCTTTGCGGATTTCTGGTTCGTGAATGAATTTTTCAAGAACGGGGAGATACTGTACAAAAGCACCTTCTTAACGTTGGATCACGGCAAAAAGCTGACCTGGGGTCCCGTGTGGGATATGGACTGGGCAGGCGGCAACCATGTGAATCTGGGAGAGAGCGGACAAGATCCGGCCGGTTGGGTCCATGGGGGCGGGGACAGACAGGTGTGGTCCCGGTCTATGTTCACCGATCCCTACTGCGCCCTACTGCTGTACGAACGGTTTGACGATACCGTGGTCGATGCCATGGATGCAGCGTTGGTGGATCTGGAGACCTATGTAAACGCCTTGCAGACCGCCGCCGATCGGGACAACGCACGCTGGCACTACCCGGACACCTTCACAGAGGAGATCGAGCTGTACCGGAATTGGCTCACCGGCAGACGGGACTGGATGAGGGCACAGTTCACCGATCCGGATACGCTGCTTACCTCTTTGCATATGTATCGTCCCTCGGAGACCATGACCATCACCGGCGGCGAACGAAATGGGGAAAGCCTGACTTTGCACCTTTCTTTCGCAGAAGGGCACGCAGCAGCGGGAGAGGTGTTTGTCAACGGTGTCTCCTGCGGAAAGGTGGCACTTGCGGATACGATCACCGTGACCGTTCCGGTGGAGGAGACGACAACACAGTACGATGCCATCGAGGTGTTGGGGCTGACGACGGAGGGCGAATACCGTGTTATAGAGAGCCGTGGCGGCATCGATGGCTGCGACATTTGGGACAGCGCACATCTATTTTTGGCAAAATAAAACGTATGGCGGGGAAAAATGGCGTGTTTTGTCCGCTGTTGGGGATAATTTTGTTGGTTCATACCAAAAAGAAATGGTACGAATTGAGTGAGATTTAGTAGTTGTGATGTTTGACACTGGGTCGCAGGTGTGCTATACTATAGAGTAAGCTGATAGACATGGATATACAGCCCAACGGGACGCACAAGATCGCGTCACCAAAAAGAATGAGGAGGTTATTTTGATATGAAAGAAAAATTACGCTGCGGGATCGTAGGCGCGACCGGAATGGTAGGGCAGCGGTTTATCACACTGCTTGCAGACCACCCGTATTTCCAGATCACAGCATTGGCTGCCAGCCCCCGAACCGCCGGACTGTCCTATAAAGAAGCCGTAGACGGACGGTGGAAGATGACCTGCCCCATTCCGGATGGGATCGGCGACATGGTGATCCACAATGCAGCCAACATCGACGAAATGAAGGCACTGTGCGACTTTGTATTCTGCGCCGTGGATATGAAGAAGGACGAGATCAAGGCGCTGGAAGAGGCCTATGCAAAGGCAGAGATCCCGGTGATCTCCAACAACTCTGCCAACCGCTGGACCAGCGACGTGCCCATGGTGATCCCGGAGATCAACGACAGCCATCTGGACGTGATCGCCAGCCAGAAGGAAAGACTGGGCACCAAGCGTGGCTTCATCGCCGTCAAGCCCAACTGCTCCATCCAGAGCTACGTACCGGCGCTGACGCCCCTGCGCAAGTATGGGATCAAGCAGGTCGTCGTGACCACGTATCAGGCCATCTCCGGTGCCGGCAAGAACTTTGAGACCTGGCCGGAAATGGTAGACAACGTGATCCCCTATATCGGCGGGGAAGAAGAAAAGAGCGAAAAGGAACCGCTGAAGATCTGGGGTGAAGTCCGTGGCGGCGTGATCGTATCGGCAGCCGAGCCGCTGATCACCTGCCAGTGCATTCGTGTACCGGTAACGGACGGCCACACGGCAGCGGTATTCGTAAGCTTCGAGAACACGCCGCCGAAGGAAGCGATCCTGGCTGACTGGGCATCCTATCGTGGGGTACCGCAGATGTTGGACCTGCCCCACGCCCCGAAGCAGTTCATCACGTATTTTGAAGAAGACAACCGTCCCCAGGCGAGACTGGACAGAGACATTTACGGCGGCATGGGCGTCACGGTCGGCAGACTGCGTCCGGATACGCTGTTTGACTACAAGTTCGTAGGCCTGTCCCACAACACGCTGCGTGGTGCGGCCGGTGGTGCGGTACTGATCGCCGAGCTGCTGTATCGCAAGGGGTATTTGGACTAAGTTTTCTCCACCGCACAAAACAGGATAATGCAAACAGGCTTGCAGGGGGCTTTTTCCCCCCTGGCGGGCCTGTTTTCTATATGGGGCAAGGGCAAATCCCTTTACCTAACCCCTTTGCATGGGTCGCACTTTTTTCAACTGCATTGGGGCATAGTTAAATTATTTGTTTTTTCAACTGGCATTGGGCTTGCTGACGGGTTTTTCTCCGAAAAGTTTCGGGGGGACTGCCTCACTCAACTGCGTTGAGTGGCTCGACTCCCACCCACCCCCTTAATCGCCTCGAAAAGCACAACTTCAGTTGACCGGTTTTCTCGCTGGAAGCAGAGCATAACGCAGTAAATATAGTACGGCTTAAACTACCACTTTTTGATTGGGCTGCCGCATTTTGGGCTACGTTTGCAGTCAAAGACGTTCTTTTCGGTTGACCTCCATGAGGAACGGTTTTGTTTGGCTTAAGACTATCGTTTTGGCTTTTCCCAATGAGGGGACGACTTTGTTTGGCTTTTAACGTACGTTCTGCTGTATACCTTCACTCGAAATCGCTACCACTACTAAACTAAGTCACGACAGTGCAGTGCATTGCCTACTAAGCAACTCCGCTTTGCACGACACCTTGCAAATGCCGCTCGCCTGATCAAAAAACTGGAAGTTTGCACCATACAAACCGTCTTTCTATGGTCTGGATGCCAGAGAAACCGTCTGTCAACTGAAGTGCAGCTTTTCGAGTCGATCGAGTAGGGGATGGGAGTCGAGCCACTCAACTGTGTTGAGTGAGTAAGGGGGGAATAAACTGACGAGGAAGTTTAATTGTCCCCCCTTACCCTTTCGTGCTGCCCGCCCACTCAACGCAGTTGAGTACTCAACGCAGTTGAGTGAGGCAGTCCCCCGAAACTATTCGGAGAAAACCCACGGAGTCAAAAGCCGTACGCCAGTACAAAACCCATAAGCCGTACGCCAGTACAAAACCCCACGCCAGTGGAAAAAAAGCCCCACGGCCAGTGCTATTGTACAATGTGCCACAAAAAATTTTCATGCGAACCCTGCGAATTTCCATGCATAACCTTGTAATTTTCCGTCAAATGCTATATAATATATAGAATTAAGGATGACAAGACCGTGGCAGCCCGCTTTTTATGCAGGATGGGTGCGGTCAATATGCGGAAATCGCAATACTGTAAAGGATGTCAGACATGCTCCGACTGGAAAATATATCGTTTCATGTGCCCGCCGAAGGGGGAAAACGAGATGCTATCCTCGATGACCTCTCCCTCACCATCCCCGATGGGAAGTATATCGTCATCACCGGCCCCAATGGCGGCGGCAAAACTACCCTCGCTAAGGCGATCATGGGTCTTGTTACCCCCGATAGCGGCAAGATCTACCTGAATGATACCGATATCACCGACTACTCCGTTACCGAACGTGCTAAGGCCGGGATCTCCTATGGCTTCCAACAGCCCCCTCGCTTCAAAGGCCTTACCGTCAAGGATCTGCTCCATATCGCTGCCGGACGAAAGCTCAAGACCGCCGAGGCCTGCGATTACTTGACCAAGGTGGGTCTATGTGCTGCCGATTACCTGACCAGAGAAGTGGATACCTCTCTCTCCGGCGGGGAGGTCAAGCGGATCGAGATCGCTACCATTCTTGCCAAAAATGCCCCCGTTATGATCTTCGATGAGCCCGAGGCCGGTATCGACCTGTGGAGCTTCAATCGCCTGACCGGTACCTTCCGGGAGATCCATGAGCATTCCGGCGCTACCCTGATCATCATCTCCCACCAGGAGCGGATCATCAGCCAGGCCGACGAGGTGCTGCTCATCGCCGATGGCAAGCTCTCCGGCCGTGGTACACCGGAGGAAATTTTGCCCACCATCGATGGGTTCAGTAAACGCAACTGCCAGAAAATGGAAGCTCAGGTGTAAGGAGGGACGGCATGGAAAACAGCGATATCAGAAAGAATCTACTGGAAAAGATCGCCGACCTGCATGAAGTGCCCCAGGGTGCCTACAACATCCGGGAGAACAGCAAGGCCGCCGGTCGCAGAAGCACAAAAAATATCATCATCACCACCAAGACCAATAAGCCCGGCATCGATATTCTCATCCTGCCCGGCACCAAAAAGCAGTCCGTACACATCCCCGTGGTGATCACGGAAACGGGTATCAAGGAAATGGTGTACAACGATTTCTATATCGGGGACGACTGCGATGTCATGATCGTGGCAGGCTGCGGTATCCACAACGAGGGCGACGAAGGCTCTGCCCACGACGGGATCCACGCCTTTGCCATTGGTAAGAATTCTAAGGTAAAATATATCGAAAAGCACTACGGCGAGGGCAAGGGCACCGGGGAGCGGATCATGAATCCCACTATGACGGCCCGGCTGGGCGAAGGCTCTGTGCTGGAGCTGGAATCCGTGCAGATCGGGGGCATCGACTCCACGGTGCGCAAGACCACGATCATCGCAGAAGCCGGTGCAGAGGTGAACCTGCAAGAGCGGCTCATGACGGACGGCGTACAGGAAGTGACCAGCGATACCGAAGTGGTGCTGGACGGCCCCGGTGCAAAGGCACGGATCAACTCCCGCTCGGTAGCCAAAGGGGACTCCAAGCAGGTGTTCTACCCCCGCATGGTGGGGAACGCCGACTGCTTTGGGCACGTGCAGTGTGACTCGATCATCATGGACAATGCGAAGGTCCGCTCGATCCCGGAGATCGCCGCCAACTCGGTAGACGCACGCCTGGTACACGAGGCAGCCATCGGCAAGATCGCCGGCGACCAGATCAATAAGCTGATGACGCTGGGTCTCACCGCAGAGGAGGCAGAGGAAAAGATCCTCTCGGGACTTCTCAAGTAAAAGGGTTTTAGGCTCAACATTCGTGTGCAGCGAAGTTGCCCCTTGATGGGATCCCACCTTGGTTTTGTACTGGCGTTAAGCCTTTGATTCCGTTGGATTTTTCCCGAAATCTTCCGGAAGACAAAATGGTACACCCAACGTAAGGTGAAAAAACAAAAGAAAAATTCCATTCGCAGGAGGATGTAGAAATATATGAACAAGCCGTATGCAGAGTACACAAAGGACGAACTGAAACAGGTCATGGCCGCTGAACAGGCGAAGCTGGACCATTGGTCCGAAATGGGTCTCACCCTGGATCTGACCCGGGGAAAGCCCAACCAGGCACAGCTCGACCTGTCTACCGATATGCTGGGTGTCATCAGCCAGAGAGGCGACTGCTTCTCCGAATCCGGGCTGGACTGCCGGAACTACGGAAACCTGGATGGCCTGCCGGAAACCAAGCGTCTGTTCAGCGAGCTCTACGGCATCCCCGCCAGCAACCTGCTGATCCTGGGCAACTCTTCCCTCAACGTCATGTGCGATACCGTGCTGCGCTGTATGCTCTTCGGCGTGGCGGGCGGTCATGAGCCCTGGTGCCGGCAGGGTCGGATCAAGTTCATTTGCCCCGCCCCCGGCTACGACAGACACTTCACCATCTGCCGCACTTTGGGTATCGAAATGATCCCCGTCAAGATGACCCCCACCGGTCCCGATATGGATGCCGTGTATAACTTAGCCTGCTCCGATCCCTCTGTCAAGGGTATTTGGTGCGTGCCGAAGTTCTCCAACCCCGATGGCTACACCTACTCCGACGAGACCGTGGAAAAGTTCGCTATGATGAAGCCCGCTGCCCCCGACTTCCGGATCTTCTGGGACAACGCCTACGCCGTCCATGAGCTGTACGACGAGGAAGTCAAGCTGGCCAACATCTTTGACCGGGCTTTGGAATACGGCAACGAGGACAATATTTTCTACTTCGCCTCCACCTCTAAGATCACCTTCCCCGGCTCCGGTATCGCCGTGATGGCTGCCAGCGAAAAGAATCTGGAGCAGATCCGCCCCATCTTAGCTACCCAGACCATCGGCTACGACAAGATCAACCAGATGCGCCACGTGAAGTTCTTCGGCGATGCAGCCGGGATCCATGCCCATATGAAGAAGCACGCCGCCATCCTGCGTCCCAAGTTCGAAGCCGTGGAGGATACCTTTGAAGCCAACCTGGCCGGTTTGGGCATTGCAGACTGGACCAAGCCCAGAGGCGGGTACTTCATCAGCCTGAACGTGATGGAAGGCTGCGCCCGTCGGGTATACCAGCTGGCTCGTTCCGTTGGCGTGACCCTGACCGCTGCCGGTGCCACCTATCCCTACAGCCGGGACCCCTACGATGCCAACCTGCGTATCGCTCCCTCCTTCCCGGAACCCAGTGAGCTGAAGACCGCCATCGAGATCCTTTGCTCCTGCGTGAAGCTGGCTTGCGCCGAAAAGCTGCTGGCTAAATAATTTTGGATCCAAGATCCCACCATGCTATCCTGCGTGGCGGGGTCTTTGCTTTGTGCGGAAGGCTACGGCTTATCCCCCATCGCCATTGCCCCAAAACCGTCCTCTGCCCTGCCTACGGATTTGTATGACTTGCCCCCTTGACAAACGAAGGAAAATGCGGTATACTATAGGTGTAACAGAAAATTCACACATCAAGCGAATGTTGCACACAATTTGACAATATCTGCGAAAAAAATAAGGGGGTGTTCCTATGCTGAAATGGGTAGTGTGGGTGCTGGTGCTTTTGTTTGGATGGGTTTGTATGCGACTAAGTCTGCCGGCGCCTGTGAACGCCTATATGCAGTTTGTGACCATCTCCGGGTGGGTCGCCGTGGTGTGCATCGTGGCGTTCGTGGCCTATGCAGTCTATCGAACGATGAAACGGTGAGGTGCCTATGGTGATCGCATATCGAGATAAAAGGCTGGTGGTCTGCCGTAAGGAGCCGGGGCTTCTCTCCGAGCATACACCGACCGGAGACGGCGCACCGGATCTGTTGGCAAAGGAGCTGGGCATAGCACCGGAAAACGTGTACGTGGTCCATCGGCTGGATCGCACGACGGGTGGGCTGATGGTGTTCGCACTGGATGCCAAAACGGCAGCGTACCTGTCCGGCGAGATCCAAAACGGCCGCTTTACCAAGGAATATTTGGCACTGGCTGAAGGAGAGCTTGACTCCTGTGACATGACGGATATGCTCTACTTCGACCGTGGCCGCAACCAGGCCTATGTGGTGAAAAAGCGTCCCGGTGCCAAGGAAGCCCGCCTGCACAGCACCACCATTGCCCTGTGGGATGGGATCGAGGATACGGTGGACAAGCTGTCCCTGTGCCGTGTGCGGCTGGAGACAGGCCGTACCCACCAGATCCGGGTCCAATTTGCCTCTCGTAAGCATCCGCTGTGGGGAGATCGCAAATATGGTGCCAAATGCCACACGAAGGCCTGTGCCCTATGGTCGGCGCATCTGGCGTTCACACATCCCAACGGAGAGGCCATGGACTTTGTGCTGCCGGAGACGGGACTGTTCCCGGGACTGCCGGAGGTGCCGATGATCGATTGGGGAAAATAATGTAGAAAAACGGTATGTCCGCTTTGGCCGGGGGTGCCGTTTTTTGTGCGGGAAGAAAAGTGGCAGGGTGCTATATTGTCGGCTGGGACGGCGCACAATTGCTCATTTGTAGAATAGTATACACAAAATGCATTTTCGACTGTGTGGTTTGTGGGTGCCAAGATCCGTTGCTGTACCACGGAAAACGTCAAAAAATGACGATTGAATCGGAAAACGTGATAAAATTTTGAGAAAATTTCCGGAACCCACTTGATTATTGCTTTTCGTTATATTATAATAGATTCAGGCAAGCGTGAATGGGAAAACTGTGTAAAATAGTAAATCGAAAAGGAGACAATTCCATATGCTGAATATCGGATGCACCACAAGAGCATTCAACGGAAAGTCCGTGGCAGAAACGGCCGCACGGATGCAGGAGATCGGCTTTTTGTGTACGGAGCTGTGCTTTGTCCACGAGGATCTGCCCGGCTGGACCTACAACGGTATAGGTTCTCTGGAAAATATCACCACGGAAAAAGTCAAGGCTGCGGTACAGACCTTCCGGGACCATGGCGTGGAGGTCACGTCTCTGGGGCTGTTCACCGACCTGCGCAATCCCGATGCAGCTGTGCGGGAGCAGGAAATGGACTATATTCGCCGGTATATCGAATTTGCCGCCGAAGCCGGTGTGCCGTATTTGGCAAGCGAATGCGGCTTTACCCCCGGTGCAAGAGGGATCAATGCGGATACCTACGAGGCCGACTACCAGCGGATCAAGGACTTTATCGGGCAGGTGTGCCTGGAAGCCGAGAAGAGCGGCGTGCAGCTGGCACTGGAAGCCTGCGTGCTGGACGTGATCCCCACACCCCGTCGCCTGAAGACCCTGATCGAGGAGCTGGAAGCCTCTACCCAGGTGCGTCTGGGTGCTATGCTGGACCCGGCCAACTTCATCGCCGCAGAGGACGAGGAAGGCATGTTCCGGCACCTGAAGCACGACATCTACTATTTCCACGGCAAGGACAGAAAGATCAACGCCACCTACGGCGTGAACCTGGGCGATGGCGACATCGACTGGGTGAAGTTCATGGAGCTGTACATCCGCCACGCCGACCGCAAGCCCTTCATTCTGGAATACTGCAATGCGGACAACTGTGCCGAGATCCGCACCCGTGCGCTGGAATACTACGACAAGGCATTCCACCAGCTGCTGGGACGGATAAACTGACAGTCCCCCAAAAAACACGATTCCTACGGCGGTGTCGGTTGGCACAGGCCGGTTGGATATACAAAAACAAAAAAATCCCTTACATAAAAGGAGAACAAAACCATGATTAAACTTGGTGTGAACAGTGTCCTCTTTAAGACGGTTTCCTTCCGGGAAGCTGCTGAGGCCATCAAGAAGTGCGGCTACGACGGTGTAGAAATTTCTGCCATCGGCGGCATGTGCGAGCATCTGGATCTGGCCAACTGGAAGACCCAGAAGGCTGAGCTGATCGCCATTCGGGAAGAACTGGATCTGCCCTTTATCTCTACCGAGGTTGCATCCCAGGACAGAGATCGTCTGCTGACTGCTTTTGAAGCCTGTGCCGAGATCGGGATCCCGATCGTCAACATTGGCCCCGGCGGACAGATGGACAACGAAGAGACCCTGAAGCAGTCCTGCGAGATCATCCAGAGCCGTGCAGAAGACGCTGAAAAGTTCGGCATCACCCTGTGCGTAAAGGCACACGTCGGTGCTGCCATCTACTCCACCCCCACAACCCTGCGCCTGATGGATGCTGTGACCTCTCCCGCATTCGGCGTAGACATGGACCCCTCCCACATCCACAGAGCTGGTGAGAACCCGGCTGTTGCGCTGCCTGCCGTTCTGTCTCGCATGAAGCACATCCACATCCGGGACTGCAAGGGCGACGGTCCTTCTCCGGGAGAACCGGCTAACCAGGCTTGCGGCCGCGGTGACATCGATCTGTTCGGCTACTGCAAGGCTATGGTCGATGCCAAGTATGACGGTCCTGTATCCCTGGAAGTCATCGGTCCCGACCAGAGCTATCTGGATGCTACCAAGATCGCTGCCGAAAGCTACGGCTACCTGAACGCCATCCTGAAGTCCCTGGGCGCAAGATAAGCCGGGGATCGTTGTGGATCGTCCCATAACGTAGGTGTTCTATATTTCTATACAGAATACCAAAATGTTATACGGGACGATCGCACAACTGCGTTGGTGTGTGATTCGCCCCTACAAAAATAGACCCATAAAAATTGCAATATCCCCGCATATTTTCCATTATAGGCAAAGATCCCTATCATGATAGAAAGAAGAATATCGAAATGAAAAACCGCAAAATCATCGCATTGTTCTTAGCACTGCTGATGCTGTCTTCTACCGCAGCCGGTTGTTCCAATGCCGATTCCGGGGAGACAAATAATAGTAATACCGCAAGCACCGACACCACCGTGCAGGAGACCGAGACCGAGCGTCCCTATGCCCAGCTGCCGGACACCGATATGGGTGGCGCAGACATGACCATCTTAGTCGGGTATAACGTAGAAGGTGGCACGGAAAACTTTGGTGTATCCAAGAATGAATTTGGTGCATCCGAGATCACCGGGGAGGCTGTCAACGATGCCCGGTATACCCGGAACCAGACCATTGGCGAACGGTTCAACTGCGTGATCAGCTCTGTGGAGCAGCACGAGATCTCCGGTAAGACCGTATACCATGAGGATATGAAGAAGGCCGTGGATACGCTGGTCATGGCGGGAGACAACAACTATGCCTTCATGCTGCTGCAGGGGTATACGACCTGTTCGCTGGCTACAGGCGGTACGCTCAACGACCTGTATACCATGGATAACATCGATTTTGATGCTGCCTGGTGGGACCAGAAGGCAAACGAGAACCTGACGGTGATGGACAAGCTGTACTTCACCACCGGCGACATTTCCACCGCCGACAACGATGCCACCTGTACCGTGTTCTTCAACAAGCAGCTGGCAACGGACCACGGTATCGAAAATCTGTACGATACGGTCAGAGACGGTACCTGGACCCTGGACAAGTTCCTGAGTCTGTGTGAGGAGACCTCTCTGGACGTAGACGGTGACGGCAAATACACCGAGGCCGACCAGTACGGCGCTATGATCTGGGACGACATCACCATGGCAGTGATCAACGGTGCCGGGATCAAGTGTGCCGAGGTTGGGGACAGCGGCGAGATCGAGCTGACCCTGAACACCGAGCGCACCATCAACGCCCTGGAAAAGTATCTGAAGTTCGGTCGTGACCCGTCGCAGTGCTTCCAGTATCAGCGGAAGGACAACTCCGACACGCTGGCGATCAAGACCTTCTCCAACAACCAGGCCATGTTCTACATGCAGCTGATGCAGCTGGTACCGAAGCTCCGGGACATGGATGCCGACTTTGGTATCCTGCCGTTCCCGAAGTATGACGAGGACCAGACGGAATACTACAACACGGTAGGCTCCTGGCACTCTGTATTTTTCTGCATGCCCTTTGGCAACGTAGACACCACCAACGCCTCCATCATCGCAGAAGCATTGGCCTGCGAAGGCATGTACACCGTTACCCCGGCGTACTATGAAATGACTCTGAAGAACAAGGCTACCCGTGACGAAGACTCCGCCGAAATGCTGGACATCATTTTCGCCACTCGTGTATACGACCTGGGCTGGTACTACCAGTTTGGTTTGTTGAACGAAGAGGTCATGAACCTGTTCCGTACGAACTATGCTGCCAAGGAATTCTCCTCCATGTATGCCTCCAAGGAAAAGAAGGCACTGGAAGAGGTCAAGAAGGCCAACGAAGCCTTTGCGGCTGTTGCTGAGCAGTAACGCTGTCCTATATTGCAAAATTCTATTCCATAGAAAAACCCACAAACCCACAAAACCAAAGGAGAAAAACACCATGGCAAAGAAGCCCAATATTCTGTTTTTCGGTATCGACTCTCTCCGTCGTGACCGCATGAGCCTGTATGGCTACAACAAGCTGACCACGCCTTACATGGACAAGTACCTGTCTGAGGACTCCATCGTATTCGACAACATGTTCAGCCCTTCCATCCCCACCACCCCCGGTTATGCCTCCATGCTGTCCGGTAAGGACTGCTTCGGCACCAACGTAGTGGCACTGCGTCACCAGGGCGGCTATCTGCCGGATATGAAGTCTCTGCCGGCTGTACTGGAAGAAAACGGCTACAACACCACCTGTATCAACTACGGCGGTTTCCCCGGCTTTGGCAACTACCTGAACTATGCTGTGACCTGGGGCTCCTTCGGCGAAGGCAGATCGAAGAAGGCTGAATCTCTGAACGAGGTTGCCATCCCCGAGCTGGAAAGACTGGCTGCTGAGGACAAGCCGTTTATGCTGTTCCTGCGGCACATGGACCCCCACTCCCCGTATCTGCCGCCAGAACCGTATGAAAGAATGTTCTATGCTGGCAACGAGAACGACCCGGACAACCATTCTCTCGATCCTGTATTTGATTTCAAGCCGTTCTGCGACTATTTTGCAAGCTGGTTCCCGCCGAAGTGTACGGATGCGGAATACATCTGCGCACAGTACGATGGGGCTATCGCATACATGGATGCCTGCATCAGCGTGATCCTGAACAAGCTGGAATACCTGGGCATTGCAGACAACACCATCGTAGTATTCACCTCTGACCATGGTGAGACCCTGTACGACCACGACTGCTACTTCGACCACCACTCCATGTACGACAATTGTCTGGTAGTACCGCTGGCGATCAAGTGGCCGGGTGGCTGCAAGAAGTACTTCCGTGGCTGCACGAGAGTAAAGAGCTACGCATACGAAAAGGACATCATGCCCACGCTGCTGGCTATGCTGGGTATTGAGACGGACATCCAGTTTGACGGACGGAACCTGCTGGACGTTATGGACGGCAAGGCACCGGAAGAACCGGAATTCTACATCACGGAAGCAACGTGGATGCGGAAGCATGGTTGGAGAACGCCGGAATGGAAGCTGATGATCGCGCTGGAGCCTGACTTCCACTTCAAGCCGGAGATCGAGCTGTACAACCTGATCGAAGACCCGACGGAATACAACAATGTAGCGGACAAGTATCCGGAGGTAGTGGAGCTGCTGCGGAACAAGATGCTGGCACACATTGCCAAGAGAGAAGCCGAGACCGGTCGCACGGCGCCGATCTACACGAACCTGAACTGGAACGGCTTTGGTCGTCCCTTCACGTCTTCCGAAGAAGCCTACAACACGATGCACATCGGCAACCCGGACGACGCCAAGAAGCTCCAGGAAATCAAAAAGCAAGGCTAATCACTCAACTACGTTGAGTGGCCGGGAGCCCCGGCGGGCGGGTATCGGCTTTCTTTCAGTTAAAGATTGAAGCGATCCCACGACCTTCCACTGCCTCCGGCAGTTAGTTGGGTGCAGGATTGGTTATGGACGTATTGTGTAGTTTTGGACTGACGAGTTTTTTGGATGGATTTTGTTGGTTCGGGTGTGCATAGGTTTATACCGATCCTATGTGCTTCTACTGTTGTGGTTGTGTGATCGACAATGGAACATACGGAAGGAGAGATTTGGTTATGATCAAAGCGGCTTATGTTTGGGCGGATCGGTTGGATACGGTAACGGATGAAGATGCCGGGATGTTAGACCAGATCAACTTAGCCTTTGGGCTGGTGCGAGACGGGCTGCTCTCCTTCTGTCCCCGTGGGGCATTCACGGACCAGCTGGCCCGGCTGCGGTCGGTGCATCCACAGCTGCGGATCCTGTTATCGGTCGGTGGCTGGGGAGCCGGTGGGTTTTCCGAGATGGCCATGACGGAGGCAGGTCGTGTGGCCTTTGCCGAAAGCTGTCTGTCCGTGGTGACGCAGTATGGTCTGGACGGTATCGATGTGGACTGGGAATATCCCACCATCGACTGGGCAGGCATTGGAGCAGACCCACGGGATCGGGAGAACTTCACCCATTTGCTGCAGGCACTGCGGGCAGTTTTGAGCTCGAAGCTATTGACCATTGCGGCGGGCTGTGGGGACTACATTCCCCGCGCCATGGACTGCGCTGCCATTGGGGAGATCGTAGACTATGTGTCGCTGATGTCCTATGACATGCGTGGCGTTGGTTCGTCGGCAGGACCGCACACCGCACTGTATCCCCGTACCGGTGCCGCGGACGACTACGAGCGCACCTCGGCGGACGTATATGTGGGACGGTTTGCATCGTGGGGGATCCCCTATGAGAAGCAGATCTTAGGTGCGGCATTTTATTCCCGGCGATGGCAGGGCGTACCGGCTGGAACCATGCATGGTTTGGGAGAAAAGGGGACCACGGCAGACAGCGGTGGTTTCGGCCCCACCTATGGGCAGCTGCGGCGGGACTACATCGACAAAAACGGCTATGTGCTGTACCGGGACCAGGGCGCACCGTACCTGTACCGGGCGGACACCGGGGAATTCATCAGCTTTGATGATCCGGTGAGCGTGGCGGAAAAAACGGCGTATGTACGCAAGAAGGGGCTGGCGGGCAGCATGTACTGGGAGCACACCTGTGACCCCACGAAGGAGCTGCTGACTGCCATCTGGCGTGCCTCTATCCAATAAAAAAACACAGGCAGCCAAGGGATTGGTGTACTGTGCAAAATCAAAGAGAGATTCATCATGCAAAGAACTGTAGTGATCGGCATGGGTCACATTGGGCACAGACACGCCCAGGCCTATACCGAATCGGATAAAGCGGAGTTGGTCGCGGTATGTGACCGGGTACCGGAGCTGGCGCAGAAGGCAGGGGAGAAGTTCGGTGTGCCGTACTTTACGTCTGCCAAGGAGATGTTAGCTGCCATGAAGCCGGACATTGCCAGCGTGACCACCGGGGGATATGAATATTCCTCCGACCACTATGAGCCTACCATGGAAGCATTTGCTGCCGGTTGTCATGTACTGGGAGAAAAGCCCATTTCCAACGACCTGAAGCATGCCACCGAGATGGTAGAGACGGCTGCAAAGCTGGGTCTGTGCTATGGTATCGATATGAACCACCGGTTCACGCCCGCAGCACGCCAGGCAAAGAAGTGGCAGGACGACGGACGGTTGGGGTCTTTGCTGTTCTGCAACATGTCCCTGTGGATCGGGAAGTTCATGCCGCTGGATTCTGTGTACTATCACCTGAAGGCACTGAACCCCCACAGCATCAACATCATGCAGTATTTCTGCGGCCCCATCAAGGAAGTCACCACCTTCGCCATGAAGGCACCGGGACGGGAGATCTACTCCACCCAGTCTACGGCCATGCGGTTCGAATGCGGGGCAGTGGGGCATTTGACCTCCTCCTACGACATCACCCGTGGGCATCCCATGGAGCGATGTGAGGTAGCCGGTACGGACGGCCGCTTCGTGTTCGAGGATATGTGGCGGGAAGCCGTGCTGTATCCTGCCGGTTCTCCGGTGAAGGAAGTGTATACCAACCCGGTCTTCGACGGCCCCGGTCGGTTCGAGCGCTTCTACGACACCTTCCGTGACCGGATCCATGCCTTTGTGGATCAGGTAGACGGTGGCTGCAAGCCGGAAGACATCGACGGCAGCGGTAAGGAAGGTTTGGAGGCCTCTCGTGTCATCCACGCCATGATCCGCTCCATCGAAGAAAACGGCGCACCCATCCAGGTGAAGGATATCGTAGAATAAAAATGCAAGGTAAGAAATAAAAAGTAAGAGGTCTGTGGATCTCACGCTCGTCTGTGGCTTCTTATCTCCGACCTCATACTTCTTATTTATCAATATGCCAACGGTTTTTTCCAGAGAAAAATTTCATTTTTACCACAACGGGGCAAAGATCGCCATTGTGGATGCCCATCACGATGGTAAAATGGATTCCCATTCCCATGCGTTTTATGAGATGGTCTACGTCCAAAGCGGCTTTACCCTTCATTCGTGCAGCGGGGAAGTGCGGATGCTGTCTACCGGGGACTGGTTTTTCGTCCGGCCCGGCGAGGAGCATTCCTACATCAACGCCCACGGCTTCAATATCTATAACTGTATCTTTTTGGAAGAGATCCTGGGTGCGGATCTGGCGGCACTACGCAAGCTGCCGGGGCTGGATTACCTGCTGACCACCTCCTGGATGCCCGATCCCACCTCCACCGACCCGGTCACCTTCGAGCGCATTTTGCACGTAGATGTGGCAGAGCGGCGTGGTGTGGAATCGGCGCTGGAGCGGATCCAAACGGAATGCACGTCCCGCCAGCCCGGTTGGGAGCTTTCTGCCAAGGCCACGCTGCTGACCCTGCTGATCCGGTACTCCCGGTTGTATGCAGCGCAAAGTGGCAAGCAGAAGCATGCTGCCTCGGATTATTATATGTACATCTACAAGATCCTGCAATACGTGGGCGACCACTACAGCGAGGATCTGACCATGGCGGATCTGTCCAAGGTCACCGGTTTGTCGGTGGACTATATGGCAAGGCGGTTCAAAGCCGTCATGAATATGTCCCCCTCCGAGTACATACGCCGCTTCCGGGTCGCCAAGGCTATGGAGCTGCTCTCCGACAAAAGCCTGTCCATCGCCCAGATCGCCCAAAGGACCGGTTTCTCCGACATCAGTCTATTCTCCCGCGTCTTCAAATCCACCGTAGGCGTACCTCCGGTATCCTATCGGAAGAATTTGGCAGTAGACCGGGATGGATAACGATACCGAACATGTACGGGAATATGGCAAAACCGATATGGAGAAGACGCTCCATTTCCGGAAAAGCCGCATTCCCCCGCCTATCCAAATGCATTGGATGTCCAAATGCATTGGATACCCAAACGATTTGGATGAAAAAGTCCATAACAAGCAAGAAAGGACACATAATCATGGAAAAGATTTTTAAGAGTGCTGTTGTTGGTATGGGTGGTATTGGGAATACCCATGCTACTTGTATCCAGAACAATCCCCATGCAGAGCTGGTTTGCGTCTGCGATGTCAACAAGCAGAGAGCCGATGAAGCTGCTGAAAAGTTCGGCGTACCGGCTGTATATTCTGTAAAGGATATGCTGAAGAACTATCCCGAGATCGAAGTCGTTCACGTGACCACCTCCGGTTTCGAAAACGGTTCTTGGCACTATATCCCCACCATGCAGTGCCTGGACGCCGGTAAGCACGTCCTGGTAGAAAAGCCCATCTCCAACAACATCGAAGAGGCTCGTGAAATGGTTGCCTTCGCTGCCAAGAAGGGTCTGTACCTGGGCTGCGACCTGAACCACTACTTCTCCGAACCCGCTTTCCGTGCTGACCAGCTCATCGCTGAAAACAAGATCGGTGAACAGGTTTATGCCATGACCAAGGTTGGCTTCAACGGCTCCTCCGTCAACGTAAATCCCGTGGACAGAAACTCCCGTTGGCAGATGCCTTACTCCCACGCCAAGGCCTTCCTGACCCACCCCTTCTCCGTTATGCGGCACTTCAGCGGCGATATTTCCCACATCCAGTGCTTCATGGAAAGACCCGGTGCCAGAAGACAGTCCGGCGACCTGATGCTGTCCATCGCTTCTGTGAACATCAAGTTCCAGAACGGCTGCGTTGGTTACATGCTGTCTCAGAGAGGCGATGCTATGTTCGGTCTGGGCGGCTGGTGGTCCTATGAGCTGGCTGGTACCCACGGTACTCTGTGCATCGAAAACTGCGTAGAAAAGCTTACCTATTGGGAAAACGGCAAGGATCCGGAGATCATGAACACCGGTGTGACCGACTTCGGCGCCACCTTCCCGATCCGTATCAACGCCTTCTACGAAGACCTGGTCAACGAAGTACCCCTGGAACACCTGCGTTCCTCCGGTCGTGATGCGCTGGCTACCATGGAATACATCTTCGCCTGCATCGATTCCTACGAATCCGGTGGAGAAGTGGTTCGTCCCCATGCACTGCCTGCATATCACGGCGACCCCAGCATCATTCACTAAACCATATTGGCAAAACAAAACCCCGGTGGGACAAGTCCTGCCGGGGGTTTTTTTGTTGTGCTTGAAAATCGAATTTTATCTGTGCTGTAGTCCGGGAATACGGAGATAGTCGATCAGTGCAGCTTCCAGTATTTTGGAATAGTTTACTTTTTGTTCTTCAGCCGCTTCCTTGAGCCATGCAGGAAGCGTTACGTTCGTTTTGATACGGCGATTGTCCAGCTCGTTTGCGACCATATCGGGGAATACCGTCACCATAGAAACAAGGTATCCCGGAGCCGTTTCCGGATCGATGGTAGGTTTGTCAGAGGGGGACGGGATCGTTTCTCCATCCTTTTCCATCCCGTATAGGTGAAGACCCAGAGCAGTCTCTGCCTCTCGCTGTGCTTCTTCCAAAGATGCACCATAGCTCACACAGCCCGGAAGATCCGGAAAATAGACACTGTACCCGGTGTCCGTAGGTTCGAATACAGCCAAATACGTGGCTTTGCGCATATATGTTACCTCCGTTATAGAAAAAGGGAATCATTTCAGACCCGCTTGTTTTAAAATACTGTTTAGGGTGCCTGGTGCTAAATCGCCGCTATGCATGGGAATCGTCACCTTGCCCGGTTTGGTTGGGTGCTTCAACTGGATATGGGAGCCTTTCGTTCGGTTTGGGACTTCTTCCCACCTATCTTTATGCAGTAGCTTCAAGAGCTCTTTGGCAGTTGGCGGCATGAACATCCACCTCCTTATGTCTATATTATACGCCTAAAATATGCGTATGTCAATAGGCCACTGTGCGTTTTTGATATGATTTTCGTGAAAAAACCCGGCATGCCAATAACATACCGGGAACTTTTCCATTATCTTGTTCACCTTACCACTTGTGTTCACAATGGTGCAGTCCACCCTTGCCGATGAAGGCGACCTGGGTGAAGTCTTCGGGGTTGTTGCGGATGATCCAGTCGATGTAGGTCATGGTCTGCCAAGCCGTCAGCTGGTACCCGGCGGCGTTCAGGTGACCACCCATGTAGAAGTACCGGTGGAACTGGGCGTCGTGGCGGGGCGCATACCGCTCAAAGTCCAGCACGTACACAAAGGGATACTTAGCGGCGATCTGGTACAGCAGTGCTGCGTGGACCTTCTTCATGGCGTTGTCGGTGCCGTCCTGGGGCATGGTCATCAGGAAGAACCGTGCCTTCGGTGCAATGGCTCTGTATTTGGCAAGCAGTCTGCCGTAGTAGCCGGCGAAATTGTCCGGGATCTCCCCTTCCGTTTCGTCCATGCGCACGTCGTCGATGGTGCCAACGGGCATGCGGGCGTTCAGCAGGTCATTGACCCCCAGGGCTACCACATAGGCCTGTGCCGCCAACTTCTCGTCCCAGAAGCCCTGTGCCTCTCCAAAGCTATTCACATATTCCTTTGCCGTCATGCCGCCACGGGAGAAGTTGTAGACCGTGTTCCCGGCTGCTCTTGCCATGTACTGTCCCCAGGAATATTCGAAGTAGTCGTGGTACCCCTTGGCACCTTCCTCGGTCAGGGATTCCATTTCGCCGGAGGACAGGCTGTCTCCGATGCAGGCGACTGTCCGGAAGATCCCGAAAAAGCCACCGTCCTTCTTGATCTCGTCCAGCGGTTCTTCGCCGGGGATCGCATAGTATTTTGTGATGTCCATGTTGTTCTCCTTTGTGCAAAAGGTGTGTATGTTGCGGATGCCTCCTTACGGCAGTACATCCAAACTTGCTAAGAATTCGTCCAGGGCCGTTTGTGCCGCCGGTGCTGCGGACTGCATGCTGGACGCCAAAATGAAGGAATTGCTCTTTGCCTGGCTATTCAGCGCACTTTGGATCTTGGAAGCCCAGGAGAAGCCGTTCGCCCAGTCGTATACCTTGGAGTCCAGTACGTAGGACAGCATCTCCAGCGTGCCCTGATCCCGCACCAGCTTGGAACCCAATAACAGCTCGTTCAGCGTTGTGTCCACGGTCTCCACGGAGAAGGCACTGAGCACATCTAAAACCGTGCCGGCTCGTTCGCTGTCCGATACGGTGATCGGGATCGCCATGGCGGTCGCCCAGATCGGGTTGATGGCAGAGGTGTAGCGGGGGTTGCTTTCGTCGGCCTTGGGCATGGGCAGCAGGCTGAAATCCGATTCCATATCCCGGAATTCGTTGATCGCACCCAGCAGCTCATAGTAGAACAGGCCCCGGTTCTCCTTCATGATGTCCCGGCAGGTGGCGTTCAGCTCGATGAAGCGGGCATTGCTTTCCACGACCAGATCGTATACCTTTTCTCCCACGTTGATGTAGGCTTCGCTGGTCACGTTCAGCATCGGTACACCATCGTCTCCCACCAGCGTCCGAGGCTGTCCTGCACCCTCCAACAGGTGGGGATAATAGTCCGTGTTGTCCAGATAGCCCCAGGTGTCGGCGGCATCCATGGTGCCATCCCCATTGGTGTCGGCGGTCACAGCTTCTGCCATTTCCATCATCACGTCCAGCGTCCACTTTCCCGCCGGCACCAGCGTGGCAGGATCCTCCAGACCGTTTTTGGTCAGGATCTCCTTGCCGTAGAAGATCACCGGCACGCCATAGTCGTCAAAGACATTATAGGCACCTGTGACGCAGTAGAGCTTGTTGCCCTTGTAGCTGTAGTTTTTGACGATGTCCTGGTCATACCAGCTTCCCCATAGCTGCACCGCAGAAAGGGAATGGAGGTTGTGGAGATACCCGGCGGTGGCCTGGGTCATGTGTACCGCCAGCGAGGTCAGTGCCATGTCCGCAATGTCGTCTCCCGCCTGTGCCGCCTGTTGGATCTGGGAACCCACGGCATCTCGGTCGGGTTGCCAGATGGGTGTGATGGTCACGTCCAATAGCTCCTCGGTCAGGAGATTGCGGGTGTATACCGCATCGCTGTAGCTGTCGCCGGTCTGCTCGGCATACCAGATCTCGTTGGCCTCGGCGCTGATCTTGTGGTAGAAATGTGCGCCCGGCTGGATGCCCATGATGCGGTATTCGTACCCACCATAGCCGGTGTCCGCATAGATGCTCTGAAGCTGGGCGGCGAGCGTGTTGGCGGTGTCGGTCTCCTCTTGAGGCGTAGTGTCCGTGGACGGTGTGGTGTCCTCCACAGTCGTCTTCCCGCAGGCGGACAGTCCGCAGGCGGATAGTCCGCAAGTGGACAGCAGCAGTGCCATAAGACATAGGATCGCTATATGTTTCTGCATATGCATACCTCGTTTTGATAAAACAAGAGCATGGATACCATAGAACCCATGCTCTGTTGTAACCCCAATATGGGTTTATTGTATTTGATTACTTGCTCAGAGAAACGGTCTCGAAGGAGATGCTGTCTACTACGAAGGAGCCTTCGCCGTTGGACAGGTCGATCCGCATGTTGGACAGGATACCGGTCCACAGCTCGTTGCCGGCGGTCTCGATCACGATCTCATTTTCACCGGCAGCGCAGGTGGTCACAAAGGAACCGGCTTCGCTGTAACCGGGGTTGGCTTCGTTGGTGAAGAAGATCTGGAACTTGGTGTCAGCGGTGTTGTTGGTGTACTTGACACGGATCACATCGATGTCATCGCAGTTCAGACCAAATGCTTCGGGATAGTTAACGTTGGGGTCGCCACCGATAGAGGTAACGGACAGCTTGCCATCGGCCAGAACAGCTTCTTCAGTGGTGCCGCCGGCTACCCAAACAGTGGATTCGCCGTCAAAGTTTTCGGTGTATACAGGGGTGTATACCAGCTTGGGGGCAAAGAGCACGTCGATGTCCATAGAGGTCTGGATGTTCTTCAGCTTTACGCTGTTGGCAGGACCATAGCTTACGCCGTTTACCAGGATGTCGGCAACTTCATAGCCTTCGTTGGCAGTGATGTTGAAGGTACGGGAAGAGGTGCAGGCAGCAAAGAACTTGGCAGGTACGTCCACGGTGCCGTTCTCACCAGCGTTGACCTTGATGGTGACCTGTCTGGGGAATGCGAAGGGAACAGTAGCTACATAGAACTGGTCGCCGTAGAAAACATCGCCATTGTTGACGCGGACTCTCGGATCAACGGGTACCCACTCTTCCTTATCGAAGCTACCACCGAAATCATAGCCGTTACCAAAGGCGGTAACATACAGGGGGGCGGTCTTGGGCGTGTTCACATCGTCGATCACCAGCAGATCCACGATCTCCTTCTTGGCACCTTCGGCTTCTGCGGAGATGAGCATCACATCGTCCGCTGCGATAGCCGTAGCAGAGGCCAGCGCCATCAGAGCAGCCAGGCACAGGGTCATAAACTTCTTCATGATAAAAATCCTCCATAAAAATTTTCGTGATATGAATTGACTTTGCACTCCATATGAACAGAATGCCTCTTTCGAAATTATACCATAATTCCCCACCTATGTCAAGCCATATGGGAAAATAATTTGGGGAAAATCTACATAGATTCTATCGGTGCAGGGACAGAATGCGGGAAATGCATATAACAGATGTGGTGTTTGCTGAATAAAGATATGAACGTACAGCAATATGCCATCGATCCGGCACAAACTACAGTGCCAGCAGTGCCGTGACGAGCCGGAAGCCGTTGATGAGCACGATCACACTGCCGACGATGCCCAAAAGCGGCTTGACAGGGAGCTTGCGGCAGAGGATGGCACCGATGGGCGCTGCGAGGATGCCGCCCACGATCAACCCTAAGATGGACGGGAGCAGGGCAGAGAGATCCGGCAGGGTCAAAAGGAAGACCGCACTTTCCCCTAAGGTCACAAAGAATTCCGCCGTGTTGACCGAACCGATCGTCTTGCGAATGTCGTGGTTGGCAGCCACCAGCGTGGACGTTACCACCGGTCCCCAGCCGCCGCCACCCAGAGAATCCGAAAAGCCACCGGCCAATGCCAACGGACATACCCACGCTCCGATGGGCTTCTCCCCGGTGCTGTCGGCTTTTTTGAACATCTTCGAGAGGATCACAAAGCCCATGACCACCAGATACGCACTGATCAGGGGAGACAGGATCCGGTCGTTCACTGCGGTCAGCACATATGCGCCCAAGCAGCCACCGAGCACCCCCGGTATCGCCAAACGCCACAGCAGACAATGGTTCACGTTCTTCATGGAAAAGTGGGAGATCCCGGAGGCAAGTGTTGTGAAGATCTCCGCCAAATGCACACACGCCGACGACATGGCAGAGCTGACCCCCGCCGTCCGCAAAAACGTCGAGCAGCTCACGCCGTAGGCCATACCGAGGGTCCCGTCGATCAGCTGGGCGGCGATCCCTACCAATAGACAGATGAAAAAGGTTTTCATGCTATGAAACTCCTGAAGTCAATGTTGATCAGGCGAGGCTTCAACCTTGATCAGCATTGACTTATATAACCTATATACAATTTTCTATATTCTATCACGGTCACGCCGCAAAGTCAACGGTGATAAACAAGGTAAGGACGGAAAACGACAAAGATGGGGGAAAATCGGATATGCCGTAACCGTTTTGTGAACAATTTTTCTACCCTCTTGCAATCGAACCGGGGATGTGTTATAATGAAGTATCCTAAAAATATGTGAGGTGAGATCATGGACAGCAGCAGTTGCCGAGCGGAACAAAACAACATGGTGTGCTATGCAGATGTGCGGCTTGTCTGTGGTCTTGTCCTAGAGTAGCTGGCACCTTTTGCCAATAGAGCGACACCATTGTTTGTATTCCTGCGGCTCTGCACGACCCTTGCCATCGGACGTGCAGACAGAACGATTGCGGACAATGGATTTTTTATACCCAAAAAGCAAAACAAATGTTCTGTTTTCGCACGCCTATGGCTGAAAAAGCATAGGAGGTGCAAGATGCAGATGAACAACGGGATCGGGATGCGCTATCCCGCAGAAACCATTGGTTCCCGGATGACGGAGAACTATATCGCCATTTCGCCCACCGCCACCGTGAAGGAGGCCATGTCCACAGTGGTACGGCAGGCGGCAGACAAGCACAAAGACAATATTTCCACCATATATGTAGTGGACAAGACCGGACACTTCGCCGGGGAGATCGACCTGAAGGAGCTGGTCATCGCCAGAGAAGGCACACCGCTTGCGGCCATCACCACAGATCCCGCCCCCCATTTGTACGCCCACACGACCATCGAGGATGCCATCCCCATCCTACGGGACTGTACCACAGACATGGTACCGGTGCTGGATGCGGCAGGGCGGCTGCTGGGTGTGGTGACGGCAGGGGACTATGCGGATCTGGTAGACGAGGCTCTCAGCGACGACTACGCCAAATTGGGCGGTCTGGCAGCGGAGGAGGATCTGGCAGAGCCGGTGGGGGAGAGCGTGCGGAAGCGGCTGCCCTGGCTGTGTATCCTGCTGGTGCTGGGACTGGGCGTGTCGGCAGTGGTGGGGCTGTTTACGGAGCTGGTGGCAAGGCTGCCGGTGATCTTATGCTTCCAGTCCCTGATCTTAGACATGGCGGGAAACGTAGGCACACAATCTCTGGCCGTGGCGATCCGGGTGCTCATGGACGAGCAGCTGGGGCATCGGCAGAAGGCGGCACTGGTGTGGAAGGAAGTACGGGTGGGTCTATGGAACGGCGGATTTTTGGGGCTTCTCTCCTGTGTCGCCGTGGGGATCTACCTGCTTTGCCTGGGCAACACAATGCTCTTTGCCTTTGCGGTGTCGAGCTGCTTAGGGCTTGCGATGCTCATTGCCATGGTGGTCTCGTCCTTGTCCGGCACGCTGATCCCCCTATTCTTCCAGCGTGTGGGCATCGATCCCGCCGTAGCGTCCGGTCCCCTGATCACCACCGTCAACGATCTGGTGGCCGTTGTGACCTACTATGGCCTTGCCTGGCTGCTACTGCTGACGCTGTTGGGTCTGGCGTGACGAATATACATACAGAGGAGGAAACGATCATGCCTAAGAATCGAAATACAGAGATCCCCCAGATCGGGGGCAAGCTGCGTTCCCATATCCTGCGGATGCCGGATGCGGTGTTTGCCGTGTACCCCTACACGCCGCCCACCACCCAGGAGCTGTTTAGCGAACGCATGGCGACCTATCGAGACAAACAAAAATAAATATAAAAGACCCGCAGACAAAAGCACGAACGTACCGTCTGTGGATCTTTTTGTGTTATCTTATTTCTTACTTTCTACTTCTGCCTTATCCTAAGTAGGTCTCGATCAGCTCATCCAGTGCCTGCTGGTAGCTCTTTTCCTTGGCCTGGTACCGGGAGGCAAAGGTGCCGGTGGGGTCACGGAAGATCTGGCCAATGCCTTCCAGCGCATAGGAGTGCAGGGTGGCAAAGTCGAAGTATACCCCTTCCAAAATGATGTCCAGCACATCGGCTACATATTGGTCTCTCGCCAGCTTTTCCTTCAGGATCGTGTTGAAATACACATCCGTCACCTTCCGGTAGGATTCGGCGGCAAAGGCCTCTAAGAACGCACCGGTGGTGTCTGCCTTGCTGTTGGTCACCGGAATGGCAAGGATCCGGGAGGCATCGTGGACCATGGTGCCGTATTCGGTCTGGTTCTCGTCATATTTGGGAGCGGGCAGGATGGCGTAGGCACTTTCCATATCCCGGAAGTAGGTGGCGATACCCGCACGGAAGGGCAGGAACAGCAGCTTATCTTCCTTCATCATGTCCACCCCTTGCAGCTCGCCTTCCCAGGAGCCGGGCAGGATGAAGGTGCCCTTGTTCTCGTTCAGCAGCTTGTAGACCTTCTCATACAGACCTACTGCACGTTCGTTGTTGATGGCAAGGTGGGGCAGACCTGCGTCGTCGTATTCCGTGAACACCATCCGTGCGCCGCCTACCAGATAGTCGGTCTGGCTGATCTTGTGGGACGCATAGCCGAAGATGTCGCCGTCGTCTGCTACGCCGTTGCCGTTGGTGTCCTGGTATACGGACTCGGCGGTGCTGTGGAGCAGATCAAAGGTCCAGTCCCCGGCAAGCACCGTTTCATACAGGGAATCGATGCTGTCCACGGCGTTCTCGTATACGGCACTGTTCACAAAGATCACACCCATGGCCCGCAGCATGGAGATGGTGGCATCTCCGCAGAGGTAGTAGGCACGCTGATCCCCCAGCGCAGAGTTTTCCAAAAAGTTCTGGTTCCACCAGGGTGCGGTCAGCTCCAGATAGGGCATTTCATATACGTTCCGGTACAGACCCATGGTGGACTGCTGCATGAGCTGCCACTGTCTGTCTAAGATCAGGTCATAGTCGTCCACCCCGGCGGTGATGGCGGTCTGTGCCAGCTTGGAGGGCTCTGTGTCGGTGATGGTGTCGTCGATCCGGAGGTTCAGCCGTTCCTCTACGGTCGTCTGCCGGGCATAGATAGCGGAGCACAGGGCCTCACCGGTGTCCTCTTCCACGTAGATCTCATCGTCATGCTCGTCGGATTTATACTGGATGATCCGGATGCTCTCCCCGGCAAAGTCCAATCCGTCCGGCAGGGAGTCCGGCGTGTTGGCACGGGTCAGCTCGGTCTCCTCTGTGGCTGTGGTATCGGTGGCAGTGGTGTCGCCGGTTTGCTGTGTCTCGGTCTCTGAGGCAGCACAGGAGAATAGGAGCGGGGCTGTGAGCAGGGCTGCAAGCAGGGTGGCTAAGATGCGGTTACGCTTCATAATTCGTCCTCCGTGGATATAAACGTATAAAGTTAGAATTAGTATACACGATTTGTACCCATTTGTCTACTACTTTTGCCGAGTTTTGGTAATCCTGCACAACAATTTCTCCCTTTTTACTATAGCAAACTCCTGTTGCTATCTAGCAAACTCCTGTTGCTATCTAGCAAAGAATTTGCTATAACAAAGAATTTGCCATAGATAAAACCGCTTTTCGACACAAAAAAGCACCGCATCCCCCAAAAGGGAAGACACGGTGCTGTGCGCTGTACCTGGATCATCAAAATTCTATATAAAGACCACGAGCGTGGTATTTTATTCGAGCTTATAACAAAAGAGGAAGCGCTTGCCTATGGGGCATTGTTTTTTTGTTTAGCTATGCTAACTTATTTAGCGATGATAAGTTTTACTTGGCGATGCCAATTTACTTGGCAATGATAAGTTTTACTTAGCGATGCCAATTTACTTGGCATAGTCCACCGCCCGGCTTTCCCGGATGATGTTGACCTTGATCTGTCCCGGATATTCCAGCTCGCTTTCGATCTTGCGGACGATGTCACGGGCCACCAGAACCATCTGGTCGTCGCTGACAGCCTCCGGCTTGACCATGATGCGGATCTCGCGCCCTGCCTGGATGGCGTAGGACTTTTCCACACAGTCGAATTCGTTGGCGATCTCCTCCAGTCTGGTGAGCCGCTTGATGTAGTTTTCCAGATTTTCCCGTCTGGCACCCGGTCTGGCAGCGGAGATAGCGTCTGCCGCCTGGACGATGATGGCGGTGATGGTCTGGGGCTCTACGTCACCGTGGTGTGCCTCGATGGCGTGGATCACTTCCTTGGATTCCTTGAACTTCTTGGCGATCTCTACACCCAGCTGTACGTGGGAGCCTTCCACCTCCTGGGTCAGCGCCTTCCCGATGTCATGCAGCAGCCCTGCACGCTTGGCAAGGGTACTGTCGGCACCGATCTCGTCGGCGATCATACCGGACAGCAGGGAGACCTCGATGGAATGTGCCAGCACGTTCTGTCCATAGCTGGTACGGAACTTCAGGCGACCCAGCAGCTTGATCAGCTCGGCAGGGATGCCGTGGATGCCGCACTCGAAGGTGGCTCGCTCGCCGGACTGCTTGATGGTCTGCTCCACCTCCCGGCGTGCCTTTTCCACCATTTCCTCGATGCGGGTGGGGTGGATCCGGCCGTCCTGGATCAGCTTTTCCAGTGCCAATCTGGCAACCTCCCGGCGTACCGGGTCAAAGCTGGATACGGTGATGGCCTCCGGTGTGTCGTCGATGATCAGGTCTACGCCGGTCAGGGTCTCGATGGTGCGGATGTTCCGGCCTTCTCGACCGATGATCCGTCCCTTCATCTCCTCACCGGGCAGCGGCACCACAGACACGGTGATCTCAGAGGCATGGTCTACGGCGCAACGCTGGATGGCGAAGGACAGGATCTCCTTTGCCTTTTCCTCTGCCTCTTCCTTGAACTGCTCCTCCAGCTCCGTGATCTTCATGGCCTTTTCGTGAGTGATCTCCGTCTCCAACGCAGCCAGCAGCTGGGCCTTGGCTTCCTCTGCCGTCATGCCCGCTACCTCCTGGAGCGTCTCGAACTGCTTTTCCTTCAGCTCTTCGATCTCCTCGGTGCGTTCGGTGGCTTCCTTCAGCTTGGCGGTGAGCTTTTCGTCCTTCTTTTCCAGAGCCTCGGTCTTGCGATCCAGGATCTCTTCCTTCTGGGCGATGCGGCGTTCCTGCCGGGTGATCTCATTGCGCCTGTCCTTGACTTCCTTGTCGAACTCGTTTTTGGTCGCTAGGATCTCTTCCTTTGCTTCGATCAGCGCTTCCTTCTTTTTGGTGTCCGCTGCCTTGATGCCGTCTTCTAAGATCTTTCTGGCCTGCTGTTCTGCGGAGCCGATCTCAGCCTCTGCTACCTTTTTCCGGTGCAGCACGCCCAGAGCAAAGCCGCCGCCCAGTCCGCAGACCAGTGCGATGATCCCTGTGATGATATATCCCATCTGGCACCTCCTTTTTTCATTTTGTGTAGAATTGTTCATAAATAAGCAACCTCTTCTCCGGAAAAACCCGGGTCCTTGTCTCTTATCCGAATTTTGAAATATGGATACATATGTTCCGCTCTGCCTTTTAAATAGGTCCGATTGGTGGATGTGTATACACACTTGCTTCTATTATAACTTTTTTCTGTCGGAAAGTCAAGGTTTTTTTCTGTGTATCCGCATTTTTTCTTTTGGTCTGTGCCGGAGAGAAGGGAAAAAGGGGGCAAAAATGGCGCAAAACGCAGCCTTTGGAGCCGGATATGGGCACAAATGGGGGGACGAAAAATGTATAAATTCTATGAAACAAACAAAAATAAAGTGGGTTTACCTATGCAAATATGGCAGAGCATACGAAAAAACGAGTTGGTGGGGTGTTGGTATTCGTAATGGATATATCGATATACAGAGGGATAATACCACGGTGTGTACAAAGAAGGCGGGAGGCGGGGAAAGAGAATCCGGTGAAAACGCATAAAGGAGGAAGGGCAAAGAAAAAGCGGAAAAAACGGCGGATTTGGGGGTAGAAAAGCGCAATTTCCAGGAGTCGCCACTTGATTTTTGTCCCGAAAAATAGTATAATAGATAATGTGATAGAATGCCACAGGATCGGTCGGCGAAATCCGGCGCGGAAACGGCATAATGCTATATAAAGGAAGCGTGTGTATATGAACAAAATCACCATCATCGGCACCGGCAGTGTTGGCTCCACCATCGCCTACACCCTGACTGTTACGGGATTGGCCTCCGAAATCGTTATGATCGATCTCAATAACGAAAAGGCTCTGGGGGAAGCGCTGGACATTCGGCAGGGTACGCCCTTTTGCAGCCCCTGCTCCATCTATGCGGGCAGCTACTGGGATGCGGTAGGCTCGGACATCGTGATCCTGACCTCCGGCATCGCACGTAAGCCCGGTCAGTCTCGTTTGGATCTGGCACAGACCAACGTGAACATCACCAAATCCATCATTCCGGAAATCACCCGGTATGCACCGGATGCTACCTATATCATCGTCTCCAACCCGGTGGACATCCTGACCTACACCTTCTGCAAGCGTTCCGGTCTGCCGGAGCAAAAGATCATCGGCTCCGGTACGATCCTGGATACCGCCAGACTGCGGGCCCGGCTCAGCGAGTACTACCACATCAACCAGCAGAACGTACATGCCTACGTGCTGGGTGAGCATGGGGACTCCTCCTTTGTGCCCTGGTCCGTGGCGAACATCTCCAATGTGCCCATCGAGGAATGCCCCCTCCTGCTGCAGACCTCGTCTGTGAAGCAGCCCATGCTGGACTACTCCGACATCGAGAACTACGTCCGGAAGTCCGGTGCCCGTGTCATCGAGCGGAAGGGTGCCACCTACTATGCTGTGTCCATTTCCGTGTGCTACATCGTGAAGTGCCTGCTGGCGGGGATCGACACCACCATGACCGTCTCCACCATGATGCACGGCGAATACGGCATCGAGGACTGCTGCCTGTCGGTACTGGCAGTGGTGGGCAGAGAAGGCGCACATGGCAAGGTCATGCTGAATATGACCGATGCGGAGATCGACCAGCTGCGCAACAGTGAGCGTTGCCTGAAGGAAGTTATGAAAAACCTGTCTATTTAACAAGTTCCTTGTTCAACAAGTTCCTTGTTAACAAGTGCTTGTTGGGGACAGAAAGCAGGTTTTTGTAAGCAATAAAGTATTAACGTAAAATAATTAAAGGAGCATATACATGGAATACAGAATCGAACACGACTCCATGGGGGAAATGAAGGTCCCTGCGGATAGACTGTGGGCGGCACAGACCCAGCGGAGCCACGAGAACTTTGAGATCGGTGTGGACATCGAGACCATGCCCCGGGAGATCACCAAGGCCTTTGGGATCCTGAAGAAGGCTGCTGCCAGAGCCAACCATGCACTGAAGCCGGAAAAAATGACCGATGAAAAGCTTGCTGCCATCGAAGCGGCTTGCGACGAAGTGATCTCCGGTGCCCTGAACAGCCACTTCCCGCTGGTGGTATGGCAGACCGGCTCCGGTACCCAGTCCAACATGAACGCCAACGAAGTCATCGCCAACCGTGGCAGCCAGATCGCCGGGAAGGAAAAGCTGCTGCATCCCAACGACGACATCAACATGAGCCAGTCCTCCAACGATACCTTCCCCACCGCTATGCACATCTCTGCGGTCATCGCCCTGGAAGACAAGCTGCTCCCCGCTGTGGATACCCTGATCGAGACCTTTAAGAGACTGGAAGCCGAAAACGAAGGCATCGTCAAGAGCGGCCGTACCCATCTGCAGGACGCTACCCCCATCCGGTTCAGCCAGGAGATCTCCGGCTGGAGAAGCTCCTTGGAAAAGGACAGAGAGCTGCTGCAAATGGCAGTGAAGCCTCTGTACGAGCTGGCACTGGGCGGCACCGCTGTTGGTACCGGTCTGAATGCACCGGCCGGCTTTGCCGAAAAGGTGGCCGAAGAGGTGGCTGGTCTCACCGGCAAGCCCTTTATCACCGCCGCCAACAAGTTCCATGCTCTGACCTCCAAGGATGAGCTGGTATTTGCCCATGGTGCGATCAAGGCACTGGCCTGCGACATGATGAAGATCGCCAATGACGTGCGCTGGCTGGCATCCGGTCCCCGTGACGGTCTGGGCGAGATCTTCATTCCCGAAAACGAACCCGGCTCTTCCATCATGCCCGGTAAGGTGAACCCCACCCAGTGCGAAGCCGTCACCATGGTGGCTGTACAGGTCATGGGCAACGACGTAGCCGTTGGTATGGCTGCATCCCAGGGCAACTTTGAGCTGAACGTGTTCATGCCCGTGTGCATCTACAACTTCCTGCAGTCCGCTCGTCTGCTGGCAGAAGCCATCGTTTCCTTCAACAAGAACTGTGCTGTAGGCATCCAGGCCAACCGGGAAAAGATGCACCACAACCTGCACAACTCTCTGATGCTGGTAACGGCGCTGAACCCCTACATCGGGTACGAAAATGCTGCGAAGACTGCCAAGAAGGCATATAAGGAAGGCATCTCTCTGAAGGAAGCCTGTGTTGCGCTGGGCTTCTTGACCGAAGAAAAGTTCGACGAAGTATTCCATCCGGAACAGATGGCATAAGGAAAATAAGTAGCGTCCCCATACATAGCTTATACAGAAACTGTAGGGAACGGTCTTGACCGTTCCTTACGATGTAAGTGGGACACAATGGAGGATATAATGAAAGTTAGCTATTTCCCCGGCTGCACCCTGAAGACCAAGGCCAAGGAACTGGACGTATGTGCCAGACGTTGTGCCGAGGTGCTGGGTGTGACCTTAGAGGAGATCGAGAACTGGCAGTGCTGCGGCGGGGTATTTTCTACCGCCAAGGACGAGATCGCCTCGAAGCTCTCCTCTGTACGGGCCCTGACGGAAGCCAGAGACAAAGGGCAGCCGCTGGTAACGGTTTGCTCGGCTTGCCACAATGTGATCAAGCAGACCAACCACGCCATGCAGACAGACGCAGATTTTGCCCTGCGTGCCAACAACTACACCGGCAATCCCTACGGCGGCGAGACCGAAGTGCTGCACTATCTGGAGCTGCTTCGGGACGTGATCGGCTGGGATAAGGTGAAGGCGGCTGTAAAGAAGCCCTTGACCGGCCGTAAGATCGGTGCATACTACGGATGTCTTCTGCTCCGTCCCGGCAAGGTCATGGCCATGGACGACGTGGAGAACCCCACCATCCTGGAGGATTTTATCCGGGCGATCGGTGCAGAGCCGGTGGTATATGCCATGCGGAACGAATGCTGCGGCGGCTACGTGACCTTAGAGGACAAGGCACTGGCGAAGAAGAAGTCTGCGGCTGTACTGGAAAACGCTGCCGCTATGGGTGCGGATATGGTCGTGACGGCCTGCCCGCTCTGTATGTATAATTTGAAGAAAAACAGCGGCTGCGACCTGCCGGTGGTCTATATGACCGCACTGCTGGCCGAAGCCTTGGGATTGGAGGATGAATGCAATGGCTGAACAGAAGCATCTGAAGGAACAGATCCTGCGCATGAGCGGCGTGAATCCGCTGAAATGCATGCGCTGCGGGAAGTGCTCCGCCACCTGCCCCTCCTATGACGAGATGGAGTTCCATCCCCACCAGTTCGTATATATGGTAGAGACCGGCGACATCGAACCGCTGATGCAGTCCGAATCTCTGTATAAATGTCTTACCTGCTTCGCTTGCGTGGACAGATGTCCCCGGAACGTGGAGCCTGCCAAGCTGGTAGAAGCAGTGCGCCTGGCTGTGATCCGGCAGCAGGGTCAGAACCACCTGACGGCCAATGATATTCCCGCCGAGGTGGACGAGGATACGCCCCAGCAGCTGCTGATGAGCGCCATGCGGAAATATAGTAAGTAAGGAAAGGAGTAAGACGCTATGCAAAGAATCGGTGTATTTGTCTGCTGGTGCGGTACCAACATTGCCGGCACCGTAGACGTCGTAAAGGTTGCGGAGGCGCTGCGGCATGAACCCGGCGTGGTTTTCTCCGACAATTATCAGTACATGTGCTCCCAGGCCGGGCAGGACATGATCAAAAATGCCATCAAAGAGCATAACCTGACCGGGATCGTGGTCTGCTCCTGCTCTCCCCGTATGCACGAGGCCACCTTCCGGAAGACCGCTGCCTCTGCCGGCCTGAACCCCTACATGGTGGAGATCGCCAACATCCGGGAACAGTGCTCGTGGGTACATAAGGATATGCCCGTTGGTACGGAAAAGGCCATCATCCTGGGTAAGGCTGCGGTTGCTAAGGTAAACCTGAATGCGCCGCTGACCCCCGGTGAAAGCCCTGTGACCAAGAGAGCCCTGGTGATCGGCGGTGGTATCGCCGGGATCCAGACTGCACTGGACATTGCCGAAGCCGGTTTCCCGGTGGACATCGTGGAAAAGCTGCCGACCATCGGTGGGAAAATGGCCCAGCTGGACAAGACCTTCCCCACCCTGGACTGCGCCGCTTGTATCCTGACCCCGAAGATGGTGGATGCCGGCCAGAACGAAAACATCCGCATCTTCTCCTACAGTGAGATCGAAGAGGTGGGCGGCTTTGTGGGCAACTTCAGCGTGAAGATCCGCAAGAAGGCCAGATACGTAGACGAGACCAAGTGTACCGGCTGCGGTCTGTGTACCGAAAAGTGCCCCCAGAAGAAGGTCCCCAACGAATTCAACCTGGGTATGGACAATCGCCATGCCGTATATATCCCCTTTGCACAGGCCGTGCCGAAGGTGGCTACCATTGATCCCAACTATTGCACCATGCTGAAGACCGGCAAGTGCGGCGTTTGTGCCAAGGTCTGCACCGCCGGTGCCATCGACTATAAGCAGCAGGATCAGATCATCGAAGAAAAGTACGGCGCCATCGTAGCCGCTACCGGGTATAACCCCATCTCCATGGACAAGTTCGACGAATTCGCCTACAGCCAGTCCAAGGACGTGATCACCTCTCTGGAATTCGAACGGCTCACCAACGCTGCCGGTCCTACCGCCGGTAAGCTGCTCCGTCCCTCCGACGGCAAGCACCCCCACACCATCGTGTTCGTACAGTGCGTAGGTTCTCGCTGCAGCCACGATGCTTCTAAGGGCAAGGAATACTGCTCTAAGATCTGCTGTATGTACACCGCCAAGCACGCCATGCTGACCAGAGATAAGTATCCGGACACCGATGTGTATGTATTCTACATCGACGTGCGTACCCCCGGCAAGCAGTTTGACGAGTTCTACCGCCGTGCCGTGGAAGAATATGGCGTACATTATATCAAGGGTATGGTAGGCAAGGTAACGCCCGACGGCGATAAGCTGAAGGTACAGGCCTCCGATCTGCTGGCCGGTAAGCAGCTGAAGATCGATGCGGACCTGGTGGTACTGGCTGCCGCTATCGAACCCGATAAGAGCGCAAGACCCCTGGCTACGATGCTGACCGCCAGCATGGACACCAACGACTTCTTCACAGAAGCCCATCCCAAGCTGCGTCCTGTGGAATCTCCCACTGCCGGTGTGTTCCTGTCCGGTACCTGCCAGGGCCCGAAGGATATTCCCGAAACGGTTTCCCAGGCAAGTGCTGCGGCTGCCAAGGTCATTGGCCTGCTTTGCAAGGATAAGCTGACGGGCAACCCCTGCGTGGCTTCTTCCAACGAGCTGATGTGCAACGGCTGCTCCTCCTGCGAGAAGGTATGTCCGTACGGCGCCATCACCTATGAAGATAAGGAATTCCGTATGCCTGACCGGTCCACGAAGATCCGTCGGGTGGCGAAGGTCAATGAAGCGGTCTGCCAGGGCTGCGGCTGCTGTACTGTGGCTTGTCCCTCCGGTGCAATGGATCTGAAGGGCTTTGCCAACTCACAAATCATGGCGGAGGTTGACGCAATATGCAAGTAAACGAAAATTTCAAGCCTCTGATCGTTGCGTTCTGCTGCAACTGGTGTTCCTATGCAGGCGCAGATCTGGCAGGCAACAATCGACTGAATTATCCGGCAGAGGTCAAGATCATTCGTGTCCCCTGCTCCTGTAGAGTCAACCCCATGTTCATCCTCCGTGCTTTCCAGAGAGGGGCCGATGGCGTGATCCTGTGCGGTTGTCATCCCGGCGACTGTCACTACACCTCTGGTAACTACTACACGAGACGGCGTATGTCCCTGCTGTTCTCCATGCTCGACTATCTGGGCATCGAAAGAGAGCGCACTCGTGTAGAATGGGTATCTGCCGCCGAGGGTGCCAAGTTCGCCGCTACGATGAACGATTTTGTAGCACAGGTAACGGCACTGGGTGAAAACAAGAGACTGGAGGATCTGAGATGCAAGC
>CAYXBQ010000017.1:0-52672 GCA_964463375.1 uncultured Ruminococcus sp. | reverse complement strand
TATACCATATTTTTGCTTTCTTGTCATCTCTTTTTTTCGTAAGCGATTGCCGTGCATAGTGCCCCCTTTCCTCTTGCATTTTAGAGGAAAATGTGCTATAATCCTTCTCGTACCACGACTTTTCTATCAGAAAGGACATATACCATGACAGAACAAGATATTCTTGTGGAACGAAAGGATTTTCGAAAACGCTTCTGGCGCATGCTGGTGGTGATCGCCCTGCAAAACGCCATCGCCTTTGGGGTGAACCTACTGGACAACATCATGATCGGCGGCTACACGGAGCGGGCACTGCAAGGGGTGGCACTGGTGAACCAGATCCAGTTTCTGCTCCAAATGCTCATCGGCGGTGCCAGTGACGGGACCATTGTGCTGGCCTCCCGGTTCTGGGGGGAGAAAAACATCGAGGGCATCAAAAAAACCGCCAAGGTAGCCCTGCGTGTTGCCATGCTGCTGGCGGGCGTAATGTTCGTGTTCGTCTTCTTCTTCCCCTCGGCGGCACTGGGGATCCTGACCAACAAGCCCCACGTCATCGCAGAAGGCACGAAATACATGCAGATCGTGTGCTTCTCCTACTTCTTCTTTGCGGCCACGCAGGTGCTGCTGGGTATGCTGCGCAGTGTGGAGACCACGTGGATCGGCTTTGTGAACTCCCTCTCCGCACTGTTTATCAACGGTGTGCTGAACTACATCCTGATCTACGGCAAATGGGGTGCGCCGGAGCTGGGGGCGGCAGGTGCTGCTATCGCCACGCTGGTCTCCCGTATGGTGGAGTTCATCATCGTCTTAGTGTATCTGGCGTTCTTTGACAAAAAGCTGCACGTAAAGGCCGGGGAGCTTTTGTCCTGGCACATGGACAAGGAGATCTTCCGGAAGTTTATGGAGGCGGGCCTGCCTGTGATCCTGTCCGGTGGCTCCTGGGGGATCGCACAGGGGATGCAGACTGCTATCCTCGGTCGGCTGACGGACTCGGTGATCTCGGCAAACTCCATTGCCACCACGGTGTTCTCCATCATGACGGTGCTGCTCTACGGCTCTGCGTCCACCACGTCGGTGCTGATCGGCAAGACCATCGGCCAATGGAACGAAGCCGGTCGGGACAATGCCTCGCTGCTTTGTGAGATCAAGGCACGCTCCCGTTGGCTCCAGCGCACCTTCCTTTGCCTGGGTGTGGCGACAGGGGCAGCCCTGTTTGTGATGAAGGACATCATCATCGGTGCCTACAACATCCAGCCGGAGACCCGTGCGCTGGCACTGCAATTCATGACGGTGTTGTCCATCACAGCGGTGGGCACGTCCTACCAGATGCCCTGTCTCAGCGGTATCGTGCGGGGCGGCGGGGACACGAAGTTTATTTTGTACAACGACCTGATCTTCATGTGGGGGATCGTGCTGCCATCGGCGTTTCTCGCAGCCTTTGTGTTCGACCTGCCGCCGGTGGTGATCTTCTTCTGCCTGAAAAGCGACCAGATCTTAAAATGCTTTGTGGCCATCGTGAAGGTGAACCGGTACAAGTGGCTGAAGAAAATTTAAGAAAAAGAGATCCCTCGACTGCGTTTGTCGGGGGATCTTTTGGGTATCGATCGGATACTCGGTATCGTAGGACAAAAAAGAAGTAGCACAGTGGCGGATCGTTCAGCAGCCGCACTTCCCGATCTCGACACCGTTCTACTTCTTATCATTACTTACTCACGCAAGCTTACGCCATTTTATTGAACTTCAGGGTCAGTTCGCTCTTCTTGTGGGCAGCGTTGTTCTTGTGCAGGATGTTCTTAGCAACAGCCTGGTCCAGCTTCTTGACAGCAGCCTTGTATGCTACGGTAGCTTCTTCCTTGTTGCCGGATTCTACAGCAGCATTGTACTTCTTCAGGATGGTACGCAGCTGGGTCTTGAACATTTTGTTCTGCAGGGTCTTGGTTTCGATAACCTTTACACGCTTCTTCGCGGACTTGATATTCGGCATTTTGTTTTTCTCCCTTTCATGTTTAACGGAATGATGTCCGATCCAGTCTGCCCGCGTCTGAGAGGGTCCGCAAACAGACAATATCATACAAGTATGTATTTTAGCACAACTTTCTCGAAATTGCAAGGGGTTTTGGAAATTTTCCTGCAAAAAAATAAAACAAATTCTGCCGCTCTTACGCCGGTTTTTCGGGCATTTTTTGCCGTGCAAATTTTCTTCCTGCGATTTTTCCATTTTTTCTTGCCAATTCCCCACAGGCGTGCTATAATGTAAGGTACAATAGCTGACCATAAGCAAATGCGTACGTTATAGTAAAAAAAACGATATTCCTGCAATTGGAAACCGTCTATGGCAGTCAGGGTTGGTGGCCCCATCACGCAACTGTGTTGCGTGGCTGCTCGCTCCACTACTTCGTCGGGTCAAGGATCGCTATATGGCAATGCAGGGACCAGCTTTGCACCCAACAACCTGGGCTATACAAAACCAGTCCTTTAAAAAGTTTTGCCAGGCTTTTTCAAAAGCCGCGTTCTCTCCTCCCTAACATCTTGTACTACTACATTCCTGTGTGGTTCGCTATACGCTTGAATAAAGATTGGAGTACACTACCTATGAAATATTTTGTTCTCATCCCGGATGGCATGGCAGACAGACCTGTTCCGTGCCTGGGCAATATGACCCCCATGGAAAAAGCAAACAAGCCTACGATGGACATGCTGTCCGCCCGCTCCCGCTGTGGTACGGTGCTGAACGTACCCAAGGGCATGGTGCCCGAAAGCGATACGGCAAACCTTGCCATTTTGTCCTATGATCCCAAGGTATATTCCAAGGGACGCTCTCCTCTGGAGGCCATGAGCCTGGGGCTGCATATGGATCCCGACGACACCGCCATCCGCTGCAACGTGGTCACCCTGTCCGAGGACACCGACGTGTACGAGGACCGCACCATCATCGACCACTCTGCCGGAGACATCACCACAGAAGAAGCGGACGAGCTGGTGAAGGCCCTGAACGAAGCCCTGCCCATGGAAGGCCGTGTGCTGCACACCGGGGTCAGCTACCGCCACTGCATGCTCTGGAAGAACGCCGATCCCACCTACAATTTCGAAAGACCCCACGACCATCTGGGGCAGGTCATCGGTGCGTTCCTGCCCAAAAAGGAAGACGGCGGCGAAGCATTCTTAGAATATATGAAAAAAGGTGCCGAGGTACTGGTCCATCATCCCGTCAACGAGGCCAGACGGGCAAAGGGTCTGCGTCCCGCCAACTCTCCCTGGCTGTGGAGCCCCGGCCGCAAGCCTGCCCTGCCCGATTTCGGCGAAAAGTGGGGCGTGAACGGTGCCGTGGTGTGCGCTGTGGACCTGATCAAGGGCATCGGTGTGTGCGCCGGGTGCGATATTTATGCCGTCGAAGGTGCCACCGGTAACTACTATACCAATTATGTAGGCAAGGGACAGGCCGCCATCCAAGCCTTCCGGGACGGACACGACTTTGTGTATGTCCATGTGGAAGCGCCGGACGAATGCGGGCACCAGGGCGAAGCGGAGCAAAAGGTCAGCGCCATCGAGAAGATCGACCAGGATGTGCTGTCCCCGGTGCTGGACTACCTGCGTTCCACCGGCGAGGCTTTCAAGATCCTGTGTCTGCCCGACCATCCCACGCCCATCGAGATCCGCACCCACTCTCCGGAGCCGGTGCCCTTCTTCCTGTACGATTCTACCGTAGAAAAGGTGGGCACCCGGTTCACGGAAAGCTGCTGTGCTGCCATGAACGACTACATCCCGGTAGGCAGTGAGCTGCTGGGGGACGTGATCGTCAAGTAAAAAGTAAAAAGAACAGTCCGGAACGACCTCACCCTCTCGCAACCACCGTATCGTCCGGAACGACCTCACCCTTCCCGCAATTACCGTAGGGAACGGTCTTGACCGTTCCGCACCATCGCAAAAATGGAGATACTATATGCATACACAAGAAAACACATCCCTGCCACAGCCCTATGAGATGCAGGGCGCAAAGAAAACCATCGCCGAAGTATTCGAGATACTGGAAATGCTGGCAGCCGTGACGGTGTGCGTCATGCTGTGCTTTGCCTTTGTGGCACGGATGAACATCGTGGACGGTCACTCCATGGACACAACGCTGGCGGACGGACAGTATCTGGTGGTATCGGATCTGTTCTATACCCCCAAGGCGGGGGACATTGTGGTGATCCACGACGTGACCGCCGCTCCCTACGACCAGCCCATCGTCAAGCGGATCATCGCCACGGGCGGGCAGGCGTTGGAGATCGACTTCAAGACCTGGACGCTGACCGTGGACGGCGTGGTGGTGGAGGAGCCCTACCGGTATCTGGACAGCTCCCGCGCACTGCTGACCGCCAACTATAACTTAGACACCGACGGTGTGTTCCGCATTACAGTGCCGGCGGGAGAGGTCTTTGTCATGGGCGACAACCGCAACGGCTCCGGTGACAGCCGCCAGTCTGCCCTCTCCACCATCGACGAACGCTGCATCGTAGGCCGTGCCTATTTCCGCATCTTCCCCCTGGACAAGGCCGGCACACTGCTGGGCAAGTGACCCCAGCCAACAAGACATATCCGCAACCGCATGAGCAATAGAGAACAGGAGAACAGAAACCATGCCATCGCAAACAATACAGTGGTTCCCGGGACATATGGCAAAGACCCGGCGGCTGATGAAAGAAAACCTGACGCTGGTGGACATCGTGCTGGAGCTGGTAGACGCACGGATCCCCCAAAGCTCCCGCAATCCGGAGATCGCCCAGCTGACCGAGGGGAAACCCGTTTTGACCATCCTCACCAAGTCTGCGCTGGCCGACCCGGCAGTCACCCGTGCCTGGATGCGGCATTACGAAAATGGGCATGACGGCCGGTTCGTCATCGCCATCGACTGCATGACCGGCGAAGGCATGAACCAGATCGAGCCCATGGTGAAAAAAGCCCTGGCGGAAAAGCTACAGCGTTATGCCGACAAGGGTATGCAGGGGCGGCGGATCAAGGCCATGATCGTGGGCATCCCCAACGTGGGCAAGTCGTCTCTGGTGAATCGGCTGTCCGGCGGCAAAAAAGCCAAGGTGGAGGATCGCCCCGGCGTGACCACCAACAAGCAGTGGGTCGCCACGAAAAACGGCATCGATCTATTGGATATGCCCGGCGTGCTGTGGCCGAAGTTTGACGACCAGCGCACCGGCGAAAACTTAGCCGTGACCGGTGCCATCCGAGACGGGATCTTAGACATCGAGACGCTGGCCGGTATCCTGTGTGCCCGGCTCATGGAAAGCGCACCGGAGCTGTTCTGCACCCGGTATAAGTTAGACAAGACCGCCCTTGCCGATGCCAAGCCCCATGAGCTGTTGGCTGCCGTAGCCCGCAAGCGTGGGTTCCTGATCTCCGGCGGGGAGCTGGATACAGAGCGTGCAGCGGTGATCGTACTGGACGAATTCCGTGGGGGCAAGATCGGGCGTATCTCTCTGGAAAAGCCGCCGGTAAAACCGATACCGGTAGTACCGGAGCCGGTCACACCGGAGCCGAAAAAGGAAGCTGTGGAAAAGTCCGGTTCCTCTGCGGAAAAGTCGTCTGACCCTGTGGAGAACGCAGGGATTGGTGTTGAAAACCCGGTGGAAAACACAGCCACTGCGTCGGAGGAAGGTCTATGATCGAGGTCTCCTTTGATGCCGCCTTTCGGGAAAAGGGCTACACCCTGCTCTGCGGCGTAGACGAAGCCGGGCGGGGACCTCTTGCCGGACCTGTGACAGCCGGTGCCTGCATCTTAGACCCGGCGCACCCCATTGCGGGACTGGACGACTCCAAAAAGCTGTCGGAGAAAAAACGAGAGCAGCTCTACGAACAGATCACCACCCATGCGCTGTACTGGGCCGTGGGCATGGCGACCCCGGAGGAGATCGACCAGATCAACATCCTGAACGCCGCCCTGCTTGCCATGCGCCGTGCCATCGAGGGACTGGGGGTCACGCCGGACTATCTGCTCATCGACGGCAACCAGACCCGTGGCTTCACCCTGCCCTGCACCGCTGTGGTCCATGGAGATGCCACCTCTGCCTCCATCGCCGCCGCCTCCATCCTTGCCAAGGTCACCAGAGACCGGCTGTGTGCCACACTGGATACCGACTACCCCGGTTATGGCTTTGCGGCCCACAAGGGCTACCCCACAAAGGCCCACAAGCTGGCGGTATATCGGTTAGGTCCCTGTCCCGTACACCGGCGCTCCTTCCTTGGTTTTCTGGAAAAGGACAAGGAAAAGCTGGCACTTTGGGATGCTGAGGAGACCAAATGAACACACGCTCCATCGGTGCCTTAGGCGAGGATGCCGCCTGCCAATATTTGGAAGCCCATGGGTATCATGTGGTGGGACGAAATGTGTATGCGGGGGGCTGTGAAGCGGATATACTGGCAGAGGATGCGTCGCATTTTGTGTTTGTCGAGGTGAAATCCCGGCGAGCCTATCCCCATGCACCGGACAAATTCGGCCGTCCCGCCAACGCCGTCACCCCGCAAAAGCGCACCCATATGCTGACCATGGCAAGGGCCTATCTCCACGAGCATCCGGAGATCTTAGACCACCGCTCCCCCCGGCTGGATGTGATCGAGGTGTATCTCTCCCCCACAGAGCCCGGCGTGGTGCTGGCGGTGGAGCATTTTCCCGATGCGGTGCGGGAGAAGGCAAATTACGATCGAAAAAGGATATAGAAAATGAAGCTATTTGACCTACACTGCGACACAGCCCTGGCCTTGTACCGGACGGGTGCGTCTCTGCAAAATGCGCCCTGTGCTGTGTCCTTAGAAAAAGCCGCCGCCTACGAACGCTACTGCCAGCTCATGGCCGTGTTCACCGATGCCCGGTTGACCGACGAGGAGGGCTGGGAGCAGTTTTGGGCGGTGCGGGAGAATCTGCTTGCCCAATGCGAGACCTATGGGGTGCCCGTGTGCCACGATGGTGCCGAGCTTTGTGACACCCTGCGCTTCACCGACAGCAAGGATGTGTTCCTGCTCACCGTGGAGGACGTGCGGATCCTTGGTGGCAAGCTCGAGCGGCTGGAAGCGCTGCACCGGGCGGGCGTTTCCGTGATCACCCCCATGTGGAGCGGCACCACCTGCATCGGCGGCTCCCACAACACAGAGGACGGGCTCACCGACTTTGGCCGTGCCGTGGTGGCAGAGTGCTTCGAGCGTGGCATTGCCGTGGACATTTCCCATGCCTCCGTGCGCGCCACCGACGAGATCTTCACCATAGCCGAGCAGAAAAACGGCAAGGTGCTTGCCACCCACTCCAATGCCCATGCCCTGTGTCCCCACACGAGAAACCTGACCGACGACCAGCTGCGCCGTCTGGCAGCCTTAGGCGGGATCGTGGGCGTGAACCTGTACGTGCGTTTTTTGCGGGAGAGCGATCCCTGCACTGCCGAGGATGTGGTGCGGCATATCGAGCATTTGGCAGCGGTGATGGGCGAAGAACACGTGGCATTTGGTGCCGACTGGGACGGTGCGGATGTGCCCGCCGACCTGTGCGACCTGTCGAAAACAGCCACGATTGCACCGATGCTCTCCGCAAAGGGCTATGGAGATGCGTTCATCGAGAAGCTGTATTTTGACAATGCCGCTGCCTTTTTTGCCCGATAAAGCGAAGTCCATATAAAAATCCATATAGAAAGCGAAATAATACTATGAAATACGTTAGCACAAGAGATACCTCTGCTACACCCTTTGCCGTATCGGCTGCGGAAGCGATCAAAATGGGGCTGGCTCCCGACGGTGGCCTCTTTATCCCCACGGCGGTGCCGCAGCTGACCCATGGGGATCTGGAAGCCCTGCTGCCTATGACCTACGCCCAGCGTGCCGCCTACATCCTGTCCCTGTTCCTGCCGGATTACGACAAGGATGCACTGACCGCCGACTGCCACACGGCCTATGGGGAGGATCGGTTCCCCGGTGGTGCGGCTCCGCTCCACGACATCGACGGCGGTGACTATTCCCTGGAGCTGTGGCACGGTCCCACCTGCGCCTTCAAGGACATGGCATTGCAGATCATGCCCCGGCTGCTGTCCCGTGCGTTGACCATGACCGGCGAGGAGAAAACTGCCTACATCTTAGTCGCCACCAGTGGAGACACCGGCAAGGCGGCGTTGGAGGGCTATCGGGATGTGCCCGGCGTGAAGATGGCGGTGTTCTATCCGGACGACGGTGTCAGCCCCATGCAGAAGCGGCAGATGGCCACCCAGGAGGGCAACAATGTATATGTTACAGCTGTAGAAGGCAACTTCGACGACGCACAGTCCGGTGTCAAGGCCATCTTCGGGGACAAGGCACTGGCGCAAAAGGCAAGCGATGCCGGCTTCTTCTTCTCCAGTGCCAACTCCATCAACTGGGGCAGACTGGTGCCGCAGATCGTGTACTACGTCTCTGCCTACTGCGATCTGGTAAAAGCCGGCAAAATCGCCGAGGGGGACGAGATCGTGGTCTGCGTGCCCACTGGGAACTTCGGCAACATCTTCGCTGCCTACACCGCCCGGGAAATGGGTCTGCCCATTGGCAAGTTCGTGTGCGCCTCCAACAGCAACAATGTCCTGACCGACTTCATCCGCACCGGTGTGTACGACAAGACCAGAGTGTTCCACAAGACCATGTCGCCTTCCATGGACATTCTCATCTCCTCTAACTTAGAGCGGCTGCTGTATCGTCTCTGCGGCCCGCAGGTGACTGCCGAGCTGATGCGGGAGCTGAACACCACCGGCAAGTATACGCTGCCCGCCGAAGCACTGGAACGGCTGCAAGCTCTGTTCGCCGGCTATTGGCTGGACGAGGAACACACCGCCGCCACCATCCGGGACACCTACCGGAACGACCACTACCTGATCGACACCCATACGGCTGTGGGGCTGGGCTCTCTGCGGCAGTACCGTGCCGAGACGGGAGACACACGGAAGGCAGTGCTGGCCTCCACCGCAAGCCCCTACAAGTTCGCCGCCGATGTATGCGCTTCTCTGGGGCTCCAGGCGGACGAGAGCGACATTGCCGGGCTGCTCTCCACCCTGTCCGATGCCACCAACACCCAGATCCCCGCACCGCTGGCCGCTGTCCTGACCCGTCCGGTTCGCTTTACAGATGTCGTGAAGCCCTGCGATATGGCAAGCGTGCCCTTTGCACACTGATGGCGATCTACGCCATGGCAGACCTGCACCTGTCCGGCTCCGTGCCCAAATCCATGGAGGTATTCGGCAGACGCTGGGTGGGGTATACGGAAAAGATCGAGAAACGCTGGCATGCGCTGGTCACAGCGGCGGACACGGTGGTGATCCCGGGGGATGTTTCCTGGGCCATGACCCTTGCCGAGGCCGAAGCGGATTTTCGGTTTTTAGAGTCCTTGCCGGGGAAAAAGCTCATTGGCAAGGGCAACCACGACTTCTGGTGGACGACCGTCAAAAAGATGCACAGCTTTTTCGATGCCATCGATGTCCACAGCCTCTCCTTTTTGTACAACAATGCCTACCGGGTGGAGGACGTGATCGTCTGCGGCACCCGGGGCTGGTTCGTGGAGGAAGGGCGGCAGCATTCGGTCAATCCGGTGGACTATGGCAAGCTGGTCTCCCGGGAGGCACAGCGGCTGGAGCATGGCCTGCTGGAGGCGGTGGCACTGCGCCAGGGGGAGGAGGAGATCCTGGTGTTCCTGCACTTCCCGCCGGTGTTTGGCACCTTCATTTGCCGGGAGATCGTGGATATGCTGCACCAATATGGGATCCGCCGGTGCTATTACGGCCACATCCACGGCACCTATTCCCTGCCCGCCCACGTGGATTTTGAGGGCATTCGCTTCACCAATATCGCCGCCGACTACCTGGATTTTATCCCCCTGCGGATCCAAAACGGGGTGTAAAGCTGCCCTTCTGCCGCTTTTACCCGAAAATATGTCTATTTTACCAGAAAGTTTTACATTTTTTTCAAATGCTTTTCGCTTTTCCGTCTTGACTTCTGCCCCAAAAAAATGTATAATGTAGAAAGCTATGTAAAACGCAGAGCGGCATGCTCTTATCTATACTTTTGGAGGAACAATAAACATGAGTCTCAAGAACACCGAAAACCTCGCTGTCAATCAATATAAAGTGACCTTTGATGTGGATCACGCCACCTTTGAAGGCGCCATCAACAAGGTTTACAAGCGTCAGGTAAAGAACATCTCCATCCCCGGCTTCCGCAAGGGCAAGGCTCCCCGTGCCATCGTAGAAAAGATGTACGGCAAGGAAGTCTTCTATGAAGATGCCATCAACGAAGTGATCCCGGATGCCTACACCGCCGCTATCGAAGGCTTCGACAAGACCATCGTGTCCCAGCCCACCTTCGATGTAGAGACCATCGACGAAAACGGCGTAGTGCTGACCGCTACCTTCTTCACCAAGCCCGAGGCTGCCATCGCCGACTACCTGGGTCTGGCTGTTACCCGCACCGTAAAGGAAGCTACCGACGCAGAAGTGGAAGACGAGCTGTCCCACGTACAGAACCGGAACTCCCGTATGATCGAGATCACCGATCGTGCCGCTGCTATGGACGACGTTGCCAACATCGACTTTGAAGGCACCATCGACGGCGTTCCCTTTGACGGCGGCAAGGCGGAAGGCCACGCACTGAAGCTGGGTTCCGGTCAGTTCATCCCCGGCTTTGAAGAACAGATCGTTGGCAAGAACATCGGTGAATCCTTCGACGTGACCGTTACCTTCCCGGAAGACTACCACGCTGAAGAGCTGAAGGGCAAGGAAGCTGTATTCCACTGCAAGCTGAACAGCCTGAAGTTCAACGAACTGCCCACGCTGGACGATGATTTCGCCAAGGACGTTTCCGAATTTGACACTCTGGACGAATACAAGGCTGACATCAAGGCAAAAATCCAGGAAAGCCACAACAAGCAGGCCGACAACGATGTAGAAGAACAGATCATCAAGGCCCTGAACGAAAAGCTGGAAGCCGAGATCCCGGAATGCATGTATGAAAACGAGACCGAAAACTTCGTTCGGGACTACGACAACAGACTGCGGATGCAGGGTCTGGACCTGTCCACCTACTTCAAGTACACCGGCATGGATCTGGACACCCTGCGTAAGAATATGCGTCCCGATGCAGAACGTCAGGTGAAGACCAGACTGGCTCTGGAAACCATTGCCAAGCTGGAAGGCATCGTAGCCTCCGAAGAAGAGATCGAAGAAGAATACAACCGTCTGGCTGACGCTTATAAGATGGAAGTTGAAAAGATCAAGGCTGCCGTTGCTGCCGACGCTATCGCAGAAGACCTGAAGGTCAAGAAGGCCATCGACCTGGTAAAGGAAAAGGCCGTTGTGACCGAGGCTACCGCTGAAGCTTCTGAAGAAGCTGCTGAATAATCCAAACCGATCAAGCATACAATGCCGCTGTCTTGTGTTTTTCCGGGCGGCGGCATTTGCTTTCATCATCTTTTACAGGTGATGAATTATATTCACTTTTTTATCCCATTTTTCATTTAGGAGGTTTATCCCATGGCACTTGTACCTACCGTCATAGAACAGACCAATCGTGGTGAACGCGCATATGACATTTATTCCCGCCTGCTGAATGACCGCATTGTATTTTTGGCTGATGAAGTAAACGACGTAACGGCCTCTCTGGTCGTAGCACAGCTTTTGTTCCTGGAGTCCCAGGATCCCGACAAGGACATTTCCCTGTACATCAACAGCCCCGGCGGCTCTGTATCCGCAGGTATGTCCATCTACGACACCATGAATTTCATCAAGTGTGATGTAAGCACCATCTGCATTGGCATGGCCGCCAGCATGGGTGCGTTCCTGCTGTCCTCCGGGGCAAAGGGCAAGAGACTGGCACTGCCCAACAGCGAGATCATGATCCACCAGCCCCTTGGCGGTACCCAGGGGCAGGCTACGGACATCAAGATCCACGCCGAGCACATCCTGCGCACCAGAGACACCTTGAACGGCATTCTGGCAAAGAACACCGGCAAGTCACTGGAAGAAATTGCCAGAGACACCGAGCGGGACAATTTCATGACTGCCGCCCAGGCCTGCGAATACGGTCTGATCGACAAGGTGATCGAGCACAGAGCGTAAGCTCCTTACCAAAAATAATTCCGAAAGGGTATTGACAAAATCATGGCGCAAACAACACAAGGGGGCAGAGGACGGATGAAGATCACGCCCACCTGTTCCTTCTGCGGCCGGAGCGAGGAGGAGGTTTCCTTCCTGATCCCGTCGGCCACCGGGCTGTACATCTGCGACAAGTGCGTAGAGGCCTGCAACGATATAATTTTTGACCAGATGGAATATGAGGCAGGCACATCCAAGGGGCTGACCGGCGATCACCTGCCCACGCCGAAAGAAATGAAGGAAACGCTGGATGCGTATGTGATCGGGCAGGATGAAGCAAAGACAGCTTTGTCCGTAGCGGTGTACAACCATTATAAACGCCTTTTGTACAACGACAAGCGTGCCAAGCTGAAAAATGCCAACAGGCGAACGAAGACTGCCGATGCAGCCAATGCTGCCGATGTGGCTGACACAGAGACACTGGACGACGTGGACATCCAGAAGAGCAACGTACTGCTGATCGGGCCCACCGGTGTGGGGAAGACGTTCTTAGCCCAGACGCTGGCGAAGACGCTGGAGGTGCCCTTTGCCATTGCGGATGCCACGACCCTGACGGAAGCCGGGTATGTGGGGGAAGACGTAGAGAACATCCTGCTGCGACTGATCCAGGCTGCGGACTTTGACGTAGAGCTGGCAGAGCGTGGGATCATCTACATCGACGAGATCGACAAGATCTCCCGGCGCAGCGAAAACCGTTCCATCACCCGGGACGTATCCGGCGAAGGTGTACAGCAGGCACTGCTGAAGATCTTAGAAGGCACCGTCGCCAACGTACCGCCCCAGGGTGGTCGAAAGCACCCGAACCAGGAGTTCATCCAGATCAACACGGAGAACATTTTGTTCATCTGCGGTGGTGCCTTTGACACGCTGGATCAGCTGATCGAGCAGCGGAAGGGTCAGGCCGGCATGGGCTTCAACGGGGAGATCAAGACCAAGGAAGACAAGCAGAAGACCGCTGTCTACAAGGAAGTGACCGCCCACGACATCGTGAAGTTCGGTCTGATCCCGGAGCTGGTGGGTCGTCTGCCGGTGATCGTAGGGCTGGAAAATCTGGACTGCGATGCGCTGGTTCGGATCCTGCAAGAGCCGAAGAACGCCATCACGAAGCAGTACAAAAAGCTGTTCGCCATGGACAACGTGGATCTGCGGTTCACGGACGATGCCCTGCACGCCGTTGCGGAGCTTGCCATTGAGCGGAACACCGGTGCCCGTGGTCTGCGTTCGATCCTGGAAGAAGTGATGACGGACATCATGTTCGAGATCCCCTCTCGCACCGACATCGCCGCTGTGACCATCACCCGGGAAACCATCAAGGACAAAAAACAACCGGAAATCACTTTGAAGTGATCTCTGCTTTTCAAACGCCTGTACAGTATGTTGTGCGGGCGTTTTCCTTTGACATTGGCATTGGAAAGGGGAGAACGAAACTGCACTTTTTTCCATTTTCCTCTTGACATTTTCCTACAAATGTGGTATACTATTCCCACAAGAGATCCGAGGAGCAAGAAGCTTTTCGGCAACCGATAGATTCGGTAAACGTTCCAATTTTTTGTCGCTCAATATTTGCAATATCGTATCAGGAAGATACTGCCCTATGGTGGGGTAGGTATCTTCTTTTTCATTTTAGGAGGTTCTTATGCGAAAGCTCACCCATGTTTCCCTGTCCATCCGCCATTTGGTCTATGCGGCACTATGCTTGGCACTCGCCCTGGTGCTGCCCTTTCTCACCGGTGGGATCCCGCAGATCGGGGGGATGCTGTGTCCCATGCATTTGCCGGTGCTGCTGTGCGGGCTTCTCTGCGGTCCCTACTGGGGAGCGGCGGTGGGGCTGGTTTGTCCGCTGCTACGGCATATGCTCTTCTCCATGCCACCGCTACTGACCGCCATCACCATGACCGCAGAGCTGGCTGCCTATGGCTTTTTCGCCGGGCTGTTCTATCGGATCCTGACAAAGCTGTTTCCGTCCCGCAGGATGGCTGTGCTCTATGGGTCGCTGCTGCTTGCCATGCTATTGGGCAGACTGGTCTGGGCGTTGGCATCCGTTCTGCTGATGCTGGCGGGGCGTACCACCTTCTCTTTGGCGGCATTTTGGACAAGCGGCTTTGTGTCTGCCTGGCCGGGGATTCTGTTGCAGCTGCTTTTGATCCCGGCGATCTGTCGGGCTGTGATGCGGCAGAAGTGATCTCGTAGGCGTGTTCGATTTGTATATTGTATCGGCGTACAACAAGAAATATTTGTGCAATTTCCTATACTTTTTTTCTTGAACTGTTTGTGATTTTGTGGTATAATAGAACTACAACATACCATGACGATGAGGAGCAATACTTATGAAACGCAAGACGATCTCTTTGCTGCTACTGATCTCTATGCTGGCAGCCTTTGCCGTATCCTGCGGCAGTACCACCGACAATACGGAGACCCAGGCGAACACTGCGGACACCACACCTACCGAAACGGAACCGGTGGACACCTCCTCCCACACCGATCTGCCGGCGGATCTGGACTTTGCCGGTGCCGCTTACCGGATCCACAACCTGACTTCCACGTCCTACTACGACACCATCGTTGCCTTTGAGCAGACCGGGGACAACCTGAACGACAGCATCTACACCCGTGACCAGAAGCTCATGCAGGAGCTGAATTTCGTCTTTGAGGAGACCAGATCCGAAGAGGATGCCAATGGTTCGCTGGTGAAGTCCACCAAGAACCTGATCATGGCGGGGGACGATTCCTTTGACATGTACGTGCTGGTAGACTGGTCCGGCTATTCTGTGGCGCAGGAGGGCTATGCGCTGCCTGTGAACGACCTGCCCTACATCGACACCGACCGGGAATACTACTCCCAGTCCATCCAGGACAACCTGTCCATCCAGGGCAAGCTGTTCTTCTGCATGGGCGACGACAACCTGTCCACCTACGACAGCACCAACGTACTGCTGTTCAACAAGGAAATGTCCCTCGACTTAGACCTGGCCGACCACTATGAAACGGTGCTTGCCGGCGACTGGACGCTGGATCTGATGCAGGAGAACATGACCCTTGCCACCTACGATGCAGACGGGGACGGCACATGGACGGAAAGTGACCGATACGGCATCACGTCCCACTCCAAGCAGATGCTGCCGGTGTTCTGGGTGGCATCCGATATGCGGGTCATCGAAAAGGACGAAAGTGACCTGCCCGTATTCACCCTGGCCTCCAACGAAAAGTTTGACACCATGTACACCCGGCTCATGAACATGATGCACAACGACCACCTGCTGTTCATGTCCGACAACTTCCCGGACTATGCGGACAACACCCTGTTCCAGAACGGCAACGCCCTGTACAACGTGGTTCGTGTGGCGTTCATGCACTACTACCGGGATATGGACATCAACTACGGGATCATTCCCTTCCCCAAGTACGATGCAGCGCAGGCAGACTATTGCAGCCGTACCGAGGGTGCGTACATCCACGTCTTCCCGGTGACCTTGACCCAGAAGGAGCTGGCAGGGGCTGTGACCGAGGCTATGGCGTGCGCCTCCCACAACGATGTGGTGCCGGTGTACTATGATGTGGTGCTAAAGAGCAAGTACAGCCGGGACGAAAACTCCACCAAGATGCTGGACATCATCTACGGCAACCGGATCTACGACCTGGCCGATACCCTGTTCTGCGGTACCATCCGGGACGGTATCTTCGCCAAGAAGTTCAAGGCGGGGGATATGGATCTGCAAAGCACCATCGCCTCTATGACCAAGACCGTGGAAAAGACCATCGCCGATTATGTCGGTGCCTTTATCACTGAGGAATAATATTGCAAAAGCCAAAAAGGATGCAGGCATAGTGCTTGCGTCCTTTTTTTGCATGGTGTTAATTTATAAACGTCTCTTGACTTTCGTGTAAAAATACGGTATAATACCTGTATACGACATACGATTCACACCAAAAAACACGGAGGTACTCTATGCTCAAACGATTTTTGGCATACTACAAGCCCCATATGCGGATCTTCCTGTTGGATATGGGGGCATCGCTGCTGGTGGCGCTGATCGGGATCGTGTATCCCATTGTCACCCGCACCATGCTCAACGACCTGATCCCCAACAAAAACTACCAAATGGTGGTCATCTTTGGTCTGACCCTGTTGGCACTGTACTTCGTCAAGATGCTGCTCAACTACTTCATCCAGTACCAGGGGCACGTCATGGGCGTGGGGATGCAGGCGGATATGCGGCGGGATATGTTCCGGAAGCTGGAATCCCTGCCCTACCGCTACTACGACGACCACGAGACCGGTAAGATCATGTCCCGCATGACCAACGACCTGATGGACATCAGCGAGCTGGCGCACCATGGTCCGGAAAACGTGCTGATCTCCGGCATCTCCATCGTGCTCTCCTTTGCATACCTGTCCTCCATCAACCTGTGGCTGACCCTGATCATCTTTGCCGCCGTGCCCTTTTTGCTGGTCATTGCGTTCTTTCTCCGGAAGAAAATGCGTAACGCCTTCACCGAATCCCGGAAGGCCGTGGCTGTCATCAATGCGGCTCTGGAAAGCTCCATCTCCGGGATCCGTGTGACCAAGGCCTTCACCAATGCTAAGAAGGAAGAGGAAAAGTTTGAGGAAGGCAACCAGGCCTTTGTGGAAGCCCGCTCCGAGGCCTACCACGCCATGGGTCTGTTCCACTCCGGGACCGCCTTTATCACCGATATTTTCAACGTCATCATCCTCATTGCCGGAGGTCTGTTCCTGTACGCCGGGAAGATCCAGCTGGGGGACTATTCCGCATTCGTGGTGTCTGTGAACCTGTTCATCTCCCCGGTCATGACCCTGATCAACTTCATGGAGCAATACCAGAACGGTGTCACCGGGTTCGAGCGATTCTTAGAGATCATCGACGAAGAACCGGAAGTAGATGCACCCGATGCCAAGGAGCTGACCGGTGTCAAGGGCAACATTCGTCTGGAAGACCTGTCCTACAGCTACAACGAGGAAAAGGAAGTCCTGAAGCACATCACCATGGACATTCCCGCCGGTAAGACCTTTGCGCTGGTGGGACCCTCCGGCGGCGGCAAGACCACCATCTGCCACCTGATCCCCCACTTCTACGACATCACCAAAGGGCGCATCACCATCGATGGGCAGGATATAAACGGCCTGACCCGGGAATCGCTGCGGCGCAGCATTGGTATCGTCCAGCAGGATATTTACCTGTTCAACGCCAGCATTCGAGAAAACATCCTCTACGGCCGACTGGATGCCACCGAGGACGAGGTCGTCGAAGCGGCCAAGCGTGCCAACATCCACGACTACATCATGTCCCTGCCCGATGGCTACGAAACCCAGATCGGCGAACGGGGCGTGCGGCTCTCCGGCGGGCAGAAGCAGCGGCTGTCCATTGCCCGTGTGTTCCTCAAGGACCCGCCGATCCTGATTTTGGACGAGGCCACCAGTGCCCTGGACAACACCACGGAGATCCTGATCCAGCACGCTTTGGACGAGCTATGTAAGGGCAGGACCACACTGGTCGTAGCCCACCGGCTGTCCACCATCAAGAATGCGGACGAGATCGCCGTCATTGCCGATGGCCAGATCATGGAGCAGGGCAGACACGAGGATCTGCTTGCCAAGGGCGGTATGTATGCGGATCTGTACAAGCTGCAATTCCGTGCCAATACCGGCGAAGAGGTCTCCGTACCGTAATCAGAATGGGAAGACAACGCTGATGCATATGGATCGCTGATGCATATGGATCGGCGTTGTTCTTATTTTTCCCACACCCTTGACATTCCCCGGCGAACCATGTATAATAGTACCATACACCCCTGTAAGATCATGGAGGTTTCTCATGTATACCTACGAACAAATCCAGTCTGCCTTCGAGCGGATCGGCATGTGCGCCCCTGCCTTTCCCATCGTGCCCACGGCAGAGCTGCTCTCCGAGATCCAATACCGCTTTGCCGCCGCAGTACCCTACGAAAACCTGGATATTTTGGTCGGCATTCCCTTGGACCTGACGGAGGACGGGCTATACGACAAGATCGTCACCCGGCACCGTGGCGGCTACTGCTTCGAGGTCAACGGCTTTCTCACCTTCTGGCTCCGCTCCATGGGCTATGACGTGACCGAATATTTTGCCCGGTATCTCCGGGGCGAGGACGGCATCCCCATGCGCCGACACCGGGTGCTGTGCGTGACCTGCGCCGATCGTTCCCGCTGGATCGCAGACGTGGGCATTGGACAGCCGACCTACCGCCGTCCGCTGGTGTTCGAGGAAAACATCGAGCAGCCTGTGTGCGGGGACACCTACCGTTTGGTGCGCCGAGACTTCTACGGCTGGGTCATCGAGGATTGGCACAAGGGTGCGTGGCGACCCTTCTACAGCTTCACCGAGGAAGTGCAGCTGCCCATGGACTACGAAATGCCCTCCTACTGGTGTGAGAAGCACCCGGACTCCCCCTTCACCAAGGGCTACATGCTCTCGATCAAGACCGACACCGGCCGCATCACCCTGGACGATCACACCTTCCGGCAGTTCGATGGGGACAAAGTCACGGAAAAGCAGCTGACGGACGAGGAGATCCCGGCGGTACTGCGGGACGTATTTGGTATTTTGGCATAACGAAATTTACATAAACCTACAAATAGGAGAAACGCAATGCAAAAACTGACTTCTTTCATCGCAGAACAATTTCTCTGTGGCATGCACATGACGGCTGCGCTGGCCGATGGCACCGTGGACCTGCACCCCACCATCGCCGAAGACGGAGACGATGTGGTCTTCACTGCCCGGAACGCCGGTGTGACCGCTGCCATCCGTGCCATCTACAAGGACGGCTCCGTGCTGTTCACCATCGACCTGACCGCCGACAGACCCTTTGTGGGCCGTGCGCTGACCTGGCAGATCGATCCCGGCTGTGGGGATGCTGCGCTGGAGATCCATCACGACACGCCCTGGTGGATGTACCGCAGCTGGCCTAAGACCCAGACCGAGGTGCAGCCCAAGACCCAGCATTTCTTCCTGCAAAAGGGGATGCTCCACTATGCGCTGACCTGCCTGACCGGGGACATTTTCCGCTGCGAAGCCGATGCCGAAGGGCTGCATCTGGATGCCGGTTGTGACGGCTTCACCGGCTACCACGGTGCCTTTTTGTCCGTCAGCGTGTCCTCCGATCCCATCCAGGCTGTGGAAAACAACTATCGCTTTGCCCACGACATGGGTGCCATCACCGTACCGCTGCGCAAAGACAGACCGTATCCGGCGCTGTTTGAAGATTTCGGCTGGTGCAGCTGGAATGCCTTCTATCAGGAAGTGACCGCCGAAAAGCTCTACAGCAAGCTGGACGAGTTCAAGGCAAAGCACGTACCGGTGCAGTGGATCATCATCGACGACGGTTGGTCCACCTACCGGAACAGCAAGCTGGTGGATTTCCCGGCAGACCCGGTGAAGTTCCCGGAAGGACTGAAGGCATGCATCCGGAAGATCAAGGAAGAATACGGCATCCCCAAGGTGGGCGTATGGCACGCCTTCAACGGCTACTGGGATGGTGTGGAGCCGACCTCCGAACTGGCAAAGACCTATGCGGACAGCCTGATGACCACCAAGACCGGTATGCTGGTGCCCTCGGATGACCCGGACAAGGCGTTCTTATTCTGGGATGCATGGCACAGCTATCTGGCAGACTGCGGCGTGGACTTTGTGAAGGTAGACAACCAGAGCTCCACCCACAACTATCTGGCAGGCACCATCTCCACCACGGCCGGTGCCCGTCACGCACACGAGGCAATCGAACGCTCCATCAACAAGAACTTTGGCGGCGTGGTCATCGACTGCATGGGCATGGACATGGAAAACGTGCTGGGTCGCCCCACCTCTGCCCTGTCCCGGAACAGCGACGACTTCTTCCCGGATCGTGAAAACGGGTTTGCCAAGCACATCCAGCAGAACCTGTACTGCGCCCTGTGGCATTCCCAGATCCACCATTGCGACTATGATATGTGGTGGTCTGGCAAGTCTGCGCCGGTGCAAAGCGGTGTACTGCGTGCCGTCTCCGGGGGTTCGGTGTACGTCAGCGACAAGGTAGGCGAAACGGAGCTTGCCAATTTGCTACCGGTTTGCGGTACCAACGGGGATCTGTGCCGTCTGGACAATGCCGCCATGCCCACGCTGGACTGCATGTACGTGGACTGCGAAGCGACCGGTCGGCTGCTGAAAGCCTTCAACCGGAAGGACGACAGCTACGTTCTGGCTGCATTCAACGTGAGCCGCCGGGACATCACGGAGACCTTCTCCTACGATGTGATCCCGTCTCTGCCCAAGGATGTGGAATATGTGGCATATGAATATTTCACAAAGAAGTTCACCCGTGTACACTTTGCCAGCGAGGAGAGCCTGACCCTGGCGGCCGACGGGGTGCGCTGCTGGTCCCTGTACCCGATCTACCACGATGGCGAGATCGACGAAGCAGATCCGGACAAGAACGCCTATGTGCTGCTGGGTGAGGTCGAACGGTACACCGGCATTGGTTCCAGAGAAAAGAAGAAGGTCACGCTGACCGAGCTGGGGCTGGGGGAGTAAGTCTATTTAACGTCCTTTCACACCAGCAATAAACCCCAAAAAAGAAGCAGATGCCCACCGAATGTTCGATGGATAATCTGCTTCTTTTGTTATGCGTATGTGTTGGCTGGCTCACTTTACCAGACTCCACGATATGCCAACTCAAGTACGCGCCATTTTCATGGTCAGACCCACGGGCAAAAGCTTCGCCAAAATCTTGTAGAACTTGTAGAACGCACGGGGGGTGTAGTTGCGCTTGCCGGCAAGAGCGGCCTTGTATGCGCCCTGCACCACCTTTTTCGGGTCGCAGTACGGCAGGGTCTCAAAGGTCTTGGAGTTGCCCTTGATCGCACCCAACGTGATAAAGTCCGTATCCATGGGGCCGGGACATACGGCGGTCACCGTGATCCCCCGTTCGGCAGCTTCTTCGCTGACCCCGTAGGAGAAGGCGGTCACGTACGCCTTGCCTGCGCTGTACACGGTCATCCGTGCGTTGGGGCAGAAGGACGCAATGGAGGACACGTTGACGATCCGGCTCCCCCTGGTCATAAACGGCAGGGTCACATGGGTCACGGCGGTCAGGCCTCTGAGGTTTAAATCGATCATTTGCAGCTGCTTTTCCAGCTCCCCTTCGCCTACGTTGCCCAAAAAACCACAGCCGGAGTTGTTCACCAGCAGTGCTACGGTGGGATCCAGCTTTTGCAGCTCTGCCTCCAGCCGCTTGTAGCTGTCCAGCTTCGTCAGATCCATGGGGAAGATCCGACATTGCTTATCCACCAGCCGGGCGGCCTCCTCCAATTTATCCTGCCGTCTGGCAATGAGCCAATATTCGTCGATGTCCGGGAAATACCGGGGCGCGGCAGCCAAAAATTCCTTGCCCAGCCCGGCAGATGCACCGGTGATGATTGCGATCTTCATATATTTTTATTCCTCTATACGATATGGTTTATTCCTCAATGGCATCGTCGGACTTACGCTTCTTGGGCTTGTCGTCCTCGTCTCCATCGGTCTTCTTCTTTTTGGACTTTTCTTCTTCGTCTTCCTCCACCTCGGGCAGCAGGGTGACGGTCATGGCTACGATCCGGTGATCCTGGATCTTGGTCACCTTCACGTGGAGCCGTTCCACATCCATTTCGAATTCTGCGCCATCGTCCGGGATCTCGCCGTAGTTGGAGAACACATACCCGCCTACCGTGTCGAATTCGTCGATGGGCAGCTCGATACCGATCTCCTTTGCAGCATCGTCCAGGGGACAAATGCCCTGCACATCCCAGGTATCCTCGCTGACCTGTGCGATCATGGGGATCTCTTCCTCGTAGGTGCTGTCGTCGTCCTTCAGGTCGCCTACCAGCTGTTCCAGCAGGTCGTTCATGGTGACGATCCCGAACATACCGCCGTACTCATCCAGTACAACGGCAAAGTGGTTGCGGCTGCTCTGCATCTTCCGGAACAGCACGTCGGCGTGGATCCCTTCCGGTACGTAGAAGGGCGCTTTCATGGCATCCTTTACCACGATGTCCTTGCCCTGTTCCTTCAGGCGGAAGTAGTCCTTCACAGACAGCACGCCCAGCACATCGTCCTTGGTCTCGCCGCATATGGGGTAGATGGAATGGCGGGATTCGTGGATCTCTTTTTCCCAGGCATCCAGGTCGTCGTCCATCCAAAGCAGGCAGATGTCCGTCCGGTGGGTGGCGAATTCGTCCACGGTCAGGTCGTCGAACTCGAACACGTTCTGGATCATTTCCTTTTCGGTCTCTGCGATAACGCCCTTGGATTCCCCTTCGTCCACCATGAGCCGGATCTCTTCCTCGCTGACCTCTTCGTCCTCTGCATTGGGGTCGATGCCGATGAGCCGCAGCACGCCGTTCACCGATACGGTCAGGAACCACACAACGGGACGGAACGCACGGGCTACACCGTACAGCAGGGGAGCCAGCGCCAGCGACACAGCCTCCGATTTCTTCATGGCAACACGCTTGGGCACCAGCTCACCTAAGATCAGGGTCACGTAGGACAGGATGATGGTGATCACGATAACGGATACGCCGTTGATCACGCCGGAGGGCAGGGTCGGGTTGATCGACAGGATCCAGTTGGTCAGCCGGTCGGCAAAGTTGTCGGCTGCAAATGCAGAACCGAGAAAGCCTGCCAGCGTGATGGCGATTTGGATGGTGGATAGGAACCGGGAGGGTTCTTCCACCAGCTTACGTAATTTCTTTGCTTTTTTATTGCCTTCTTCTTCCAGTTTGGTCAGCTTTGCTTCACTTACCGATAATACCGCGATCTCCGCACAGGCAAATATGGCGTTGAGCATGATAAGTATCAATTGTAGCAGCAATTGGGCACCGATCGTCATGATATGTATTTTCCTCCGATAGAATTGTATAGGAATGGTATATGTCTGTATAAACATACAGGTTCGTTGCTCTGTTCGGTGGAAAATGATCAGGTCATAAACCGTTTTAGACGCAAAAAGACATACCTGTAGTGCATACGGAGCGCATACAGATATGCCGTATTCCATCTATTGTAGGGTCGTCGGTGGAGATTGATACAAGCGGTATCCTCGTCCGGGTCGTCCATAGGTTCTCCTTCATACAAATTTGGGTGACAGCGATCCTGTCCGGATGCATCCAGCCGGTGCATCTTGGAAGGTCAGACTATAAAAAAAGTGCCGACTATCCGCAGCAATCCGGGGTGCGCTCCCCCATTTCTTCCGCAACATTTTGCGTTACCTATATGATACCATATCCCTTCCCTTTTGTCAATAGGTTGCCGAAAAGTTTTAGCAAAAAACTGCGATTTTACAAGTATAGCAAAATTCACCAAAACCCTCTTGACAAACGGGGGCATAGTATATATAATGATAATAGGTGGGTGTGCTTTATCCATCCACTATATGCTTTATAGGAGACACACATGTTTGATATACTAACTGAAATGTTTGCACGTCCCGGCAACAGCTTTTCTGCCCTGCCCTTCTGGTTCTGGAACGACCGGCTGGACAAGGACGAGCTGCTGCGGCAGGTGGACGATTTTCATAAAAAAGGGGTCAACGGCTTTGTGATCCACCCTCGTCTGGGCATGTCCGTGGACGGCGGCTACTTAGGAGAGACCTATCTGGATCTGGTAGAGGCTTGTGTAGCGGCGGCGAAAAAGCGGCGGATGCTGGTGGTGCTGTACGACGAAGCCATGTATCCCTCCGGTTCGGCCCATGGGATGGTGGCCGCTGCCAATCCGCTGTTTGCCGCCCGGATGCTGTATGCCCGCCCCACCGGCAGCTATACTCAGGCTGATAGCCAGGCGGATGGCCAGGCCGATGGCCTAGCCGACGGCGAGGATGCACAGCTGCGGATGGCACTGCACTTTGACGAAAACGGCAAGCTGGACGATGTGCGCACCGATGACGATCCGATTCCCGCGGACTACATCTGGTACGATTTTATCTTAGGCTTCACGAAGGGTACGATCCGGGGACTGACACCGGAGGAGGACGACGGACAGCCGGGCGCACCGTTGGCGGCAGACCTACTCAATCCCGAAGCCACCGCCGCCTTTATCGCCTCCACCCACGAGGTGTACTACAAACGTCTACGTGAGGACTTTGGCTCCACCATCACCGCCTTCTTCACAGACGAGCCCTCCCTCACCGGCAGATGTCCGAAGCTGGGCACGCTGGAACGGGACGAGGACGGCAGGATCACCCGCACCCCCGGTATCGCCTGGACCTACGATTTCCATGAGACCTTTGGGGCATGTGGAGGGGACGCCAAGATGCTGGCTGCCATGCTGTTCCCCGCCGCCGAAAAACGCTGGGCAAAGGATGGGGAATACCATTATCAGGCAGCACTGCGCCGTGGTCTGCGGGACAACTACTACAAGCCCTTGCAGGAATGGTGCCTCCACCATGGGGTTGCGCTCACCGGTCATCCCGCCGCCAGCCAGGACATGGGCATGGAAGAAGCCTTTGACATTCCCGGACAGGATCTGGTGTGGCGCATGATCGAGCCGGGCAACGAGCTGACCGCCCCGGACTCTGCGCTTGCCAAGTGCAGTGCCGATATGGCGAGACACCGTGGCATTTCCCGGAACCTGTGCGAGGTATTCGGCGTATGCGGCAAAAAGGACAACCCCTGGGATCTGTCTCCCGCCGAGCTGCTGTGGTACCTGAACTTCCTGTTCGCCCGTGGTGTCAATATGATCGTGCCCCACGCCTTCTACTACTCCCTTGCCACGCCCTTGCAGTCCAACGAGCGACCGCCGGATGTGGGTCCCCACACGGTGTTCTGGGATCAGTACAAGCCGCTTGCCTCCTATATCAAGCGTATGAGCTGGCTGAACACCACCAACACCAACAATCCCCATGCGGCTGTGCTGTGCGATGGCGACTATATGCCGGTACACGCTGTGCAGCCCCTGTACGAAATGGGCTACAGCTTCAACTACATCACCATGGAGCAGCTGGAAGCGGATGTCCATGTTCACGACGGTACCCTGCGGATCGACCGGTACAGCTATGATCTGCTGCTCATCGACAGCCGCCTGCGCCTGACACCGGCTCTGGTGAAAAAGATCGGCGAGTTTGTCACCCAGGGCGGGAAGATGTACCGTGGCAGCGACTTTGGGGACTACATGAAAAAGAACGTGAAGAAGACTTCTTACTTCTCGGCACAGGATAAAAGCATCCGCTTTGTACACCTGACCAAGAGCGGCTATCCCTTCTTCCTATTGGTGAACGAAGGGGACAGCTTTGTGCGAGGGCAGCTGGTGACAGACTGCTCCGGTGCCTGCCGCCGGTTCGATCCCTTCACGGGCAAGACGGAGCCGGTACACGCCGCCATGCACGACGATGGTCTGGCCTTCCCAGTGGAGCTTGCCCCCTGGTCTGCGGTGATCTACGGCATGAACACGGACGTGCTGCCGGAGCTGGGGGAAGAACCTGCGGAGACGCTATGCGAGATCGTTTCTCTGTCCGACAGCCGACACAGCTTCCTGTACACCCCTGCCGAGACACGCCACGCCCGGCTCTGCTTCCGCGAGGTACACGACCGGGTGGATGTGACCGTCAACGGACAGCCTGCCGGTACGGTGCTGTTCAGACCCTATCGGCTGGACATCACGCCCTTTCTGCACGAAGGAGAGAACACAGTGGAATGGGTGGTGACGGGCAGTGCCGCCAACACCTACGGCAAGCCGGTGGAGACCGGTATTGTGGGTGCATCTGTGGAGATATACGAAAAATAAACGCTTTTGATATAGTTTGAAAGGAGCAACAGTATGTTCACGATCCAAGGCAAACACTTGACGCTGACCGCCGATGTGGCAAAGGCGACCTTCACCGTAGCCCTCCCAAACGGCGACATCTGGACCATGTCCGGCAGACCCTACGTGGAGCTGACCGACGGCACGGTGTCCTATCTGGATGAGGCCGAGGTGGCGTTCACCGAGCGGAAGACCGGCACCTGGCACGGCTACGGCGCAGACTATACCCTCTCCTGCGGTCTGGTACTGCACACGTTAGTGTACGTGGAGAACACCCGGGACGACCTGTATTTCACTAGCCGACTGGAGGGTGACACGGCCGGACAGGTGCAGTTCGTATCCTTCCCGGCGGCGGTGGACTTCAACGGTGCCACCAACGGCTACACGGTACTGCCCCGGATGCAGGGCACGCTGATCCCCGCCGGTTCGCCCATCACCGTGTGGGACGGCACCATTTTTGAGCGGGATGCCTATATGCCCATCTTCGGGCAGGTGCGGGATCACAGCGGCTATCTGGCCATCTACGACACACCCTACGATGCCAAATACAAGCTGCGTGGGGAAAATGTGGAGCCCCTGTTCCGACCGACGCTGGGCAAAATGGCCTATCCCCGGAAGCTGCTGTACCGGTTCTTCGAGGACTGCGACTACAACGATTTCGCCCACAGCTATCGAGAATATCTCAAGGAACGTGGGCAGTTCTATACGCTGGCGGAGAAATGCGTGAAAAATCCCAATGTGGAACGGCTCTTTGGTGCGCCCATCATCCACGAGGGCATTGCGGTGCATATCTCCCCGGAATCCAATTATTACCATAAGGATGAGCCGGAACTGAACGACTTCTACACCTCCTTTGCCACCCGTGCCGAGCAGCTGCGGGAACTGAAGAAGAAGGGACTGGACAAGGCATACCTCCATCTGGACGGCTGGGGCAACCATGGCTACGACAACCTGCACCCGGATCCGTTCCCGCCCCACGAAGCTGCCGGTGGTGCAGAAGGGATGAAGGCACTATCCGATACGGCAAGAGAGCTTGGCTACATCTTTGGCATCCACGACCAATATCGGGACTACTACTACGATGCGCCCAGCTTTGATATGAACAATGCTGTGGAAAACTTAGACGGTTCCCATCCGTTCTGCTCTGTGTGGTACGGCGGCCCCCACTCCTGGCTGTGTGCGACTCTGGCACCGGAATACGTGCGCCGGAACTACGACGAATTCGAGCATCTGGGCATCACCATCGAAGGCTCCTATTTGGATGTGTTCTCCGTGGTGTTCTTAGACGAATGTCACAATCCGGAGCATCCCATGACCCGTGAGCAGTGCGCCCGTTCCCGGAACGAATGTCTGGATATTCTTACGTCCCGTGGCATCATCCCCAGCTCCGAGGAGACCCTGGGCTGCATGATGAAATCCCAGGTGCTGTGCCACCATGCGCCCTTCTTCACCTCCAATTTAGGTGCAAGAGATGCGCTGCCGGTGGGCATTCCGATCCCCTTCTACAACTTAGTGTACCATGACTGCGTGGTGATCCCGTGGATCGGCGGCAAGGACACCCGTGGGGGCTGGGGCATTCCCGGCAACGACTGTCCCTGGATCCACGCTGTCCTCAACGGCGACCCGGTCTACTGCCCCATCACGGCAAACGAGCAGCAGATCGCCGATGTCAAAGAAGCCTGCGCCCTGTCTGCGAAGCTGGCGAAGGAACAGATGGTGCGGCACGAATTCTTAGACGACACCCACCGGAAGCAGCGCACCACATGGTCCGACGGCACAGTGGTGGAAGTGGACTTTGATGCGAACACATACTGTGTGAAATAATACAATTGCAAAACAAAAGAGGTACGGTCATGTCCTGCCATACCTCTTTTTTGTTTGGCTTTTTACTGATCCACCGCACTATCGGCGATAAATTCCTTGACCACGTCTCCTAAGATCCCTTCCTTCAGGGCACCGGTGGTGTAGCGCTTTTCCAGCTCTGCTTCGCTGGACAGACCCAGCTGCTCCATGAACAGTGCGGCATATTCGTGGTACTGCTCGTCCGTTACCTCCAGTCCTTCGGCACGGGCGATGGCGTAGACGATCATGTCCTCCTTCACCTGGCTCTGGGCGACCTCCTTGGCATAGGCACGGAACTCCTCCCCAGTCTTATTGTAAATGGCCTGGGTGTAGGTATCCAGCGTCAGGCCTGCAGCTTCGGCGTAGGCTTCCAGCTCGGCCACCAGCTGCCCTGCCACCTGCTCGAGCTCCTTCTCCGGATATTGCAGCACCACGGTATTTTCCACCACCGTGGGCCAGGTCTGGTTCACGTAGGCGGTGCGCTTGGCGGCAGCAGCAGAGGCGTTCATGGAATCCCGGACGCTCTGTTCGTATGCGGCAACGGTATCGTAGCCTAAGTACGCCTTCACGAACAGGTCGTTGTACTCCTGATCCTCGGTCTCGCAAACGGCGGTGATGGTGAAGGTATACTGCAAGGTCTTGCCCACCAACGCTTCATCGGTCACAAGCCCGGACAGGGTGCGGTCTGCCACCACGGTATCCCCCGCCACGGCACCCACAAGCGCAGCATCCACGGCCTCGCCGTAGGTGGCAAAGCCCAGCTTCAGGGAGCCTTCGTCCTCGGCGTAGTCGGGCATGTCCTCGCCATCCAGCGTGGCGGTGCAGGAGTACTTCACGATGTCATAGAGTTTGGCGGCTCTGTCCACCTCCACCTCTTGGGCAAAATATTTCACAGTCGCCATGATCTGCTGCTGGATCTCCTCTTCAGACACGGTATCGCTCACCGGTTGTACAGGCAGGCCCTTGTATTCCGCCAAAGTGATATAGTCGGACAGGTCGTAGTCGTAGCGGTAGTACAGCACGTCGTCCTTGCCGCAGCCGGTCAGGGGCAACAGCAATGCCGCAGCGGTCAGGATAGAAAGTAGTTTTGTATGTTTCATAGGATCCCTCCAAAGGTATAGTCGATCTGAAATTTTATTATACCATAGGATGGCGAAAAATGCAAGGGTTGCAGGCAAGATGGATGGTGAAAGTTTCGTGAATTTTTGTGTATAGAAAAAACAAGACCCACGAAGAGCCTTGTTTTCCCATATTCGTCAGTCTACAAACATAGCGTTGATCTCGGCGATTTCTTCCAGTGCCTTTGCTTCCTTCTTTTCGTACATGGACACAAAGTCGTTGCTGCTCTTCATGAACATGTTCAGCGTATCCCCGAACAGGTCGCCGATCTGGTAGTTCCAGCCTAAGTCAAACACACGACCGCCCAGAATGATGTCCAGCATTTCGGTGGATTCTTCGTCACGCAGCACCTTGCCCTGAAGAGTCACATCGTAGTACGCCGGAGTCACAAGCTCTTGGGATACCGCTGCCATATATTCCGTCACAGCACCGGTCATTTCCAGATTTTCCAGCGATACCGGTACACAGATGTGGGACGAACCATAGGAGGATACAGAGGAATAATATTCCTTCTGTGCTTCGTCATACTTCGGGTACGGCAGGATGCCAAAGTCCGTGTCCATGTCTCTGTACTTCTTCACGATGCATAGATACCGGGAGTAGAACAGCACCTGGTCATTGGCGAACATATCCTCGATCTTGTCCGGGCTGATCTGGATGGAATAAGCACGAGAGCGGTCATAGGCCAAAACGGTGAACTTGTTCAGGGCATCCAGCGTACGTTCGGTCAGGAAGGTCAGCTCGATCTCACCTTTGTCGTTCAGGTTGCAATAGCGTTCGCCGGCCCCTGCGATCGTACCGCACATAGCCTCCCACCAAATGCAGTAACCGTAGGTATCTGCTTCGGTGTATTTGCCGTCGCCGTTGGTGTCCACGGAGACCTGGGATGCCATATCCACGAATTTGTCGATGGTCCAGGTGCCGTCCTTCACCAGCGTGTAGGGATCGTCCAGGTTATAGTCTTCGATCATCTGCTTATTGAACAGGATGCAGAAGGTACATTCGTTGTCGATCATGGTGATGTCGCCGGTGGAGTAGTACATCTTCTTCCCAATGGCAAGGTCATGCACGGCCTTTTGATCCCACCAGGATTTGGACAGATCGATGTAGGGCACCTCCGTCATCATGTCCAGCAGATACCCGCCGGCCGCCAGCGTGGAGCAGTCGTAGGTACAGATCAGAGACAGGTCATAGAGGTTGTCTGCCGCCTGTACGCTTTGCTGGACGAACTTGAGTCCCTTGCCCGTACCGCCGTCTGCGTTGCCCATGTGGTGGATCTCGTTGATCTCCACGTTGAATTTGTCCGACACCTTCAGGTTCCGGTTGTACACCGCATCGTTGATGGCCTCCCCGGTCAGCTCCTCTGCCTGGAATTCGTAGATCTCCGTCCAGTCCTGCGCCCAGTTACCGCAAGCCAGGATATCGAAGGTGGTGCCGCCATAGTCCGCATCGGGAACCTCCGGGATCTCCTTGCTCTCCACCGTTTCGGTCTCCGTGGTGGCAGTGGTCTCTCCTTTAGTCTCCGTTTCCGTGGTGGCAGACGAGCATCCGGTCTGTGCCAGAAGCAGCAGTGCCAACAGGATGACGAAGCCCTGTTTCCGTCTTTGCATGATCGTTTCTCCTTTTTCACATAAAGTCACCGATTTTGACTGTAGCTCCATTATATAGCATACGCATGGTGTATTTGTGAATTTTATTTGCATATCATGTTAATTTTTTGCGAGCGTCATACAGCTCTCGCAGCAGCTTGATCAGTCCCATACCCATGCTCCAGGCGATGCCGCCGTAGAGGACGATGGTGTACAGGAACTGCCCAATGATGGAGGCCACCTCGGTGCCGGTGATGTTGGAGTAGGTGATCAGGAAGTCGATGAGGTAGTACAGCTCCAGCAGCAGTCTGGTGGCAAGCAGGAGCAGAGTGCTGGTGGTCACGGTGCGTTCCAGCGGCACGGCGGCTCGTTTGCCGATGGGATGGAACCAGAACTTCCCGCCGCACCAGACCACCACGTACAGCACGGTGCTGTAGCAAAGCTGTAGGCTCAGCCACAGCAGGGCAAAGCCTTCCAAATTGGTGATGCTGGAGGTCAGCTTATCCACCCAATACCGGGAGGCGCAGTCCAGGACCTCACAGCCCAGCACCACAAGCAGCGTTCTGCCACCACAGCGATAGGGCGAGTTGCGCTCCCACCGGTGCATGGCGTACAAAATGCCGCAAAAGCCGATCATCGTCCTGCCGATGGTCAGCACCTCCACCAGCACCCCCATGATGGTGACCACCACGTCGCTGTAGGCAATATCAGTTGCCATGATGCTGTAGATATACCCCATCCCTCGGCAAAGCAAGCTGAGCAGCACAAGCCCGCCTGCCAGCAGCGGCAGATAGCTGCGCCGCATTTTTGGTATCGTTGTAACCGTTGTTTCCATGATCTTCTCCTGTTTTTGTCTTTTCCATAATTATAGCACGACTGCCGCCGCTTGTCCATGGACATTTGGTAAAGTTTCGCCTTGCCCTGCAATTTTTTCTTGTATTTGGTGGGAGAGTGTGGTATAATAATAAGGTGAAAAACAATGCTTTGGGAAAACGAAAGGAACGATACGCATATGGAATACATTTTCTCCGATAAACTGGCCGGCATGAAGCCCTCTGCCATTCGAGAGATCTTCAAGTCTCTGACCGACCCCACCATCATCTCCTTTGCCGGCGGCAACCCCAATCCCCTGTCCTTCCCGGTAGAGGACATGGCAAGACTGTCTGCGGATATTTTTGCAAACGATGCTGCGAGAGCCCTGCAATATGGGATCACCGAAGGCTATGCGCCCCTCAGAGAGGTGGTAGCTGCCCGGATCCGGGACAAGTTCCACTGTGGCACCGACGAGGACACCACCATCATCACCAGCGGCGGTCAGCAGGGTCTGGAGCTGGCTTGCAAGGCCCTGTGCAACGAAGGGGATGCTGTTATTTGTGAAGAACCCAGCTTCATCGGCGCACTGAACGGCTTCCGCTCCAATGGGGCTCGTACCCTGGGTGTTCCGCTGCGGGAAGACGGCATCGACACGGAAGCACTGGAAGCCCTTCTGCAAACGGAAAAGCGTGCCAAGCTGCTGTACGTGATCCCCACCTTCCAGAACCCCACCGGCATCACCTCTACCTTAGCAAACAGACAGGCCGTGTACGAGATCGCCAGACGGCATAACCTGATCATTCTGGAAGACAACCCCTACGGCGAGCTGCGGTTTGCCGGAGAGGACGTGCCCACCTACAAGTCCTTTGACGAGGACGGCCGGGTGCTGTACTGCTCCTCCTTCTCCAAGATCCTGTCTGCCGGTATGCGGATCGGGTTCTTATGTGGCAACAGCAAGCTCATGTCCAAGGTGATCGTTGCCAAGCAGGTGGAGGACGTACATACCAACCAGTTCTTCCAGATGCTGTGCTACAAGTTCATGACCGAATGCGATCTGGACACCCACATCCAGGGCATCCGCAAGCTGTACCGTGGCAAGTGTACCCGTATGCTGGCTGCACTGGACGAGCATATGCCGAAGGAGATCCGCTACACCAGACCAGAGGGCGGTCTGTTCCTGTGGTGTACGCTGCCGAACGGCATGGACTCCGCGCCCTTTGTGAAGGAAGTGCTGTCCCGCAAGGTGGCTGTGGTGACCGGTAGTGCCTTCTGCTGTGATCCCAATGGAACATCCGACTCCTTCCGTCTGAACTACTCCATGCCCTCCGACGAAGACATCGACCGTGGTATCCGGATCCTTGCGGACGTGGCACATGCCAGCCTGGCATCAGAAATGTGAAAGTAAGGGGAAACGTATATGAATATTTGGCATGATTTTTCGCCGGAGAAGATCACTCCGGAATCCTTTTACGCTGTCATTGAGATCAGCAAGGGCAGCAAGATCAAGTATGAGCTGGACAAAAGCACGGGCCTATTGAAGCTGGACCGGATCCTGTACACCTCCACCCATTACCCCGCCAACTACGGCTTTATCCCCCTGACCTATGCCGACGACGATGACCCGCTGGACGTGCTGGTGATCTGCTCGGAGGAGCTGGTGCCGCTGACGCTGGTGCAGTGCTATCCCATCGGCGTGATGAAAATGATCGATGGCGGCCGGCTGGACGAAAAGATCATCGCTGTCCCCTACACCGACCCCTACTACAACACGGTCAAGACCATCTACGATCTACAGCCCCATGTATATGAGGAAATGCGCCATTTCTTCTCTGTATACAAAACGCTGGAGAACAAGGAGACCGTGGTGGACGAGATCGGCAGCCGGGACGAAGCGGTGGAAAGCATCGCCCACTGCATCGAAAACTACAAGATCAACCACTACAAGCTGGTCAACAACCTGAATCCCCACGGAGATTAAAATAGAATGTTTATCGATAAAACAAAAATCTACACAAAAGCAGGCAACGGCGGCAACGGCGTGGTCTCCTTCCGACGAGAAAAATACGTCGCCAAGGGTGGCCCGGACGGTGGTGACGGCGGCAATGGTGGCAGCATCATCTTCACCGTAGACGAAGGTGCCAACACCCTGCTGTACTTCCGGTACAAGAAAAAGTTCATTGCGGAAAACGGCAGTGACGGTGCCGGGAGCAAATACAAGGGCAAAAACGGCGAAGACGTGATCGTGCCTGTGCCCCGTGGTACCCTGATCCGGGAGGCCGAATCCGGCAGGATCATCCACGATATGTCCGACGACGAGCCCTTCGTGTTGTGCCGTGGCGGTCGTGGCGGCTGGGGCAACAAGCACTTTGCCACCCCCACCAGACAGATCCCCAACTTTGCCAAGCCGGGTCTGCCGGGGGAAGAAAAGGAAGTGGTGCTGGAGCTGAAAATGATCGCCGATGTGGGACTAGCGGGACTGCCCTCTGCGGGGAAATCCTCTCTGCTGGCGGCACTGTCCTCTGCTCGTCCCAAGATCGCCGAATACCACTTCACCACGCTGGAGCCGTCTCTGGGCGTGGTGTCCACCGGTGGCGAATCCGGCTTCGTGATGGCAGACATCCCCGGCCTGATCGAAGGGGCAGCGGAAGGACTGGGTCTGGGTCATGCGTTCCTGCGGCACATCGAGCGGTGTCGAATGCTGGTGCAGGTGGTGGACATCTCCTGCTCCGAAGGCCGACCGGCTGTGGAGGATCTGGATACCATCTCCAACGAGCTGGAAAAGTTCTCGCCGGAGTTGGCTGCCCGTCCCCGGATCGTGGTGGCAAACAAGGCGGATCTGCTGGTGGACGACGAATCCGAATTCATCGAGATCCCGGAGCTGTCGGAGGAAGCGGCGGCGTTGGAGCTGCGCTGTGCCGAGCTGGGCTATGAGCTGTACTACATCTCTGCCGCCAAGAAGCTGGGGCTGAAGGCGTTGACCGATGCCATTGCCGATATGCTGCGCATCCTGCCGCCGGTTTTGACCTACGAATCGGAGGTGCCGGAGGAGCTTGAGCTGCCCATGGAAACTGCCGAGGACGTGACCATCCATCGTGCCGACGACGCATCCTTTGTGGTGGAAGGTCGCTTTGCCCAGCTGCTCATCGACCGGGTCAACTTCAACGACCGGGAATCCATGCTGTATTTCGAAAATATGCTGCAAAAGACCGGGATCATCGACAAGCTGCGGGAGGCCGGCTGTGAGGAAGGCGACACGGTGCAGATCGGCGGCTTCGCCTTTGACTTCGTGGACTAAGTGGATGTCGGTGCGCAGAGCAGCATTTGACAGTGTATTGGCAAATTAGCCAAAATCCTATCTGTAATTTCAGTAATTTTACACTGCTCTTCCCTCTTGACAAATGGGGGAAAAACCATTATAATAAGGCTATAGTTGAAGCGACTATATCTTTTTTATGAACGAAAGGAGCAAGACTTATGAAAAAGTATCTTGCATCTGCACTGGCCATCGCTATGCTGGCTTCTCTGTCCGTAGCTGCCTCTGCCGCAGAGTATTCTGCATCCAACGCCAACAACTGGGGCATCACCCTGGACGGTGTGAAGGACGCCGCTTACGTGAACGAAGGCTTCACCATCACGGTTCCCGAAGTTGAAGGCACCGAAGGTGGTTCCACCGGTACCGGCTGGGCTGCATGGGACGACGACTATCTGTACGTATACGTGGAAGTAAACGACGACACCGTTACCAAGGCTGCTGACGTTACCTCCGTGTACATGAACGACTCCATCGAGGTGTACATCAACCTGTCCGGCGAAGAAGGTGCTATCACCGACATCAACGCTGCTCAGTACACCATTGGGCCTTCCTTCACCGCATGGGCTGGTGGCGGTCTGCACAGAGACAACAACATGGATAACGCTGAATTCGCTTTCGCTTACACCGATTTCGGTTACACCATGGAGCTCGCTCTGCCTTGGGGTGCTGACTACGCTGTAGAAGAAGGTGCTGCTATCGGCTTCTGCGTTGGTATCAACGACGACGCTGACGAGGATCCTCTGACCCGTGAATTCCACAACTTCACCAACGCCAACCAGGGCTCCGCATGGTCCACCGCTGACGCTACCTGGGACAACCTGACCATGACCGCTGACGAATACGTAGAACCCGTGGTAGAGACCGAACCCGAAGTGGTAGACACTGCTGCCGATGTTGCAACCGCTCCCCAGACCTTCGACGCTGGTATCGTTGCTGCTGTAGCCGCTGTTGTATCCGCTGCCGGTTACGCTATCTCTAAGAAGAGATAAATTTTGTGTAAAACATATGAACAGGATGTAGGCCTTACGCTTACATCCTGTTTTTGCTTTTTGCGGCATTTCTGAACGCTTTCTACATTTGCTACAAAAATTCGCTCCCATTATTCGCTTCTCTTATACACCATTTTATGCACTGCATACAGGCTTTTATACGTGTTTTTGGTAAGGCTGATGTTCTTCGACCTTCGCCGATCGGCTTTTTTTGCTATAGTATCACTATACCCCCATGAATTTTCCGTGAAGAATTTGCAGTTTGGCTATTGACTTGTGTAGAAACGCATGGTATAATATAACTATCTTATCGAGGGATCTTTTTTGGGTGCATCTGTTGCCAGAGACAGCATGCTTTCGTCAGGATCCACAAATACAGGAGGAATACGTATGTCTGACCACAAAGAATTCATTAAGCTGCCGGAAAGCGAGCTGGAGATCATGGAAGCGATCTGGGCGCTCTATGAGGAAGGCGAGAAGGGGATCACTGCCACCATGGTCGTCAAGCACTTCCCTGCGCTGAACCGCTTGAAGCTGACCACCGTCCTGACCCTGATCAACCGCCTGGCGGCAAAGGGCTTCGTGACCATCGAAAAGATCGGTCGCTCTAACTGCTATACCCCCGTGGTCGATGTACATGCATACCGCCGATTCATCGCCGGTGATTTCGTCCACCGTGCCTTCTTAGACGATCCCATGGAGCTGCTGCTGGAGGTGATCCGCACCTCCGATCTGAGCGAAATGGACATTGCCGACCTGAAAGCTGCCTTAGATGCCAAATAATACGACATGCTGTCGGTACTGCTCCCTGCGGTACCGACTTTTTTTGTCCTGGGATCCCGGAAAGTTTTCCAAAGCCTATTGCAAACGGACGCATTTTGGTGTATACTATCCGTATGTATCGTGTAAAGCAAACACACGTTCGGTATTTTATCGTAAAAAGGAGGGATGGCCATGGAAAACACCAAGCAATATCGTGTTTTGGAGATCTTTTTTCGGGGGCTCCGTGGAGAGGATCTGTCGGTGCAGGCCCTTGCCAATGCCTATGGCGTGTCTACCAAAAGCATCACACGCAGCATCAACGAGCTCAAGGATTTCTTAGCCGACCATCGTGACCTAGTGGGGAACACGGAGCTGCAATATTCCTACAGCGACAAATGCTATCGGCTGTATATGGACGAATTTTTGACCAACAAGGAGCTGTTTGCGCTGGTGGAGGTGATGATCGGTGCCAGAGCCTTCTCCAAAATGGAGCTGCTGACCCTGATCGACAAGCTGAAAAAGTTCACCACGCCGGAGGATCGACCCAAGCTGAACGAGCTGATCCGCAAGGAGCTGTACCACTACCCGGAGGTCAATCACGATTGCGAGAGCGTAGAGGAAAATCTTTGGAAGCTGGTGGACTGCATCACAGACCGGCGGGAGATCAGCATCGAATACTATCGCATGGACAGAAAGTGGGTCACCCATCGGATCCGGCCGGTCTCGGTGCTGTTCGCCGATTATTATTTCTACCTGATCGCCTTTCTGGCAGACGGCAACGGGGACAAACCCTATTATTTTCGCATCGACCGCATCAAGGGGATCACGGTGCACCGTCGGAACGAGGACAACCCTGCACCCATCGATTTTGACGAGGGTCTTTTGCGCAAGCGGAGCCTGTTCATGTGGCCGGGCAAGCTGCGCACCATTCGATTCGAGTTCAACGGTCCTTCGGTGCAGGCGGTTTTGGATAAGCTGCCCACTGCCCAGATCATCGAGCGGCTGGGGGAAAAGAAGTATCTCATCGAGGCGGAGGTCTACGGAGACGGGATCAAGATGTGGCTGCTGAGCCAGGGCGCATGGGTGAAGGTCCTTTCTCCTACGGAATTTGTGGAGGAAATGCAAAGGGAGATCGAGAAAATGTGCGACCATTATCGAAAATGAGCCAGCCCATGCCATCGCCGCCTGCGCCATGTCTATCGCACGCAAAAAAATGTCGCCAAATGAGAGATCCGTGGATATGTTTTTTTATCGAGACAGCCATTTGTCCTATTGCCGTGGTATAATATAGGCAAATGGAGGTGATCATCACATGGGAATTTTAAAATTTATCGGTAAGGCGGCACTTGCAACAACGGGAACGGCCAGTGCCATTTTGAAGGGGATCTCGGACACGGCCGGCTTTGAGATCGGGTCTGAGGTGTTCGGCGCTGCCAAGGATGCAAGCCTGAAGGGCGCACGTGCGCTGGGTGGCAACACCGAAAGACTGGAAGGTTTGGACTCCAGAATGGAAGCAAAGACCCGGCACCAGATGGCATCCAATGCCAAGAAATACGCCGATCTCGCCAGAAAAAGCGGGGACAGAGAGCAATACGAGTATTACATGGAGCAGTACGAAAAGTACAAGGATTGAAGCTTTCGTAAAGGAGCGGTATGATGGCAACTACAACATGGCAATGCAAACTGTGTGGGGTCACACAAACCACATTTGGACTTCGGCCTATTGCGGGCGGTTACTGCGGCAGATCCAGTGACCATCAGCACAGATGGACTAAGGTCGTAGAAAAGCCCACAAAGTGGCAATGTTCCAAATGCGGTGTGACACATTCATCGCTAAATGGTCTTCGTCCACTTACCGGCGGCTACTGTGGCAAGACCAGTGACCACAAGCATAGATGGATCAAAATTGGATGACCTTGCCCTGTGCTGTTCGGACAGGGTACGGTTTTCGGGGGGGAAGCTCCTGTATCCAAGTAAAAGGAGGTAGCATATGTCCATTCGCACGATGTTTCGCACCTGTGAGCATTGCCGGCATCGGTACACCTATAATCCCAGCACCGGCAACATGGGGATGATATGCCCCAAATGCCACAAGCCTCAGTCCAAGCTGGTACCCACTCCGGCGGACAAGCTAAGGAAGAAATAGGCTTTTGCGGCAGCATATATGCAAAACAAAAAGAGCGTACAGATCGATTTTCTAAAACCAGATCTGTGCGCTCTTTGTATTGGAGTACGGCGGTATCGTTTGGGATACCGTCGTTTTTGTGCAAATCGGTCAGGCGGGGGGCTGGTAGTATTGCACGTACCAGATCCCGTTGAACAGGATCCCGATCGCCAGAAAGCTCAGTCCTACCACCAGCAGACAGTGATCGTCTCGCTTCCGGATCTCGCCCAGCTTGCGCTCCCGGTATTGACCGTAGAACTCGTGGTGGCGTCTGCCCATGGGGAGAAACGCCTGCACGATATTCCGCAGCACAAAGCCGATGCCGATGAATGCGCCCTCGCTGCTCACGTAGAACAGCCCCGCAAAGGCCGTCAGCAGCACGCCGGAGACCGTGAACCCGTCGGCCAGTATCGCCATATTGGCTTCGATACGATCCGTAAAAAAGCCTTTCATGGCGAATACAGCCAACGTGAGCAGGGCGGCTACGGCAATGCAAACGGCATATTTGGTCAATACTTTTTTCTTATCTGTTTGCAATTTTCTTGACCATCCGTTTCATCCGTGGAGCATCTGCTTGTACTTTTCTTCCTCGGCATTGTTGCAGTGTACGAAATGCCCCGGGGCGATCTCCCGGAAGGAAGGCGTGTCCACCGAATAGTCGTGCTCGGCAAGGGGGTTGTAGGTCAAACGCACACGCTGCTTCTCATAGACCGGGTCCGGCAGCGGAATGGCCGACAGCAGCGAACGTGTGTAGGGATGCAACGGGTTCTTGAACAGCTCCTCGGAATCGGCCAGCTCCACCATTTTCCCAAAGTACATGACACCGATTCGGTCAGAGAAATACTTGACCACAGAAAGGTCATGGGCGATAAAGAGGATGGTGAGCCCCAACTGGTCCCGCAGGTCGTTCAGCAGATTGATGACCTGTGCCTGGATGGATACGTCCAGAGCGGAGATGGGCTCGTCTGCGATGATCATTTCGGGCTGCATGACGACGGCTCTGGCGATACCGATACGCTGCCGCTGCCCACCGGAGAACTCGTGGGGATACCGGTCTGCATGCTCCCGTACCAGGCCAACCGTTTCCAGGATCTCATAGACCTTCTCATTGATGTAATCCTTGTCGGTCACACCATTGATGACCAGCCCTTCTGCGATGATGTCCCGGACGGTCATACGGGGGTCCAGAGAGGCGATGGGGTCCTGGAAGATCATCTGGATCTGGGTGATCAGCTTGCTCTTTTTGGCAACACGCAGCTTGTTCTTGTATTCCTGCTGCAAGGTCTGGGTTTTTGCGGGATCGTTGGCAGCGGCGGCGAACTTTTCGTTATATTCCTTCTCCAGCTCGGCGACCCTTGTGGCTGCGTACCGCTTATCGACACCCTTGCAGTCCGCTTGTGCTTCCCGCATGAGCCGTTTGTTTTCGGTGATGGTCTCTTGCAGCTCCCGCTGGATCCGCTCGATCTCCGCCTTTGCCTCGGCAGAACCTGCTGAACGTAGATTTTTGATCTTCTCTGCCGATTCTGTCTTTGCCTTTGCTATGGCATCCTTGTAGGAACGGGTACCGGCGCTGACTCGCTGTCCCTTGAAGTACACATTACCGGAGGTGATGTCGTACAGCTTGATGATGGAGCGGCCCGTGGTGGTCTTTCCGCAACCGGATTCTCCCACCAGACCAAAGGCCTCGCCCTTTTTGATCTCGAAGCTGACATCGTCCACGGCCTTCAGATCCTTGTGTCCCATGCGGAAATACTGACACAGGTGATCGACCTTCAGCAAAACCTCGTTATTGTTGTTCGCCATTGTTGCCTCCCCTTTCCTTCATACGCTTGATACGCTCTGTGATGATCTTGGGCATTTCAACCTTGGGCGCATTGGGATGGAGCAGCCATGTCGCCGCATAGTGCGTGGGCGTGACCTCGTACATGGGCGGCTGTCTTTCAAAATCGATCTCCAGCGCATATTTGTTCCGTGCCGCAAATGCATCTCCCACAGGCGGATAGATCATGTTCGGCGGCGTACCGGGAATGGCATCCAGCTTTTCGTTGGTGTCCAGGTCGGGCATAGACGACAGCAGTGCCCAGGTGTAGGGATGCTGGGGATTGTAGAACACCTCGTTTGCCGTGCCGTATTCCACGATCTTCCCGGCGTACATGACGGCGATCCGGTCTGCCATATTGGCAACAACGCCTAAGTCATGGGTGATGAAGATGATGGACAGATTGTGCTCCTTCTTCAGGCGATTGATCAGCTCCAGGATCTGTGCCTGGATGGTCACGTCCAGTGCCGTGGTGGGCTCGTCACAGATCAGGATGTCGGGATTGGCGGACAGTGCGATGGCGATAACGATACGCTGCCGCATACCGCCGGAGAACTCGAAGGGATACTGTCTGTAGCGGATCCGGGGTTCGGGGATACCGACCTCTTCCATGAGCTTGATGGCCTTTTCCTTGGCGATCCGCTTGGTCAGCGTGTTGACCACCTGGGATGCCTTTTCCTTCAGGAAATCGATGATCTCGATGCAGCGCTTGTCCACATCGAAGCTTGCCGCATTGTCCAGATCCGACCGGAACTTGACGATCACACGGTCGATCACGGAAACGATGGCCTTGATCTGCTCTGCCGGATCGATGACGGACTTGGGAATGACCTCCCAATCCACCGTCTTCCCCTTGGCAAGCAACGCTTCTCTCTTGGCCGTTTGCTTGGCGAAGCGTTCCTCCTCCTTGGGATTGTTCTTGATGTAGAAGAAATACTTCTCCACCTCACGGGTCAGTGCGCCGCCGGAGGTATAGGCTAAGCTGTCCTTCACCGGGGACAGGGGGTCGATGGTGGTACGGACGCTGGTGTCCAAACGCTTGCAAAGCTCCTCCGCATCCTTTTCGTTGAAGTTGCCCTTCTCAAAGAACTGGACCGCGCTCTCCAACATCTCGATGGCCTTCCTTTTGTTCTCCAGCATTTTGTCGTTGGAGTACTGTACGGCGATCTTTTCCAGCTGGATGAACGAATCCATGAAGTCCTCGTTCAGGAACTTGTAGGCCATTTCGTTTGCCTGTTCGGCGGGCATTTTGCTCAGATCCTCATCGGGATGCTTGTAGATATAGTACCCAATGCGGAAGAAGTCGTACCGGGGTTCGGCCAGCATTTTTTCGGCGGTCTCCCGGATCTTTGCCAGCGTATCTGCCGTTTCCTGGGAGGCCTCGAGCTTGCTGGCACTCATGGTGACGACCTTTTTCACGCTGTCCACGATGGTCAGCTTGGCTTTTTCGGCACGCTTGACCGTAGCCAGCTCTGCCTTATAGCCGTTCAGCACCTCGGTGTAGCTCACCGTGAAATACTTGTCCTGGATGTCTGCCAGCTTATGCTCGATCAGGTTGAGGGTGGACACCACATCCACCTTTTGCTTCTTTTCGGTCAGGAACAGGAACTCGTCGATGATGGCGATCAGCTCCTCGGCAGCCGTATGGGCTGTGTTGTAGCTGTTCTCCAGCTGGATGGCGCAGATATTGAAATTGTCAAAGGTCTTGATATACTGCGGTACCTCGGCCGCCGGAATATCGCTCTGGGCACCGGCGTTCAGTGCCGCAACGGTCATCTCGGAAAGGTCTGCCAGCATTTTGTTGAAGGCTTCACGACCTTCGTGCCGGTTCGCCTTGTTCTTGAGCAGCATGGCCTCGGTGATCTGCTTGCCCACCCGCATGATGGGGTTGAGTGCTGACAGCGGGTCCTGGAAGATCATGGCGATCTTGTCCCCACGGAGCTTGTGCATTTCTTCCTCCGGGATCCGCATCAGGTCCTTGCCGTCATACAGGATCTCGCCACCTTCGTGGATGGCATTGACCGCAGAGATCCCCATGATGGCCTTTGCGGTCACCGACTTGCCGGAACCGGATTCCCCCACGATGGCCAGGGTCTCGCCCTTGTACAGATCGAAGGAAATATCCCGTGCCGCCTGTACCTTACCTGCATCCGTGCGGAAGGACATTCTCAGATTATTGACCGATAGTTTTACTTCTTTTTCCATAGTATGCATATCTTAATCCTCCGATCCTCTCAGCGACGGGTTGAACGCATCCCGCAGACCGTTGCCGAACAGGTTGAAGCTCAGCATCAGCAGCACTAAGAATGCGCAGGGGAAGAAGGAGACATACGCCGCATTTGCCATGATGGATTTTTGTCCGGCGGCGATCAGCGTACCCACACTGGTGGTGTTCCCGGCTTCCAGGTTGATGATACCCAGGTACGACAGGCTGGTCTCCGAATAGATCATGGACGGGATCACCAGTGCCACGCTGGTCACGATGGTACCCAGACCGTTGGGGAAGATATGCTTGAACATGATCCGCTTGTTGCTAGCCCCCAGTGTTCTGGCGGCAAGGACGTATTCCTGGTTCTTGAAGCGGTAGAACTGCATACGGGTCGTACCTGCCATGCCGATCCAGCCGGTGGCAAAGAAGGCGATGAACAGCACCAAAGCCTGGCTGGTGGAGCCCATGTGGTATTTCAACAGCGTGATCACGATCATGGTGGGCACAGCACCCAAAATTTCGGAAAAACGCTCCATAAACAGGTCCACTCGACCGCCAAAGTACCCGGCGATGGAACCCCAGATCACGCCGACGATGAAGTTCACCACGGCTACGACGCTGGCGAAGATAAAGGAGAACCGGGCACCATAGGCGAGACAGGCAAAGATGTCCTTCCCGGTCTCGGTGGTACCAAAGAGGAAGTGGGGCTCGGTGATACCGTCGTTTTTCACGCGGGTATGGTTGTAGATGTAATACTCATAGTATTCCACCCGCACCTCGACACCGCCGTCCACTTCACGACCGTAGGCATAGTAGTAGGTCTTGCCGTCCTCGGTAAAGCCGTTCTGTCCCTCGATCCGGAGGGAGTCGTACTTGGACATGGTGGCAGAGGCGTCGCCTTCCTCGTATGTCCAATAGTTCGGAATGAGGTTGCCGTCTGCATCCAGCTTGGGACGAAGCACCGATGCCTGGGGATTCTCTACCTTATAATAGATGTTGGCATCGTACTTGTTCTTTTCCAGCATCTTGTTCCGTTCGGAAATGGAGACCACCGGATACAGCACCTGGATACCGGTCTCGTTCTGGTAGGCCTGGAGCGCGGCATATTCCTCCCGGGAGATGATCTTGTACTTGCCAAAGCCCACGCCATAGTACGTGTCGTACCGGTAGATATAATTGCCTTCCTCATTGATGGTGTATTCGCCATCCTTGATCACGTCTCGGCCCGTTTCCTGCATCATGGCAAGGTCCCGGAGATAGCCGACTTTGTTGGTGTCCTTGACCTTACAGCCGTCCCAGAAATCCAGACCCATTTTGTCAAACAGGTTGTTCTTGGGCGAAACATAGGCGTACATCATGTCGTAGTAGGCGGGCTTAAATGCGGTGAAGAACGGGGCGATGATCGCAAAAAGCACCAGACACAGCACCACGATCCCACCGACCACGGCACCCTTATTTTTGCTGAAGCGATTGAAAGCACCCTGGAAATAGCTCACCGGCTTGGTAGCCAGCTTTTTGTCGTGAGAAAGGTCGGTCTTTTTGGCAAATTGGAACTTCTCGGCAGGGATATTTTCGAATTGATTCGTGTTTGCCATACTTATTTCGCCCCCATTCTGATTCTCGGATCAATGAATCCGTAGCTGATGTCGATAACGATGCCGGCGGTCAGGCTGACCAGCGTATAGAAGCAGGAAAGCAGCATAAAGAAGTCGTAGTCCTGGAAGGTGATCGAGTTCAGGTACAGCCCGCCCACGCCGTTGATGGCGAACATCTTCTCGATGATCAGAGAACCGGACAGCACGGACACAAACTCCGACAGAATGGACGGGAAGATCACGACCATGGAGTTGCGCAGTGCGTGGCGGTAGATCGTCTGCCGCTTGGTCAGACCCTTGGTTCTGGCAAGCAGCATGAATTCGCTGGTCAGCACCTCGGACAGCTCCGCACGGGTGTATCTGGCGTATCCTGCGATGGAGCCCAGTGACAGTGCAAACACGGCGGGCAGCATGGAGCGGAACACCTGCCAGCTGAAATAGTCGTTGCTTGTGGACATGGTCAGCGGGAACCAGCCCAGCTTAAAGCAGAACAGGTATTGGATCAGCAGCGCCAACACGATGGACGGGAAGGAGATCAGCAGCATGATGACCACGTTGATGACCTGGTCCTGCCATTTGTTCTTTTTCAGTGCTGCCAAAATGCCCAGTGCCAGACCGATCGGCACGCCCAGCAAGGTGGAGTACAGATTGATGAGGATCGTGGGCGGGAGATGGGAGACGAACACATCCCAGATATTCATATTGAGGTATTCGCCGTAGGTGGTCACGATACCGAAGTCACCCTCGGTGATGATACGCTTGATGTAATTGCCGTATTGTAATAAAATGGGCACACGGTCATATTCCCAAACGCCGTTTGCGCCCTCTCGGATATTGGTGATCCATCCTCTTCCCTCCAGCGTTCGCATGATGATCTCGGGGTCCTGTCCGGGAAGAGCATTGGTGGGAATCGGCAACAGCTTAATAAGGAAGAAACACATCGTGACAATGATGAAAAAGGTGAACAGCATCAGACCGATTCGTTTCGTCACATATTTAAACATGTACATAGTTTTTTCCCCTCTGCTTGTGATTTTGCAAGCCAAGTTTGCCACAGAAAGCACCCTTTTGCCTTCCGCAGCACCCATGAAAACGGTATATGTGTACCTGCGATCGTTCACAGGCTATTGTCGTGGATAAAAAACGATTGTAATGCAGCAAACGGCGATAGGCGAATTGGCCCACCGCCGCTTGTTCGTGCATTACAACTTGAAAACAGTTGGATGATTATTCGGACTTCTTGTATTCAGCCGTGAGGTCGTTGTTGTTGGCAGCGACGTAAGCAGTCCATTCTTCATCGGTGTAGTTGACTTCGATGTACCGTAAGCCACCGAAGCCCATGAAGGTGTGTTCCTCATCGGAGATGTAGGAGAACTTAGCACCCAGGAAGGATCCGCCACTATCTGCGATCAGCATGACAGAACGGCTTTCCTTGATGGTGAGCTCTTCCAGTGCAGACAGGATGGTCAGTCTTGCTTCCGCAGGTGCATAACCAGCATCCCAGTTGTAGGTCTTGGGCTGGTTTTCGGTGGCTGCACGACCGTTGAGGCAGAAGTACCAGTTCTGTACGCTCATGGTGATCTCTTCACCGGCACCCTCGTAATCGCCTTCGGGCATCTTCAGGGTCATGTCGAGGGCAGCGGTATCCCAGTACATATGATAGTTCAGGTCGTTATCGGGGTCTACGAATGCGCCCACGATGTCAAAGGGGTTGAAGGCGTTACCGGAGAAACCATAACCGAAACCGATCTGGGTAGCGCCGGAACGGAACGCATTGGCCCATTCAGAGCCGGCAGATGCGTCAAACTTTACATCGATCTTGTCTTCCAGAGCCGTGCCTTCGGTCAGACCGTCGAGCACTTCCTGGAGGTAGTCGGCACGGAATCTCTGCTTGTCGTTGTCCACAGAGGAACCGTAAACCAGGGTGATGTTCTTAGAGGGGTCGTAGCCATATTCCTCTGCGTTGGCAGTCAGGATCTCGATGGCCTTGTTCATTTCATTCTTGGCTTCCGTGGGGTTGTAACCGGTCAGTGCGTCATAGGCTTCGTCGAGGTCGAGATCCTTCAGCTCGCCGGAGGACCACTTGCCGTTCGTTTCGGTGAAGCCGTAGGCACGGAGGATACCCTCTTTTGCCAGGGTGGTGTTCCGATACTGACCACCGTCTGCCAGGGTAGGCGCATTTTCGATGTCGTAGTAGTATGCTACGTTCAACAGACCGAAGCAAGGAACCGTGGAGCCGGGCCAGATCTTGGCAACGATGTCGCTTCTGTTCAGACCCAGGTTCAGGGCGTGTCTGAATTCCTGGATCGCCAGGATCCCGTTGTTGTTGTCGCTGTTCTTCAGAACATCCAGGTCGCTGAAGAGCTGCATACCAAAGGTACCGGTGGAGGTGGTAGAGTAGTATACGTACTTAGAGTCTGCGTAATCTGCAACGTTTTCGGTCTGCAGAGAAGCATCGTCGTATTCACCGCTCAGGAAGCCCATCCACTTGGTGGCGAATTCTTCTACCTTCCGGCAGTAGATCGCATCGATGTTGTACTGGTTGGCATAATCTTCCATGTTCCAGCCGAACCAGTTTTCGTTCTTCACCAGCTTGTAGTGAGAACCGGCCTCAAACTCAGCCAGCTTGTAGGGACCCCAGCTTGCGCAGGTTTCCAGAGAGGAGTTGTACTTAGAGGTCCACAGAGTCGCGCCGCCTGTGGGAGCGATCTTGGCAGCTTCGTACTTTTCCTTATGTACCAGCGGCAGACCGGACATATAGTAAGGAGCCCAAACGGACAGGCCGCCGTCCTCGGTCAGGAAGGAGTAGGTCTTTTCCAGGCAGACAACGATGGCGTTTTCATCTTCGATGGCATAGACACCAACGTCTTCCCAGTTCATGTCGGTCACGGTGTTTTCCACATACAGGCCGATCCAGGATTCGTAGCCGCCGCCGATCTCCACGTAGGCAGCGTAGGCACCGGTTTCGGGGGTGAAGTAAGCATCCCACAGATCCTTACCGGAGAAAGCGTCCTCGGCGGTACCGGTGGACCATGCGTTGGCGGTATCCCAAACGGTCTCGTCGTTCATAGCGACCCACTGGGGGCAGGCGTTGCCGTTTGCATCTACGTAGCCTTCTGCGCCGTAGAAATCATATGCATTGATGTAGAATACCTGACCGGCGTCCAGTGCAGCCTGGTTGGAGGCGTAGCCCTGGCTTTCCACGGTCTCGTAGGTACCTTCCTGGTTCTGGAAGAAGTAGTTCCGGGAGCCCTTGATCTGCAGCGTGTCATAGTAGGTGTTGGCACGGAAGTTCATGAATGCAGGGTCCAGAAGCTGCTGCATGGAGTATTCGAAGTCCGCTGCCGTAATGGGTGTGCCGTCATCCCATTTCAGGTCGTCACGAAGGGTGATCTTCCAGGCATAGCCGCCTTCTTCCTTCTGTGCATCGGTGTAGCCCCACTTTGCGTCCACCGTAGCGGTAACATCCTCTAACTTGGTGGCAGCGGAGTAGTTGGTGGTGTACGCACCGGGAACGATCGCTTCCTTATTGATCGTACCGTCCTTGTTGTACTTTTCATCGTTCTCAAACTTGTAGTCGTAGGAGAAGAATTGAGAAGTGATGTAGTCCATGATCTGGGTGTCGTTGTTATCCTGGTAGGTGAACTCGTTCCAGTTGCTGGGCATTACATCTGTTGTGGTGTTGTATGTAGCCTGCTTGTAGGGGTTTTCGCCGTCCAGAACACTACCGCCCTTACAGCCTGCCAGAGAACCGGCCGCCATCAACAAGCACAGGAACAACGCAAGTGTGGATTTTAGCTTATTGTTCATAGCTATTCCTCCATTAAATTTTAAAATATTTACCACGTACCACGCAGTGCCCATTTTCCAACGCCACTTCGAACGGATCGAAGCAGAGAATCTACGGCATTTCTCAAAGAGTAAGCATTAAAAGAAAGCCACTTTGCGGCAGTGGTATTCAAATATATTATAGCATATTACGCAGCGATTGTCAACAAAATACAGAAAAAAAACAATTTTGTAGATTACATTAAAGTAGCGTTACAATTTGTCGTTATTGTACAGCATTTTTGTTATAATTTTATGAAAAGATCCGCTTGTATTGGTTCCGTGGCCGTGGCGAGCATCGTTGGCAGGATCGGATCGACCGGTCTCCCGATAGCAGCACATGCGGGATCGAAACACGCTGCAAGGGCATCATCACATTCTCGGATGCACGCAATATACAACGTCCGTACCAATAGTGAACAGAAGTATTTCCTGCCCTATTTCGGCTTTATAATATGTCTTTGTCAGACAGATCCCCTCCATCGACTTTCCCTGCACATCTGCCGTGAGCCGATAGTTTTTCAGTTTTTTATTCGATTTCAAATTTCGTCGCATATCCGTAATGGTCCCAAACCAATATGCATCGATCTGCCATGTAAAGGTTTTGATGGTCAGTAGCAGCTGCCGCATCGCAAATGCGAAAATTAGCAGAACGAGCACCGCCACGAAGATGATCTCTTTTGTCTCAAATGTATCAAACCCGATCAAATACATGCCAGCAACAAAAGCAGCCAAAACGAACAATATCGTCAGAAGATCCTGAAAATAGCAACTCCGTTTTCTGCGTATCCACCAGCGATAGCCGGACATATCCTCGATCTTTTGATGCGGATGTCTCTCCATATATTCCTCCTATTTCGTAATTTCTTATGGATGCAGATTCGGCCCTATGGCTAAAAAAGTCCATAGAGCCGAATCATATGCTACCTTTTGACTACGGGATAGCCTACATTTTTCTTTGTCCGAGAAAGGTACTTCTATGCCATCTGCATCCGACCCGACAGTTGCTTACGGTTTGCCAACGATGCCGGGATCCTCTGTCGATGTGAAGGTATTGACCCCACTGATCTTTCCCGTGGTCGCATCGAAATCAAACACATGCCATACCGTACCGACTCTGGATGTCGGGATATTATATGTGGCGATCAATGCATTTCCCATGTAGACCTGCACCTTTGCACCGGAATTTGCCAATGCATTCGAAGCAGTACTGCTTCGGTTGGTGTAATCATGTACATAGAAGCTATACACACCATTCGGCGTCATGTCGTAAATGGTCGTGGTTTCAGGACCATAGGAGACTCTGTCATCCACATCCAGGTATGCCTGTTTATTTCCATTGTTGATATAGGACATACTATTATAGTAGATATGATACATACTCTCTCCGTCCACCGTGGGTCCCCACAAATGGGAATCCAGGTCATACGGCGTTGTGCCCCAGGTCAAAATGATACGCATATCGCCTAACGCAACGGAGTCGCTGCCATCCGGTGTCATAACAGCATGACAATTGTTGTTGCCATTTTTGGTCACCGCCACATTGAAGTGACCTGTAACGTATCCGTCGCATTCCATGAGGATCGTAAAGTTACCCAGCGGAAGCGTTGCACTGTAGGTACCGGCACTATTTGTAGACGCCGTTGCAACGGTGTCGCCACTCGTTTTGTTCCAACCCTTTCGGATCGTCAGTTTCACACCGGGGATACCGATGCCTGTAACCGAATTGGCGATCTGTCCGCCGATCGTACTTGTTTCACCGCTGTCTTCGTCGCCTTCCACCATCAAATAGGTCTCCAGATACACCGTGTCGTTGGGAGCGACCGTTTCCAGACTTTCAAACGGAATATATCCATCAGCGGAAATTTTCACAAGATAGGAGTTTGCCGGAACCGTTGCTGTGTACTCACCGTTTCCATTGGAATACACTGTGGTTTCTTCATCGAATGTTTCATGCTTAAGAATGTTGATTTTTGCGTTAGAGATGTACTGGGTGCGATCGTCGGCATTGGCTACCGTTCCCTTGATCGTTCCCTTTTCGTTGTATGTACACTCCGGCACTTTGATCATATCTTCCCAATGCCCGCTGATCTTAAACGGACTATTGTCATCATCCCAGATGGTAAATTTCATGCCAATGTCCAGCCAGTCGTCGATCAAGCATTCTTCCAGAGCATTGATATGGGCATAGGCATACGCAGTGGCATCCATGCAAACCATATCGCAGATCGGGTCTGGATCGAAATACCGGAGATGTACAGAACCGCCGGCATTTGCCCCTGCTTCGATCGAGAACTCCAGAATGTCTTTGCCAAAGACCTCTGCTTCCAGACCGATCTTAGGTCCGGCAGAGAACTCTGCTTCCAGACCAACAGACAGAGAGGAAGAAAGTGCAGAAATGTTCTTCAGCTTATTATTCAGCACCTGGCATCCTACAGTACCGTGCACATTGTAGTCCACAACGACCTTACCGGATGCGGTAAAAATCAAATCGACCTCTACTTCCACGCAAAGCCCATCGACACCGACCAACGGAATGGAACCGATCGGAATTTCTTTATCGATAATATCATCAAATACGCTGTCATCAAATTCATCGTCACCGGTATCGATACCACGTCCAAAATCCACGTGAACATCGATATCCTCCTGGAATTTGATGTAAGCATTCTTAACATTTGCAAGGGGTTCTTTGCTGAAGGGATTGAAGTCAAAGTCAATATCGAACTTGTACGCGACCGTCGGGATAGAAACCGTCAGCGCATACCCGATCTCCCAGTTATCACCAAGATCGATCTCACCGCTCAATTCCACTTCACCATTCACATCGATCTCATTGCTGGGGACATCAAACCAATCGTCCATAAAGCCGAGAGGCTGTACCTGAGAAGCGGAATTGTAGGTGACCGTTACGCCCTCTGCGGGAACAAAGTTGGAAAAATCCATCACTGCTTCACCGGCAGTATCGATACGGTCCAAAAACTCGGGCAATGTAGGCGTGGAATATGTGATCCTGGTTTCGCCGCCATCGGTCTTCACGGATTCCACACGGATCGCCTTCTTCGTGCCGAAAGTAATGATCTGCCCCACTGCAGGAATGTCTTCACCGGCGGGAACGATCATTTCCTCTCCATCCGTTTCCCATGCAGCGTCTTCATCTTTATGGACTACACCGTCCAGGAAAACAAAGCCGGGCAGTGTGTTTGTATCCGCATCTACCGTATTGAACTCTTTTTCCGCAGCAGCCAGAATATTTTCCGCTTCCGCTTTCCGCAGCGCACGTTTCGGATAGAACTTGTTATTCTCCAGCGTCAGCAGACCGGATGCAATCGCCTGATTTGCAGCAGCAGGATCTTCGATCTCATCGACATCATCGCACTCGATCGTTCCTTCGGGAGAATATCCCATGCTTTTTACAGCCGTTTCAGCGGCAAATTCTCTGGTAGCGATACGATCCGGATCAAAGTTTTCCTGGGGAGCAGGAGTCAGAATACCGTTAACAACAGCCGTTTCAATGGCAGAACGGTATGCACTGTTTTCGACATCTGCAAATGTTTCCAATGCACCGGTTACATCATATGGATACCCATACTGTGCAACCAACATCTTGATCCACTGCCCACGCGTGATCTCTCCAGGAATTTCATCTGCGTCTGGCTGGTCGTTACTGTTATTGTCAGCAGTCGCACCAAGGATATTCCTACTCCAGATGGGTCCCCAATATGTGAGATCCTCATCCCAGCGTGCATACAGAGTCACATCCTCTGTGATCGGCTGCGTCAGATCGAATTTTTGGATCCCGTCACCGGTCTTCACATACCAGTATTTGAAGATCCATCCTTCCCGGGTAACGTCCTCCGGCTGTACAGCGCATTCGCCGTCCGCCACCTTTTGCGAAGGGATCTTGTGCGCACCGTTGTAGTTCAGCTTGAACACAACCGTATGCATGGTCTGTATGTCTTCGGCAATACTGGAAAGCGGCAATAAGCTCACCACCATGAGTATCATCAGAAGCATACTGAGTGCTTTTGTGAAGCGTTTCATGTCTTTTGTCCTTCCTGGAAAAAATAAAAATGATATATCAATAACCGTATAAAACGGAAACTGAACAAGGTCGTGCCATGTGTACGTGCCAAAAATGCATGGGATCCTTTATGAAATTCTATTTTTCGGCCATGATTTCTGTAGTATCAAATACATCCTCGACCCATATATACTGCACGAACGATAATATATGTATAACTATAGAGCGAACCAATGCATCACAGCAGAGTACCTCCGTAATTGTATCACAATCCATCCGTAATTGCAATATGTTATTATAATTTTTTTATAAAATGCACTCAAGTTTATATAATCAATCGACTTTATATAATCAATCGACAGGGGGAAGGTGAACATAGGAAGCTATTGCCCGAAAACGCAAGGGATCCCGGGCACTTGTAAGGCAGTAGATAGTATTCTTAGGTCACCATTGCAACAAGTAAAGGCGGTTTTGTAGTTATATACATCAAAGCTGTACTATCTTTTAGATAATTGTTCTAACTTACGATCGTTGCAATGTCTTGTGCGAAACGATCTGTCCGTCACGAAGATATATCTGATCATCACAACACCGTCCTATCAACTCTGGGTCATGGGTCACGATCAGCACTGTCTGCCTTCCTTTCAGGGAAGCAATCAGTTCTGCGGTGCGTTCCATGTGCCTG